>JBIIOI010000021.1:0-85265 GCA_044337025.1 Planctomycetaceae bacterium
TCAGCGAATTGGACCCGGCCAATGTGAGGGCCAAGGGCCTGAAGAACCGCGTCGGAAAACTGATGATCCAGACGGTGGCCCAGGTCGAGGAGGCTCCTGCCGGTGACGCAGCTCCTGCGGCCCCGGAAGCTCCTGCCGCCGAGGCACCCGCTGCCGAAACTCCCACCCCCGAGGAACTTCAGGGCCGTGATAAGCCCGTCGATCTGTCCCCGATTGCTCAGGAAGAAGCCCGTCGCAATGCTCGGGCTCAGAAGCTCCGTCAGCAGCTGACGAACGATATCGAAGAAGCCAAGCGTGCCCTGTCGACGGCTCCGGACGCAGCTGTGTCCCGTGTCGAAGGCAGCCGTGGTGCGATCAAGTCCGCTTTGGATATCGATGCCGACGAGAAGGCTCAGCTGCTCAAGCAGGCGGACGCGGCTCTGACCGATATCCGGAACAAAATTGAGGTCATTCAGGGGCGGATTCAGGCCACTGAGCAGCGCAAAGCGGAACAAGAAGCCCAGCAACGGGTGATTGACTTCGCAACTGAGCAGGACGAGAAGCTGCGTCAGATCGTGGACCGGATTCGGGCTCTGATGGACGACGGATTCCACGGGGATCAGGCGGCCTTCGAAGAAGCCGAGGCGGTCTCCCGTCTTGTCGAATCGATGGCCCCGAACTCGGCCTTGGCCTCGGCGACTGTCTTTTCGGCCGAAGCCGCTGGCCAGTTGCAGAAGAGTGAAATCCTCAAATCGCTCCGCTACGACCGGTTCCTGGAGGCTCTGTATTCCGTCGAGCAGTCCCACGTGCCGTTCTCGGACGAACCTCCTGTCCGCTATCCACCAGCCGCTGTCTGGCAGCAGTTGACCCTGAAGCGTGAAAAGTGGAAGTCAGTCGACCTGCACAAGGAAAGTGCCAACGAGCAGAAGATCTCGCGGGCACTGGATCAGCAGACCTCACTGGAATTCCCGGACAACACGCTGAAGGAAGTCGTCGACTTCATCACCCAGCTGCATAACATTCCGATCCGGCTCGATGAGCAGGCTCTGACCGATGCAGGGCTGGATGCTGACGCTCGTGTGAACCTCGTGATCTCCGGAATTACTCTCCGCAGTGCGCTGAAGCTGCTGTTGGAGAACGTCAACGGGACAGAGCTGACTTACGTCATCGAAGACGAAGTCATGAAGATCACAACCGCTGAGAAGGCGAATGAGAACTACCAGACCCGCGTCTACCCGGTCGGTGACCTGGTCATTCCGATCCCCGTGATCTCGGCAGTGGCTGGTGGAGTCGGCGGTGGTCAGCAAGGTGGTCAGCAAGGCGGCCAGCAAGGCGGCCTTGGCGGTGGTGGAGGCGGTCAGCAGGGCGGCGGCGGCGGAATTTTCAGTGTTCCCACTGGGAAGTCGACTGTCGTCGGGAAAAAAAAACCGCTGAACTGAGTGAAAATAAGCAGGATGCGGCTCCTGCGAAGTCTCAACCCACGCGGCGGAATCCGGGGACAACCCCGGGTGCCGCCGCTGGCGTTACCTCAACGTCGGATCCTGCTCCCGCTACGACTCCTCAGACTCCAGCGAAGTCGAATGAACCTGCCAAGTCCGGGAGCCTGCTGATCCGGGGGACAGCTGAGGTTCGACCAGTTCCGGGACTACCTGATGAGACTTCGGACCCGGCGGTCTGGTCCGAGTACTTTGCAAAGAACACTCCTCCGGTCCGGACCGTTCAGCAGCAGATCAATTACCTGACCGCTCATCAGCACCATGAGCACGTGATCGCGCTGCTCAACGCCGCGATCATTTCGGGACAGGCCCAGCCCTGGATGTACGAGATTCTGGCCGTCACGATGGAGGCTGCGGGGCGTCCGCAGGAAGACGTCGATCGCGTCATTCTTTCGGTCGCTGATTTCGGAAACGCTTCCTATGACACCATGATGTATTCCGGGGCCTACTTGAGCGGGTTCGGTCGCGAGAAGGCCGCTCTCAGGATGTACCGCGAGGCCTCCAACCTCGCCCCGGATCGGCCAGAGCCCTATGCGCTCAGCCTCAAACTGGCTGCCAAAACCCAGAATCCCGACGATATCGCCTGGGCCGCCTGTGGAGCACTCCGGAATGTCTGGTCTGTCGACAGCGACAAGCTCCATCGCCAGGCCGAAGACCTGCTCGGCAGTGCAGCTGCCTCCCTGCAGAAGGCCAATCAACTGGAGCAACTCGCCGAGCTGAACCGCCGAGCCGAACAGGCCCGCCAGCGCGACCTGTCGGTCCGCCTCGCCTGGAATGGAACAGCCGACCTGGATCTGGCTGTCGAAGACCCCTCGGGAAACATCGCCAGCTTCACCTGGCGCGAGTCGGCGGGCGGCGGTTATCTGCGCAATGATGGATACGGAACCGTTCCGGAGAACTGCTTCGAGGACTACGTTTGCCCCGTCGGTTTCAGTGGCGACTATGTGATCAAGGTCAAGCATGCCTCGGGTAAGATCGTGGGAAACCGGGCCAGTGTGACGATCATCACCCATCAGGGGACCCCGCAGGAAAAAAAGGTCACGAGGTCAGTCCTCTTCGACAAGGAACAAGAGCAGACGATTCGAATCACCCTGGAAGATGGCCGCAGGGAGCAGCGCCGCACCTCCTTCCTGGTCTCACCACAAGGGGCCGCGAAAGAATGGGAGCGAGCTGCAGCTCTGGTCGTGCAGCCCGCCCCGCGCCGTCCTGATCGAGCCATCCGCCAAGTGGCCGCCGAGTTCCGGAACTCGCGCCAAGGCTCGCTTCCGTCACGAACTCAGCCCGGCGGAAATCCTGGCGGAGTCGGGTTTGCTCCCATCGTGACACTCATCCCCGAAGGGAGCCGTCTGGCGGCACAAGCTGTCGTATCACCCGATCGCCGGTACGTGCGATTGACGCTCAGCCCGGTCTTCTCCCAGATTGTCGACGTGGCGGTCTTCTCGTTCCAGGGCTCGGTTGGACCCGGCCGGTAGGCCATTAACTCTGGGAGCGAAATATCTCGCTGCAGCGCTCAATGTCCCGCTCCAGCTGCTCACGCAGCTCCTCAACACCGCTGAACTTTTTAACTCCTCGCAGCTGGTCCAGCAGCTGCAAGCTCAGGGTCTGCCCATACAGGTCGCCGGAGTACCCGATGACATGGGCCTCCAGCTTCAGCTGGTCTTCGCCAAACGTCGGGTTCGGGCCGATGTTGAGGGCGACAGGCCACGCGATTCCTTGAATCGTTGTGCGCGCGGCGTAGACCCCCCGGGGCGGAATCAGAGTCTCGACTTGGCTCAGATTGGCAGTCGGAAATCCAAGCAGCCGACCTCGCTGAGCTCCCGTCACAACGGTCCCTTCGATGGCGTACGGGCGACCGAGTAATTCGCGGGCTTGAACGACATCACCGGCACTGAGCGCACCGCGAATCTGGCTCGAGGAGATCATCGCCCCGCCCGTTTCGCTCGGTTCCGCGATGACCACGGGAGTGTTGGTAGCAGCTCCCAGCCGCTTGAGAACCTCGACATTGCCGCCGCGTGCTCGTCCAAAGCAGAAGTTGGGGCCCTCGACGATCCCAAGGCACTTCAGCTGATCACAGACAATCTGCTCGAAGAACTGCTCAGCGGTCAAAGACAAGAGCTCGCGCGACACGGGCCAGACGATGACTTCGTCCACTCCCTGAGCCCGCAGCAGCGCCACTTTCTGCTCCACCGTCGTCAGTCGCGGTGGGAGTCGTTCCGGAGCCAGGATCGCCAGAGGAGGCGGATCGAAGGTCACAACGACCGCTGGCAGACCGAGTTGGACCGACAGCTCTTTCAGCCGACCCAGCATGGCCACGTGCCCACGATGGACTCCATCAAAGTTCCCGATGGTCAGCACTGCGGCTTGAGACCGGGGAACGCCGACAGGCATCGGAATCTGGGACATCGCCGGGTTCAGCCTTGCGCAGCAAAAAACCTGCGACTGGCTCGGATGCGCGTCGCAGGTGTGTAAATGTCATGCGGTCGAGACAGCTCAGTTGTGCCCATCTCGGCGAGCCTGCTCCGCCTGACGGCGGTACTTCAGTGCCAAGTGCGCATAGGTGGACTTGCGCGGAACGCTGGAGGTCAGTCGAGCCAGGCGCTCATACTTTTCCGCGAGGGCGGTCTTGACGTCGACAAAGGTACGCTTGGTCATGGTCGGAGTTCCGATCGGTCAGCCAGAATTCTGGGGAGCCCTATAGTGTATTCGAGACAATTGCCGTTGCCAAATGGAACAGCCCCTCATTCACAAAAGGTTCGCAAGCTCATTCCTGCAATGAGGTTACGGTGAATCGCATCAAACATTACACAGATGAGATTTCGCAAACCATTGGGTAGTATGGAGTTCCCCCTCGGATTTCGATTCCATGATCGGTTCGGCCCATGCCCTCGACTGACGACCTGCTGAAGCAATTGGAAGTGGCCCGTCGCGACTTGCTGGAGCTCTCCACGCAGAACCGGCTGCTCGATACCAAACGCGATCAGGAGACCGGCCTGAGTCTCGAAATTGAAGATGAGCTGGCCGATCAGGTCTTCAAACTGCTGGTCTCCGATGCCAAGCCGATGCGTTTCGAACAGGGCGAGGTCGTCGCAGCTGCGTCCGAAGAGGGTGAGCCCGAAGCCGACCAGCCACTGACTCCCGACCCCGAACCGATCGCCGAAGATGAGGAGACTCCGAAGAAGAAGACCGCGCGGAAGACGACTTCCAAATCCACAGCCACCAAGCGGGTCACGAAGAAGGCGCTCAGCAAAGCCGTTATCACCAAGCCGCTGACGGACGAGGAACGTCAAAGCGACAATGTCCTGCACACCGTTCTTGATCCCGAAGAGCTCGACCGCCGACTGCTGGGGCTCTACACCGATGGAACTGCTTCCTTCCAAGAGCAGGGTGTCAACATCCTGTACTTGGCATTGGGGTTCCTGAAATGGTTTGAAGCCGACAAGCCCGACTCCCCGCGCCATGCCCCACTGCTGATTGTCCCGGTGCGTCTCGAACGTCAGAACGCGGGGACTCGTTTTAGCCTGGTCTACTCCGGGGACGACATCGAGACGAATCTGACCCTGAAGACCCGCCTGAAGATCGACTTCGGCATCGCACTGCCGGAAGCCCCTGCGGAAATGGACGACCTCGTCCCCTCCGCTTACTTCCAGCAGGTCACCGAGGCCGTCCAGGACCAGAAAGACTGGAAGGTATTGCCGAATGACATGGTGCTGTGGTTCTTCTCGTTCTCCAAGCTGTTGATGTACAGAGATCTGGACCCCGCCACTTGGCCCGAGGCGGAGAAGCTCACCGATCGTCCGCTGATTCGGGCTCTCCTGGGCGAAGGGTTCGCAGCTGCACCGCCCCTCGTCGAGGATGGTCAGCGTTTCGATCATCTGCTCCCGCCCGCATCCACGAGTCATGTGATCGATTGCGACAGCTCGCAGTCACTAGTCGTGGCAGAGGTCGCGATGGGCCGGAATCTCGTCGTCCAGGGACCTCCGGGAACCGGGAAGTCGCAGACGATCACCAATATGATCGCAGCTGCGGTGAAGAGCGGAAAAACGATTCTGTTCGTCGCTGAGAAGATGGCCGCACTCGAGGTCGTCAAACGCCGGCTGGAAAAGATCGGCATCGGCGACATGTGCCTGGAACTGCATAGCGAGATGGCCAACAAGAAGGTCGTACTTGCCGAGATCGAGCGTGTGCTGAAACTCGGTAAGCCGAAAGACGCCGTCGACCTTTCAGAAACCGTGGAACGCCTGACCCAGGTCCGCGACTCGCTCAATCAGCATGTCGACCGGATGCACACCCCGGTCCCTCCATCGGGGCTGACTCCATATCAGGTGCTGACCGACTTGATCCGGTTGCGGTCGGAAGGGGCTCCGATGCCGGAGTTCGAACTGTCCGGTTCAGAGAATTGGAAGCCCGAAGAGATTCAGGCGATCCATCAACAGCTCGATGATTACGCCGAACTGCTCAGCGAGATCGGCAACCCGGCACAGCATCCGTGGCGCGGTTCCAAGCTGGACGCCCTGCAGCCTCTTGACCTGCAGCGACTAGTCACGCCCGCGTCGGTCGCCGTGACGCATCTGACCGGGATTGCGGACTCGGCTCGGGCTCTGGCCGCTCGTGTGAACGATGACGCTCCCACGACTCTCGATGGGGCGTATCGACTGCTCAAGACAGTGCGGGCCCTTCTGGCTGCACCAACCGGAGACATCGCCGCTCTGGCGAACCCCGTGTGGATCGACCACCGCGCGGCCGTCGGTAAGCTCGGTGAAGCGGCTCGGGCGATCGTCACTGCGGAAGAGAAGCTCAAGGGCGTCGTTGTCGAGTCAGCCTGGGACCTCGATGTGGCCACTGCGCGCGATGACTATGCCCGCTACGGTCAGGGATTCTTTCGCATCTTCCGCGGAGCCTACCGAGCCGCACGTCGCACGCTCTTGTCCATTCTGGCCGGTCCGCAACCGAAGCAGTTCAACGACCGCGTCGCGATCCTGTCTCTGCTGGCCGAGCGTCGCAAGGGGATCAAAGCCCTCGAAGAAGCGGGTGACCTCGGGACCAAGGCCTTCGGCAAGTACTGGGCGGGAAAGCAGACCGACTGGAACCTGATCGGCAACTTCGAGAAGTGGGACGCCGACTGCGGTGCCGGGAATCTGTCATCGCGTTACCGGGCCATGTTGCCTCGCATTGATGAACCGGCCGGGATCAAGGCCCTCGCCGATCAGCTCGAACAGCAACTCAGCGAGACCGCCAAGGAACTGCTGGCCCTGGCGTCAGCTCTCAAGCTTGATATCCCCGTCGCATTCGCCCCCGCCCCGACCGAGATCCCCGATCCAACGCAAAGCGGACTGGCCCGGCCTGCTCTGAAAGAGGCGCTGATCTCTCTATGCGGAGCCGCCAAGACACCGATCGATGCCCTCCAGCAGCGGCTCACATCGTGGCACACTCAGCCCGAAGGGCTCCTGCAGTGGCGACGTTACAGCGAGCTGCGCGAGCAGGTCGGTCGCGTGGCTGACGGTGCCTTGCTGCAACGCATCGACACGGGCCGGATCGCCCCGACCGGAGCCAAGCAGGCACTGGCCTTTGCCCATATGGAGGCTCTGTTCCGCAGCATGCTCAAGCAGTTGCCGGAGCTGGCCCAGTTCGACGGCGGACAGTTCGAACGCTCGATTGCCGAATTCCGCAAACTGGACGAGCAGCGGATCGCTCTCTCTCGTATCGAAATCGCCGACAGCCACTTCGAATGCCTGACCCGCCCGCGCAAACTCGACTTCTATGAAGAGGTCACCATCCTGCGCCACGAGATGCAGAAGAAACGCCGGCACATCCCGCTGCGTCAGCTGCTCGCCAAATGCGGTCACGCCATTCAAGCGGTCAAGCCGGTCTTCATGATGAGCCCGCTGTCGGTGTCGCAGTTCCTCGAACCCGGTGGTCTCGACTTCGACATGCTGCTGATCGACGAGGCCAGCCAGGTCCGGCCGGTCGAGGCTCTGGGAGCCGCCGCTCGCTGCCGCCAGATGGTCTGCGTCGGTGACGATAAGCAGATGCCCCCCACGCAGTTCTTCGGGACGGTGCTGGGCGAAGTCGACGTGCGCGATGACGACGAACCCGATATGCAGGCTGGCGATGTTGAAAGTGTGCTGGGGCTGTGCATCGCCAGCAACATGCCGCAGCGGATGCTCCGCTGGCACTACCGCAGCAAGCACCAGTCGCTGATCGCGGTCTCCAATCGCGAGTTCTACAACAACAACCTGTACATCATCCCTAGCCCCGAACGCACCAGCGAACTGGGGCTGAAGTTCCGCTTCATCGAGACCGGTCGGTTCATCGACCGGGTCAACGCTGTCGAGGCCCAGGCTGTCGCGCAGGCCGTGATCGATCACGCCAAGGCCCACCCCAAGTGGACCCTCGGCGTCGGGGCGTTTTCGGTCACCCAGCGGGATGCGATTCTCAAGGCGATCGAGAAGCTCCGCAAGGAGAACCCCGGGCTGGAGGCCTTCTTCGACCCGACGAACCCCGACCCGTTCTTCGTCAAGAACCTGGAGAACATCCAGGGGGACGAGCGCGATGTGATCTACGTTTCCGTCGGCTACGGCCCCGATGAGAACGGCAAGGTCTCGCTCAACTTTGGCCCCGTCTCAGGCCAGGGCGGCGAGCGGCGGCTGAACGTGCTGATGACGCGAGCCAAGCGGCGCTGCGAGATTTTCTCCTCGATGAAGGCTGAGGATCTGGACCTGACCCGCGCCACGGGTCGCGGCCCAGCTGTGTTCAGGGCCTTCCTGGAGTATGCCCAGAAGGGAGCCCCGACCGAAGCAGCCAAGGGAACCGTCATCGATGACCGGTTCCCCGAGGTCGTGCTGGCGGAACTCAAAAAGAAGGGGTACGAGTGCCAGACCCACGTCGGCGTGGCGGGGGTGTTTATCGATTTGGCAGTCGTCGATCCGCACGAGTCCGGTCGCTACCTGCTGGGCGTGGTCTGCGACGGCAACGCCTACCGCACCTCGCGCACCGCCCGCGATCGCGACCGCCTGCGGGACCAGGTCCTGACCGGCCAGGGCTGGACGCTGCACCACCTCTGGTGCTGGGACTGGTTCCAGAAGCCCGCCGATCAGCTGCAGAAGCTGATTGACGCGATCGAAGCTGCGAAGAAGAAAACTCCGGGCGCTGACCCTTCGGGTTCGAAAGGCGCCGACGTGACCACGATCGACCGCCACGAACCGCAAGGCGAACTGCTCACCCCACCCACCGGCGGCATCCTGCCCAGCGACGCGAAGGGCTCCAACGCCGATTCCGGCAGCCTGCTCGATGCCGCCATCCGCGTAGCGGCAGCCGGAATTCAGGGAGGCAAAGACAAGGCCCTCGATGCCGCCCTCGGGGAGGTCGGGCAGATCATCAAGGGGAAATAGGGGCTATGCATCGACATATTGACATGCGATTCGGGGAGTCCTCAGCTCAACTGAATAAGTGGCTTGGTTGCGACCTCACGGACGATTGCCCCTTCAGCACAATTCCCATTGAGGCACCGGAATGGTGGTCGTGGATACCTTTTGGTGTCCTGCGAGCGCGGCCGGCGCCCATGTACACGGATGAATCGTGGCTTTCGTATTGCTCGCTCTTCTTAAAGCATGATTGTGAGTTGGACGTTCCCTTCAAGGAGGCTTTGAAGAATCATCCAGCGCGAAAGGTACTCAACGCGCTCCGTGGTCGCCGTGTCAGCCGCTATTGGTCGTTGGGATTCCATGAAGTCCCGGACGCGATGGAAGATGAGATTGCAGAAGCGGCGCTGCTGCATCGGCGGGTATTCATACCTGTTGCGGAAGTTGACATTGCCCACAGTATTCTGCTGATTTGCGGTGAAGGCAAAGTGTATATGATTTCCGAGGCTGGGTGTGGCGTCTATCTATGCGGCACCAGCGTGTGTCAGGGGATCAGGAATATCCTGTCGAATGAAGGTGTTCTCCCGATACGAGTCGATGCTCCGACGTATTGGCGTTTTGAGGAGACATCAAAGGAACAAGGGTGGGTGGATTTGGATGGAAACCCCATAAGCCTTCCTGCTGAATAGGACTGATCGCAGAGATGCACCTGCTGGCTGAATGCTGAAAGTTTATGGGGCATTCGCCCATTCGTGGTCCCCCGAAAGGCGATTGCGCGAAGCCCGAGTTGACCACTTTGGACGTCACCAACGCCAGCGAGGATTCGTCGCACTTGACTCTGTTCCGCCCCGAAGGGGCATCACAAACCAGCCCAGGGCAGAGCGCAGCGGCGACAGCTGCGTAGCGCCGCCCTGGGTTGGAATGACTGGAAAGGCCCAAGCCCTGTAAGGGCGAAACAAGGAGTCGCACCAGCCATTGTTTCGCCCTTACAGGGCTCGGCTGGCTGGAACTCTGCAACCTGGGGCGGCGCTTCCGATGGTCGCTCTGCCCCAGGCTGCTTTGTCGTGCCCTTTCAGGGCGGAAGGCTCAATGCCATCATCGAGTCGTCGCCTCGATGCGTTGCCGAGCCGAGCAGGATGGAACTCTGCCGAATCCAGCGGTGACCACCAGTAAGCGAATGCACCCGTTCGCTGACACCTCCCCCCAACAGCTGACAGAACCTCCCACCGCAACCTATGCTGCGGGCATGCTATCGGTCCCCTCTCTTCTGGCGTTCGGTTTCACCAGCCCGCTCTGGCTTTGGGGGCTGGGGAGTCTGGCGGTTCCGATTGCCATTCATCTGTGGCGGCGGCAGAACCCGCGAGTCCAGCTGTGGGCTCCGATGCAGTTCCTGCGCGAGGTCGTCAATCGCCATGCCCGGCGGGTGCGTCTGGAGTCGCTGCTCGTTCTGCTCGTGCGGTGTCTGTTGCTCGCCCTGCTGGCGATTGCGGTCGCCCGGCCATTCGTCACGGGCAACTCGTCCGTCGGAGACTCCGCTCCTCATCGTCATCGCGTGCTGCTGATCGACGGTTCCCTGAGCATGTCGGCTCGCGTCGGGGATGCGACACGCATGGATCGCGCCCGCCAGCTTGCCCGCGAGATCGTCCTCAGCTCCGGAGCGGGCGACACTTTCAATCTGTGCCGCATCGGGAACGCGGTCTCGCCCGTCATCATCCGCCGCCCCGCTCACGACCGCGAGGATGTCCTGCGGGAGATCGATCGGCTCCCCCAGCTTGACGACGCTGGCGACCTCGCCGTCTCATTGCGACAGGTTCAGGACCTGCTCAGTGAAGTTCCCGCCAATGAACTCGTCGAGCTGTTCATTATCAGCGACTTTCAGGCCACACAATGGTCGCTCGAAACGCCTGCGGAAGAGTCCCAGCTGCGCCAGCTGTTGCAGGGCTTCGAGACGCGGGCCTCGATGTTTCTCGTCGATGCCAGCGGCCCGCCTCCGACGAATCTGTCGCTCAAGTCGTTTCAGGTTCCCGAGCAAGTGGCCTTAACCGGTCGTCCATTCCACGCTGAGGTCACGCTGGTGAATCACACCAGCGAAGACCAGACGCGGGATATTGAGATCCTGGCGGACAGAGTCGTTCGTTTCAGTCAGCCGGTCACTGTCGCCGCTGGAGCCGAGCAGAGAATCACAGCCACCCTCAAGCTTCCGGAGGCCGGTTCCGAGGTCCTGCTGGAGGCCAGGATCCCTTCCGATTCGATCGCGACTGACAATCAGATTCAGCGGGTGGTGGCGGGGCGGAAGCATCTTGAAGTGCTGCTGGTCGATGGTCGGCCCGCACCGAAGCTGGCCGAGTCAGCCAGTGGGTTTGTGAAGCTGACGCTTGCCCCGGCCATGTCGGCTGGGACCCCGCTCGCGGCCGATTTCAGCCCGTTCATCCCTACGATCTGCACTCCGGCGGATCTGGCTGCAACCGATCTGGCACGCTTCGACACAGTCGTGATGTGCGATGTGGCGGGCCTGCCCGCTGGGGATGTCACACGCCTGGCCGACTTTGTACAGCAAGGCGGCGGGCTCGTCATCGGGTGGGGAGACCAGGTCGACAGCAGTCGCTTCGTGGAGACCTGGGGCACTCTGGCGCCCTTGGAGGTGCGAGAGATCGTCGACCGCTCCGATGATCCGGCGACCTTTGAGACCGGTAATCTCGATCATCCGATACTCAGCCCGTTTCGAGGCCGCAGCGACTCGGGCCTGGCCACCTCGCCGGTGGCGCGGTTCGCTCGCGTGATGCCCAAAGCCGATGCCAGCTGGACCACCGTGCTGCCCTGGACGACGGGCGACCCCGCGATTCTCGAACGCCCTCTGGGCAAAGGGCGAGTCGTACTCGTCACCACTTCGCTCGACGACAGCTGGGGGAACTGGGTTCTGTGGCCCAGCTTTGTCCCGCTGATGAATCGCCTGCTGCAGTTCTCGATGGCTGGGCGAATTCAGTCCGAGCCGCTGCTGGTCGGCAGCCCCGTGCAGCTGGATGTAGCGCAGCCAGTCGAGGGCACACTGCTGCTGCCCGACGCGAAGACGGTGGATGCCCTGACCGAGAAGCGCGATGCCGCAACCTCGCCAACGGAAACGGTCCTGTTCTGGCCCGAGACCGGGACTGCGGGCTTCTATCAACTCTCGACAGCTTCGCCCCTCAATCTGAGGCGTACTTTTGCGGTCAACGCCGACCCGCGCGAGAGTGACATCCGGACTGTCTCTGAGGAGTCGTTGCGGCGCGGCGTCCTGGCTGGGCTCAAGTTCGAGTGGGGGCTCGAACACTCCTCTCCCGCATCGGCTCAGTCCAGCACCACGAGTAGCTCATCGAGCTACTCGCGTCCCCTGATCTGGATGGCCCTCGGGCTGCTCTTTGTCGAGATGCTGCTGTCGTGGCGGTTCCGCTGGGGAGTGATTGCACTCGTCGCAGTCGCACTGCTGGGGACCGTCGGCATCTTTCGCGTATAGCGGAATCCTGCCGTCACCGCCCCCGAGCCTTGGCGCGACACTACGGGGTCAGCTGATGTTCGCCGCCCGCGAACTGCTTGTGGCAGCTGTTGCAGTTGTTGAGCATCAGCTCCCACTGCTTACGGGCTTCCGCCGGATCTTTCTTCTTGGCGGCGCGATACAAGGCTCCACCACTGTCCTTCACGCTGGCTGCCAGCTTGAGCCAGTCGGCAGCGTCCTTCTCAGGAGGCCTTCCGATGAGCAGGTTGCCCGACTCTGCCAGGATCAGGGCATCGGATTTGACTCCTTTCCAGACGGCGTTGTCGGGCGCCGGGTTCGCGAGGGCGGCCTTGAGGCGCTTGTAGGGGGGCTCGCAAACGTACTCCATGAACTCGTGCATGTCCGCTTCCACGGGTGTCGCTTTGATCTCGGCCGGCTCATCCGCTGGCAATCGCGAAACCATCCAGGAGCAGGCCCCAGCTAGGGCGAACAGGGTCACGGTCGAGAGCAGCAGACGCATGGGCGATCCTTGAATGAACGCGGGACTGAGGAGGCGATGCCTCATTGGATTTTGTAACAGAGCACGCGTCACTTGCCCATGCAACGATCCTCCGATTGCGGCACGCAGGGGCTCTGCAGTCTACCTCGCGGAGAACGCGGGCTCGCTTGATCCCTCGCCGATCAGGTGCGCTGCCATCGGCACCAGCAAGCTGAACTCCGTTCCGACTCCCATTTTACTCTCGCAATCGATCGTCCCGCCCAGCTTGGTCACGATGCTGTAGCTGATCGACAGACCCAGCCCGGTTCCGACGCCCGGCGGCTTCGTGGTGAAGAACGGCTCGAAGATCTTGTTGCGAATTCGCTCGGGAATCCCGGTACCGGTGTCGCGGATCTGGACGACGAACCAATCCTGCTTTCGCGTCGTCTGGATCGTGATCCGCCCGCCATCGGGCATCGCCTGGGCCGCATTGGTCAGCAGGTTCAGAAAGACCTGATGCAGCTGACCGTACGGTCCGTGGATCACCGGGACTTCGCCGTATTCGCGGATGATCTCGATCTTCCCCATCGACTGCTTGACCGACAGGTTCAGGCACAGATCAAGAGCGCGGTGCAGGTCGAAGTCTTCGTTCCGCTCGCGTCCGGGGTGCGCAAAGGTCTTCATGTCACTGACGATTCTCGCGGTGCGTTCGGCTCCATCGCGAATCACTTCATACAGCACGGCCATCTTCTCGAAGTGCGTCGTGACCTCGGAATTCAGCCGCGATGGCTCGGAACCGGTCGGTGCCGACAGCATTTTCTGCAGCTTCTGCAACCGCAGCTTCAGGGCTGGAACCCCGTTGTAGACTGCATTGATCGAGTTGTTGATCTCGTGTGCCAGCCCGGCGACCAGCTGGCCGAGCGAGCTGAGCTTCTCGGCCTGCACAAGCTGCTGCTGAGTCGTCTTGAGTTCCTTGTTGATCTTCTCCAGCTCGGCATTTCGCTGATCGAGCAGAATGCTGGCTCGGCGAACCCGGAGCAGAGCCCGCACGCGGGCCTGCAACTCGGCCTCCTCGAACGGCTTGCAGACATAATCTTCCGCACCACAGTCGAGCCCCTCGATCTTCATCGTGGTCTTGGAGCGAGCGGTCAGCAGGATGAACGGCACATTGGCGGTCTCTCGCCGCTGCTTGGCGCGGCGGCACAGCTCCTGGCCATCGATGAACGGCATCATGATGTCAGAAAGAATCAGGTCCGGTGTGTCGCGCTCCAGCATCGCCAGAGCCTCCAGCCCGTCCTCGGCGACCGAGATATGGTGTTCCGACGAGAGCAGGTCGACGAGCAGATCGCGGATCTCCTGGTTGTCCTCGACGATCAGCACCTTCTGAGCATACGCCGGCGGCGCCGGGCGAGGCTTGGACGATGCTTCAATGTGGCACCGTCGCAGTTCCGAGAATGACTCCTGGCGGATCACAATCGAAGAGGTCTCGAAGGTCTCCCTTTCGGCGACGAGTGGTTTCCAGGGGATCTCGAAGTAGAAGGTACTTCCCTGGTCGACCTCGCTCTCGATCCCGACGTACCCGTCCAGCAACTCAATCAGCTCGCGGACGAGGGCCAGACCCAGCCCCGTCCCCGCGTGCTCTCGCGAAAGCGAACCGTCCAGCTGGACGAACCGCTGAAACAGGCGCGGGAAGTCCTCTTCCGCAATCCCGTGTCCGGTGTCTTCCACGGCCAGACGCAAACGCCGGTTCCCGTTCTCATCGTACACCAGCTTCGACACGATGCGGACGGTCCCGCCCGATGGCGTGAACTTGATGGCGTTGCTGACAAGATTCGTCAGCACGATGTCCAGCTTGTCCACGTCGGACATCGTGGCTGGCAGTTCGGGATCGAGCGAGATTTGCAGAGTCAGGCCCCGCTGCTCCGCAAACGGCGACGCGGCATAGGCCAGTCGCCGAGCGATCTCATTCAGGTCCACAGCGGTCTCAATGACCTGCGTGCGGCCCGCCTGTACCTTGCTGAATTCGAGCAGCTGATTGATCTGCTTCAGCAGTCGTTGCCCGTTGACCTCGGCCACATCCAGCAGCGAACTGCTGCGCGGGTCCAGCATCTCATCCAACTCGGACTTGAGCTGGCGAATCGGGGAGAGAATCAGCATCAGCGGCGTGCGGAGTTCGTGGCTGACGTTGGAGAAGAACTCGGTCTTGAGCTTGTCGAGCACTTGCAGCTGCTGCAGCGAGTGCCGCAACTCTTCGGTCCGGGTTTCGACCTGATCTTCCAGGTTCGCGTTGAGGTCACGAACTTCCGACGTGCGTCGGTCGAGTTCGGAGATCATTTCATTGAATCGGTGCCCGAGCAGTTCGACTTCATCGTTGCCACGGGGCTCGACCCGTTCGGACAGGTTTCCCTGCTGCACCGAGTTCATGGCGCGGACGATCTCGCCCACTCGAGAGGTCACGCTGTAGGCCAGAAGACGGGAGTACACCAGTCCGATCACCAGCGAAATCACAGAGATGACGGTGAGCTGTGCTTCGAGAGTCCCGACGGCCTTCTCAACGACTGGAGAGACGTCGCGGAATTCGTGCATGCGGCGAACGGCCACTGCACCGATCATGGTGATCGCGCACAGCAGGATCACCGAGAAACACATCATGACGCGATATTGCAGCCGTTCGACCGGGTGATCCTTCGGAACTGCGTAACCATTCGTGGTCAGCAGCCGAATCAAGGGGGCAAATGCCGGCTCCGTGAGGAAGTACATCATCAACAGGGAGAGAGCGATCCCCAGCAATGTCGCCACGACGACATGAAACGTGCTGTACCAGTCGAGGTGGTAGGCGAATTTCATCACACTCGCGACGGGGAGGGTCGTCACAAGGGGGACAACCCAAGCCGCCCGGCGATGATGAACCAGATTGAAACGAATCGCCTCCAGGACGGCTTCGTTGCCGGACTCGGGGGTCGGCTGCAATCCTCGAAACAGGTCGCGGACCACCGACCGAAGGTGGCGAGTGATCGAAAGCGAAAGCCAGGTGGTCGAGATGACGGCCGCCAGAACCGACCAGGACGCGATCCAACGAAACTCCGTCACCAGGTCATCCGGAATCGCGCCGGTCAGATTGACGTACACGATCGTCAGCAGACCGCCCAGCGAGCCTACCAACCGGGTGAGAAGGATCGACACCGCCGGGTAGGCCGCGTTCCACTTGTTCAGGAGACGTGTCCACATGAGTCGCTCCGACCGCGAGAGTTCACCGCGGCCTGGCAGACTCAGAAGGTGCTATTTGCGCCCCCGGCTCCCCAGTTCCATCCGGAGCAGCTGATCCAGCCCAGCCAGAACCTGCCCCATGTCCACGGAATGAATCGTCTCAAGCCTACCCCGAAAACTCTCCCGATGATGTTCCCACATCGAGAGAAAGGTCGATTCGATATCCCCCTGGATGAGGGCCGAGTGGATTGCGTCGGTCTTGTCGAGCATCATTTTTTGAGTCAAGTCGGGATAGCGCTCAGTCAAGACGGCAAACACGCCACTGGAGTAGTCCCCATCCTTCAGCTCCCGTTCCCACGTGCTGACCAGGTTTCCGATCCGCCCCATACACTGCGCGTGCCACATCGCTGCTCGAATCCGACCGAGTTCCTGCCGATCCAGCGTGGGAATACACATCAGATCCAGCGTCGAGAACGAAATCATCTGCATGTTGTGCGGCGTATAAACATCATGCTCCTGCATATTCATCAGTGCGACGTTACTGTTGATCAGGCAGGAATATCTCATCGTGTTGAGGACCTGCCGGTTGTCGAATTCGAAAAGCTTGGCATATTCGGCATAGGCGGGATAGTCCTTCGCACGGGCATTGAATTCATCCCAGAGGTCCCACGTGAGCCCGGCGTAGACTAACTTTCCATCGCCCAGATTCACGAGCGAACGCGTCGCAGGAGATTCGACCCCGCGAATCAAGAATTCCAGAAAGTGATCATCCTGCCAGTGATCGGCGATATCGTCGAGCAGCACTCCCAAGACCACAGCCAGGAGCTTCGTGTCGATCAAGTGGGACTGAAACTCGGGGAGAACTTCCGGAAACTGAATCGCCTTGAGACCGTATTGGCACCATTTCCAGAGGTACTCGCCCCGCTCGCCGACAACATTGTACCGATCAATCCACAATCTGACGGCCGAACTCAGTGTCTCGGCATCAATGACGTTTTGCTCGATCTCGATCGCTTCCGCGCCGAATCTCGCTTTTGCGCCGAGCCAGCGGGATCCCTGAGAGTTTTCTGACGAAATCGGTGGGTTCATGGTCTTTTCCAGCCGTCAGCCCGACGCTGTTGCCTTTTCGCATCCTGACGAGGCCGCTGATCTCGTTCAAGTTCTGTTCTCCAACAGCCGGGCAAAACCACGGTTTGCAGTGCAAACACGGAGTGACAGCCGTCATACACCGAAAAGTCATATCAAAGAGATTGACCGGTCTTCTTGCCCGGAATCGTCACTGGAACGCTTAACGAATGGGGCTGCGACTGCGAGAATCCTCCACAGTCGAGTTTCTCTGAGTTGCTCCATGGCCATCCTCTTCCACTGCCCGTACTGCACCGCCAGCGTCAAGGTTCCCGACTCCGCAGCCGGGAAGCTGGGGGAATGTCCCAAGTGTGGGACGAAGATTCGCATCCCCACGGTGGAGATTCCGCCTGCCGCCGCCGCTCCGGCTGCCCAGCCGCCGATTCCGCAGACCCCGGTGGCGGCTCCGCCCGGTGGGCCGGAGTCGTTCGATTTCTCGCGACTCGAAACCGGGGCTCCCAAGACCGAAGCCCCGCGTCGCCCTGTCGCGGTCAAGAAGTCCGGAGGCAGCGGCCGCACTGTCGGAATCCTCGTCATGCTGGCCCTGCTGGTCCTGGCTGGGGTCGGTGGCTGGCTGATCCTGAAGAACCAGCCGATCTACGCCGCAGCTGTGACGGGGACCCACGCGCCGGCGGGGCAGGGAATTTCGGTGTCGGTCCCCTGGGCTACGGTGAATGTCGAGCAGTCGCGACAGCCACCCGTCGTCGAGTACTTCAAGCGGCATCAGACCGCGATCCTCAGCAACATCCTGAAGATCGAGATCGCCGCATCGATCAATGGTCTGGAGATCCGGGCCCTGCCGCTGGAGGGGACCGAGATCGTCGGCGTCGATCCGTACGGCACACCGGATATCAAGAAGTTCCTGCTCGCCAACGAGACGGCCTGGGATACCACGCGGCGGCAGGTTCTGGCTCAGTTCGGGAAGAATCTGTGCGACAACGTTCTCGATGCCCAGCTCAAGGGCGGCAAAGTCTCGAACATCTCCGACTACCGCGATGTCGTGGCCCTGAACTCGCTCGTTCGCGGTCTGGGTCGGCACGTTCTGGCAGGGAGTGACCAGAAGCTCTACCCCTGCATCTTCGAGGACAAGGATGGAAAACTCTATTTCGTGGTCCCGATTGGGACGCGAGACCTCGTGGTGACCGAGAAGACCTTTGAAGGCCAGCCGCATGTCTTGCCCTCCGGGTTCCGGCTGGACGTCAGTGTGGCTCCGCCGGCCGCAGGAGTCACGCCCATAGCTCCCGCCGCAGAGCCGGCCTCAACGGCCCCGGTGGAAAAGAAAGAGGACGCGACAGATGAGACTTCAGACGGGGCTGAGAAGCCGGAGCCTGCCGGAGAGATGAAGCCCGATATGAAGACCGAGCGGATGCCGCTGTAGGGAGCGAGAACTGCTCGCCGGTCCGCCCACGAGAGGCCGCTACTCCCCGTAGGCCATCTCCAGCAACTCGACCGGGTGGTAGACCGGCAGCGGTCGCCCGGCGGCTTTGAGCATCGATTGGATCTGCAGCGTACACCCCGCATTCGCAGAGATCAGGGCCTCGGCTCCGCTGGCCAGGATGTTGGCGACCTTGCGATTCCCCAGGCGGTCCGCCATCTCACCCTCGGTCAGGTTATAGCTCCCCGCAGCTCCACAGCAGATGTCGGACTCAGCCAAGGGGACCAGAGTAATTCCGGGGATCATCTTGAGCAGATCGCGCGGCTGCTGACGGATCCGCTGAGCGTGGGCCAGATGGCAGGCGTCGTGGTAGGCGACCTTCAGCGGGACGGCCTTCGTCGGCTGGATCGGTCCCAGCGTGGCCAGGAACTCCGAAACATCCTTGACCTTGCTGGCGAACTGCTCAAACCGCTGGTGCAGCGCGGGATCGTTGGGCCTGAGCTCGTGAGCAATGTGCCCGTAGTCCTTCAGCATCGAGCCGCAGCCGGCCACGTTGATGATAATCGCGTCGACATCATCGGGTTCGAACGACTCGATATTGGTCTCGGCCAGATTCAAGGCGGGATTGCTGGCTCCGCTGTGGTAATGAATCGCCCCGCAGCAGGCCTGGCCCTGCGGCACGATCACGTCGCAGCCATTCAGCTGGAGCACCCGCGCAGTGGCCCAGTTCACGTGGTCGAACAGGGCTTCTGCAACGCAGCCCGTGAACATCGCCACCTTGGCCCGGCGGGGACCGATCGCGGGCAGCAGGGTCGGCAGCTTTGGGCGGGGAGCCTTCAGCGTTGGGAGCAAACGCTGCATCCGCTGCAGCTTCTGCGGCAACAGCTTGATCAGACCGGTCTTCTCCATCAGTGTGTCGAGGCCCAGCTTCTGCATCATCCGCGCGGGCCACAGAGCCCACGCCAGTCGCTTCGGATAGGGAAACAGTCCGTACAGGATCAGTTCCTGGAACCAGCCGGCCGGTTTGGTGACTGCGGCCCTCTGCTGCATCTCAACCCGGAACGGCTCGATCAGCCGCCCGTACTGCACTCCCGAGGGGCACGCGGTCTCGCAGCTGCGACAGTCCAGGCAAAGCTCCAGATGCCGCCCGACGGTGGGGGACATTTCGAGTCGCCCGTCCGTGACCGCCCGCATCAGATAGATCCGCCCGCGCGGGCTGTCGTTCTCGTTCCCGGTCTCCAGATAGGTCGGGCAGGCGGATGTGCAGAGCCCGCAGTGAACACAGTCGAGGAACTTCTCGTACTCGATTCCCGCCCCCATGCGAGGAGAAGAGTCAGCCGAAGAGGTGGGTGCGGTCATGAAAAGGCCAGTGGGTCCGTGGGACGATACCCTCATTCTGATGAGGGGACCGATCCGGAGCAACCTCCGCTGACGGTTGAACAGATCAAAGCGATTGTCTGAATTGTGGAAATCCCTGATAGCCGCCGGGCTTGCCCGACGTGCCCGCTGTCTCGTCGCAGAAATCTTCCGAGCAGGCTCTCCGCTCGGAGGCCTCAAATGTTTAAGCTCTGAGGGGCAAATCCTCCCCGATTCCCTGGAGCTGGCCCATGCCCCCCTTTCGCTGCTACCTCGTCCAGAAGACCGGCGAGACCGCCTCGGGCACCATCCAGGATCACAGCTTTGGCAAGTTGCCTCCCGGAGAGGTCACCGTCCGGGTTCAATACTCGTCACTCAACTACAAAGACGCCCTCGCTGCCATGGGGCATCCGGGAGTCGCTCGTCACTTTCCTCATGTTCCGGGGATCGATGCGGCCGGTGTCGTCATCGAGAGCCACTCGTCAGATTTCCCGGTGGGGACAGAGGTGATCGCCACCGGGCATGAGCTGGGTGTCGAGCGCTGGGGAGGCTGGTCGGAGCAGCTGCGATGCCCAGCTGAGTGGCTGGTCCGCTGCCCGTCGGGTTTGACACTGTTTGAGGCGATGACGCTGGGGACAGCTGGGTTCACAGCCGCCCAGTGCGTGATGGCCCTGATTCATGCCGGGATCGATCCGACGCGCGGACCGATCGCGGTAACGGGGGCCACGGGCGGAGTCGGCTCGGTGGCGGTGCAGATTCTCAGTCAATTGGGGTATGAGGTCGCAGCGATCTCTGGGAAGGCCGACCGCGCTGAGTGGCTCCGGTCCCTGGGGGCTCGGTCGGTCATCTCGCGGCAGGAGTTTCAGTCCGTGCCGAATCGACCTCTGCTGAGTGCGACCTGGGCGGGAGCCGTCGATACCGTCGGAGGAGCCACCCTCGCCACACTGCTCAAATCGGTGATGCATCGCGGCTGCGTCGCGGCGTGCGGAGTTGTGGGTGGTGCCGATCTGCCGACCACCGTCTATCCGTTCATCTTGCGTGGAATCACGCTGGCCGGGATCGACTCCGCCTGGTGCCCGGATGACCGCCGCCGGATGATCTGGGATCGTCTGGCCGGATCGTGGAAGCCCGCCCAGCTGCGCGAACTGGCGACGGAGATCACCCTGGGCCAAGTCACATCCGCCGTGGCGTCGATCCTGAAGGGCGAAATCGCCGGACGGGTCGTCGTACGAATCTGAACCTATCTCACGTCGCGCCACAGCCAGCGCATCGCATCCGGCAGGACGGCTCCGCCGTGGATGTCATTGTGACCGCCGGTGCCGTAGACGAACTGGTAGTCGTACCCCTTGAACTTGAGCGCAGCTGCCATCTCCTGATTGGCGAGCGGCCAGTTCCCGTTCTCGTTGTCGAGGTCGCCGGAGCCGTCCTGCAGGTAGACCCGCAGCGGCTTGTTCGGTGTCTTGCGGATCATCGCGTGGTAGGCATGCCCGCCGCGAATGTTGGTGAAGCTCCCTACGTGGCTCAGCACCTTGCGGAACGAGTCCGGTTTCTCCCACGCGACCGTGAAGGCACAGATCCCGCCCGAGCTGATGCCGCAGATGGCCCGGCGTTCGGGGTCGGCGGTGATCTTGTAAGTCTTCTGGACCTCGGGCAGGAGCTCTTCGAGCAGGAACCGGGCGTACTGGTCGGACAGCGTGTCATATTCGAAGCTGCGGTTCTCGGGGCGCGGATTCCAGCCGCGCTCGGTGGGCAGCGTCTCGCGTTTGAAGCCGGGGTCGATAAAGACACCGATCGTGACGGGCATCTCCTGCTTGTGAATCAAGTTGTCAAAGACGATCGGCACCCGGAACTTGCCCGTCTCGCTGACGTAGGTGTGACCATCCTGAAAGACCATCAAGGCTGCGGGCTTGTCCGGCGTGTACTGAGCCGGGACGTAGACCGAATAGTGGCGAACCGTGCCCTCCAAGATCTGGCTCTTCCACTGGTGGTGAGTCACGGTGCCTTTGGGCACTCCTTCGTGCCGCTCGGAGTCGGGACCGAGGACATAGTCCTTGTCGTCGGCGTGAAGCATGGAAGTGAGAGTGAGCAGTGTGAGACAGAGTGCGAGTCGCATGAAAGTCTGTTCCGTTTGTGAAACGAGAATATAGCCGTCGAACTTGTTCGACGTGTTCAGTTACGGCAGCGATTCAAACCGCTTGTACGCCTCAGCCGCTCCCTGATGATCCACGAACTCGCGCACGCTCACCCCATACCGCAGCTGGATCGACTTGCCCGGCTCGATTGTCACGGGTGATTCCGGCTCGGCCCCATTGGTATAGGACTTGGGACCGAACGGATTGATCGAGAACAGGCCATAGTCCCGTACGTGATACCGCGACTTGCGAAACGCCCCGGACCAGTCCATCAGCGTCACAGCCAGCTTGCGATGCCCGACCGGACCGGCATAGTCGACCCACGGCGACGTCTTGCCCCAGCAGTTCATCGTGCTGGTCAGTCCGTCCGCATTCGCCACGGGCCCGCCGCCCGCGTTCTCCCGCATGCTATTGGGCAGGCGGATCGCGAACAGCCCTTCCTTCGTGTCACCAAAAGTCACCGCTTTGTCGACCGCTGCAAAATCGATGTCCGCCACCAGCGAGTGATCCGCCATGAACCGCAGCTTCGTCGTCTCCTTCACCAGTGGCGAACCATCCGGGCTCAGCCAGTGGTTGACCATCGTCAGCTGGGCCGACTCGCCTTGGGCCTGATCGATCGTGACGGAGATGTTTCGGACGGTGGCATCTTCGTTCCAGAACTTGATTCCGTTCACTTCATCGATCGTGTTCCAGATTCCCTTGTGGTGCGGATGGTCGTAATACAGAGGATGCTTCCGGTCGAGATCCTTTTTCGGAGCCTGCTGGATCACACGCGTGACCACACTCCCCAGCGGGGCGACATCTCGCTCATGAACCCAGCCGTTCAAATCCGGCACCCACAGCAGGGGACGCTTGATAGAGCGAACATCAACGATCTCGCCCAGCTTGAGTTTCCCCGTAGAATCAGTCAGCCGCAGTTCGGCGTCTTCCTTGCAGATCATCACCTGGCTCCCGGGCAGACCTTCTTCGCCAATCGGTTGCTTCACATCTTCTGACAGATGCTGAATCCCTCCCGGAGCCGCCACGGGATACAGGAACGGCTTCTTCCAGTCCTTCGAGGTGTTGAGGACGGTGAAGACCTCGCCGTTGATCCGGACACAGACCGAGTTCGGTCCCGGCTCCAGAGTCACCTCACCGGCCACCGCGCCGCCGACACACGCGAGCAGCACTCCCCACACAGTCAGATAGCGCATCCCCATGACGGTCTCCCCCAGTCAGCCGATTCCAAGTCACAGCGAACGAGCTTACCGAACCGCGTTGCCCTCGCCAATTGTGGCGTTACCACGTTCAGGGAGCGCGACCGGTCTCTTTCTCTTGAGTTTCCACCGGCTCGACCACGGCCTCGCATTCGGTCTCGGTTCCAGGTAACAACGAAACGTTCTTGAATGTGATCCAGTGCGTGACGGGTCGCAGGCGATACTCGAAGTGGTCGAGGGGCACTGCCGGCAGAACGATGATCTCCATCTGAATCCCAGTGGCGTTGGAGACACTTGAGGCCCCGCGACGGTGCCTCTTCCCATCGACATCGACAGCCACGTAGTCGACCTCCAGCCCCTTGATCTCCTTGAGGCCATGCAGACTGATCGAGGAGGCGGTTCGATTCTCGAGTTGCGTCGGCTCGACAGCGGCGCTGGACACCTTACGGTAGACTGACTGATGGCTCTCGGGAACATTCTGGAGTTCGGCGGCCTTTCCATCGAGTTCAATTCGCTGCCATGGTCCAAATGGAGCTGCGAGTCCCAGCTGCAGATCGACAGTCTTTTTTCCGCCGAGGCTATAAGCCACCGAGAAGTCGCGGACACTGGCCTCGAAATTCCATCCGACCGGATAGATGGCATCGCGTTCGAGTGGAAACGCAAAAACCTGTCCCGGCTGAAGCCCGACGCAGTGGAAGGTCAGCTGGTGAGAGGCATTGGAACCGCGCGTCACATGAGCTGCCGGCCAATTCTCCGGCAGTGGGATCTCGGGACCGTGCGGGAGCCAGCATCTCTTCGGCGTCAAATCGCGAACGCCCAGGAGTTCGACGGAGACCTCTGGCGAGACGTTGGCTGTGATCCCCTCGTACAGGTCGATGTCTGGGGAGGATTGGGCCTCACTGTTCGCGCGCACCACCGAGTTCGGTCCCGGCTCGAGAGCAACCTCGCCCGCCACCGCAGGGCCGACACACGCAAGCAGCATTCCCCACACAGTCCAGCAGCGTGCAAACATCTCAGAACTCTCCCGGAGAAAACCCAAGGCTTTACCGCACGCGAGCTTATCGAACAGATCCACGGACGCCAATTGAAGGCATTACTATGGCGATGGCGATGGTGCTCCCACAACAATCGAATGATCGTCCCTATCCAGAACCTCCCAACCGGATTCGGTCCGCGGGCCATCGAGCTTCTCTCCCGCGCGGACCTCGCGAGTCCACTTCTGCCGCGGCCCCGTCGGAATCTCGGGATCGACGAGCGTCGCATTCACGAGCCCTTTGGGGGCCTTCACTCGGAACAGCCCCGGCTGGTCGGGTATCGCGTGGAACCGCCCGCGCCATGTCGATCGCAGCTTGTCACCAGCCCGCTGGGAATCGGGAGCCGTGCCAAAGACCGCCAGCTCGCAATCGGTCGCGGGCTGTCCCTTCTCGTCATAGACCTGGGCGGTCAGCGTGACGGCTTCGCAGGGACGGAAATCGAGTGTCAGCGCCCCCGAGCCGGAAGCGTCAGCGCCCGGAGTCTTCCCCGTCTGGCTCTCTTCTCTCCCCTCTCGTCTCTCGTCTCTCACCATCACCGGCAGGAACACTTCGTCGATCGTCAGATCGCGGCCCCGTGGCTGCCAGCCTCCCATCCAGCCCAGCGAGGAGACACGCACATCGACCGGCAGCTTTTGCAGTGGCAGCCGGTAACGTCCTTCAGAGTCGGTCAGGACGCGGGCGATCGGTTTGGGAAACCCGTCATAGACCGAGTCGCTGCCGTTGGCCTGCACCACAGCTCCCGCCAGCGGTTGTCCATCCTGGCCCAGTACCTGCCCCGTGATGACTGTCCCGCGCTCGAGCTGGATCGGCGGGTGTTCGCCATACTTCTTTCTGAGCGGAAACGATACCGCCACTGCATCCTGCGGGATGGCAAAGATGAGGTCACTCTCCGTTTCCTTCACAGTCCGGAACTTGTAACGGCCCTGGGCATCGGTCACCGCATGCGGCGGCATTCCCAGGTACTGCGGCATCTGCCAGGCGGCATAGAGTTTTACGCCCTCTGCCGGTTTGCCGTCGGGACCAAGGATCTGGCCACTGATTTCGTGACCGGGGTTGAGCTTGATGATCCCGTTGGGATATCGCTTCTCCTTCAGTAGTTCTGGATTGGCCTTCATCTCCGGGGTGACATGAAAAGCCCCAAAGCTCTGCTCGATCACATAGTCCGGATGCCGGATCGAGATCTGCAGGTCCGACTGCCAATCTCGCATTTCCGGGGGAGTCGTGAAGGAGAAGTGCCCGGTCGCGTTCGTCCGGAGCGTGGACAGAGACTCAGGGTTGGCGATTGAGATGTTGAGATTCGCCGGTCGCTTCGGCTGCCAGGAGCTGATCGTCTGCCTCACCGTCACCTCGGCCCCGGTGATCGGCTTGCCAGTTTCGGCATCGACGACTTGCAGCTCAACTGGTTGCTGAACTGCACGTTGATTGTCTGGATTTCCTCCCACCTGAGCCATCCCGCGGCGGATCGACTTGGCGAATTGCTCGGCCTGCTCTTTGGTGAAATTGCCTGTAATGACGAACGTAGTCCCAATTGCTTCCTGGACAATCGGAGCGACGAGAATGCGATCTTCGACAATAACGGCCAATCGCTGACGCAGAGCGTTTGTCGTGAGGGTCCGCAGAGCTTTCCCGCCTGAAGCGTCCAGTGTTACGTTGATCTGGAAGAAATCCTCGCCATTGGGGTCGGGCTGGACTTCACACTTTTCGACGTGCCAAGTCCCATCCCAAGGCATTGAGGTCGCCGGGGTGTCCCCCAACAGTCCCATGTACTCATTACCGGCGTTGAGACGTTCGACCGGCAATCCCAGCGCTGATTTGCCCGCGACTGGCTTGCCAGCTTCTCCAGCAATCAGGAGCCATTTCTGCCCTGCGAACTCGATGGGATCTTTCTTCGCAGCGGTCGCAACCACGCGAAACTCCAACGTGGCAGGAGGCTTGGCCGCGACAGCCAATGGCGACTCGACCACCACATTCGGCCCACACTCCACTCCGGGATGCAGGGCCACGTTGTTGAACGTGACCACATGCTGATACGGGCGCAGGCGGTACTCGATGTGGGAGACCTGCCTGATCGGCACATCGAAGATGTCCACATCCCATTGGTGCCCCCCTTCGGGTTCGATAAATGCGGATGTGGCTGTGACTCCGTGAGGCTGGCCCTCCAGGTCGATGACAACCGCTTCGTGTGTGGCATACTTCAGGTCTGGGTTCGTGGGGATCCCCTTCCAGACCAAGCGGACGCGACTGCCTGGTTCGAAGTCGGGATCAGGATCGCCGGGTTTGAAGTCCGGAGGGAGCGACTTCATGAGCGGCTTACCCCAACGTTCTTCACGGGCATCTGACGCCTCCAGCCGGAGCTGAATTGAGTCATAGACCTTGCGATACGGAGCAGGCACTTCTCCGGGGGGATTCACCGCCTTGGTCTTCGGCGACACTTTCGAATCGGCAGTCAACACGCGATATGGCCCCCACTCGCCGGGAAGCCCAATCCGCAGCCGCTGGACCTGCTGGTTCCAGGTCAAAACGCTCATGGGCCCGATGGTGCTGTCACCGGATTCCATCGTCGGTCCAGAGAACGGGAGGAGTGCCCGTTGCTCCTTCTTGAATCCACGCACACGAACAATGAAGTCTCGATAGTCTTCTTTGACCCCGTCGCTGGAGTCGATTCCATCCGGTGGCATCGTGGCGACCTTCAGTCGGCTCGCCCAATCCGGTGCCGGTTCAAACTTCTTACCATCCGGTGCCCAGCTCTCCTGGCCCGGCTCGCGATAGGGCGTCACTCCCAGCAGTTCGAGTTCCAGACCACCGGGTAGCGTGGCGATGACACCTTCGAGTCGCTCGTCTGTGTTGGCGTCTTGGACGGCTGCGGGTTTCGTATGATCGCCCTCTGGGGCCTGGGCAAGTATCAACTCCCCCGACATCCTTCCGCGAATCTGTTCCTCGCACTTCGTCCACTCCTTGTCGGCCAGTTCTGGAATTTGCAGATGAGCAAAACCCAGCTTAGTCTTTCCGAGCAACACATCTCGGGCCTTGGGGGTCGGGACATCCTTGGGGAACTCCGGGACATAGAGCGGAGCAGGCTCCACACTGTCGGTGAACTGCAAAACGACCTGATTGACATAAACATAATCGAGTCGGCGAAAGACGAACGTGTGGTCATCGATGACACTGGGGCCTCTCCAGTGAGGTCCCCCATTCTCCGCGACATCCATGATGAGAAGCTGTCGAATTCTCTGGAACTCAGGTCGAGGACCATCTGTAAGATCGATTTTCAACGTGTTCGATTCCGGGAAGTCCTCGGAGACGACTCCCGGAAACTTGCACTCGCCTCCAAACCGCAGCTGATACTCAGCGGGCTTTTGGAAGAAGAACGCATAGCCCAGATCGAACTCGTCCAGCAGCGTCACGGTCTTGCCCGGTGGAATCGTGATCGACACATCCGTGTCGCGTGGGGCCTTGACCGGCAGGTTCTCGATCGCCTGCCGCACCTGTTTTCCGTCGAGTGTCTGGATCACAAAACCCTTCCCGGCCTTGCGTGGGTCCAAGGCAATCTCTTGCGGGACATCTCCCTCGTTCCACAACTCGACCCGGACTTTCGCACTGCCCACATGCGGCGCGTCGTCGAGCAGAGTCAGACGGCTGCGCAGGCCATTCGATGCTGGTCCCCAAACGCCTGCCAAGGGTTTCGGACTTGCTGGCAGATCATGCATTTGCCTCGGCAGGTCGTGCTCCAGCTTCGTGTGGATCACCTTGAACGGGGCTGACGTGGCGGGGCGTTCATACTGCTTGTAGGCGACCTCCTGGAACTCAAAACGGTGTCGGTAGGGGCGGATGCGGTAGCGGAGGTGGTCGATCTTCGTGGGATCGACGGGCCATTCGGATTCGACGTCCCAGCGATCTTTTGCTTCGTTGCGGAAACGCTGAACGGGGCGGCTCGTGAAGACGTTGACCAGCTGCGGACCGGCAGTCGACGGGACCGCTTCGATCTCGATGGCATACAGCGCGTCGTAGTCCATCGGATGCTTCAGGACCAGACCCGTGCGAACGGCATCGGCGGCCAGCTCGGGATCATTCGGCTTCTTCGTCAGCGGACGGAAACCGTGCAGCGTGACCATGTCGTACCCCTCGCGATAGAGGGTGTTCGGATCAACTGGTTCGGCGAACTGGCCCTCCTTCGTGATCGTCCGCCACGGGCCCCACGGCTCGTCGGTGATTCGCACGGCGGGATGTTCGCCCCAGAGATATTGACCATCCTTTAGATCTTCATAGAGGACCGCCATGCGATAGGGCCGCCCCTCCGGAACCTCGTCATCCCCGGAAACGACCGCCGGTTGGTAGCGATGGCGAAACGAAGGCTTCGCCCGCAGCCCGTGGACCTCAAACAGATACAGCGGAGCGGGTTTGCTCTTGTCATCCCCATACAACTTGGGCAACTGCTGCACCCACTCCGGTGCGGGGAGCGGCTGGCCGTTGGTATTCCAGGTCTCTTTCTTCGGGACCGAGTCGTAGGTCAGGCCGATGAGATCGATGCGGGGACCTAGTTGATTCTCATCAAGCGGGGGAGGTTGGGGAGTGGGTTCATCACCGGCGGCCAAAAACTTCTCCGGATGCGTCAAAGCCACCGGAATCGTCCCGAACCCTGGGCCTTGAATCCGAACCCAGATCTTACCGGGTTGCTGTTCCGGCAGTGCGGGCTTCGAGACAGTCTGTGGTCCCGACATCGGATCCCAGATGCCGCGCTTCACCCAATCATTCCAATCAAGGCGCAGCATCCCCTTTCTACCGGCGGGGATCTCCAGTTGCTTCACCTTCGTCAGGTCATTCTCCAGCCAGCGCGGGGAGTGAGCCTGGCTCTCCTGCCCGAGCCAACCGGCCTCCAGTGACAGATCGAGTTCGCTGAAGCTCAACAGCTCGTCGGTGCTGTTCGTGACCAGGATTTCAATGAACTCCCGGAATCGGCCATCGGAATTCAGTTTGAGTTCAGCAGAGTAGTTGCTGGAGCTGTGCTGTCGCGACGGAGCTCCCAGCCGCAGTGGCAGCTTGAGAGGCGACTGCTTAAGCGGCGTCTCGATGGGAATCGCCGAGAACGGGTAGCTGGTGATTAGCCAGTGCGGACCTTCCGGCAGTTGAGTCAGGTTTGCCCGCCCGTCCTTGCCGACCCAGGTGTTCCACGCTTTGGCGTCGGGCGCGGTGAAGCCGACATGCCCCTTGGTCAAGTTCCCCTGCCACGGGGTACCATTGGGGTTCAGGAGTTGGAGCTTAGATGTCTTGAGTTCGGAAGGAGCGGCAACTTCGTTCGGGTAAACAATTGGCTCGACGGAGACCTTCACTTCCGTCGGCTTCGCCGGGTCGGTGCAGATCTGATCGAACCTCACAAGATGCCGGTATGGTCGCAGGCGGTATTCGAAGCGGGCCAGGCGATCAAGCGGCAGTTCGAAAGACTTCGTTGTCTCCCGGGGGCCCGTCGACGAGGATCGTGACTCGACGATCTTTCCGTCGTCATCAATCGCCCGAACTTCCATCTGGTAATACTCGCCTCCGTTGGGCAGGGCCAGCCACTTGATCCAGCTGCGATCGAGGTTCTCGGCATCGAGTCCCGCCCCGGCAACGGTGACCAGCTTCTCGGGAGAGTTCGGGCTTTTGCTCATCGCTTCGGGGTTCAGAATCTCTCCATCGGCCCCCACCTGAATCCACTCGCCCCACTCTTCGGTGCCGACGCGCAGCTGGAACGTGGTCAGAGACTCGGGAACCTTCGGGAGCACAGTGACGAGTCGCGGGCCGATGGCAGGCAAGAACTGGGAGCTGGATGTCGATCCTTCGCCGACGACATCAACGGACACGAACGGCTTGGAACCGGCACTGCGAACTTCGTAAGCAAAATCCCATGCCCGATAGCTGCCCGGGCCTTCATTGCTGCTGGAGTATCCGTTTCCGTCGGGCTGGACCTTGTAATGTGATCTTTGCGGCCAGTCGAGGTGGCCCGGGGAGGGCTTCCCGTCGGGTGTCAAGCTCTGATCCTCGGGCAGATCGTTCCGCACGATCCGCAGCAGTTCAATCTCGATGCCGCCGGGAACCTTCGCGGTGAATCGCGGGTCCGGCACATGCGTTGGCGGCAACGGGAGCGAGCGGTGCTCGACCGCCACTTGAGCCCCGGGAGTTCGATCCAGCGGGACATTCTTGAATGCGATGAAGTGCCGGTAGGGCCGCAGGCGGAACTCGGCGTACGCGAGTGACTCCAGCGGGACCGGACCACCGGTGGCCCAGGTTACTAATCGACGACCGTCCTTGGGAGGAGCAGGGCGCGCAAAGGTCTTCCAGACTTTGCCGTTCTTGTCGACAAACCGCACCTCGATATCAAACACTCCGCTCTGGTAGTCATCATGCGTCGCCGGTTCCACAAGCACGAGGTGCAGTGGCTTGTCACTCGAGTCCGTGTCTCTCGACGCTGACAGCCGTACAATCTGGATATCTTCATACAGCTTCCGATCGGGCTCGAATGTCTCGATCGTGTTGATCCGCTTGCCGGACTTGTCGATCCGTTGCCACGGTCCCCACGGGCTGTCGGTCAGGGCCATCTCGACGGTCAGTGGCTGACCGGATTCCTTGGGCAGGTAGCTCAAACGACGACGGATGGTTTCGTCGGCATTCACGCTTTCGAACTGCGTCCATCCCTTCTGATTCAGAATCACCCAGGACGGATGCGACCGCAGGCCCCGGCTCTCGAACAGCAGATCGCGAGCCAGCGGATTCGGGGGGAGTTTGGAAGCTCCGTCGGTTGTTATCGTGAATAGATCCCCGTCGTTCGAGAACGTTGCCCCGCGCGGCCAGTTGCCGGCTCCTTCGATGAGCGACCCATCGGCCCGCCAGCCTTCCGAAGTGGGAGCTGCGTTGGGAGTCACTCCCACTAGCTCAATCTCCAGCCCGCCGGGCAGCTTGGCGGTGACGCCATTCAGCTTCGGAAACGCCCCACTCCCGATCGCTACCAGTTGCGTCTTCGTCGCCACATACAGCGTCTGATTCGCAGCTGCGAGGTTCGTGTACCCGGGCGAGTTCATCGCGATTTCGGCGATCAGCTGTTTCTCGCGTGACAGTGCGAAGATCGACAGATCCCCATCCTCGTCGATGATCCAGGCCTTCCCGTCGGCGAGCAGCGGGCCCGACCAGCAGTTGGCCAGTTGATCATGAGTCCACAGCAGCTCGCCGGTGGTGACATCGAGGCAGTGAACCAGCCCGGACAGGTCCGTCGTCAGCAACAGCCCGTCATGAATCGCCGGCAGGCTGTTCGAGAGGTGCATCTGCTCTTCGAATTCGATCTGGCCGTTCTTGTTGAGATCGTCCGTGGTATAGACCCACTCGACGCCGCTGTTGGGATTCGGGCGGGTGAAGTCCCCCTTGTCCGCCTCGCAGGCCTGGACGCGTTTGTGCGGGATCACGCCATCCGGGGCGGACTTGTTGTAGACAAGGTCAGAGCTGAGATCGCCGCGCTGGGTGGCGTCGATACACCACAACCGCCCGAGCCCCTCGCCACGTTCGGGGTTGTGCCCGACAGCTGCGAAGACGTGGTTCCCCACGACAACCGGTGTGGTAGGCAGCCCGCGATACGAGAACTCATTCCGAGGTCCACTGAGTCGGTATTGCGACTCCTTCGGATTCAGATCGAACTTCCAGAGCAGCAGAGTCTCACTCCTCTGAATGGACTCCAGATCGAAGGCATACAGCCATCCATCATACCCAGCGAAGATCGCCTGCCAGACGCCGTCGATCTTCGCAACAGCGGGGGCTCCCATCGAACAGCCATTGCCCAGAATGTTCGGGTTGGGAGTCTTGTCGGACCAGATCAGCTGGCCCGTCGTCTTGTGAAAGGCCAGAAACGCCGGAGCCTCAGGAGCGGGGACTGTCTGGTAACTCTCATCGACATCGTTGCCGGAGTTGAGCAGAAGCAGATCGCCCGCAATGACCGGCGTAACGCAGGTGGCGTTGAGCGGACGAACGCCCAGCGTGTTGAACAGGTCGTACTTCCAGACGACATCCGCTCTCTGCATCTCTGGCTCCCCTCTCCCCCCGGGAGAGGGGTTGGGGGTGAGGGTTCTCGCAGCTTCTCCGGGCGCTGACGCTTCCGGCTCGCCATCGTCCTCATTGTCGCGATGCCCGTTGAGATCGAGACACACGATTTCGCAGCGGTTGGTCGCGAACCAGACGCGATCCCCTTCGATCACCGGCGTCGAGCAGATCCCGATCGAGGGCCAGTCATGTCGCCGCCCTTGTTCCATCTTGGGGCTGGAATACTGCCACAGAAACTCCCCAGTCCGCTCATCGAAGCACTGCAGGCAGGCCCGATCGATCGAAGCTGGGAACTGCGGGTCGCGCCCGATGGCATTGTTGGTCCCGATCAGCACCTTGCCCCCGGAGACGACGGGAGAGCTGAAAGCAAAGTCCCCGATCGGCTGGGACCAGCGGATGTTCTCCTGCCGGTCCGGATGGAATTGAGTGGGGAGATTGGTGATCGGCGAGATGGGGTTGTGCGCAGCGCTGCCGCCGAGTTGCGGCCAGGCCGACAGCGATGTGGCGGGCTCAGAGAATGCTGCGGGCCTCACGGGGCGATGCAAAACCTGCACTCTGGCTTGTGGTTCCGTCTGACGACCCGCTTTCAAAGAGATATCGCGGAATCGCACTTCATGAGTAAACCTCTGGAATCGGTATCTCAACTTGGCGACTTGGGATTCTGGAACTGCGTAGTGCTTCAGTCCAAGGTGCTTGTTTCCCACCACGCCTCTTGACGGAATCTCGTTGCCAGCGGCATCCAGTGCGACCTGCTCAAAGTGAATCTCCTCATGCACACCGCTCTTGAATTGGAGTCCGATTTCACATTCTGTCGACGCCAGGCTGCTCGGAGTTCGTCCCACGACCGGTGCCAGCGGTCCCTGGTTCTGACTTGCCTCGGGAGACTTGAGGTCAATCGTGTACCAAGGACTCCAGGCGTCAAACGACAGGAGAACCGTTAATTCTCCAGAGAGGGCATCGGGGGACAGATTTGTCGAGCAAAACCGAATATCCGTGATCTGATTCTGTTCGGCTCTTCTTCGTTCTTGAGACGACCATGAACCGGAGCTCCCTGTTCGATTCGACTTCAAGCGAACTCGGGAATGGCGAGGGGAGTCCACTCCAGAAAACCGAGTCACAATTCCAATCTGCCGTCCGTTCAAGGGATCATCGTTGAAGAGGTGGCGTATCGGGTCGCCGAGATCAACACTCGCCGACAGGTTCGACCCATCGGGGCTCCACCACTCTGAATCAACAAACCGAAGTCCCAGGACTTCGATTGTGCCGAAACCGTCGATCTCCGCCTTGGCTCCGGGAAAGAATAACTCGCTTGATCGGTCATGATTCGTGCTGGCAACCGTCGCCAGGGCAATCAATCCGATTCCGATGAGCCCGCAGAGCGTGATGCTGCCGTTCGAGAGTCGAAGCTGCTCCACATCCCGGTGGAACAGCCTTCTCACCCGCCCCAGGAGCGACCCGCCGCTGGCTCCCACGGCCAGCGTGGTTGGGGCCCCGCGCAGCTCCTCGACAGCCAGCAGGGCCCGGCTGTAGTCCAAGCGGTTGCCGAGCATGGCCACTGCGATATCGTCGCAGCAGTTCTCTCGCTCACACCGGATCTGGTGCGACAACCACCAGACCGCCGGGTGATAGAAGAACACGGTCTCGACCAGCGTCTGGATCAGATTCGCTAAATAGTCATGCCGCCGGATATGGGCCAGTTCATGGGCCAGGATGGCCTCAAGCTGTGAGGCGGGCAGCCCCGTGACGATGCTGGCCGGGAGCAGGATCACGGGCTTCAAGTAGCCCGCAACGATGGGCACCTGGACGATGGTCGATTGCAAAACGCGCACCGCCTGTGTCATCCCCAGGCGGCGCGCAGTTTCCGCGAGGGCGGCCTGCACTGATTCGGAGACGGGAGAAACGCCTTGTGTCCGCAGCTGGCGGACAGTGAACCAGCTCCACAGCGGACGAATCGCAAACGCCAGCACACCCAGAGACCACCCCCAGACGATGGTCGAAAGCCAGGGCGTAATCGATTGCTGAGCCCACTGACTCCACGAAGGCTTCAACGGTTCGGGAGCTTTGGCGGGAACGACGGGCACTGGCGGCACGGGAGTGACGGCCGTGATCGGCGGAGTCGACTCCACAGTGACCGGGGCGGGGGCCAGTGCTGGGGCAACCGGTTTCAGCTGCGGGGCCGGTTCGGACGCCCGAACGGGTACCGGGTCAGGCAGGTCGGCGACGGGGATGGCAGCTTGCGTTGGCAGAACGCTCCATGTGATGAGCGGCGCAGCGACCACCAGAACGAGGATCGCGAGCAGCGTCGCATACCGGGCCGCGGCACTGGTCCGCCGCATGGCTCGCTGAGTCACAAACGCCGCCGCCGCCAACAGGGCCAGCTGCCAGAGCGAGTGAATCAGAACCCAACCCAGTTGTTCGATGAATGGAGACATCGGCCACTCCCGGTGCTTCGCCAATTCGTAGCCACGTTCGCCAGAACGTGGGGATATTTCGGTCAACGCGCGCAAGGGTTCTCACGCTCTCGCGAGCGTGGCGGCTGTGCGGCTTACTCGGATTCCATCTGGTCCAGTAGCTTCCGAACCTCGTCGAGTTCCTCGCGGGAGGCCTTCGTCGATGAGAGCGCCTGCAGCACCAGACTCATCGTCGAACCGGCGTAGACCTTGTCGACCAGGTCCGTGAGCATCTTTCTGCCCGTCTTCTCGCGGGTGGCTGTGGCCCAGTAGATATGCGGACTGGCCTCTTCGTCCCGCTTGACGAGCCCCTTCTCCAGCATGACCGACAGCATCTTGACCGTCGTGGAGTAGTTGGTGCCCTTCTCGGCCTCCAGCTTCTTGTGAATCTCCCGCACGGGGCTGGGCCCAAGTTCCCACAAGATCCTCAAGATCTGCAGCTCGACTTCCGTGGGCTGCGAGGTGTTCGACTTTGTCATGATTCCTCCCCGAGTAGCGAAACTCTTCGCCAATATTAGCGAAGAGCTTCGCCAACGCAAGAGGGAAAGCGAAACCCTTCGCTAAGTCCGGCGAATTGATTGGCCCGGCGGAGGTTACAGAGCGTGGCAGAGTCGCTCTTGAGATTCACGGCGACTCGAAAACGCCGAGCGAAACCTGGCGCATATGAACCTGACGAGATCGCCCGTTGTCCTTGAAGAACCAGCGGGTGGCCCCTTACAATCCCCCTCCGCCGGGCGTTTAGCGCAGTGGCTAGCGCACTTCCTTCACACGGAAGGGGTCACAGGTTCGATCCCTGTAACGCCCACTCGAGGCCGTGACTCTCTAAGGTCGAGAGTCACGGCTTTTTTGCTTGAAATCGAGCTTACCAGGCCAGGTAGGGCAATCGGTATGGGAACTCCCCGCACAGAGTCACTGCACGGACTCCCGCGCTTCTCGGAATCCGGTCTGTTTGGACCTCTTGAATCGACAAATGACCCACACAAGGCTCCCGGGAAGCAGGCTTGCCAAGAGCGTCTCCAGCCAGCGGCGAAGACCGCGATGAGCGGGCAGTTGCCAACAGCGGAGTTGCTGATCGTCGCCATCGACTAGCCACTGTCCGTCATCTGAAATGGAGAACGATGGGGCGAGATCGTGGATCACCGCCCCTTTTGGCACTCCAGTCTGAGGATCCAGAGGCTGCCACGATTCCAGGATTCTCGCGGACTTTACGCGGATCTTGAGGGCGACCAATCGTTTGAGCAACCACTCGTAGATTCCTCCCGATTTCCAGGACTCTCCTCGTCGTAGTTCGCCTCGATGTCCATTTCGCCAGGTGGAGAAATGCCAATCACTGCTGTCTCCATGACCGAAGAGTTCTGGTTCCCGTCGCAGATCGCTGAGGGAGTCACTCCGCGTATCCAATGACCAGAATTCCACGTCCCATCTCTGGCTGTCCGACCTCTTGCGGCGGTTGGACACGTAAACGCGATCATCCCGCCAGGTCTCGATGTTGAGGTGGCGAGGAGACTCTGGGCGGATCGGATGCTGCGGCAGTTCTCCCAGAGACCGCTTACTTTGGTCCGCAAGATCCACAATAGTGAGATTCTGGCTGAATTGATGGCGAATCAGCAGTTGCCGCGAGTCCTTTGAAAAGTGCCACGCGTCGATGTTGTACGCAGCTTTCTGCTCGCCCGTGGCGAGATCGACTAATTTGCAGTTCCCTCGCAATATGATCGCGTGCTTCGAGTCGTCGCTGATGCTCCCGACTCCGTCACTGTGAAGAGGTGGATATCGCAGCTGTCCCGTTTGTAGAGAGACGACCATCAATTGGTAAGCGGAACTGGCGTGAATGACAGCCCATTGACCATCAGGAGTTACCCGGCTCAAGCCATAGCGGGCTGGCGCTAAATCAAACTCCCGTTCAATCTCGCCCGTCGCGACATGACGGACCTGCAGTTTTGCGGGACCGTCCATGGAGGACTGGTGGAGGGTCGTCAACTGCCCTGCATGGGAGGTCCCCAGAACCTGTAAGCGACCATGAATCGGCCGACTCCAAATCGGCGAAATCGGTCGGCTCCAGACGCACCAAACCATGGCCGCAGACAGGACCACCAGCACGATTCGTGGCCAGTGGGCCAGAATAGTGAAAACAGGCGGCCTGTCAGATTCAGGCATCGACTCCTCTGGTCAGACGGAGACTCCGAGCCATCGCTCGAACTCGGCCTTACAGGACCGACTTGATCCGTTCCAGGAAGGCCTTGTTGTCTGGGAACCGCGACAGCGTCTTGACGAGGGTTTCCATCGCTTCGGTCGGGTGCAGAGCGGCCAGGCTGCGACGCAGCATGGTGACCCCTTCCATGACTTCCGGAGACAGGATCTTCTCTTCGCGGCGGGTCCCGGAGCGCGAGGCATCAATCGCGGGCCAGATCCGGCGTTCAGCCAGTTCACGGCTGAGCACCAGTTCCATGTTCCCGGTTCCCTTGAACTCGAGGAAGATCGAGTCGTCCATCCGGTTGCCAGTTTCGATCAGCGCGGTCGCGATCACGGTCAGCGAGCCGCCTTCTTCGAAGCGGCGGGCCGTTCCGAACATCCGGCGAGGAATTTCCAGGGCGCGGTTGTCGAGACCGCCGGTGCCGATCTTGCTGTCGCGTCCGCCGCCAATCCACTTGTTGAAGGCACGGGCACAGCGGGTAATGCTGTCCATCAGAATCAGGCAGTGCTTGCCCGATTCGGCGATCCGCTTACCGCGTTCGAAGACCAGCTGGCTGATCCGCACGTGGCTTTCGACATCGCGGTCCATCGACGAGGCGACCACTTCGCCCTTGACGTTCCGCCGCATGTCGGTGACTTCTTCCGGTCGTTCGTCGATCAGCAGCACGATCAGCTGGATCTCCGGATGGTTCTCGGCGACCGAGTTCGCGATGTCCTGCATCAGCATCGTCTTGCCGCTGCGGGGCGGAGCGACGATCAGAGCGCGAGTTCCCTTGCCGATCGGGGTCAGCAGGTCCATCACCCGCATCGTAATCGGCTGAGTTCCCGTCTCCAGAATGATCTGCTCATGCGGATTGATCGGGGTCAGGTCATCGAAGTTCTTGATCTGCTCGTACTCTTCGGGAGTGCGGTTGTCGATCTCCTCGACATTGACCAGCCGCAGTCCCTGGCCGCGGGGGCCCATGCCCGCATCACCGACGATCTTGACCCCTTCGCGGAGGCGGTGCTTCTCAATCAAGGAGCTGGAGACAAAGGCATCGGAGTCTTCGGCGGCGTAGTCGTTCTTGGCCATCCGCAGGAAGCCGTACCCCTTGGGGTGGAGTTCCAGAACACCCGTCAGCGATTGGAGTTCGCCGACGATCTCGGACTGAGCGGGAGCGTCCTTCATGATCCGGTCACGAGGGCTGGCAGCACTCAGGCTGCGACGCTCGCCACGCGGACGGCGGCCTTCGAATTGGGACTGCTGAGGGGCCCGACCGCCAAAGCGGTTTCCGCCCTGATTGTGGCCGCCGCGATCGCTCGGACCGCGTCCCGACTGCGATCCACGACCTTGATTGGGGCCGCGACCCTGTGGTGTACCGCGACCGGGGGCCGGTGTGCGGGAATTGCTGACAGCCTCGCCGTCGCGACCACCGCGTCCCCGACGACGACGGCGGCGGCGGCGGGTGCCCCCTTCGTCTCCTCCATCATCCTCTCGGGACTCGATGCGGTCATCGCCTTCCGCAGCACGATCGTCTCGATCGTCGTTGTAGCTGGGGCGATCAAATTCGACTTCCGAGCGCGAGCGAGGAGCATCGTCCCGGCGTGTCTCTTCGATGGGTGCTGAGTCTTCAGCGGGAGTGATCTCCACTCGCTTCCCAGTGATCGTCCGGCGTCGGCGAGAGGTCGGGGCCTCTTCCGCAGCTGGAGCGGGGGCGGCCGGTGCTTCGGCTTTGACAGCTGGTCGGCGGGTGCGAGGGGCTTCCGGCTCGGGTTCTGGGTCGCTCTTACGAGCAGGCTTCCGTGTTACCTTGGGAGCGGGCGCGTCATCCGCCAGCCCAGCCCCGAAATCATTCAGGTCAGAGGTATCCTCGAAGTCAAACGACTGCACCTCTTCGTTACGAGGACGACGGGTGGAGCTCTTCGAAGATCGCGGACGATTGGTCGGCATGGGGTTTTCCAAAAGGGCACTCAGCCATCCGAAGCATTCAGCAAGCGACACCGCGAGCCTCTGAGGACAGAGCTCGAACGGGCAGTTCGCTTCGGAGAGTGGAACAGCATCGAGTGATCAACACTCATCGGGTTTCGAAAACAACGTGATCGCAACGGTGCGACTGGCGGGACAGCCCCGCAGGGATTGAAGGCGGACCAACGCAGAACCTGTCGAAAGCACAGCCGCCTGGGGAGCGAACTCACGATCCACGATGATCGCGACGCACGCACACTTTCAGCGCCATTCCTTGACCGAATCACAACGAGTGGGTTTCCCCGACAGCTCGTTGCCCTGACTCGTGTCTTCCGAACAGGACTTCCGTCGAATCCTCGTGGCTCGCTGCCTCGCCCCCCGCTGCCTGAAGTCACCCTGCCTGGAAGGAGGGGCCAAAGACGGACAAGGGTTTCAAAACAGGGCAATCAGCATCTGTGTGAGAACTGTGTCTGTCTGAGAACAGTGTTGTTCGAACAGGGCTGACCGCACGGGGATCGTGTGGATCGCAACTGCCAAAACCATCCGGAATCTCGTCTCTGTGGGAGTTTCAAAAAACCCGAAGAAACGAACAACCCGACCTGGGATTCAGCCTGACGATACCGGTGTCGAGCAACGACACCTTCCACACTGCACATCGCCTAAACCGGGGTTTCTTCCGTCGAAATCAGAAGAGACCCACAGCAACCTCAGACAGAATCGTATCGCCGCGACTCGACCTGTCAAATGAAGTTACGACAACTATCGGCGATTCACAGGAAAAAAGTCAAGCCGGATTGACACCGCCGAAACACAATCTTTCCCAGGAACTTCCCGAGGACGATCGAAAAACTCACCAGCCCGGCGGGCGCCCGGCGCTCCCCTTGGCTCCCAATCGCTGATATTGTGTAGGCTCGCCGACGTTCATTCATTGCCCGGCGAGCTTCATTCGGCGAATTCCCGCCCTGCAGGACTCCACTGTGACCACCTCCACTGATGCCCCCGGCGACCAGACGCCTCCTCCGATCGAGTCCGAAGCGGCGATCGCTGCTCAGACTGAGGCGGCAGACCAGCTTCCCGAATACGAACCGCTGACTCCGGAACTTGTCGAAGACGAGGCGATTCGCGGTGACTTTGTCATCCGCTGGGCGACCGTCCTGCTGGCGGTGCTGTTCGGCTGGACGCAGGTCAGTGACACCTCGCTGCTGGTTCGAATTCGCAATGCCCAGCAGCACTTGCTGCCGTTCGGTCTCGATACGTTCTCCGTCAGTGCGGCCGATCGATCTTGGCACAACCTGGGATGGCTTGTTGATCCCATCCTGGCTGCGACTTACGGAGTCCTGGGAGCGACCGGACTGACGCTGCTGGGCGCATTGACCGCGGGAGCAGCATTCTGGGCCTTATCGAAAACCAGTGTTCGCGGAGTTTCGACGTGGTGGGGATCTGTCTGCGGCGCAATTGCGCTCATCGCTGCCTTTCCCCATCTGACTCCCGGACCGGCGAGTCTCAATCTGCTGGGAACGGCCCTGCTGGTTCAGCAGCTCTATCGCTGGACGGAAGATCGCTCTGCGGGATTTACATGGAAGATCCCGGCCCTGTTGTGGATCTGGAGCCAGCTCGATCCCGAAGCCTGGGTCGGTCCCGTGATCCTGGTGCTGTTCGCGGCCAGCTGGGTCGGGCTGCGGGGCCGTGAGCCCGATGACGATCCGCAGAAGTCCGGGAACCTATGGAAGCTGACCGGAGCCGGTCTGCTGGCCTGGATGATTCACCCGATGCACTATCACGTGCTGCTGTCGCCCATCACGGCGTTTCGAGTCGAGTACCCGGAACTGCGAGCTTACAAGTTCTTTGACCTCGGATATGCATGGGAGTGGTACTCGGTCATCTCGCCCGAGTTCAGCCTGACGAAGGACATCTTTGCGATCGCCTCGTTGCTGCTGTGCGCGTTGGCTCTGATCACGTTCGCCATCAACTTCAAACGCCTGACCTGGGAATGGCTCTTGCCTTGGGCAGGCATCGTGGCCCTCGCGGGGCTGTGTGCTCATCTGTTGCCGGTGGCGGGAATCGTCAGCTGTGCCGTCGCCACGCTGAACGCCCAGATCTGGTATCGGGCGACGTTTTCTCAGCAGTACACTTTGGATTCGATGCCACTGCTCTGGAACCGTGGAGGGCGGGCCATCACGGTCTTGTCTCTACTGCTCCTGGGGATCATGGCGAGCAACGGCATGCTGATGGGGCGCGACGGTCGCCGCATCGGGGCTGGTTTCTCGCCGCGCATGACAGCCAACATCGCCGGGGCCGAAAAGGTGGCGAAAGAGGTCCAAGCCAAAGAGGTCTTCAACTTCCGCATCGAGCAGGGCGACCTGTTGATCTGGGCCGGGATGAAGCCGTACGTTGATCGCCGCCTGACTCTCTATACACAGGGGTCGGTGAATCTGCTCGAGCAGCACCGCAAGCTGCGTAAGGCGCTCCTGCCCGCCATCTCGACCGACAAGGAATATGGCAAGCCGGAGTTCTGGAAAACCGAGTTTGATCGGCTGAATCTGAACCAGGCCATTCCGCGACTCTCCGAGCCGTCCCCGGACTACCTGACCATGGTTCGCCTGCAGCAGCAGGGGTGGGTGTTGTCGAGCCTGGAATCGTTCGGAGCTGTTCTGTCTCGTCCCGACAGCCCCAACAAGGAGTTTCAGAAGTACCTGACCGACAATCCCGGCGTCGACTTTGCCGCACAGACATTCCGCAACGAGCCCGCCAAGGAAGAGGGGATGAATCTTCCCTGGGTCTTTCCACGGCGTCCGACGGTCTATGACACCTGGCTTTGGCAGCCGCAGCCGTTGATGACAGAGGCGGCTCAGCTGGCAGCGCATGAACAGAAGATTGTCGATCTTCTCGCGGAAGTTCAGGATCTCGACTCATTGGTCGCGACGACATCTCTGGCCCTGTCCGCATTTCGGCACGCGCGCGCTGGCGTGGCTGCGGATCCTCAGTCGGCCCCGGCCTATCGCGTCATGGCGGGATCGGCTCAGCACCTGTTCCAGGTGGAGAGCAACATTGCGCGGACATTCAACTCGCCGCACAGCCCGGACTTTTGGGTCTACCACGCATTGCATGCCTACCAGCATGCCCTCCAGATCGATCCCGACTCTCCGGAAGACCATGAAGGTCTGGCTATGCTGCAACTGGCCCGCGGGAAACTCGATTTGGCACTGCAGCATCTTCAGCAGATTTACCGGCTGACTGGGGTTTACACCACGCGGAATGAAGCTGACCCTCTGTATAAGCAGGAAGTCAAAGACCGTGAGAAGTTGGTGCTGGATCTGAAGGTTCATGTTCGCAAGATCGAAGATGCCGTCTTGAAGGTCCCTGCCAATGGAGGGACCTGGGACAAGGCCCTGTCAACCGCGATCCAGGGGCAATGTCCCGGGCTGGCGATGCGTGTTCTTGAAGAGAACCGGACCAAAGCTGCCGAGTCGCTGGACTTTCAGGTGCTGCGAATCGGCCTGTTGATGGATGTGGGGCGAACCGAAAACGCCATTCAAGAAGCCGGCTCTCTCAACCAGATGATCCCTCAATCGAGTGCCGAAGTGGGGCAACCACGCGCCACCGATATTCGGGTTCTCAATGCCTTGGCAAATCTCTCTGTCGGAGACAACTCGCAGGTCGACAAACTGGTGGAGACGGAGGCGCGGATCGTCGCCGAATCAGCCATCCAGGAGCTGTTGTCGCAGGCACCGCTGGCATCCGCCGTCAGTCTTCAACTGGACCTGCTTCCCGCCTCTCAAGCGTTCGTCACCGCGAAAGCGATCAACACCACCGCCGACCGCTGGGCCAGCCTGCAGCTGATGATCGCCCAGTCGGAGCTTTCCACCGGTCGGAATCGCGCCGCTCTGGCTCGATTGCAACTGCTCTTGGAGACCGAGCCGGACAACGTGGTCCGTCCCGTGGTCGCGTTTTACGTGCAGCAGCTGTCTGGAAAAGAATGCAGCCCGGTCTCGCCCGAGATGCTGGAGATGCTGAAGAAGGCTTCGGAGAACGCTCCCCAAGCCCCGGTTGGACCGGCACCAATGGGACCCGCTCCCGCGGGACCGGCCCCTGCGGCTCCCGCAGCTGAGGTACCCGCACCAGGAACTCCGCCCTCGACTCCGGCGGCTCCCCCGCAGTAAGGTTCGAAGCGTTCACTACTCACTGAGCCGATTCGCATGGATGCCTGGAAGATTGTGCTGTTGGGAGTTCTGCAGGGGATCGCGGAGTTTCTCCCGATCAGTTCCTCGGGCCACCTGGTCATTGCGGAAGAGCTCCTCGGTGAGAAGCTCGAAAGTGCCGCTCTCAATATCGCGCTGCATCTGGGGACACTCGGGTCGATCCTGGTGATCTATCATGAGCGGATTCGCAAGCTGCTCAGCCAGCCGCGAATCGTCGGCATGATCATTCTGGCGACGTTGCCGCTGGTCTTCGTGGGAGTTCCCCTGAAGTTGCTCTTCGATTGGCTCAACGAGAAGTCGCTGACGCCGCTGGTGGCTGCGGTCGGACTGCTGGTGACCTCGGCGTACATGTTCTGTTCGCAGCGGGTGAAGGCCGGAGATCTGTCGCTGGAGCAGATCACACCGCGAATCGCGATCCTGATTGGCGTCTTTCAAGCGGTGGCTGCGACACCGGGCATTTCAAGGTCCGGGAGCACGATTTTTGCGGCGCTGCTCTTGGGTCTGGCCCGCTCACCGGCTGCTGACTTCTCGTTCCTGATCGCGATTCCCGCGATCCTGGGAGCGACCGTTCTGTACTCGAAGGACATCTACGAGTCCGGAACCGCGGGGCTGAGCGGGCAGATGCTTGCGCTCGGGGCGATCGTCGCGTTTGTGGTCGGAGTGGTCTGCCTGCGGTGGTTGCTGAAGATCGTCGTGCAGAGGAGCCTGAACATGTTTGCGTGGTACTGTCTGGTGGTCGGGATCGTCTGCACGATCTGGCAGGCGGGGCGGATGTTCTGACCGAAAGTCGAATTGCCTTTCAGATTTCGAGGCGCACCAGCGTATGATCCGTACCCCAACTCAGACAGGCGCACGCGATGTTCGGAAACTACCAGCCTTCGGAATTTGACCTGCGGTTCCGGATCGCTGGAATCCCGGTGCGCGTGACCCCGATGTTCTGGCTGGGGACCGCCATTCTCGGCTGGAGTGCCATGCGGCATGGCCCGCCCTACCTGATGATGTGGGCACTGGTCTGTTTCGTCTCGATCCTGGTCCATGAGCTGGGACACGCCCTGGTGGCCCGCTGGATGGGGTGCCATGTGGTCGAGTGTGCGCTGTACCTGATGGGAGGAGTCGCGGTCTATCTTCCGGGGCCACGACATACTCAAGGGAAGGCGATCCTGATCGCTCTCGCGGGTCCTGCAGCTGGTTTCATCCTGTGGGGCTTGATGGAGTTTGTCATCATGGCCCCGCTGCTGACGTTTACGGTGAATCGCCTCGATCCGAACGTCGCGCCGCTGATCGTCTTCGGGATTATCCAGTGGCAGTTCATCAACCTCTATTGGGGACTGGTCAATCTGCTGCCGGTTCTGCCGCTGGACGGAGGGCGAGTCTGCCTGGGGGTCTGCGAATCTCTGAACCGGTACGGTGGGGAACGCATCGCCCGCCAGATCAGCGTCGCAGTCGCGGGACTGGTGGCTCTGTACTTCTTCATGAAACCGGGGTCCGACATCTACCCGGCGATCCTGTTTCTCTCCCTGGCCATCAACAACTGGCAGAGCCTGCAGCGGGATTAGGACTCACGAGCCCTTGTGAATGAAAGGACGATGTGGCATGGTCAACTGGAGTACAGCACTGATCGCGCTTCTCCTGATCTCCTCCGGGGTCCAGGCCGAAGAGCCGCTCCCGTCGGTCTTCACCAAACCGGTCCCGGAGTCGGTGACCGACCTGCAGGAGTTCCAGGCCCATCTGCTCAAGGTACTCCCGAAGATGCAGGCCGCCACGGTCGCCCTGCGGATCGGGGATGCACATGGCAGCGGCGTATTCGTCAGCGAGAAGGGGCTGATCATGACGGCGGGGCATGTCTCGGGACGCCCCGGGAAGCGGGCGGACATTACTTTGTCCGATGGCCGGCACTTCACGGGCCGGACGCTGGGTCGCAATCGACACCTCGATTCCGGTTTGATTCAGATCGATGGTGACCGTGCCGACTGGCCCTTCTGCCCGCTCGTGCCCAAGCCCGCCAGCGGAAATGCCTCGAGTCTGGGAGACTGGTGTGTTTCGATCGGGCATCCCGGTGGGCTGCAGGAAGACCGACCCGCTCCCGTCCGACTGGGGCGGGTGATTGTGGTCAGCAAGCGGCTGTTGCAGACCGATTGCGAACTCGTCGGCGGCGACTCCGGCGGACCACTGTTCAATATGCGCGGCGAGGTCGTCGGCATCAACAGCCGGATCGGACAGCCACTGGAGTTCAACTACCATGTCCCCACCGCGATCTACCAGCAGGAGTGGGACAAGCTGCTCCAGTCGGAAGACATGAAAGGGACCAGCGGGGCCCTGCTGGGAATCTCGGGCAAGGCCGATACCGGTGGGCTGCGAATCACACGCGTCTATGACGAAGAACCCGCCGCCCGCGCGGGCGTGAAGGTCGACGACCTCTTGGTGACCTTCGATGGCAAGCCGATCAAGGATATGGATCAACTGATTGCCATCGTTGGGGATCGCGTCCCCGGCGAGGAAGTTGTGCTGGAACTGCTGCGGGACGGGAAGAAGATCTCGCTGAAGGTCGAACTCGACATGCGGTGGGATTGAGTCAGCACGCCCAGGGGTTGCAACCCCTGGGCTTTGTTCAATGCTGCAGCGCCGGGTCGCTACGCCCCACTTCCGCAAAGCCCTTGGCTCGCAGCTGGCAGCTGTCACAGTGCCCACACGGTCGCCCCGTCGCGTCCGGGTCGTAACAGCTGTGCGTCAATCCGTAATCGACGCCGAGCGATAATCCGAGCTGGATGATCTGGGCTTTCGTCAGGTCAATCAGTGGGGTATGGATATGGAAGCGTGTCCCCTCGACGCCGGCCTTGGTGGCGAGGTTCGCGAGCGTCTCGAACGCCGAGATGAACTCCGGGCGACAGTCGGGGTAGCCGCTGTAGTCGACCGCGTTGACTCCCAAAAACAGGTCATGCGCCCCCAGCACCTCGGCCCAGCCCAGAGCGACCGACAGGAAGATCGTGTTGCGGGCTGGCACATACGTGATCGGGATGCCGGTCGACATCTGCGACTCGTCGCGGTCTTTCGGGACGGCGATCTCGGACGTCAGAGCTGAGCCGCCAAAGACTCGCAGATCGAGCGGGCAGGTGCGGTGCTCACGAGCCCCGAGAGCATGGGCCACGCGATTGGCCGCTTCCAATTCATGCCGGTGCCGCTGCCCGTAATCGAACGACAGGGCATAACAGTCGAACCCCTGGCTCCGCGCGACAGCCAGAACCGTGGCCGAGTCGAGACCACCACTCAATAAGACAACCGCAGGACGCAGATCAGCCATGGTTCAATCGGTTCACGAGAAGACTGGTGGGGAGTCGAGGTGACCTTCCGTGCGGCCCACGTTCTGGCGAACGTGGCTACGATTCCACTGCCGGTCGAGGTGTGATCCGGGGGATTCCAATCATGGCGATCAGCGCAATCGCCATGAAGGCCGCGGCTGAGATATGCGGATAGTAGATATGCTCCGGCTTGCAGAGCATGATCCCGACCGCTGGCCCGGCGATCCGGGCGAGGGCCGACAATCCCTGCCCGAGTCCCAGCACTTCGCCCTGGTCCGAATCCTGCGTCGTCAGCGACAAGATCCCCTGCAGTGACGGGTTGATCGCGGAGAACCCCATGATGCTCAGGGGCAGGACCAGCAGCAGCATCCGCACACCGGGGTTGGCAATCATCTCCTGTCCGGCCTGCTGCACGGTGTCGGCACTGGACCGCGCGACAGCGGGCGTCGTCTGGATGTAGTAGTGGCCGATCCAGCCCGCCAGAGCGAGCCCCACAATCAGCAGCGTCGCCCCGCTGATCGCCATCCGCCGCTCGCCAATCTTGGGGAGAAAACGTCGCACCAGGAACCCCTGACACAGCATCAGCGTGAATCCGAGATAGGCAAACACGAGGAAGTTCCCGCGCTCCGCCATCCCGAGTTCCTTGGTCACCAGCGCCAGTGTCATCTCGAATTGAGCGAACGCGAACGTCGTCAGGAAGATCCCGATCAGCACGCGCGACTGCAGCGGATTCCGCAGGCTGGCCAGCAGCGTGCGCGGATCGAGATATTTCTTGCCGGCGGGCTTGGACTCCTCATGCAGCGACTCTTTCAGGGTGAAGAACGCCAGCAGCAGTGCGACTCCCGACAGGATCGACGCCGAGTAGCCCACCATCGGATTCGGCGGAGCCGCCCGGTCCGCACTCGAAAACGCAGCTGCCAGCAGCGGGCCAAACGTGAACCCCAGTCCGAACGCCGCTCCGATCATCGCCATGCCGCGGCTGCGTTCCTTCGTGCCGGTCACGTCGGCGATGTAGGCCTGGGCGGTGGCAATCGTGGCCCCGGCGATTCCGGCTCCCGTGCGGGCAATCAGCATCCACCCGATCGCCTTCATGCCGAGCAGCGTGCCGTCAGCTCCCAGCGAGATCGCATAGCCGAACAGTCCGTAAAACAGTGTCGACCCGGCCAGCCCCAGCAGCAGAATCGGTCGCCGCCCGATCCGGTCCGAGACTCGCCCCCACAGCGGCGCGAACAGGAACTGCATCGCCGAGAACGACGCCATCAGCACGACCAGCATCGGGCGCGACGCGGCAAAGAACTCACCGTAGCGAGGCAGCACCGGGATCACGACCCCAAACCCCAAGAGGTCGATGAACACGACGAGAAACACCACCAGCAAGCTGGGTTTCGAAGCGGCAGATTTTGCCGGAGCAGTTTCGGAGGCAGCACTCAAGGGATCACGCGGAACAAGTACGGAGGGCTCTTGCTGCGTCCAAGCCATCAGCCGCAGGGCGCTAGCCCCCGGTTTTCGCGAAGAAACCGGACGCTAGCGCGTTCCGGCGAATCCCGAAGTTGTCGCATGGACGCAGCACTCGCGGGAGGAACACGGCAGTTTCGACGATCCTCGCTGCCACGTGCAAGTTCCTGGGGAAAATCAATTTCGTGTAACTGAATCAACTTGGATTGATATGTGTGAATTGTCCGATCTATACTGAATCCAGAACGATTTCTTCCGGATCGCGCGGAGATCAGAGATGTTGGGATTCACCGGTGCAGCTCGCAGTTTTTGTGATGGCCTCTCACGTCGTGACTTTCTGAAGGTCGGAGCCACCGGGATCGCCGGGTTGTCGCTGCCGGGTCTGCTCAAGGCCGAAGCTGCGGCGGGAGGCCGGGCGACGGGTCGCTCGATCATCAATATCTACCTGCCCGGTGGGCCGACCCACATGGACACCTTCGACCTGAAGCCCCAGGCTCCGAAGGAGTTCCGCGGCGAGTTCTCGCCGATCTCGACCAAGGTCTCCGGCATGGAGATCTGCGAACTGATGCCGATGCTGGCCTCGGTCGCCGACAAGACCGTGATCGTCCGCTCGATCACCGGCATGAACAACGAGCACGATCCCCGCCAGTCCGACTCCGGCTGGTCGGAGCGGGATCTCAAGAGCCTCGGTGGCCGCCCGGGTGTTGGATCGGTGCTCTCCAAGCTCTACGGCACCGTCCAGACGACCAGCGATCAAGGCACAGCCCCCACGGCGGTCGACCTCAACAGCTGGGGCAAGTCCGGCTTCCTCGGCCCGATGCACATGCCGTTCCGCCCCGATGGAGCAGCGCGGCAGAACCTGTCCCGCAACCAGCGCGTCGACGAGGCCCGGTTCACCGAGCGGAATGGCTTGCTGGCCGGGTTCGACCGCTTCCGGGCTGAGGCCGACAACAAGGGGATGATGGATGCTCTCGACAGCTTCGAGCAGCGGGCTGTGTCGCTGATCACCTCCGGCAAGGTCGCTTCGGCGCTCGACACCTCGAAAGAGTCGCCCGAACTGATCGACCGCTACGGCATCAAGAAGAACCGCGATGTCGATCGTTTCCTGGTCGCCCGCAAGCTGATTCAGGCCGGTGTCCGCAGCGTGGCCCTGTCCTGGGGCGGCTGGGATACGCATAGCCAGAACTTTGCCTCGATGCGGAAGCAGCTGCCGGTGCTGGATCGGGCCTTGAGTGCCTTGATCGAGGACCTGGACCATCACGGGCTGCTCGACAATACGATCATTCTGATGTCGGGTGAGTTCGGTCGGACTCCGCGAATCAACGCAACCGCCGGCCGCGACCACTGGCCGCAAGCCGCGTTCTTCTGGATGGCGGGCGGAGGTCTGAAGACCGGCCAGGTGATCGGCTCGACGAATCGCCTCGGCGAAAAGGCTGACGACCGCCCGGTCCACATTCAAGAAGTCTTCGCCACCGTCTACCACCAGCTGGGCGTCGATCTGGAAGTCAACCAGCTGCACGACACTGCCGGTCGCCCGCAGTACATCCTCGACCACCGTCGCCCGATTGCCGAACTGGTGTAGAGGGGCTGACCGATTTCAGGTCTCCGACACCTTACGGATCGACCAGTAGCGGAGCCCACTGGCCTGGTTGGATCTCGGGCATCTGGCCGCTGGGGGGAAGCGTGGACTTCACCGCAGCTGCGACCTGCTCGGAGAGCTCCTTGACGGTCGCGGCATGTTCCGGAAGGTCGGCTAGGTTGGTCAGCTCCCGCGGGTCGCGATCGTGGTCGTACAGTTCGCGACCGCGCTGGCCGCTGTCCCACTCAGTGTAGCGCCAGCGGGGAGTTCGCAGGCTGTAGCCGAAGTAGAACTTTCCATTTGCTGCCACGTTGGTCGTCACAGCGGCCTGCCGGGCTCCGCCGCCCCGGCTCACCTGAGTCAGAGCCCAGTTACGTCCGGGCTGAGTCGGATCGTGCAGGATCGGAGAGAGATCCTGCCCCTGCAGGTTCTTGGGTGGCTTCACGCCGCACAGCTTGGCCAGTGTCGGAAACAGGTCGACGTGCGAGACCGGCGCCATGGCCACACCCGGCTTGACCCCGGGAGCGACGATCAACAGCGGCACGCGTGAGCTTTCCTCGAACAGGCTCATCTTCTGCCACAGCCCATGCTCGCCCAGGTGATAGCCGTGGTCACTGGTGAAGACGATGATCGTGTTGTCCGACAGCCCCAGCCGGTCGAGTGACTCAATCACCTTGCCGACCTGAGCATCCATGAAGGTGATCGAGGCGTAGTACGCCTGCCGGGCCTCCCGGCGCAGGTCATCGGTGAGCTTCTCGTGCTCTTTCTTCTGGCTGCCGAGGGCTCCTTCCGGAACGTCCTTGATGTCTTCCGCAACACCCTGCACGACTTCCATCTCATTGAGTTGGTACTTGTCGAAGTACTGCTTGGGTGAGACATACGGTGTGTGCGGTCGGAAGAACCCGACCGAGAGGAAGAACGGACGGTCCTTCCGCTTGGCACAGCGTTCGAGCACCCATTCGGCGTCAGCGGCCTGCATCGCGTCGGTGTGATGTTCATCACTCTTGGGAGACGCGAACCAGCTGAGCGTGCCGCCGAACTGGTTGGGGGTCAGCGTCTTGATGAGGGGATGCTCTTCGGTGCGGTCGACTCCGGCGGGGTTGATCTCGACTTCCCACGAAGCGGGATCATCGTGGCCGTTCGTCCCGATGGAGTTCGGGACGTTGTAGTGGTACAGCTTGCCAATTCGAGCGGCGAAATACCCTTGCTGGCGGAACGCCTGCGGCAGGCTCAATTGAGTCGGGATCGTCTGCCGGAAGATCTGCGCGTTGGCGATGATCCCCGTACTGTTCGGGTACAGCCCGGTCAGCATCGAGTTGCGGCTGGGGCCGCAGAGGGGGAACGCGCAATAGGCCCGCTCGAACTTCACACCGCGTGCGGCCAGCTTATCGATGTTCGGCGTCTGGATCTGTTTGTCCCCATAACAGCCCAAGACATTGTTGAGATCATCCGAGATGATGAACAGCACATTCGGTCGCGTATCGGCCGCCGTCGCCGACAGCGCTGCCCCCGCGAGCAGCTGCAGTCCTGTGAGAACGATTCGAAGGTTCATGGAGGGCTCCCCAGACAGGCCGAGCGGCGAGTTCCGCAGGGCTGGGCTGCAGTCTGCCGAAGTGGAGGGCGACTTGGCAACTGTTCGGCGCACTTCCACGGTCGTCGAGCCAGCCGATGCTGGCAGAATTTCCGAGACGAGAGGATGATGGGGATGAGGTTCAGCAGAGCCTCACACTTGGTCCGAGACCACACGCCCAACCCCGACGACGCCATCGGCCCGCATTGCAACATGAAACTCCGATTGCCCCCTCTGAAACGCTTCCACAGCCTCCTCGCCGCCCTGCTGCTGGCGCCGCTGGCTGGGCTGTACGCCGCCGATGCGGATGGCCATGCCAACCGCACCGAAGTCGTGACGAATACGCCCGGCCTCGTCGCCTTCTGGGACTTCGTTCAACGTGAGCCGCAGGGCCAGCAGCGTTTCACCGCGCATGTGCCGGCGGGTGCCAAAACGAACTACCCGCTCGATGCGGCGAACTACATCAAGGATTACTGGGGCGCTGGACGCGAGGCCACCTATGCTGACTTTCCACAGCTCGGTCGCGGGCCGTTCGGGAACGCCATTCGCATCGCCAAAGAACCCGATCCTGACTTTCGACCGTTCCTCTTCGTGCCGCGTGCGAGACTGCACGACACGCCGCTCGATATCAAAGGTGCCGACAAATCGGTCACGGTGGTTGTGTGGGCGATCCGTGAGAGCGGGAATCACGCGCTGGCGGGCATCTGGCACGAGGGGACCGATTTGAAGCAGAGCGAGACGGCCACCATCGCCAAGGTCGAGCGCGGGCAGCGGCAATACGCACTGTTTGCTGGGCTGAACAAGCCAGGCAGCGCCTGCGGCCATGTCTCCGAGAACGGCGCGAGTTCCTTCTTGAACAAGTATGCCCTGCACAAATGCAACTCCGCTGGGCAATCACCGGAAGTGCCCGCCGATTCTCCCGCTGAGGTACTCGACAGATCGTGGCACTGTTTTGCGATGACGTTTGACCATCGACGAGATGAGCTCACCGGCTGGCTCGATGGCGAATCGGGTGACCGCTGGCTCGACAATCCGAAGAATGACAAGCTCATCTCCTCGGCCTACAACGCCTATATGCAGGGCCACTTCGCCGAGACGTCCGGGAAGGAATCCGCCGAGGATGCCGCGTTTCCCAAAGACCAATACTACAACCCGCCCGAAAGCGAGCTGCTGAGCGTGAAAGCGCTGCGAGAGTCTGCTGAGGAACGCGTCGAACTGCGTGAGCATCGCTACACGAAGATTGAGGTCACCCTGCGAGACGGAAAAGAGATCGCCCGCGACCTTGTCGGCCTGCGTCTGAACCCATGGTGGTATCCGCATGACCTCTACCGGCCGAAAGACGCCCAAAGCGGAGGCCCCTTCACCATCGGACGGGTGATTCACAGCAGTCGCAGTGTCGGTTTCACCGGCTGGATTGGCGGCGTGGCTGTGTTTGACCGGGCGCTGAACGCTGAGGAACTGACGAAGTTGGCGGATTTGAGAACCAAGTCTCTGTCGACGGAAAGCACGAGCTCGAAGGCAAAACCATGAAACTGATCATCGCTCTCCTCGCAGCTCTGTGGTTCGTCCCACTCGCTGAAGCGCAGGAGTCGCTGCGAGAGTGGAAGCACTCCGGCACACTGGCGATTCTCACGACACCTGATGGAGCCAACCTTCCGGCATCCGCGAGAGTGGAGGGGTTTCCGCTGCTGGTGCGGCTGAGTGTAGAGACGTTCGACTTCCGCCAGGCCCAACCGGGTGGCGAGGATGTGCGTTTTTCGATCAACGGTGCGCTGCTGGCTCATCAGGTTGAAATGTGGGATGCCGAGCAGGGCTCTGCGGCGATCTGGGTGCGAGTTCCAGTCATTCAGGGGAACGAGCGGCTGCTCATCACGATGCACTGGGGAAGGGACGATTCTGCGAGCGGATCAAGCGGCGAGGCTGTGTTCAATGAATCGAATGGCTATGTCGTCGCCATGCACCTGGGGGATGTCAAGAACCCAGTGCAGGACGAAGTCGGGACCGTTTCGCCCGTCGATGCCGGTACGGAGTCCGTGGTCGGAGTCATCGGACGGGCGCGTCGCTTCGACGCGGGGCAGGGGATCGCCTGCGGTGACAAGATTTCTGGACTGCCCGTCGGCTCGCAATCCAACACGACTCAGGCCTGGATTCGAGCGGAGCAGGTCAACACGACCGTCGTGGGCTGGGGCAATGAGCAGGGGCAGGGCAAGGTTGTGATGCAGCTGCGCAGTCCTCCGCATGTCCGGATGGACTGCTACTTCTCGAACGCCGACGTAGCGAGTACCGGTCGGTTGCCGATGTCCGAATGGGTGCATCTCGTTCACACCTATACCGATGGCGAGTCGCGACTGTTCGTGAATGGCCAGCCCGACGGCGTCACAGCGACGAAGGGCTCGCCGCTCAACATCCGTACCCCGGGCCGGATGTGGCTCGGCGGGTGGTATGGAAACTACCAGTTTCGCGGCGACATCGATGAAGTGCGGGTCTCCGCTGTCGCCCGGTCCGCCGATTGGGTGCGGCTGGAGTACGAGAATCAGAAGCCGCTGCAGACACTGGTCGGCACACTGGTTCGGTCGGGGAATGCGTTTGCCGTTTCACAGGAGAAGGTCGCGCTGGATGAGGGACAGAGCGTCACGCTCACGGCCACCGCGGGGGGTGCGGAAAAGGTCTACTGGCTGTTGACTCGCGATGGCCAGGAAAAGGTCGTTGCGGTCGATACGTTTCAGCACACCATCGATGCCGGGCGAGTCGCGGGTGTCGAGACCCGGGGCCTGCGGATCAAGGCGATCTATCCCGACGGAGCGAAGTCGATCGATGTGCCGGTCACGATCCAGGAGACGATTCCCGAGCCGCGGTTTGTGCTGCAGGCTCCCAAGACCTGGAATGGCCGCGACACAATCGAAGTCGTACCGGTCGTTGAGAACCTGAACGAGATGCAGCAAGCCGGAGCTGGCGAACTCCAGACGCGCTGGTTGGTCTCGGGCGGCGCGGTCATCAAGCAGATCGCAGCTGACCGGCTGATCCTCACGCGTTCGCAGTTCTCCGGGACGTTGAAAGTCCGCGCGGAAATCGACAACGGCGGCGCGTTCACTGCAGCTGAGACCACGCTGCAAGTCACCGAACCTCAGACTGATCCGTGGGTCACCCGTACTCCCGCGAACGACGAGAAGCCCGAAGAGGGGCAATTCTACGCTCGGGATGAATCGGGGCAGGGAACATTGCACTACAACGGTCGACTCGATCAACCCGCAGACGACGTGTTTCTCAAGGTCTATGCGGACGACAAGCCGTACCAGACCGAGTCCAGTAAGCTCGCGGCTGATAAGTCCTACGCGCTTGCTGTCCGGCTCAAGCCGGGTCTCATCAAGTACCGTGTTGAGTTCGGCCTCAAGAGCGGAGGAGAAGAGAAGGTTCTCGATCGGGTCGGTGATCTGGTCTGCGGAGATGCCTATCTGATCGATGGGCAGTCGAATGCGCTCGCGACTGACACTCACGAAGAGTCACCGCGCGATACCAGCGAATGGATTCGCAGCTACGGCGGTCCCACCGGACGAGACGACGGGGAACGCTGGGTTCGTGATCGATTGAACGAGGCCACGAAGGCGGGGCTCGCGCGACCGAATCTCTGGTGCCGTCCCGTCTGGAAACGCAATTCCCCGGAGCATCAGGCAGAACTCGGCTGGTGGGGGATGGAACTGGCCAAACGCCTCGTTGCGAGCCAGAAGGTTCCGATCTTCATCATCAATGCAGCTGTCGGCGGCACCCGGATCGACGAGCATCAGGCGACGCCCGGCAACCATGCGGACCTGAGTACGATGTACGGCCGGATGCTGTGGCGGGTGCAGCAGGCCCGCCTGACGCACGACATCCGCGCGGTGATCTGGCATCAGGGCGAAAGCGACCAGGGTTCTGATGGCCCAACTGGTGGATATGGCTGGGAGACCTATCAGCAGTACTTCGTCGACATGTCCGCTGCGTGGAAAGAGGACCTGCCCAACGTCAAACGCTACTACATCTACCAGATCTGGCCGAATGCCTGTGCGATGGGTGGCCGCCACGGTTCGGGTGACCGGCTCCGCGAGGCCCAGCGGACTCTGCCGCAGCTCTACTCGAACATGAGCATTCTCTCGACCCACGGGATCAAGCCACCCGGTGGATGTCACTTTCCGCTGGAGGGCTGGTCCGAACTGGCCCGCACGCTCCAGCCGCTGATCGAGCGCGACTTCTATGCGAAGCCGCCTGTGGAGTCGATCACGCCCCCGGCCCTACGCTCGGTGCGGTACACGACCGCCGCGCAGGACGAGGTTGCCATCGAGTTCGATCAGCCGGTCGTGTGGCACGATGAGTTGCCTCGCGAGTTCACCCTTGATGACAAGGCGGGCGAAGTTGTCTCCGGCAGTGCAGCGGGCAACGTGATTACGCTGAAGATCAAAGGCTCTCAAACCGCCACCAAGCTCACGTACCTCAAGGAACGCGACTGGAGTCAGGACCGCCTGATTCTCGGCACGAACGGCCTCGCCGCACTCACCTTCTGTGATGTGACCATCGCCCCTCCCGAAAGTCGACTTCCGTAGGAAGTACTACTCGGTTGGCCAGACGTTCCATCTGGGAAATTCCTCCGATTGGGAGGGCGAAGCTCCGGCTGAGCCGCAGCTTAGAGAAGCCTTGCTCCCGCGCATGCGGCTCGACAGGAGCCTCGCCCTCCCGGACCAGCAGATTCACAAACAGTCCAGCCTTAAGAAGAACGATGCGCGCACTTTCGATAGGGACTGAATTCGGCCACTACCGAGGAATCGGCTCTCGAACGCCGCTCTCGCGCAGTGCCCCCGTCACCAGGAATCGCCGGGTCGCTGACACAACTTCGGTGCTCAGCGGCAGAAACGAGTGCAGCACTTTCACCGGCAGGTAGTCCACAGCTCCCGGCAGTCGGGCGCTCTCGGTGGTAACGATTCCATCATCATCGCCGGGGATCAGCGGGTTGAACCCGTTCGCGTTTCCGCGCGAGCCCGCAATCACCGCGAACTCCAGCGGCGGAGTCGGCAGCTGGCGGATGAACTCGTCCTGCGTCTCATGTACCAGCTGCTGGCCTGCGGGGCCGAAAACGAGCTGGAAGATCGGATTCTCTTTCAGCATCGAGGCGATCTCGGCTCCACGATTGGGCGTCCCGATCATCACCAGCCGACGCAGTCGGGGATCGCTGTAACGCTGGCACCAGGCCCGCACGATCAGCCCACCCATGCTGTGGACAACCAGATGGATCTGCTCGATCCCGTGCAGGGACCTCAGCAGTTCCTGCAGCTGATCCGCAAATGCCGTGATCGGCTGCTGCGTGCTGGGGTAATCGACAGCTGCGACCGTGATTCCTTCGGGTTCCAGTTCCTGCTTCAGCGAGTTCCAGACTTTGGAGGAACGCAGGATGCCGTGCAGGGCGACGACCGCAGTTCCACTCATCGATGGCAGCTGCAGTCGATCGCGCTCGCGTTGTAGCGTGGCCTCGCACTCGGCGAGCGGTCCCCAAGCCTGGCGCACATCCTGCGGGTCGAGGAGTCGATAGTGCCCCGACAGCACATGCCGCTGGATGCGCCAGCCTCGGAAGAAACGCACATCGCCCCAGAATTGGCGACCCCCCAGGGTCTTCATCGCCAGGTTGAGCCACACCATGAGATCGCCGCTCTGAGGTGCCTTACGGTTCGGCGGAGGGAAAGGCAACTCGCCGAGTTACTTCGGGGCCTTGTCACCAAACTGAATGTGCTGCACCCACGCAGGCGGCACGTTCAGGAAGATCCAGTCCCGCCGCACGCGGTAGGCGTAGCACTTGCGGTCCATGATCTCCTGAATCTGCTTCAGACGCTCGCGATCGGGCCCGAAGGTCACCGCGCGGCGGAGCGGACGCAGGAACATATACTCGAAGAATGAGTACGTTCCGCCCGGAGCCAGCAGCTTCAAGCTGGCGTCGACCAGTTCCTCGACCAGCGGCGCGGAGAAGTTATTGAACGGCAGGCCCGAGATGACGATGTCGTAGGGGGCTGTCGCCTGGAACTCCTGCAACGGGCAGACATGGACCTTGGAGACCGCGGCGCACTTCTTGTAGTCGGGGTCGTGCTCGAAGCGGTTCTTCAGAACGTTGCCGAACTCCTCGTTGATCTCGACCAGATCGAACGTGTCTTCGGGATTGATGTGCTTCACGATCTCGCGCGTCACGGCTCCCGTGCCGGGGCCCAGCTCCAGCACGCGCTTGGGCCCTTTGAACTGCTTGAGCGGCCGAGTCGTGTTGTGGGCCAGAAATCGGCTGCTCGGCAGGACGGCCCCGGTCGTATAGAACCGCTGGCGGACCTGGCGAATGAATTCGAGCTGTTCTTTCAGGGCGGAAATCATGAGGGGGAATCCTCTGCCGGTGGGGCAGTGATGTCGAACCCGACCGCACGGGACCAGGCCTGAAGCAGTGCCTGGGTGATGGGGCCGGGAACTCCTGTTCCGATGGACTGCTGATTGATCCGGGTCACCGGCCAAACGCAGTAGGATGTGGACGTCGTAAACGCCTCGTCGGCGGCGAGTGCCTGCTGCAGTGTAATGTCTGTCGCTTCATACGGAATTGATAGTTCGTTCGCAAGTTCCTGAACGAAGGCCTGACTGATTCCGGACAGGGTGTCGCAGCTGCGCGGGGTCAGGATCCGTCCGTGACTGACGATCAGAAAGTTCCCGCTGTTGGTCTCGGTCAGGTGGCCGTGTTCATCCTGCAGCAGCGCGACCGCCGCCGGGTCAATCTGCTGAGCTTCCCGATCAGCGAGGTACCAGTGCAGCCGGCTGCGGTACTTGACCTGTGGATTGAGAACCTCGCGCGAGACTTGGCGAATCGAGGGGACAATCAACGACTGTCCGCAGCTGTATCGGGAAGTCCAACACGCGACCGGGAGTGGAAATGTATGCACACAGACGGTGGGGCGGCTGGAGTGGAGGATATCGCCCGCATACATCGGGATCGCCCCTGGGGTGGCAAAGATGACGATCCCCAGATCGACTGAATCGGGGCTGCGGTTGGAGGCGACCAGCTGAGTGACAATGTCGCTCAGTGTGTCGTCCGACTCCGCGAGAGATACCCCGAGATAGCTCAAAGAGTTTCGCAGCCGAGTCAGATGCTCGGCGAGGCGAAAGGGAACTCCGCGAAAGGTGCGGATCATTTCCGTCACTGTGGCGCCCTGAACCACGCCACGATCCCAGAGGGGAACGGCAGCTTGATCGGCAGCCAGAAATCGGCCGTTGAAGTAGGCGAGTGGCTTGGATCGAGCGGACATGCCGTGCGACTCCTCACTCGCCTGCGCAGCATTCAGCAGACGCGTTCCGAGAAAAAGACCAGACGCATTCCGCTGAGCCTTGGCAGGGCGACGGATTACTTGCGATGGCGAATACGAGCACGCATCCGACGCTTACGGCGTCCGAGTTTACGACGGCCCTTGCCAGTTTTCTTGACACCCATTCCGACGCAACTCCCGACGAACCTTGCGGTTGTGACAACGAGTGAAACCCTGTCCCCCTCCACCCAGGAGAGGCGAACCGCGAAGCGTATCAATGCTTGGATCGAAAATCAACGTTCCCAGATGACCGATTGACAGATTGCAGGCTTGGGAGCATTCATTCGCTACATAGTGAACCGGCATTCTGATTGGGTGTCCGCATCGATGGTGTACCGATCAACCGACAGGAGTTCACATGACGCAAGAACAGCAGGTTGTCCCCCAGTTCCCACGGTCACAGGCCTATCACCCGGATTGGGTGCGGGAGAACGCAAGTGGCGGGGCCAACTCGTTGTGGCTGACGGAGTGGCTGGCGTCTGCGATGGACTTCCAGCCGGGAATGCGGGTTCTGGACCTGGGCTGTGGTCGAGCCTGTTCCTCAATCTTTCTGGCGCGGGAATATTCTGTCTCTGTCTGGGCGACAGACCTCTGGTTCAGCCCTTCAGAGAACTTCCAGCGAATTCGGGATGCCGGTGTCGAGCAGACTGTCTTTCCGATTCACTCGGACGCTCGCTCGCTGCCGTTTGCAGCTGAGTTCTTTGACGCGATCGTCTCGATCGATGCGATTCCCTATTTTGGCACGGATGATCACTACTTGAGTGCATTGGCTCGATTCGTGAAGCCGGGCGGCCGCATTGGAATCGCGCTGGCCGGCTTCGTGGAAGAGATCGAGGGCGACGGTCCCCCCCATCTGGCCGAGTGGCTGGCCGCAGAACCATCGCTGCGGAGCATGCACTCGGCTAGTTGGTGGCAGCGGCATTGGCAGCGATCCGGTGTCGTCAACGTCGAGCTGGCCGACTCGCTGCCCGAGGGCTGGAGGCTATGGCGAGATTGGCTCCAGACTGTCGCCCCGGAGAATCAGACCGAGCTGCAATTGCTAGAATCCGATAGCGGACGCCACCTTACGTACAATCGAGTGGTGGCCCACCGCCGACCGGAAGTCTCTCTGCACGAGCCGCTGGTCTCGATCCCGGCCTGCTATGTTCAGCGCCCGCTGCTTCGCAGCCCCGAATCGGCGTGAACCTGACAAACCACTGCCTTGTCTCTCGTGAAATGTGACAGTATCCTTTTCCTCCACACATGGTGGGTGTAGCTCAGCCGGTTAGAGCGCCAGATTGTGGATCTGGAGGCCGCGGGTTCAAGTCCCGTCACTCACCCTTGTTTCTCGCAATTCTCCCAGGCAGGCGGCCGTTTCAGGCGTGCCTGTTTTGGGAACGTCCGTTGGGGGAGACCAGGGATGCAGCCCTCTGCCGGGACGGATTTGCCCAGCCCGGTGGCCTATCGCTGCCCCGGTGATCCGGCAGAGATCTCGGAAGCTGTCCATCTGTCGCGGTTGGCGACCTTCTATCACAAGTGCCTGCTGTGTGAGCATCGTTCGGAGATCACGCGCCTGGCCCCGGCCAATCAGGCCCAGTGGGCGCAGTTGTCGGCCTCCGCAGAGCCAGTTCGGCTGTTTCAGGCCAACGGAGTCCGTGGCCGGTACCTGAATCAGATCACTCGCCACGAGGCCGCGCGCGTCGCAGCTGTGTTTGCCGCGACGCTTCGCGAAGTCGTCGACTTCTGGCGGTCCGAACGAAAGCTGACTCCGGCGGGCCGCTGGCTGCGGGTCGCCTTCGGGCACGATTCGCGAACTTCATCCGCCGATCTGGCGATTGCAGCTGCCGAGGCGCTGCGTCAACACGGCTGCGAGCTGTGGGATCTGGGTGCAGCAGTCCGCCCGCAGTTGCTGAGTGCTCTGCGGGATGAGGCTCTGGATGGTGCATTCCTGGTGACGGGGCACGGTTCACCCGCGGGGTGGAACGGATGCGATCTGATCGGTCCGGATGGGGTGATCTGGTCGCTGGGAGGCATGCTTGATGTCGTGGAGCAGCGGTTCCACCAACCTTGCCCGCGCCCCGGCCGGGACGCAGCTCCGGCTCAAAGTTTTGACGGTGGGCCATCCACGGTGCAGCGGCTGCAGCGGATGCTGCACGGAACACGGGCGATCCCCATGGAAGTCCGGGTTCAGGAGCCGGCAGTGATCGATCTCCTGGAGCGATCGCGATTGTACTGGCCCGGTGCGCTGACGATTTCTCCGGGAGGCCTCGCGTCGGGGACAGATTCTCAGGCCGAACTGGCATTCGAGATTGGCGAGGATGGGATCGCCGCGCGAGTCCTTGATGGTCACCGCAGTGAAGTGGCTTCCACTCGCGTGCTGCACGGGCTGAGCGAACTGCTGCTGGATGAGCACCCGCACGTCGATGTGGTCCTGGGGGCAACTCTGTTTCAGGAATTGCAATGGACCGTGCAGCGGTGCGGCCCCGGTTACATCGTGGCTCATGACGGGGGCGACACGGAAGAGTCATTGGTCCGGACGATGCGGTCGCTGAGTGCTCCACTGGCAGCGGACGGGCAGGGGCGGTACTGGATTCGTCACGGCTCCCAGATCGGCAGCGACGCGTTGGAGACGATTGTGATGGTCCTGAAGTCGCTCAGCCGCTCGGATCGCCCCCTCGACCAATGGGGCCGGGAATCGGGGGGCTGATCGGAGAATTCTCCGCAGGCGGCGGCGTTTTCGGGACCGGCAAAGTCGCTTCAGTCGGGAACTTCTTCGTAAGTCGAATCCCGGTCTGCCGATTCAGATCGGGAGGGCCGGGAATCACTTCAGCCGCCAGGGCTCGGAATTCGACTGAACGAACGGAGATCGTGCGCGCCTGGTCAGTTTGACCCCTGTCCAGAGCCCGCGTACATTCGATGGCGGGACCCTGTCCCAACTTGCTCCCTGGGAGACTCGACCCATGCATTCTGTTGATCGCCGCCTGTTCCTGCGAATGCTGGCTGGGTCTGCTGCGAGCGTCGGGCTTCTGCCGGCCTTGTGGGCTGATGATCCGGTGCTGGACCGCGGCTTTACGGTCGCCGTTCGCCCCTACACGACGGGGACCGAGGTCGCTCGCCAGCTGCACATCTGGGAAATGGAAATCCAGATGAAGCCGATGCGCATGATCATGTCGCCGACTCCCACGCAGACCGAGCCTCAGCAGGTCTGGTATCTGGCCTACCGGGCCATTCCCCGTCCGATCATCAAGAGTGACGTTGGCGCGGATACTGATCCGGTCAACGAACTCGATCCGCCCCCCGGACCTCCTCAGCTGATCCCCCAGCTGACCCTCGTGACCTACGACGATCGCCAGACTGAAATCCCGGTCGAGATCCATGTCGATCAGGTCATTCCCGCCGCTGTGAAGAAGGTCAACCAGATCGAGCGCCCGGCGACTCCGGAGCAGACATTCCTCGACACGATTTCCGTGACTCGTCCGCTGCCCGAGCCGGTGGCTGCGGATGCTCCCGAACAGCCCTGGCTATATGGAGTGGCCACGTGGTCGGGCGTCGACCCGCGGACGGACTTCTTCAAGGTCATCTTCCAGGGGTTCAGTAACGTCTACGAAGTCCGCGGAGAGGGCGATGAACGCCGGACCTGGCGGAAGGTTCTCGTCCAGAAGTTCACGTGCCGCGGCGACGAGTTCGACCCGACGCAGCGCGAGTTCGAGTTCGACGGCAAGCCGTTCTGGGAATACCAGCCCGACAAGAAGACGGCTGCGGAGAACAATGCTCCGGTCGAAAGTAATCCGTTTGCGGGTCAGTAAACGCGTCGAATCCATGACAAAAGCCCAGGGGTTGTAACCCCTGGGCTTTGTTGTTTCGCGAGTCAAAGTGCTGAACTAGTTCAGGATCTTCGCGGTGTCCTTGACGGACGCAGCGACGGAATCCTTGGTCAGTTCGCCAGCCTTGAAGCTCTTGTTGACAGCGACCTTGCCCTTGACCCACATCATGACGGTGACTTCCGAATCCTCAGCCAGCTTGTAGTTGGCGGGTCCGGAGTTGCCATCGAACGTGGTGAGCGGGGTGTTCTTGATTCCCTGCTCCTTGGCGACGGTCTTCAGTGTGGACTCAACCGATTCTGGCTGATCGGTCAGCATCACGACGAAGGCAGCCATCTTCTTCTCACTGTTGGAACCGACAACGGTGTCGATTTCCTTGGTCAGCGAAGCGACTTCCGGGGTCATCTTGCGGGCGAACACGGTCACCACGGGGCGATTGCCGTACTGGCAGCGGTAGCACAGCTTCTCACCAGCTGAAGGTCCGGTCACGTCGACGACGTTGAACGCCCCAACGGAATCACCAACGGTCAAACACTCTTCGGCCTGCACCCACGCACAGGCAGCCAGCATCGCCACGAGGGCCAACATCTTCTTCATCTGATCTCTCCATGGGAAAGTGAAACACAATGGCGGGTGACACACCCGACCATCCCCTGTGCTCTCGTTACCGAAATCTCCGCGGTGGAGCGCTGGGACACCGGTGGGATTATACGGGCAGTTTCCGTGCCAGACCACTCTCTGAGCGATTTCCACCGGACCTGTGAGCATTCGGCCAGCCGTGGTCGCAGCCATCCAGCCTCAGGCCGAACACCGATTTCGCATGCAGAACACCACGTTTGGACGGAACATTTGCGTCCCGGGCGTCAGTCGTGGACCTCTCGGCGCGCGAAGGTCGGAAGCGTGGATCGTTGGTAAAAACTCCCAGACGGATTGCATCCGTTTCGAATTGTCGCCCACCGCCGTCCGCTTGAGTTCGTTCGTGTCACGGCTTAAGGTCAGACAAACTTCGTCCACGGTCCCGACCGACAATGAGACCTCTCATGATTCGACAGACTCTGGCTGCTGGCCTGCTTGCGACTCTGGCTACTTCGATGGCGTGGGCTCAGGACCAGCCGCAGTCGCTCGACCCGCGAATCCAGATCTCGCTCTTTGCCGAGAATCCGCAGATCGTGACCCCGACCGGGATCGATGTGGACGAGACCGGGCGTGTCTGGGCGATTGAGAGCAACACGCACTTCCCGCCTGAGGGGTACACAGGGCACCCGACCGATCGTGTGCTGGTCTTTACGGACCGGAACGGCGATGGGAAGGCCGATGAGCCGGTCGTCTTTGCGGATGGGATCAAGCATGCCATGAGCATTGCGGTTCGGCCCGCCTGGATGGCGCCGATCGTGCTCTCCGATTCTTCCTCCCCTCTCCCTCCGGGAGAGGGGCCGGGGGTGAGGGTGCTTCCCACCCAGGTCTTCGTCGCCACTCGTCGCGATCTGAAGCTCCTGGAAGATACTGACGGAGATGGCAAAGCGGATCGGGAACACATCCTGCTCCAACTCGATACCAAGGGGGACTACCCCCACAACGGGCTGGCCGGGCTGGCATTTGATTCGCTCGACAACGTCTACATTGGGTTCGGCGAAAACCTGGGCGAGAACTACACGCTTAAGGGGCGCGATGGTGTCACGCTCTCCGGCGGGGCGGAAGGGGGCAACGTTTATCGGTTCCGTCCTGATGGAACCAAGCTCGAACTCTGGTCGACCGGATTCTGGAACCCGCATGCTTCCTGCGTTGATGCCCTGGGGCACCTGTTCACTGTCGACAACGACCCGGACAGCCGACCGCCGTGCCGCCTGATGCACTCCGTTCGCGGCTCGGACTTCGGCTACCGGTTCCGCAACGGTCGCAAGGGGCTGCACCCGTTTACAGCCTGGAACGGCGAGGTTCCCGGCACGCTGCCGATGCTGGCCGGGACGGGTGAGGCCCCCAGCGGGCTGCTGGCCTACGAAAGTGCCGGACTCCCTGCTGAGTACGTCGGCGATCTGTTCGGCGGCAGCTGGGGCGATCACCGCATCGACCGGTTCCGCCTCAAACAAAAGGGGGCCAGCTACGAGTCGGTCGCCGAGCCGATCATCGTCGGTAACGAAGAGTTCCGCCCCGTCGGGCTGGCGACCGCTCCCGATGGCTCGATCTATGTCACCGACTGGGTCAAGCGGGATTACAAAGTGCATGGCTCCGGCCGGATCTGGCGGATCTCAAATGTCGACGCCAGTGCTCACAAGCCACTGGACCTCGCCCCGATTCGAGTCGAGAAGGACGAGAAGAAACTGCTCGCGCACATCAAGTCGCCCAAGCTGGCGGAGCGGCGAGTCGCAGCCCGGCGGCTGGCCGATCTCACCATCCGGCCGCTGATCGCCCTGGCCCAGAAGGCCGACGCTTCGACCCGCGAGAAGTACGAGGGGGTCAGTGCCCTGATCCCGCACAAAGGACTCGACCACGAGCGTCAACTGCCGCAGTACGCCACCGTGCAGGTCGCCCCGTTCGATGCGGTGCAGACGCTCTATCTGGAGGCGTACGGTCAGGTCCCCTCGATTCCGAAGCTGATGGGCGTCCTCGACAACCCGGCGGGGACCGACTCACAGTACATTTTGGGCGCGATGCGAGCGCTCTCGCCGATGATCCGCACGCTCGGATCGAGCCAGCCCAAGGCCGCCGTGACGATCCTCAACAAGGTGGCGAACGTGAACGACCCGTTTGTGTATGCCGAGCTGATCGGCCTGCTGCGAGTGACGCTGAGCAATGAGCAGATCCTCAAGGCGTTGGCCTCGAAGGCGGCGCTGGAGCCGCGGCTGCGGAACGCGCTCGTCATCGCCGCTGCCCGTCCTGCGAGCGGGAGCACCCTCACCCCCAGCCCCTCTCCCGGGGGGAGAGGGGAGCCAGAAACATTTGCTCCCATCGCCGTGAACGGCCTCGCGGACCCCGACGCCTCCGTGCGCCGCTCGACCGTACAGGCGATCGCCGAACTCAAGCTCACCGCCCTGAAGCCCGAGGTCGAGAAGCTGCTCGCCGCCGAGCCGATGACCGAAGAACTGTTCCTCGCCACGCTGGCTGCCTTGGAGATGCTCGATGGCAAATCGCCCGTCGAGTTCGACAAGACGCCCGCTGCGAAGTACGTGATCCCGCTGCTGAAGACCAGCCTCGACAAGCCCGCCGTCGCCATCCAGGCGATCCGACTGGCTCAGCCGAAGGACTCGCCCGAGGTCGCCCAGCTGCTCGCCGCCGTGGTCACGGGCCAGCATCCGCTCCCGATCCAGCAGGAAGCGATCCGCACGCTCGCTACCAACATGACACCGGACAGTGTCGCGGTACTGAAGACACTGGCTGAGAATGAAGCTGTGGACGAATCGCTGCGACTGTGGGCGTTCCTGGGACTCTCCACCGAGCCCTCACTGGAGACCACCTGGTGGCTCGATCGTCTGCATCCCACAGCTGAGATCGTTCGCAAATCGATCATGCTGTCGCTCCGATCGCGGAAGAACGAGGCACCAGTTCAGCAAGTCTTTGCCGCCATTCCGCCCTCCGCACGGCCAGAGTCCAATGCCGGATGGACGGAAGCCGCACAGCAAGCCGACCCCGCGGATCAGGCGTCAGTGAATCGTGGCCAGCTGCTGTTCTCGCACCCCAACGGCCCTGGCTGCATCAAGTGCCATCGCCTGGAAGGCCGCGGCGGGATGATCGGTCCGGATCTGTCGAAAGTCGGCTCGACCTTTACTCCGGAGAAACTCGTCGAGTCGATCCTCGAACCCAGCAAGGAGGTCTCTCCGCAGTTCACGAGCTGGACGATGACCACTCCCGAAGGGGTCGTGCATACCGGCCTGCTGGTCTTCGAGAACGAGGGGAAAACAATCCTCGGCAACGCGGAGGGGAACACCATTGAACTGAAAACCGCCGATGTCGAAAGCCGCACTCCGCAGAAGACATCCGTGATGCCCGACAAGCTCGTCGACCGAATGAGCCAGCAGGAGTGGATCGACCTGATTGCCTTCTTGCGGTCACGGAAGTGAGAATCGGATTCATCCCCGACAAGTCCCAGGGAGATCCCCATCGCCCGCAGCGTGTATGGTTCGCCTCGATCGTTACACGTTGAACAGGAAGTGGCAGATGTCCCCATCGGCCATCACATAGGCCTTTCCTTCCACCCGCAGCTTCCCAGCGGCCCGAATCGCAGCTTCCGTCTTGTGAGCTTCCAGGTCATCCAGCGTGTAGACTTCGCAGCGGATAAACCCGCGTTCAAAGTCGGTGTGGATCACCCCCGCTGCCTGCGGAGCTGTGGCTCCGACGGGGATTGTCCAGGCCCGGACTTCTTTTTCGCCTGCGGTGAAGTAGCTCTGCAGGCCCAGTGTGCGATACGCCTCGCGGGCCAGCGTGGCCAGTGACGGCTCCTTGAGCCCCAGCGACGCCAGCATCTCGTTGCGATCCGCTTCGTCGAGTTCGGCCAGCTCCGCTTCGAGCTTGGCACAGACGACCACCACACCAGCTCCGTGTGACTTGGCGTAATCGCGAACCTGCTGGACGCGGGCGCTGGTTCCCTGCAGGTCGTTCTCGTCCACGTTGGCGGCGAACAGAATCGGCTTGGCGGTCATCAACCCGTACGTCGCGGCCAGCTTCTTCTCGACCGGGTCGAGTTCCAGGCTCCGCAGCGGCTTGCCGGCGTTCAGGTGCGCCTGGCACTTCTCCATCACGTCGACGCGCTGCTTGGCTTCTTTATCGCCGCTCTTGGCCGTCCGGGCCGCCTTGGGCAGGGCGTTCTCGATCACCTGCATGTCGGCCAGCATCAGCTCGGTTTCGATGACCTCGATATCCGACAGCGGATCGACCTTGCCCGAGACGTGGGTCACATCAGGATCGTCGAAGCAGCGTACCACTTGAATGATCGCGTCGACCTCGCGGATATGGCTCAGGAACTTGTTCCCCAGCCCTTCCCCGACACTGGCCCCCTTCACAATCCCGGCGATATCGACCAGCTTGATCTGCGCGGCGATGATCTTCTGCGGATGAAAGTAGTGCGCGATCCGGTCCAGCCGCGAATCGGGCACTGGCACGATCCCTTCATTGGGCTCGATCGTGCAGAACGGGTAGTTCGCAGCCTGCGCGGCCTGCGTACAGGTCACCGCGTTGAACAGGCTGCTCTTGCCGACATTGGGGAGACCGACGATTCCGGCTTCCATGGAAACACACCAGCAGTAGAGGCGAGGGAGAACGGGAGGAAAATCGAGACAACCGTGCAGAACTAGTGGGCAAGTCCCTTGGCCGAGAGCCAGCGTTCCGCATCGAGTGCCGCCTGGCAGCCCGATCCCGCAGCTGTGATCGCCTGCTTGTAGTAGTCGTCCGCGACGTCTCCCGCTGCGAAGACGCCCTCGACATTCGTATTGGTCCGGTGCGACACCGGCCAGACGATGTACCCCTTATCGTTGAGCGTGATCTGTCCCTTCAGGAAGTCGGTGTTGGGCGTGTGACCGATCGCACAGAAGTACCCCGAGACCTCCAGCGTCTCCATCTTCGAGGCGTCGCTGACGTGGCGAATCCGGACGCCGGTCACCCCCTCGTCGTCATTCCCCAGCACTTCATCGACCGTGGAGTTCCACTTCACTTCGATCTTCGGGTTGTTGAGAGCCCGGTCGGCCATCACCTTGCTGGCGCGGAACGAGTCCCGGCGATGGATGATGTAGACCTTCGAAGCAAACTTCGTCAGGAAGTTGGCCTCTTCCATCGCACTGTCACCGCCGCCGATCACGACCAGCGGCCGCTCGCGGAACCGCGGCATGGCCCCATCGCAAACGGCACAGGCCGAAACGCCGAAGTTCTTGTACTTGTTCTCCGACTCCAGCCCCAGGTAGTTCGCCCGAGCCCCGGTCGCGATGATGACGGACAAGGCTTCGATCTGCTGCCCTTCCAGCGACTTGAGCTGGAACGGGTGCTTGGACAGATCGAGGTCCACAATGTCATCCGTCACGATTCGCGTGCCGAAGTTCTCGGCCTGCTTCCGCATCAGCTGCAGCAGCTCGGGCCCGCTGACCCCGTGTCCCTGATGCGGCGGCATGTACTGACGAATGCTGGGATCGATGGCTGAGTCGAGATAGCCGCCCAGATTCCCAAACGGAAAACCTGGATAGTTCTCGACCTCGGTCGTCTGGTTCAGTTGACCCAGCGGCAGCGTCCCCTTGACGGCGTTTTCCTGATTGACAGCCCCTTCATAGCAGATTGGCTTCAAATTGGCCCGCGCAGTGTAAATGGCGGCCGCCCAGCCGGCGGGGCCTGAACCGATGATCACAACATTTTCCGGCACGTCTGACACTCCTGCGACACCGCAGCCCGGGGCTCTCCGAAGCTGCCATTCGATGTTTCCGCCTCACGGGCGGCTCGGGAAGACCGGACATTAGTTCATGTCGGCCCATGCCGCAAATGGGGGAGTGCGAGACGCACTTTGTCCCACGGGAGAGACGGGGCAGTGGGGAATGGGCAGTGGGCAGTGAAAATCCAGAAAGGCGAAGAACTGACCCACGGGAATTCTCGCTGCCGGGCCACACCGCATTGATTCGGCCCCTGGCGCTACGCTGCAGCGCGATGCGAATCCACATGCCCGAGCAGTTGAAGAATCGTGTCCGCCGCTTTCGCCACGCCGCCGGTCTGTACGATCTCGCTGCGCAGTGACTCCATCTCGCGGGTGGCCGCCTGCATTTCCATGGGGGATGACAACCAGCGATTCAAGACCTCGTGCAGGTTGTTGGCCTGACGCTCGCGATTGGAGACAAACAGAAATTCCGGCATGATCACGCGGTCACGGATCAGGTTCGGCAGCGACATGTACTTGATATGGACGACCAGTTTGCCAAACAGGTAGTTGAACCAGTTGGCATGGTAAGAGACTGCCGCGGGCTTGCTGCGGGCCAAGACCTCCAGGCTGACCGACCCGGACACCATCAGGCAGCAATCCCCGGCGGCAATGATCTCGGGTGTCCGTCCGACGTACAGGTCGATCGGCAGCGGCTGGCCCAGCTTCGCGATCTGCTCGGCACAGAACGCCCGTTGTGACTCCTTGTAGCAGGCGACTGGGAACCGGACATCGGGAAGAGCTTGATGCAGCCTGCGGGCGACCTCTAGAAACACCGGGAAGTTGTGCGTGACTTCGTGCTGCCGCGAGCCGGGGAGAATGCTGACCAGCCGCTCTCCGCTGGGTCTCAGTCCGTCGATGAACGGCTGGTCGAGCGGACGTTCCGCCACCTCATCAAAGAACGGATGCCCGACGTACTCGACCCGCACCCCTTGGTTGCGATACCACTCGGCTTCGAACGGCAGCACCGAGAGGATGCAATCGACGTACTTGCGAACCCGCTTGATTCGCCAGCTGCCCCAGGCCCACAGCTGTGGTGGACAGTAGTAATAGACAGGAATCCCTGCCTGCTTGGCGTACTTCGCGATGTACCAGTTGAACCCGGAGAAGTCGATCAGCACAACGGCATCCGGCTTCTGTTCCTCAATGAATCGCTTGCCCATCTGGGCCAACTGATAGAACTTTCGGATCAGCGGCAGCACCGCTGTCACTCCCATGACGGCCATATCGGTCAGCTGGAACAGCATCTCGGCCCCGGTGGCCTGAAAATGGGGTCCGCCGAACCCGGAGAACCGGGCATGCGGGACGCGCGCCCGGATCGCCCGCACGACCTGAGCCGCGTGCTGATCCCCGCTGGGTTCGCCGCTGGAAAAGAAGATGTGCATCCGTGCCCTCTGAATCGCGATCCGTCGCACGCGGACGGTACGCCGGGGGACGGTTACCCGTCAAGAGGGCATAGGCGCTGCGGGCTCACCCGGGCAGTGGTCGCCCCGCCAGGATCTGCGCAATGTGCATGATCTTCAGCGGTTTCTTCTGGCGGCTGATCAGCCCCTGCATATGCATCAGGCACGACATATCGCCCGCTGTCATCACTTCGGCCCCGGCGGTTTCATGGTCGTGGATGCGGTCGTTCCCCATCATGCAGGAGACAGCTTCCTCGGCCACCGCGAACGTTCCGCCGAAGCCGCAGCACTCATCGGTTCTCTGCAGGTCGACCAGCGTCAGTCCCTCGACCAGCTGGAGCAGCTGGCGGGCCTTGTTGAAGTCGGGCTCCATCCGCTCGCTCGGGCGCCCCAGACCGAGCTCGCGCAGGCCGTGGCAGCTGTTGTGCAGGCCGACCCGGTGCGGGAACTTCACGTCCAGCTTGTCGAGCTTGATGACATCGGTCAGGAACTCGCACAGCTCGAAGGTCTTCTTCTTGAGCTCTTCAAACCCCGGCTGTCCAGCCAGCATATGGTCGTAGTGATGCGTGACCATGGCTGTGCAGCTGCCGCTGGGGCAGACGACATAATCGTAAGGCGAATAGGTCGCCAGGAACGACTCGGCCAGCGGGCGGGCGTCTTCCCAGCAGCCGGTATTGGCCATCGGCTGCCCGCAGCAGGTCTGAGAGTCGGGGTACTCGACGGTGGCTCCCGCACGTTCGAGGAGTTCCACCGTCGCCATCCCGACGTCGGGGTAGAACTGGTCGATGTAGCAGGGGATGAACAGGCCGATCTTCATGGTAGGCGAATCTTAGCAGCCCGCAGAGTTTCGGCGAAACGGAGGGGCCGGTTTGGATCGATGAGAAGATCGGGGCTTCAGGGATCCGCACTTCATCGGCTGAGATTCGCCTTCGACCCACTGCCTCGGTCGTTTGCCTGTTAGTCCGCTTTCGTCTCGAATACCCCTGCTGGGACCGTTTTCCTCCAATCGCAGGCACACGTGGACCTCTCCAAGACTTCTCCCTCCCAGTGGCTCGGCCCGCATTCGACCGCAGCGGACGTGCAGAGTGTCATCGGCTTCCTTGAGCAACAGGGGACGTTTCGTTTCCCGTCGCTGCCCAATGGTCTGTTCTCAGCTGCAGTCAGCGATGGCGGCGAGCATGAACAGACCGGCTACGCCAACATCTGGGTGCGTGACAATATCCATATCGCGCATGCCCACTGGGTGATTGGCGACACGGCAGCAGCGGTCCGGAATGTGCGAGCGATTCTCGACTTCTATCGCCTGTCCCGGCACCGGTTCCTGGACATCATTGAGGGCCGCATCTCGGCCAGTGACCCGATGGACCGGCCGCACATTCGGTTTCGCGGCGATCTGGCCGAGCTGAGCGAGAAATGGTCGCATGCCCAGAACGATGCGCTGGGGTACTGGCTCTGGTTGACTTCGAAGCTGGCGCTGGCGGGTGATCTGATTCTGCAGCCTGCAGATATCGAGGTCCTGATCCTGCTGCTGAAGTATTGGGACACGATTCAGTTCTGGCAGGACGAAGACAGCGGGCACTGGGAAGAGTCTCGCAAGGTGGCCGCCAGCAGTATCGGCGTCGCGGTCGGCGGGCTGCGTAGCTTTCGGGAGTGGCTCTCACGCGGGCCCGGTCGCGAGCTGGTGCCGCATGCTGCGGATGTCGAGCAACTGGCGACCCGCCTGCTCTCGAATGGACAAGCCGCACTTCTGCAGATTCTTCCGCACGAGTGCCGCAGTTCCGATCCTTTGCTGGCCCGGCGCTACGATTCGGCACTGCTGTTTCTGCTCTACCCGATTGAACTGGGTGAAGAGGTGCCCGGAGCGACGATCGTTTCTGAGACCTGCGAGCACCTGCTTGGTCCACACGGCATTCGGCGCTACCTGGGTGATTCGTACTGGTGTGCTGACTACAAGACGCTGCTCGCAGCTGATCAGCGAACGGCCGACTTCAGCGACAACCTGGGCTCCCGCGACCAACTCTTGAAGCCTGGCATGGAAGCACAGTGGTGCATCTTCGATCCGATCCTCTCGATCATCGCCTGGAAGCGGTTCCGCGACCGCAGCCAGCAGCTGTTCCATCTGCAGCGGTCGCTGTCCCAGCTGACGACCGCCGAGTCGCGGTTCGGGGCCTATCGCTGTCCGGAGTCATACTTCTGCGAGGCGGGGACTTACGTGCCAAACGACATCACTCCGCTGCTCTGGACGCAGGCCAACCTGCGTCTGGCGCTGCATGTGCTGCAGGAGTCGCTGACGTAGCAGAATTCGTAAGAATTCTGGCGTTCTGAGAAGTCGGGTAGGCAATCTTGCCTGCCCCACAATCGTCCAGGAGAAATTCAACCTTGGGGGCGTGGGACAGACAGGATTGTCTGTCCTACCTGCTACTTGCCCGACGCGCACACAATCGTCAGTCGGAACTCTGACGAGTTCCGCTACGCATAGGCCCCATCATGTCACCCGATCACCAACTCGCCCATGAAGTCCTGACCCTCCTCGAGCAGCACGAGGACCGGATCGTCTGTGCGGAGAGCTGTACCGCCGGGCTGGTCAGTGCCACCTTGGCGGCGATCCCCGGAGCTTCGAGGTTCCTGTGTGGGTCAGCTGTGGTCTACCGCAACGCGACCAAGACCAGCTGGCTGCAGGTGCCTGCTGACCTGCTCAGTGACCCGGCTCGCGGTGATGTGTGTCACGAGACCGCTGTGCGGATGGCCGAAGGGGCACTCACCGCCACTCCCGAAGCGACGATCGCCGTTTCGATCACCGGCCACCTGGGCCCGCAGGCTCCTGAAGGGCTCGATGGAGTCGCCTTTATCGGCTGGGCCTGGCGAGCCAGCTCTTCACGCGCCGCAGGATCGACAGCTCGTCAGATCCAGCTGACCAGCCCAGTTCCGGCCCCCCCTCGCGAGGTGGAACTCCGCGTGGCCCGCCAACGGGAGGCCATGCGACAGGTGCTGCAAACAGTGATCGCCTTCTACGCCCCGTAGCATGGGCGTCCCGCCCATGTCATGTTCCTATTCGTCATGTTCCGGGAAATCCCCGCCTGGAAGGCCGTCCTGCGACAAGCTATCCCGCGTTCCGCTTCCGACGCGAACTCGCTTTTTCGAGTGTCAGGTGCGGCGGCGGAATGACCTCCAATGGCTGGGGTTCTTCCGGGACTGCCAACTGCAGCTCCAAGGCTTCCTTGGCCGCTGCTTCTTCAGCTGCGCGAGCTGCAGCCAGTTCAGCGTGAACAGCTTTCTCGATCCGCTGGCCCAGGGCCCCTCGAAGCATGACCGGCAGCAAGATCACGTCGCCGATGTAGGCTGCCGCAATCAGGGCAGCCATAAGCCAGCCAAAGCGGCTGATCATCACCAGATCGCTCGGATAGAGGACCAGCATCGCCAGCGAGATTCCGGCAGTCGTCTGAAGCATCGCCGGGCCGCAGTGGACCAGACACTCGACGATCGCTTCATCCCGGCTCAGGCCATTGCGAATACCGGTCCGGAACCAGGTCAGCAGGTGCAGGCAAGCATCCACAGCCAGCCCCAGAGCCACCGAAGCCGTGACCATCGTTCCAATGTCAATTCGCAGACCTGCCCAGGAGACAGCTCCGAAGACCGCGGCGATCGGCAGCACGTTCGGAATCATGCTGAGTGCGCCGGCGATCACGTCCTTCACTGCGAACATCATCGTAATTGCGATCGTCAGGAACGCCAGACCAAAGCTTTGAATCAGGCTGTCGAGCAGAGCCTGCTGCGTCCGCATGAACAGCGGCACGGTGCCGGTGACGACATGTCCGACGCCGGCGTGGTACTTCGTGACTTCCTGGACCGCCTGATTGAGTTCTCTCGTCAGCTGGGCGTAATTGACATCGGCAAGGGCGGGAACCTGAGCTGTGATCCGCCACAGCTCATCGCCCTCCGAATTCAAGGCGTTGTCGCCGGATCGATTGAGATCGGCCGCCTCTTTCGCCACGGCCAGGAACTGCCGGATTTCGGGCGTTTTGGCCGACTTGATCCGCTTTTCGGTTTCACTCGACCGGCGGTTGTAGAGGATCTTCTCGCGAGTGCCCGCGGTCTCTTCCGGAGGAACCCGGACCGGCTGGAAGTCCGACAGACAGACAGCGCCGCTCACATGCGAGTGCTTGCGCACGCTGTCGGCGACCTGCCGAACCACTTCCATTCGCTGCAGGAACCGCAGCGACTTCTGGCTCGACTTATCGAACTTGATGATGGTCTCCACGGTCGAGATGCCGGCGAGATTCTCTTCGATAAAGCGGTAGTCACGAATCAGCCGCGAATCATCCGCGAAGTTGCGAATGACCCGCGTCTCGGTCTGGAAGTAATACAGACCCGCAGTGGCGCAGATCCCTACGACCCAGCAGGCCAGATGTACGGGGCGCGAGAAACGCACCAGCAGCTGGCTGAAACCTCGCCAGCGCTGCACATCGGCTTCCGGAGCTTTGGAGCCCTTGGTCGGGAACAGCTTCAGCAGCGCCGGCAGCACGACCAGGACCATAAACAGCGTCAGCGTCGCCCCAATCGACGAGTAAATTCCGAAGTCACGCACCGGCCGCAGAGAGCTGGTCAGCAGCGACAGCAGCCCAAGCACCGTCGTGAAGACCGAGTTGAAACAGGGCAGGGCCGCCATGCGAGTCGCTCGTTCGACAGCCCCGTCCGGGTTTTCCAGTGTGGCGTGGCTGATGTAGTTCGCGACGTGAATTGCTCCTGAAAGTGCCACGACCATCACGAAGGTCGGCAGCACGATCAGGACCATGTTCATCGGGGTGCCGGAGAGCGGGACGATGGCGGTCGCGACGAACGCTCCGTAGTACGAAACCCCCAGGACCAGCAGGGCCAGCCGCACATTTCGCAGGGCCACGATGGCCATCACCATCCCGACCAGTCCAGACAGCAGCATCACCGACCGCTCGTGCAGCTTCCAGAGGGGAGCTGCCGTGTTCCAGGCGGCACGGATCACCGAGTTGTTCAGCTCCATCGTGGCAACGGATCGACCGCCCAGGATCAGGTCCTGCTCCGCGATCCCGACCTGCACCGCAGCTTTGCGGATGGCTGCCAGGGTCGAACTGGCATCGGCCCGGCCGGCTTCGGAAAGCGTCAACGCGATCGCGACTGGAGAGCCCGGCACCAGGAAGCAGTCATCAATCAGCACGCGCCCCTGGGGCTCTTTGGCGGTGGCGAACCCGCGCAGGTCGCGGGCCATCGTCATCACATCCTGGACGCGGGCATCCTCGGGCGAGAACTCCTTCCACGCGATTTCGAAGTCGTAGGCGGGAATCTCGATCGGCTGCAGTTCCACCGGCTCCTCAGCGTCGGAGCTGTCGGTTGCGGCTGTGGTTTCGATCTCAGCTTCGTCATCCTCAGATTCGGCCTCGTCCGCGATGGAGATCGGCTCGTGAATACTGAGCTTGATCCCCAGTTCGTCCTGGACCTTCTTCTGCAGCTGGCGGATGGTCCGCTCGCGCTGTTCGCGACCGGTGTCGGTCAGCCGAACCTTGATTCGTCCCAGTCCGATCAGTGTGCCCTGCATGCGGGCGACAGCTTCGTCCTGGGGGACTCCGTAGCCCACCATGCGGGTCAGGATGTCGCGTGACGACACGATTCCCGAAACATAGGGCACTCCTCCGCGGCGCAGCCCGTCAGCATCGACATGGCCCAGCAGCTTGCCGACCAGCTTGTCGCAGCGCGGATCTTCCAGCGTGCTGCCCTTCCAGGTGACGACGATCCGCTCTTCTTCGTTGAAGTGGCTGCGGTACCAGTGAAAGACCGTCGCTTCCGAGTCGTTGGCGGGCAGCCAGGACTCGACGTTGTTATCGAGTCTCAGATGCCGGATCCCCGCGACGAGCAACGGGATCGCAAAGGCCAGCAGGGCGGCAATCATCACGGATCGAGAGATCCGCGGTTCGCGAGAAGCTGGAGTGTTCGTCATGGGTTTGCCATCCTTGGCCGCAGAAACGCTGGGGAGCGGGTGTGCGTGGGCGATGCCAGCGCGCACTCCTTCCGGGCGTTTTCGTTAGCATCGTCACTCTCGTCGGGAAGGGATGACCCGGATGGGACGATCTTCCCAGTACAAGTTGCCGGTGTTGCCGGTTGGTCCGGTCAGGTAAGCTGCACCGACCGGCAGAAACTGCCGCCTCCGCGACCCCGATCGAGAGCACACTCCGAATTGACTCAGCAGATTCCCATCCTCAGCGTGTCGGAGCTGTCCCGGCTGCTGAAGTCGCACATCGAAGACTCGTTCGGCTTGCTGGCGATTCGTGGGGAGGTCTCGAACGTCAGTCGCTCGGCGAACGGGCACGTTTACCTGACTCTCAAAGACCAGTCATCGCAGCTCCGGGCAGTCCTGTGGCGCGACTCTGCCCGTGCTCTGAAGTTCCAGCTCAAAGACGGGCTGGAGGTGATCGCAGTCGGAGGACTCGATCTCTACGCGGCGCGCGGGACCTATCAACTGGTGGTCGACGAACTGGTGCCGCAGGGTATCGGCGCGCTGGAGCTGGCGTTCCGGCAGATGCGGGAGAAGCTGGCCGCTGAAGGGTTGTTCGATGCCGAACGCAAACGGCCATTACCGCGCATCCCGCGGCGCATCGCCCTGGTCACCAGCCCGCAAGGGGCTGCGGTTCGCGACATGCTGCAGGTCATTCTGCGCCGCTGGCCAGCTGCGGATATTGTCATTGTTCCCGTCCCGGTCCAGGGCGACGGAGCTGCCGAGCGGATCGCCCGTGGGATTAAGCTGCTGCCCTTGTTGCCCGATGTCGAAGTGGCGATTGTCGGACGCGGTGGGGGGAGCCTGGAGGACCTGTGGCCGTTCAATGAAGAGGTTGTGGCCCGCGCTATCGCCGACTCGCCGATCCCGATCATCAGTGCGGTTGGGCACGAGATCGACGTCAGTATCAGCGATCTGGTGGCCGACCATCGAGCCCTGACTCCCTCGGAAGCCGGCGAAACGGTCGTCCCGGACGCAGCCGAGCTGCAGTCCGGGGTCTCCCAACTGCAGGAACGTCTGCAGCGCGCCATCTCCAGCCGATTGGCCGCAGCGACAGAACGCCTGCACCACGTGCGAGATCGTCCCGCTCTGTCGGACCCGATGCGCGGGATTGACCAGCTGCGCTCGCGGATGGACGAGGTCTGGGAGCGCCTGATCCTGGCTCAGCGAAATCGCCAGGCCCGCGGTCAGGCCGAACTGAGCCGCCTGGCAGGGACGCTCGATGCACTCTCGCCGCTCAAGGTGCTGTCACGCGGCTACAGCATCACGCTTGACCCGCGGACGGGCGCCGTGATCCGGTCTGCGGAGCAGGTCCGGAGCGGGGATTCGGTCGAAACACGTCTGGAGACCGGTCGACTGATCAGCCGCGTGGAGAGCGTGCAAGCCGACTAGAGCATTCTGCTCTACCGAGTGCGGGCGGATCGGGGCAGATCTTAGGCAAAGTCCTCGCGACCGCCCGCGAGAACCCGCACACTCATTCGGAAGTTGCTCTAATCGGAACGAATTTGGAGGCGGCGTCTTGCATTTTTTGCCTCATTTTCGGGAACCACCGAACCTCGCTCGACACCGAGCCTGAGAAGTGCCAGAATCCAATCTGGACATTCCGTATCCGCACTCCATCTTTGAACCATGGACAGCCACGCACCTGCCCCTGCCGATCCAATTTTCGACGCCGCCGATGTCGAGCAGTTCACCGCCGACGATACGGAAGCCGGTCAGGCGATCTGCAAGATGCTGTCGATGTTCTTCGCCTACACGCTGGCGGTCATGATTCTTTCGACCCTGGTCACGGTTTACTGGACCCGGTCGTAGAGTTTTCGCTCAAGGAAAGCCCAAGGGGGACAACCCTTGGGCTTTTTTCGTTTTGCGGACGCTTGCATCCCTCGCTGGGATGCGGACAATGGGCCAGATTTTGCTCGCAGCCGTGAGGGGGGCCCGCCGCCCGTTCCCAATCGACCAATCGGGCTGATCGTCCGCGCGGAGTCGCGGATTTCGCTGATGGAACGCGCGGTTCCTCGTCTTGTAGCCACGTTCGCCAGAACGTGGGCCGCCCCGCACAGTTGGGTCTCTACGAGCGCTGAGGGTTCGCGCCGACGGACGTGAACAAGACTCCTCCCGCCGCTCGACCGCTCCTCTTACCACTGACTCACCGTGCCACGTCGCAACGACATCAAGAAGATTCTGCTCATCGGTTCCGGCCCGATCGTCATCGGCCAGGCCTGTGAGTTTGACTACTCCGGAACGCAGGCCTGCAAGGCTCTTCGCGACGAGGGGTACGAAGTCGTGCTGGTGAACTCGAACCCCGCAACGATCATGACCGATCCGGGGACGGCGGATCGCACCTATGTCGAGCCGCTGACCTGGCACTACGTCGCCAAGGTCCTGGAGAAAGAACGCCCCTGCGCCATTCTGCCGACCCTCGGGGGCCAGACGGGTCTCAACATCGCGATGGACCTGCATCGCCGCGGCATCCTGCAACAGCTCGGTGTCGAGATGATCGGGGCCAAGCCCGATGTGATCGCCAAGGCCGAGGGCCGCGAAGAGTTCAAGCAGGCGATGATCAAGATTGGCCTGGATGTGCCGAAGTCTCGCACCGTCCACAATATGGACGAGGCTCGCGAAGCCCTGCGGGAGATTGGTTGCCCAATCATCATCCGCGCCAGCTACACGCTGGGCGGGACCGGCGGCGGAATCGCCTACAACAAGGAAGAGTTCGAGGAGAAGGTCAAGAACGGTCTGGCGCTCTCCCCCGTCCATGAAGTCCTCCTCGAGGAATCGGTCCTCGGCTGGAAGGAGTTCGAGATGGAAGTGATGCGCGACGTGGCCGACAACGTCGTGATCATCTGCTCGATCGAGAACTTTGACCCGATGGGAGTTCACACCGGGGACTCGATCACAGTTGCGCCGATTCAGACGTTGACCGATAAGGAATATCAGCGGATGCGCGACGCCACGATCTCCGTCATGCGCGAGATTGGCGTTGAGACCGGCGGCTCGAACGTCCAGTTCGCGATCAACCCGAAGACCGGGCGCATGATCGTCATTGAGATGAACCCCCGCGTATCACGCTCATCAGCCCTGGCTTCGAAGGCAACCGGCTTCCCGATCGCCAAGATCGCTGCCAAGCTGGCTGTGGGTTATCGCCTGGACGAGATCCCCAACGACATCACGCGCGAGACGCTGGCGTGCTTTGAGCCGACGATCGACTACGTGGTCACCAAGATCCCACGGTGGGCATTCGAGAAGTTCCCGGAAGCGAACTCCGAGCTGACCGTGCAGATGAAGTCGGTCGGCGAGACGATGGCGATCGGTCGCACGATGAAGGAGTCGCTGCAGAAGGCTCTGCGTGGCCTCGAAATCGGCCACTTCGGACTGGGCGGCGGCAAGAAGGACCTGTGGGGAACCGACGAACAGCCGACTCAGGACGAGATTGAAGCCGGGCTGTCGCGACCGAACTCCGAGCGGATCTTCTCGATTCGCTACGCCATGAAGTCGGGCATGTCCGTCGATGAGATCTACGCCTCCACAAACATCGACCCCTGGTTCCTGCGGCATATCCGCGACCTGCTCAAGACTGAGAAAGAGATTCAATCCGTCGGTCGTCTGGCCAACGTCACCAGAGAGCAGATGCGGGCCTGGAAGCGCGAAGGGTTCTCCGACAAACAGCTGGCCTCGTGGCTCTCGTCGACCGAGATCGACGTGCGGGCGCGGCGGAAAGAGCTGGGCGTGGTGGCTGTGTTCAAGCAGGTCGATACCTGCGCCGCTGAGTTCCCGGCCTACACGCCGTACTACTACTCGACCTATGAGGATGAGGACGAAACGCCGCCGCGTCGCCGCTTCAATACCGGCGGGTTCGGATTGCTCGAAGCCGATGGACGCCCCGTCGCTGGTAAGGAGATGCTGCCGACCAGCTCGATCAACCATCGAGCCGGTTCGCTCGATCAGAAGCGCGTGATGATCCTAGGCGGCGGACCGAACCGGATCGGCCAGGGGATTGAGTTCGATTACTGCTGCTGCCATGCCTCGTACGCGATGCGTGACCTGGGCATCCAGAGCATCATGGTCAACTCGAATCCCGAGACGGTGTCGACCGACTACGACACCTCGGACATGCTGTTCTTCGAGCCGCTGACGACCGAGGATGTACTCAACATCTGCGACCGGCTCGACCCCGATGGCGTGATCGTCCAGTTTGGCGGCCAGACCCCGCTCAATCTCGCCAAGGCCCTCGAAAAGGCTGGCGTGAAGATCATCGGTACCAGCCCTGAGATGATCGACGTGGCTGAGGACCGCGAGAAGTTCAAGATCCTGCTCGATCAACTCAAGCTGCATCAGCCGCCCAACGGCACCGCATTTGATATCGAAGAGGCCCGCCAGTCTGCCGAGCGAATCGGCTACCCGGTCCTGGTTCGCCCGAGCTTCGTGCTCGGCGGTCGCGGCATGGAGATCTGTTACGACGACGCCCAGCTCGTGAAGTTCATGAAGGCGGCGGTCAATATCTCGCCCGATCACCCGGTGCTGATCGACAAGTTCCTGGAAGATGCGATCGAAGTCGATGTCGACGCGATCTCCGATGGAGAAACCACGCTGGTCGGCGGCGTGATGGAGCATATCGAAGAGGCGGGCGTCCACTCGGGCGACTCCGCCTGTGCCCTGCCGCCCTACTCGCTCTCCCCGGCCATCATCGAAGAGATCAAGCAGGCGACCTATGGCCTCGCGAAGGCGCTCAACGTTCGCGGACTGATGAACATTCAGTTCGCGGTCAAGATGGGGGAAGGCCTAGGGCTTAGGGCCGAGGGCCTAGGGCCAGACGGAAAAACGAAGGACCAGGGACCAGGGACTAAGGACACTTCTGGCCCTCAACCCTCAACCCTCAACCCTCAACCCTACACGATCTACGTCCTCGAAGTGAACCCCCGTGCTTCGCGCACCAGCCCGTTCGTCTCCAAGGCAACCGGCCTGCCGCTGGCCCGCATGGCCGCCAAGATCATGGCAGGGGTCACGCTCAAGCAGCAGGGAATCACCAAGGAAGTCTGGCCGCACTTCACCTCGGTCAAAGAGAGCGTGTTCCCGTTCAACCGGTTCCAGGGGATTGACATCATCCTCGGACCGGAAATGAAATCGACCGGCGAAGTCATGGGAATCGCCAACGACTTCCCTGCCGCGTTCGCCAAGAGCCAGATCGCAGCTGGGACCAACATCCCGGTCACCGGCAACGTCTTCCTGAGCATGGCCCACGGCCACAAGGAAGCGATGATCGAGCCATCCCGCCAACTGGTCGCCTTGGGGTTCAAGCTCCTGGCGACTGCTGGAACTGCCCGCGTGCTGCAGGCAGCCGGCCTGGAGGTGACACTCGTTCGCAAGCTGAAAGAAGGCCGCCCGAACCTGCTGGACTTCATGGCCAACGGCGAAGTCCAGCTGATCTTCAACACCCCCAGCGGCAAGGGAGCCCGTACCGACGAAGGCAAGATCCGCGCTGCAGCTGTGACCAACGGAGTCCCGTGCGTCACCACGCTGCCCGGCTGCCTGGCAATGGTCCGCGCGATCGAGTTCCTGAACGCGCATCCCGCGCCGCAGGTGAAACCGCTGCAGGCTTGGGCCGAGGAACTGGTCTGATTCGCTGCTGAGTTCGTCACAATTCTGCCCGCCCGCCAGACTCCCAGAATCACCGGCACGGTTTCGACGTGACACGGTCGGCAGTATCATCCACACGCGTTGATGACGCAGTTCAACGACTCGCCGACAGTACACCGTTGAGACAAGGCCTGCCGCATGCACGGGTTTCAAGATTCCGATTCACCTGCTCCGGTCTCGAATGAATCGGGACCGTGGTACAAGTCGCTGAACCGGTATCACTGGTTCGTGTTCACTGTGGCCGCCCTGGGGTGGCTGTTTGACACGATGGACCAGCAGCTGTTCACACTGGCTCGTCCGCTGGCCATGGCCGATCTGATTCCTGCGGTCGTGACCCCTGCTCCCGAGAATGAAACTGCGGAGGCCAAGGCCGTCCGCGAGGCGGCAGACAAGAAGGCGACCGCAGCCACTCGAGGTGCCCACGGCGGTTATGCCACGTCGATCTTTCTGATGGGCTGGGCCACCGGGGGACTGGTGTTCGGCGTGCTCGGAGACCGGTGGGGGCGGGTCAAGACGATGCTGGCCACGATTATTGTCTACTCAGTCTTCACGGGGCTGAGTGCGACCTCCCGCGGGTTCTGGGACTTTTGTCTCTGGAGATTCCTGACGGGGTTAGGGGTCGGTGGTGAGTTCGCAGTGGGTGTGTCTCTCGTGGCGGAGGTCATGCCCAACAACGCGCGGCCCCATGCACTGGGGTTGCTGCAAGCGTTGTCAGCAGTGGGCAACATCACCGCAGCGTTGATCGGCATTGCAGGCACCGGCTGGAAAACCATGTTCCTGATCGGTACCGCTCCGGCGCTTCTCTCTCTGCTGGTTCGTCGCCGCTTGAAGGAGCCGGAGCGCTGGCAAGCCGCCGCAGAAGTTGGCCAGGGAGCCCCTCAGCAGCGCGGCTCGTACGCCGAGCTGTTTGGCGACCCGGAGTTGAGGTATCGGGCGATCGTCGGTCTGCTGCTGGCCAGTGCCGGAGTGATCGGTCTGTGGGGCATTGGGTTCTTCGCCGGTGACCTGCAGCGGGAAGTGTTCGGCCCCATGCTGACGGCCGCCGGAGAAAAGGATGTCCCCGGCAAGCTGAAACAGCTGTCGGGAATCACCTTGCTCGTTCAGAATATCGGGGCGTTTTTCGGCATCTATCTGTTCAGCTACGTCAGCCAATATCTCGGCCGGCGACCGACGTTTGCGATCTGTTTCGTCGGAGCCATGCTGGCGACCGCCAACGTCTACCTGAACCTCGGCAAGGTCGGCGGGATCTCGGACATCTACTGGATGGTGCCGATCATGGGGTTCTTCCAGCTGTCGCTGTTCGGGGGCTACGCCATCTACTTCCCGGAGCTGTTCCCCACTCGACTGCGCTCGACGGGCACCAGCTTCTGCTACAACGTCGGACGGTTTGTGGCTGCAGCGGGACCGTTTACGCTCGGCAAGCTCATCGCCGGGGTTTACTCGGGTTACGAAGGGGCCACGCCGTTCCGGTACGCCGGGGTCACGATGTGCTCGATTTTCTTGATCGGCCTGCTGACGATTCCGTTCATTCCCGAGACCAAGGGCAAGCCGCTGCCTGAGTGACACAGCATTCCAAGAAGATCCGTAGCAGAATTCGTAAGAATTCTGCCCTCCCCGGGTTGCCCCCTCGCCCCCGCAGTCGATTTGATTCGCGAGCAGAACTCCAGTGCGTGGGAGAGGGAGACGGAACCCGACCCAGTGCAGCTTGATATCTCTGTTCGCAGTCGGGCTTGCCCGACGTGCCGCGTGCTTTGCCTCGTCGTGAAACCGCCGGTACTATGACGGGCTCGGTTCTGTCACCTTCGAAAAACTTCTGGGGAGCCTTCCGCCCATGTCCGATCAACCACTTCAGCCTGGAACCATTTGCCTCCACGGAGGCCAGGCGCCTGACCCGACCACCAACTCGCGGGCGGTTCCGCTCTATCAGACGACTTCGTACGTCTTCAACAGCACCGATCACGCCGCCAAGCTGTTCGGGCTGCAGGAATTCGGGAACATCTACACCCGCCTGATGAACCCCACGACCGATGTCCTCGAGAAGCGGCTGGCGCTGCTCGAAGGCGGATCGGGAGCCCTGGCGGTCGCCTCGGGGCAAGCGGCTGAGTCGCTGGCGATCCTCAACATCGCTCAGGCCGGTCAGCACATCGTCTCGTCGTCGAGCCTCTACGGTGGAACGTACAACCTGTTCCACTACACCTTCCCCAAGATGGGGATCGACTGCACCTTCGTCGATCAGAGCAATCCGGAGAACTTCAAGAAGGCGATCAAGCCCAACACCCGCTGCCTGTACCTCGAAACGATCGGCAACCCGCGCTGCGATATCGCTGACATCGCCGCCATCGCCCAGATCGCACACGAAGCCGGCATCCCGCTGATCGTCGACAACACGATGGCCAGCCCGTTCCTGTGCCAGCCGTTCAAACACGGGGCTGACGTCGTCGTCCACAGCTGCACCAAGTTCATTGGCGGGCACGGCACCTCGATCGGTGGAGCGATCATCGAGAAGGGGGGCTTCCCCTGGAACAACGGCAAGTTCCCCGAACTGACCGATCCCGACCCCAGCTACCACGGGATGAGCTTCTACAACACCTTCGGCGGGATGAACATTGCGTACATCCTGAAGATCCGCACCCAGCTGCTCCGCGACCTGGGCCCGGCGATCAGCCCGTTCAATGCCTGGATGCTGCTGCAGGGGCTGGAGACACTGCACCTGCGGATGGAGCGGCACTGCGACAACGCCCTGGCCGTCGCGAAGTTCCTGGCCAGCCACAAGAAGGTCAGCTGGGTCGGGTACGCCGGTCTGGAGTCGCACGCGAGCTACTCCCTGGCCAAGAAGTACATGCCCCGCGGCCCGGGCGCCGTCTTCGGCTTCGGCATCGCCGGTGCGACGCCGACACAGCAGCGTGAGAACGGCATCAAGCTGATCAACAACGTGAAGCTGTTCTCGCACCTGGCCAACATCGGCGACAGCAAGTCGCTGATCATCCACCCGAACAGCACGACGCACCAGCAGCTGACGCTGGAAGAACAGAAGAGCACCGGCGTGACCCCGGACTTCGTGCGTCTGTCGATCGGGACCGAAGATGTGAACGACATCATCGGGGACCTGAAGCAGGCCCTCGACGCGGTGTAATCGCGAGATCGCAGAGTTCCATCCCACGAGCCGGAAGCGTGAGCGCCCGGAGCTGATGATGAGCGTTGCTCGCTCCGGGCGCTCACGCTTCCGGCTCGTGGATTCTGTTGTTGTTTCACACAAGCTCTGACTTGGGATCGAATTTCAAGCAATCCGCCTCCCCATCGAGAGGCGTATTGTACCTGCGGCAACAGGCCAAAATGGCTGGGCCACCCCGCGAGTATGAAGACTGGAGGAAGCGGTGGAAGAAACCTGTTGCGTAAATTGTTTTGGCGACGAGCATCTGCGGCAATTCGTGAAATCTCAGTCGAAAATAGGAAACTGCCCATACTGTGGATCAATTGACATCGAGATTGCGAGTGTTGAACGAGTTGCAGTGCATTTATTGAACGCCGTGCTGAGGGCTTACGAGCCGCACGACTACCCTGACTCACGTCTCACACCTGACGGTCTTCCAGACTTCCCAACACTCATAGGTGTGATACATGACAATGGCATACTGTCTCAACGCCTTATTAAGCGTTCACTCCCAGAGAACGGCGCAACAATCCAAGATGTCTTTTTTGGCGGGTATCATTTTGTCGACTTGCTACTAAGG
>JBIIOI010000099.1:0-13705 GCA_044337025.1 Planctomycetaceae bacterium
TACCGCCCATAGGACGGAAACCACGACAGCGTGATGAGCATGACTGAGCACTCCTTTGCTCAACACTCATGCAAATGCCTTGCCAACTGAAAGTTGTTGTGGAAGGGTTTTGAAACCGGCTCTAGGAACAGATTCCCCACGGCGGGCCGGGCGGCAGCGGCTACCCCTGCTCGCGTGCCAGGGCTTTGGTTCTCGCGCGCTCCATCTTCTCGTGAACACGCGAGAAGTTATGGAGCCAGGCGTCGTACTGCTCGGCCTTGAACTGGAAGAACTCGGCGACCTGATGATGCGGCAGGATCAGGAATCGTTCCGAGCGCAGCCCTTCGATGACACAGTCGGCGACCTGTTCGGGGGTCACGGAACTCATATGCAAAAATTGGTGACCGGGATCTTCCAGGTCTAGAAAGTCCGTCGCCACGCCCGCGGGACACAGGCACGAGACTTTGATCCCCCGCCGCCGATAATGCACTGACAACCACTCGGCCAATGATACCGCCGCATGCTTGGTGACCGAGTATGGGGCCGAACCGATCTCAGTCAACAGCCCAGCTGCCGATGAAGTGTTGAGCAGGTAACCCGACCCGCGTTCAAGCATCGCGGGCAACACGGCACGTGACGCATACACATGCGACATCACGTTCACGTCCCACAGCCGCTGCCAGTCGGGATCGGGGACTTCCACGCCCCCCTTCGTCGTGATTCCCGCGTTGGACACGAACAGATCGATCCGGCCGAACTGCTCCAGGACCCCATTCACCAGCGACTGAATCTGCGACTCCTGGCTGACGTCGCACGCCACAGCCAGGCCTCCGATCTCGGCCGCGACTCGCTGAGCCGCCGCCAGATCAAGGTCTGCAACGACGATCTGGCCCGCCCCTTCGGCGGCGAACCGTCGACACATCGCTCGGCCAATCCCGTTGGCTCCGCCGGTGACGACAACGATCTGATGAGCAAGTTCCACAGCTGGTCCTGATGAGTGTATACGCCCGCGAAGGAGGCTATCGATTCCTTGACCAAGGGCCTAGAGAAGTTGGCGATGAAAACCGCTATTGCAGAGGTTCACGTGTTACGTTGAACGGGTCCCACTTCGGGTGGTGCCAGAACTCTTCGAGTCCCAGCTTTTCGTAGATCGGGAACTCGCTGCTGTACATGGGGTACATCCCCGCAATGTTGCAAGTGAACTCTCCGAGGTCGAGTGAGAACTGAGCCTTCTTGAGGAAGGGTGGGGAAAAGACCAGGAATGCATCCATTTTGGACTCTTCACTGATCTCCGCGTGGAAATTGATGGTTTGTCCGTAACAAAACGGACACTGGCCTCGCAGTCTCTCCGCCATGTAGCCGAGGGCAAAGCTCCAAGCCTCGTCAGCAGATTCAACGGAGATCATCAGCTCTGGCTTTCCCAGCATCCAATCCGCGTGGTTGACGCTCGATAGCCCCAACGTGAAAGCGCTGATGAAGCCCTTTTGGGGCCAGTCCCGGTAGACAAACACCCACACCGGTGGGAGATGTGAAGCCGAGGATTCGATTCGGCGGATAACGCTTTCCGAGCGACCGGTAATTCGGTCCAAGTGTTCCAGGTAGAGCTGGGCGATATTCACAGGAATGCCCCCATGAGAGAAAGAGCTTCGCCCGATGATCTCAGCCAGCCGGCGATTCGTTCGAGTCGACGAGCCCCCCGAACCGGCGTTCGCGAGCTGCGAAGTCGCGGAACGACTGATACAGATCTTCCTTCGAGAACTCGGGCCAGCAGTGCTGGGTCACCCACAACTCGGCATAGCTGATCTGCCACAGGAGGAAGTTACTCACTCGCATTTCGCCGGCCGTACGAATCACCAGATCGGGATCGATCATCCCTGCTGTGTAGAGGTGATTACTGATCGTCGACTCGTTGATTGCCTGAGGATCGAGCGCTCCGTCGCGGACTTTCTGCGCGATCGACTTCACGGCATGAGTCAATTCGTCCCGCGCTCCATAGTCGAGGGCCAGACACAGTCGCATGCCGGGGTTGTTCTTGCTGATCTCGACGGTCGCTTCGACCTCGCGCCAGATCGCAGGTGAGATTCGATCGGTGCGTCCGATCGTACTGAAGCGTATCTCCTGCCGCATGATCTCGTTCCGCTCGGCGATGACATATCGCTTGAGCAGCCCCATCAGCAGATCGAGCTCCAGCGGTGGCCGCTTCCAGTTCTCGCTGCTGAAGCAGTAGAGCGTCAGCTGCCCCACCTTCAGGCGGGCGCACTCTTCGATGACAGTCCGGACGGTCTGAACGCCGCGACGATGCCCCTCGATGCGCGGCAATCCCTGCCGCTTGGCCCAGCGTCCGTTCCCATCCATGATGGCGGCCACATGGCGAGGCAACCGGTCGCGCCGCATCTGAAGCTGGGAAAGCTGTTCATCCGAATACGGAGGGTCTGCGGGCACGACGACTTCCATGCAGTTGAAGCGAACTCGCTACCCGCCGGGGCAGCATCTGCATGATAACTCGAACCCGCGATCTCGGCATCCGCATCAGGCGAAGAACGCCAGCGACTCGGTCTCATACGCGGTTCCGGCAAACAGACCGTACCCGCCATCATCAGAATCAGAACACTCCAGAACCGCTTCTCGATAAGGCGACGATGGGGAACTGATTCCCACCCGAACCTGTCCGCCGCTGACTTCCAGGATCCGGACTGTGGTGTCGCCGATCAAAATGGCTTCGTCGACACCGCGCTCGATGAACAGCATGAAAATCCCCGGAACAGACAGATGGCAGAGCGGACCTGTTCGGTGCCACTCCCCGTAAATCCGACGTCCTGTCGATGGGAAACTCGCTGACAGAGAAGAAGAACTCCTCTCATCGTGTCAGCGAAGACCGGCTCTTGAAGAGCGGCGACATTCTGCACGAGTCGAACCGAAAGGGCAATCCAGGAATTCGCAGAAAATTGGTCTGTAACGAATCTTCCTGAAGCGGGCTCTGTGACACTTGAAAGTTGGTCCGACATCGTTCGTATACGAACCATTTCGATCAGGTCCGAACGAACACGCCGATCAGTGAAACTTTGCCAACGATGGCTGATTCCCGTCCTGAGCCGATCAGCGCGGGCACATGGAGAGAAGCGACCGTCCTCCCTGGGTGGAACGTGGCGTCGATCACGTTTGTCATCCGATAACGAGTGCGGGATTGCACACACAGTCCCCTTCCCGGAGGTCTCTGCCTCCGGTCCCTCATGGACGAGGTCAAGATGCGCTGGAGGCTGCTGTTATTGCTGGGTCTACTTCCCAGCTTCGGCTGCTCGGGACCGTGCCCCTGGTTACGGCCCCATCAGATGCAGTGTTACAACCGCTCGATCGATGACATGCTGGCTACCAAAGTGGCCCGCGATGTCGCCCGTCAGCATCTGACGCAGTGCTACCCCAAAGACTGTCGGCCCAGTTGTGATTTTCAGGCCGGCTTCGAGCAGGCGTACGTCGATGTGGCCCTGGGGAGTGATGGAACTGTCCCCGTGGTCGCTCCCGCTGCCTATTGGAAGTCGAGTCAGAGAACCGAACGCGGCCATGCCGCCGCCAAAGAGTGGCTGAGCGGTTACGAGGCTGGGGCCTCACGAGCAGTGCAGTGCCGGGGTGAGTTCAATTACGTGGTGGCTGGCGGAGTCAGCTGTCCTTGCCGTTGAACAGATTCCGAGACGCTCCCGACTGAAGGATCGGTCGGGAGACAGACGCAGTGATGCGTCAACAACAGGGATGTGACAAATGTCGAAGCGATGGATCGCAATCGTCGGCTGTTTGCTGCTGGCCCCCGGCTGTGCAGCGATGCATCCGCTGCGCGGAATCCCAGCGGCGTACATGCCCCCCGAGTTTCATGCCGAATCTCGAGAGGGCAAGTCCACGATCGATCCCAGCCTGCTGCAGCGCTCTCGCCCCGATCAGTATCGGATTGAAGGCGGCGATGTCGTAACAATCTATATGCCTGGAATCCTGGGGATCGTGAATACCAATCCGGACGCCCAGAGCGGGGACAGTCCGCCGATCAATATGCCTCAGAATCCATCGGATCGCCCCTCGATCGGATTTCCTATCCAGGTTCGGGATGATCACACGATTCAGCTTCCTCAGCTGCCAGCGATTGATGTCTATGGACTGACCGAGCGCGAACTGGAAGACCGATTGAAAGTCGCCGTTCACCAGGCCGGACTGGTCGCCCGAGATCGTGAGCCACGGATCGTGGTCAGTGTCTCGCGTCCTCGGACTCATCGCATTCTGGTGATTCGCCAGGAGCCCGCAGGAGCTGCAACGGCGACAGTCCAGGCGGGATCGATCGAACTGGGACGCGCGGGCAAAGGCACCTCGCGCGTGGTGGAACTGCAGGCCTACGAGAACGATGTCGCGCATGCTCTAGCCCAGCCCGGAGTCGACGGTCTCCCCGGGCTGGATGCCCGCAACGTGATCTATGTGATCCGGTCCCGCAATCGCCGCGGCGGAGTGTCAGACAGCACCAGCTGCCCCGTCCCGATGGGATACCCCGCAGCCGCCACACGCCCCAGCCAGGTCATCCGCGGTCAAAGCCCCAGCCGCTTCCCGGCTCGGTCCACAAACTCGCGCGGCCCGTTTACCTACTTCGAGACGTCTCAGTTCGGTCTGTCGGGTCAGGAAGTCCAGCGCGGCTCGACCGGTCCGCAGCTGATCGATCCGATTCCCGGTTACGGAGGCCAGGTGGCCAACTCGGGGTTTGGGCATTCGGTGACGGCGGGGTCCAGTGCCAATCCGACTGCGAGTGTCCGCGGCCAAGTCGCTCCGACCATGGGGGGAGGCGCAGCTCCAACGGGGAACCGCTACGCGCCCACGGCGATGAACCAATCGCCAGTGAATCGAGCCCCTGCTCAGCAGTCCCCAGTGCAGTATTCACCGACTCAATACTCCCCCATTCAGCAATCGCTGGTGCAGCCCGCCCAGTATGTCAGTCCACTCCCGGTTCAGGGATCTCCCCGACCGGCTCCCATGACGACCTACGAGCCGCAGCCCACGCCCGCGATGTCGATGGAGCCTGCTCCGCATTCCGCTCCGATCGTGCAAGGGCCTGTGCAGCCTGAGCCTGAGCCGATGCATCCCGGTCCAGTGAGTCAATCACCAATGCTGATGGATGAGCCACATCAGAGTCCGGCAGTTCATGCACCTCGAGGTACCGGACACTCCCTGGCACCCGACGTGCGGCAGGTCTGGAACAGCGCGATTCAGAACTTCGACTCCACGATCGAAGGGGATCACATCATCAAGATCCCCGTACGACTGGCTCCCGGCGAAACTCTCGACCTCAGCGAAGATGACGTCACACTTTACGATGGCGATATCGTCTTCATCGAAAGCCGGGACACCGATGTCTACTTCATCGGCGGCTTGTTGGGCGGCGGGCAGTTCTCCCTGCCGCGTGATCGCGACCTGCATGTCCTGGAAGCGGTTTCACTGGCTCAGGGACAGGGAAGTCAACAGGCCGGGGTCCAGGGGTTGCAGTCTGCGGGGGGCGTGTCTGCACTCAACCGCGACGTGACTCCGAGCGCCAGCCGCCTGATCATTCTCCGGCAGGTGGGCTGCGGCCAGACCATGACGATTGAGGTCGACCTCTACAAGGCGCTACGGTACCCCCACGAGAACATTCTCGTGCAACCGCGCGACATGCTGATTCTGCAGTACACGCCGATCGAAGCCACAGCTGCCTTCATCCAGCGGAACCTGTTCGAAGGTGCTCTGCTGGGAATCGCAGCGGGTCAGCTGCAGTCGAATGGGAACTAGCGCTGCGTCAGCGCGAGAATCTCGGGTAGCAGAATTCGTAAGAATTCTGCCGTCCACTCTTTGACCACGAGTCAACCCGAAATGTTGCCTCTAACATTTCGTTCGCACCGCAGAATCCGCAGGAACCCTGTGGGGGTTCTCCACAAAACGCTCGGCTCTTGTAGAACTCCTACAGGGTTCGCGAATTCAGGTGGTTTGTTCCCAAGGTGCGCTCCCTGCGGTCGCGACCTTGGGCTATGTTGTATAACCCCTGCGGGGTAAAGACTCGCTACATTTGCAATTCGTAGGAACAACTGATGTCGACCGTTTCACCCGCATGCGGAACGCGACCAGCGTCTACATCAGCTCTGGAATCGGGCGTCCAGCTTCGGTCACGATCGGAGTCGGCCGCCCTTGAGGGCTGAGCCAATGGCTGGTGAGGTCGATCCCCAGGTGTCGAAACACGGTCGCAGCCAGATCCTGCGGACGCACGGCTCCCGATTGAATTGTGCCGCCGCGTGAGTCTGTGCTGCCGATCGCCTGGCCATGTCGGAGCCCTCCCCCGGCCATGACCATCGACATCACGTTCAGCCAGTGCTCGCGGCCCGCGTCTTTGGTCATCACGGGAGAGCGCCCGAACTCGCCCAGCATCAGGACCAGTGTCGAGTCGAGCAGCCCGCGCTGATCGAGATCGGTGACCAGTGCATACAGCGTGCGGTCGACGGTCGGCAGGATCGGCTTGAGCCCTTTCTCGATCCCACCCCACGGCGGCACGTTATCCCCGTGGTTATCAAAGTACCCCCAGCGGGCACTCATCGTGATGTAGGTGACCCCGGCCTCAACCAGTCGTCGTGACAGCAGTGCCTGCTGCCCGATCGCGTCGCGACCATACGCATCCCGCAGAGCATCCGGCTCCTGACTCAGGTCGAACGCCTTCTGCACTTTCCCGGTCGACACCATCTCGAACGCTTGCCGCTGCGAACGGGTGAATCGATCCAGGTTCTCGCTGCGGTCCAGTTCCTTACGCAGCCCGTCGAACTGTGCTCGCAGCTGATCTCGATCGGACATCCGGGTCAGCTGGAGGCCTTCCGGCATGGCACAACGTCCGGCCAGTTGATCCCCGTTCACGGGAGCATACGCCCCGCCCATGTGACCCGCCTCCCAGACATCAGCCACCCACGAGGGGGCCAGGCCGACAAACGCGGGAAGGTCCGGATCGTTCGCCCCACGGAACTTCGCAGCCACCGCTCCCATCGACGGATAACCATCTCCGTCGCGGCCATTGTCCGTCCGGCGAGCGAGAGGGTTCCCGGCCTGCATCGTGATGGGCGTGTGATTGCTCATCGAGCAGTCGACCGCTCTCAGAAACGACAGCTTCGAAGCGATCGAGGCCTGCAGTGGCAGATGCTCGCACAGACGAACACCGGGCAGAGTCGTCGATATGGAAGAAAACGGTCCCCGAATCTCGGTCGGAGCCTCCGGTTTGGGATCCCAGGTATCAAGCTGGCTGGGACCGCCGGACAGCCAGATCAGGATGACGGACTTCTTGGCTGTTCCCGTGCGTGACTCCGCGAGCGCTCGGGAACTGCCCAGCAGGCCAGTCCCGACACCCGCGAGACCCGCTTGCAAGAACCAGCGACGGGAATGGACCTGCAGCGCCGACGCCCCGACCTGACCAAGCAGGGGGCGGAATGTCTGTGAGAACACGACTTCTCCTCGAAGGAACGCATCGAGCGGCTTGGATGTTATCGTCGCAGGCGAGGGGAGGTCCTGCAAGAGAAGTTGCATGGAAGTGCGGGATCTGCAGGAGTGGGAGGGCAGTGCGCAGTGAAAATTCCCCACTGCCTCTACTTATCTCGCAGCTTCCAGAACAGATCCGGCTGCTCCTGCTTGAGCTCCTGGATCGACTGCAGCCCGGCCAGCGCGGCGGGGCTGTCGGTGTAGTAGGTCGCTCCTCCGTTGACTCCGTGGGCTTCGTGTCGCTCCAGAGCGGCTCGCATCGCGGGCTGACGAGCCCAACGTGGCAGAACGACCAGGAACAGCACTGCCAGAAGCCCCGTAGCGAGTGCCAGTTGCAGCGACTTCATGGCTTGGCTCCCGCGGCGGCCTTGGCTTCCTTCTCCGCAGACTTGCGAATCAGTTCGTTTGAGGCCTCCGTAAACAGCACTCCATACATCAGCCAGGCCATCGCGAGCGTCAGCACCAGATTGAGAGTCTGGCCGCAGACATACAGTACCAGCGGCTTGCCTCCCCGCAGGTTGCGACGGACTTCCGCAAAGTCGACCTCCAGTCCGATGCAAATAAACGCCAGACAGAAGAACCAGGTCCGCAGCTCCTTCGAGATCGCACTCGTCGCATCGACGATGGCCTGACCATCCTTTCCCGTCGCTGCCAGTGCGGAAAAGATCGCCGACACCGCCACGAACCCCAGTACGAACTTGGGAAACCGGTACCAGATCTCCCACGGGTCCGGCTTCTGGCCATCTTCGCGGCGTTCGACGCGGGTCACCCAATAGGTCGCCACGCAGAACGCGATGACTCCGATCAGGACGTTCTGAATCAGCTTGACTGTTGTCGCAGTCATGAAAGCCGCCTTGCCAACGATTTCGCCCGCAGCTGCGACGGCTCCCGTGGAATCGATCGTCCCGCCCAGCCACGCTCCGGCAATGACGGGGTTCATGTCGACCATCTTGATCACCGCAGGCTGGACCACCATCATCACGGCGGTAAAGACGAGCGAGAGGGTAATCGCCAGTGAAATCTCTTCTTTCTTGGCGCGGCAGGCAGCTCCCGTGGCGATGGCAGCTGAGACTCCGCACACGGCCATATCGGCGGAGATCACCATGTTGAGCGACGGAGACTCCATCTTCAGAATCTTCTGCCCGAACCAGAAGGTCGTGATCAGCACTATCGGAGTGACAACCCATGAGACGCAGATGCCGGGAATCCCCAGCGACAGCAGTAGCGGGAGCAACACCTCAACGCCCAGCAGCACGAGACCCGTCTTGATGTAGAACTCCGTCTGCAAGGCCGGCTTGAGCCACCCGCTACCCAAAGTCACGTTGATCGCGAATCCGATAACAAGCCCCCACAACGGGTACTCCAGGTTGTAGTACTTGATGATGGAGTGCTCCGAGAGCACCTGGGCCAGCAGGGCCAGCAAGAACACCCCCGGAAACACAGCCAGAAACCGCCTGACTGGTCGCCCCATTCCTAACTGAGCGATCGCAAAGGCCGCTGCAGTGAGTAAACCGACACCGAGAATACCCAGCCCCAGGCTGTTCCCCTTCTTGTCGACGAAGGCATCCAATGGGGACGTGGTCCATTTGGACGGCTTGACGATGTAGGGCTTGAGGGCACTGCTCACCCCATCTCCGGATCGCAAGACGACCGAGCCGACAATCACAGCCAGAAGTAATCCGCCGATCCAGACGGCCCACCAGTCTTCGGTTCGACGCATGTCCGACCAGATCGAAGGATGGGATGCAGGCGGTGCGGGTGAGGCATCAGACATCGGAGTGGGACCGGGTGGTTCTCGGGAAGCCCCAGTTGTAGGTCGCCCACAGCTCGGTCGCAAGACGGACCAGTTCTTACGCCGAGCCGTCAACGCTCACTCGCTCGCCCATTGCAGCTTCGGACGGATCGCTTTTCCTGCGGCCACCCGATAGCATCGACAGGAACTGAGTGTGCTCTCCCCGGAAGGAACCTGATGGCCCGTCGATACGTTGTCCGATTCGGAACGATGCGCAGCGTCGCGGAGTTCGGTACGCGCTCGGGTGACGAGGAGTATCGCCGCGGCGAGCAGGTCATCATGCGCAGCCCCCGCGGCATTGAGTGGGGTGAAGTCCTGTGCGAGGCGACGGACCGCACCAAAGACTATCTCGGCGGACGCGATCAGGCTGGCAAGATCCAGCGGGCTGTGACTCCGCAGGACGAACGCGATCGGGATGAGCTCTGGAAGAAAGAGCAGGAAGCGTTCCTCCTCTGCAAGCAGGTGATCGCCGAGCACAATCTGGTGATGCAGCTCGTCGATGCCGAGATCCTGCTGGGCGGCGAGCGGATCACGTTCTACTTCCACTCCGAGGCCCGGATCGATTTTCGCGACCTCGTGAAGTCACTGGCCCAGACGTTCAAACAGCGGATCGAGATGCGGCAGATCGGGATTCGCGACGAAGCGAAGCTCCTGGCCGACTATGGAGATTGCGGACAGCCGGTCTGCTGCAATACGCACCTGACCGAGATGCCGCCGGTCTCGATGAAGATGGCCAAGCTGCAGAAGGCCAGCCTCGATCCGAACAAGCTGTCGGGCCGGTGTGGGCGGCTGAAGTGCTGCCTGCGTTACGAGTACGACACCTACGAAGAGTACCGCCAGGAGCTGCCGGGCGTGGGCAAGTTCGTTGTCACCAAGGACGGCAAGGGGAAGGTTCTGGCCCAGGAGATCCTCGCCAAAAAGGTGCTCGTCGGGTATGAAGATAACCGCCGGGTGCTGGTCGATGCGCAGGATATCCTGACCGTGGTCAGTGCCCCGGGTCAGCCTCCGAAGCCTCGAGACTCTGAGCCTCGCGACGACGATCGGGCGGAGTAGAATTCCCTGTCTGCACGCGTACGCCAAGACGCACATCACTTCTCGTACGAGAGATTCCGATCATGCAGAAGTCTCTGATCACACTGCTGGCCGTTCTTGGCCTAACGCTCGTTTCCTGGACTTCTGCGGATGAGAAGCCCGCAGCTCCGGCGGGCAAGGTCCACGTCCTCTTCGACGGCAAGTCGTTGGACCACTGGAAGCCCGCGGAGTTCGGCGGCGAGGGGAAAGTCCATCTGAAGGATGGCGAACTGCTCATCGAGACCGGCGAGCCGATGACGGGTGTGACCTGGAAAGGGGCCGAACTGCCCAAGGTCGACTACGAGATCACCTACGAGGCCAAGCGGCTGGAGGGCAGCGACTTCTTCGGCACGGTGACGTTCCCGGTGCAGAAAGATACGTGCTCATTCGTTCTCGGCGGCTGGGGCGGCGGACTGACGGGGCTGTCGAATCTGGACGGCAACAACGCCTCCGAAAACGAAACGACGGGGTATCACGACTTCGAACAGAACAGGTGGTACAAGATCAAGGTCCGGGTCACGAAGGCCAAGATGCAGGTCTGGATCGACGACGCTCAGGTCGTGGATGTCGTGTACACCGACAAGAAAATCGGCATCCGGGTCGAGGTCGAACTTAATAAGCCGCTGGGGTTCAGCACCTACCGCTGCACAGGGGCGCTGCGGAATATCAAGGTGACGGAGCTGCCTCCGTCGTAGCAGAATTCTTAAGAATTCTGCTGTCCCCACTCTCCATCTCGCCGACCCTGCCATACGCCAGAATTCTCACGAATTCTGCTACGAACCTCTGATGTCCTCGCTTCCGTATCTCGTCCAGCTGGCCCAGCGATTGACTGACGGGCTGAAGTATCTGCCGGATGACCGGCGGGGACGGCATCGTGATTTCCTGCTCTCGAAGCAGAACCCCGATGGCGGGTTCTCCGGGCGCGAAGGGGGCTCGGACCTCTATTACAGCTCATTCGCTGTGCGGGCGCTGCAGATTCTCGGGACGCTCACACCGGACACCGCGGGGCGCGTCCTCGGTTACCTGCGGCAGTTCGACTGGCGGACGCTGGGTGTGATCGACCTGATGAACTGGCTCTCGATGGCCGCCATGGTGCAACTCGCGGGCGGCGACGATCTGCTGAAGGAGGAACCGGCGGACTGGCCGGAACAGATTGCGGCCCGGCTCGAAGCGCTCCGGATGACCGATGGCGGCTATGCCAAGGGGACCGAGGGAGCGACCAGCAGCACCTACCACTCGTTCCTGGTCGTGCTCACTTATCAGCTGCTCGGCAAGTCGGCCCCGCGGCCAAATGCCCTGACCCAGTTCATCTATGACCGGCAGCGCGACGACGGCGGCTTCGTCGAGATCGGTCCGATGAAACGCAGCGGGACCAACCCCACAGCTGCGGCGTGTGCCCTGCTGCACATGCAGGGGCGGGTGGACTCGGAGTTGCGCGAGGATATCGCGGCCTTTCTGGTCGACGTGCGCACCGATGAGTCGGCGTTCCTGGCGAATGCCCGCATCCCGATCGCGGACGGGCTGTCGACCTTTACGGCGGTGCTGACCGCTCAAGACATCGAGGTCAACGCCCTCGTCGATCCACCGATCCTGCGGCTGTTTGTCGAGAAGCACCTGGAACTTTCCACCGGCGGCTTCCGCGCGGCGGAGTGGGACAACATGGCCGATGTGGAGTACACGTTCTACGGCCTCGGAATCCTGGGGCTCCTGGGAGCCCCGACGACGCTGCAGGAACGACGTTCGGGTCATGTGGATTGACCCCCTCAACTCCGGAGAGAGCTCCACAGCTGTGTCAGCGGCGTCCCGCCCATCAACAAGCGCGGGCGTCCGGTGGTATCGAGCAAGCTGTCATCGGCCCCAATTCCGAGTGCGTGCATCAGAGTCGCGCTGTAATCGCGTGGGTTGACTGGCGATTCCGAGGGGTAGGCACCGCTCCGGTCGCTGGAGCCGAATATCTGGCCGCCGGGAATCCCGCCACCCATCAGCAGTCCCGAGTAACAATACGGGTGATGATCGCGGCCCGCGTTCATATTGATTCGCGGAGCCCGACCAAACTCACCGACCCACGCAATCAGGGTATCGTCGAGCAGCCCGCGGTCCTCCAGCTCTGTGATCAGGGCCGACAGTGCCCGATCGGCTTGCGGAATCAGTGTGTCCTTCAGTCTGGGGAAGTTGTTCCCGTGAGTGTCCCAGAAGGTCTGGCCGTCGTTGTGCCAATTGATCGATACGACGGGGACGTTCCGCTCGATCAAACGCCGAGCCAGCAGGACACACTGCCCATGCATGTTCCGACCGTAGCGATCGCGCGTCGCGTCGGACTCTTTGGCCAGATCGAATGCTTCGCGGACCTTGGGAGACGCCAGCAGGCCGAACGCCTGGGACTGCTGGGACAAGAGTCGCAGAGCAGCTGCACCTTCGATCCCCGCCTGCTGCCGTGAGATTTCGCTCAGCAGAGCCGCGCGATGATCGAGTCGCGACAGCGGCAGTCCGTCACTAAGTGTCAGCGCGGGAATCTGCCAAGCGGGATGGGCCAAATCCCCTTCGACAAGAAACGGATCGTAGGTCCTCCCCAGCCAGCCCCCATGCTGTCCCGGGGCCTTGCCTCCCGGAGCTGCCGGATGCGAGGCGATCCAGGGCATCGTGACAAACGGCGGCAGACCTTCCGGAGCTGACCGCAGCTTCGCCATCACCGAGCCGATGTGGGGCGTATCACGAGGCGATGGCGGGACATCATCGCTCTTGTTGACTGGCGGCAATTGCCCTGTCAGGAGGGTATGCACACTCGAAAGATGGGCCGGGTCGTCATGCGTCAGCGAGCGAACGACAGCCACCCGGTCCATCAGCGGGGCCAGCGTCGGAAAGTGCTCACAGATTGAGATCCCCGGAGCTGACGTCGCAATCGGGCGAAACGGCCCGCGAATCTCGTCGGGAGCATCCGGCTTCATGTCGAAGGTGTCGACATGACTGGGGCCGCCCCACATGAACAGGAATATCAGACGCTTTGCCCGCCCAAACCCCGGCATCCCGGTATCGAGCCCTGCGGTTTGGGCACGGAGCCCCCTCGCTCCCAGGCAAGCCAGAGTGCCTGCCTGAAGCAGGCAGCGGCGCGAGACGGGATGCGGGAACGGAGATTCCATAGACCCAACGTATCAATCACGATGGATTCCTGGCAAGGCTGATCTGCGGCGCGTTCCAAAGTCGCGGGACTCTCCGAGTCCCGTGGACCGAGTGACTCGTCACGATGTCTTGGAATCGAAAGCTTGGAGTGCCCGTCCGGGTCCGAGACTTTCGCACTAAGGCTCAAGTGGAAAGAGGCCGCACCCCCCCACCCCCGCACCGGGGGGGGGGGGGGGGATG
>JBIIOI010000028.1:0-70895 GCA_044337025.1 Planctomycetaceae bacterium
AAGAACCCTCACCCCCAACCCCTCTCCCGGGGGGAGAGGGGAGCTAGGCCTACAGAGAGTTCCTACTTCTCACTTCCCCCTTCCCCAAGCCCTTGCATCCCGCGAGTAACAGCAAGATCATCTCAATCACCATCCGTCCTGCGGAACGCGAGATCGAGATTCAAGATGGCGAATTCCACGCGGCGGGTTTTTCTCCGGGATGTTGCGGCCGGCAGTGTCGTTCTGGGAGCGGCATGGCCTGGTCGGATTGAGGCTGCGGCCCCTTCGAAGCTGCCCTCCGAGGCGGTCTCGCGTCTGCGGGCCCGAGTTCAAGGGCAGCTGGTCGTGCCCGGCGATTCGAGCTACGACCAGTCGCGTCGAGTCTTCTACTGGAACCCCAAGACGGAGCGGCAACCCGCCCTCATTGTGCAATGCGGGCACGAGGACGATGCGATCCATGCCGTCGAGTTCGCGCGAGAGCACGAACTCGAGGTCGCAGTCCGCTCGGGCGGGCACAGTCACCTGGCTTGGGGTAGTACCGATGGGCTGGTGATCGATCTGTCTCGATTGAAGAAGGTCGTGATCGATCCCGCTCGCAAGGTCGTGCGAGCTCAGGCGGGTGCCTTCGGGGGAGAGGTCGCTCGTGCTGCAGGGGAGCATGGGCTTGTTCCGGTTCTCGGACAATGTCCCGGTGTCAGTGCGACGGGAGTCACTCTGGGAGGCGGGCTCGGCTGGCTGTCGGGGCTCTTCGGGGCCTGCTGCGACAATCTTTTGTCCGCTCGGCTGGTCACTGCCGATGCCCGGACTCTCGATGTGAATGCCCAGTCGGACCCGGACCTGTTCTGGGGGCTACGCGGGGCCGGGGCCAACTTCGGCATAACAACATCATTCGAGGCCCAGCTGCACGCGATCGGTCCGGTCTTGGGCGGTGATGTCCACTTTGCGGTGCGGGATGCTCGGGCCGTCTTGCGCGGGTTCCGCGAGATCATGCAGACGGCTCCCGATGGGTTTCAGGCGACTCTCAATCTGACACCCGGCGAGCGGGGCTTGTTCATCAGCCTGTGCCACAGCGGGACTGAGAATGACGCGGACAGCCTCATGCGACATATTCGCAGCCTGGCCCCGCCCACTCGCGAAGTCGTCCAGCGCCAGCCGTTCGCCCAACTCGCGGAGAAGGCCGCTGCGACGAATCCCGGCACGGGGCCCGTTCCGGCTTTTCGGGGGATTCAGACCGTCTATCGGGACCGTATCACCGATGAGATCATCGACATCCTGATCGACCAGCTGGCGACCGCCTCTCCGGACGTGGTGATGGGACTGAGTCACTACATGCACGGCGAGGTCTGCCGCGTGCCTGCCGAGGCGACCGCCTTTCCGCATCGCCAGGAGCATTCGGTTCACCTGCGCGTCGCCTTCAACTGGACTGATCCGCAGGAAACCGAACGTCGTTTCGCCTGGGGCGAACAATGGCTGCGCCAGCTGCGTCCGAAGACTGACGAACGGCTGTATGCGAACTACCAGACCTATGAGACGGACGCGGGCTCGCCTTCTCTGTTTGGATCAAACTACGCCCGGTTGCTGGCTCTGAAGACGAAACACGATCCGACGAATTTCTTTCATCGCAATGCCAATATTGCCGCTCGACGGGCCTGAAACTCGGGACAAGGCCGGACAAACTCAAACGACAAATGCAAAAGCCCTCCCGATTTCTCGGAAGGGCTTTGCCTCGGAAGGACTTTCCGAAGTGGCCAGAGCCGGGATCGAACCGGCGACACCAGGATTTTCAGTCCTGTGCTCTACCAGCTGAGCTATCTGGCCAGCGGGGACGGGAATAGTACTGGGTCCGGAAACGGCATGCAAATGTGCTGACTCGTCGTTCGGGGCGAACTTCAGCGGAACAGGACCGGGTGTTCCGGTTCGTCCGGTTTTCGCGGGCGATTTCGGGGATTTCGCTTGGTTTCGGCGGGTGTTTCGACCACTTTTTCGATCGGTTCCGGGCGTTCCAGGCTGCCGGGTTTCAGCTCAATCGGCTTCAGATCGGGCTTGATCGTCCGCACCAGTTCCACCATCCGGCGATGGCAGGTCAGGAACAGGATCTGGTACTTCTCGGAGAAGTCGCACAGCACCCTCAGGGTCTGCCGAGCCCGATCTTCGTCAAAATTGACCAGCACATCGTCCATCACCAGCGGCAATGGTTCGGCTCGCTGGGAATACTGTTTCAGATAGGCCAGCCGGATCGCCAGATAGAGCTGCTCCCGCGTCCCGGTGCTCATCTCCCGAGGAAGTTTGGCGGTTCCGACTCGCGGGACCGCCAGTAGCTCGGTCTCCTTGCCAATCGCCCGCGTCAGCTGGACATACTCCCCCAGAGTCAGCTGTTGGAAGATCTCGCCCGCGTCGATCAGCAGCTGAGGCTGCTGGTTCTTTTCGAATCGCTGCCGAGCCTGTTCCATCAGGTGCCGGGCCAGAGTCAAGGGCGCCCACTCGTCGATCGCATCACCCAGTCGAGCCCGCAGGCTCTCCACTTGCTGGCCCAGTTCCAGCGGACGGGTCTCATCGGCCCGGGCCTTGAGCTTCTGCCGCAGGGTCTCGGCCGAGGCGAGCTCGCGAGCCCGCTCTTCATCGCGGACCCGCATCGTCTCCTTCAATCGCAGCCGTTGCTCGCGAACCTCATCGAGCGACGCCCCCCGCAGCTGCTCGGCGAAGGCCGCATCGCCGTCGGAGTGGGCTTGCCACTGATGATCGAGCTGCCTGAGTTCGGTTCGGAGCGACTCTGCCTGCTGGGCATCGACCAGAAGCGTGGGCAGGGGCATCTCTGCGAGCTGCGGCAACGATCTCCGCACGGTCTCGATCTGAAGATCGAGTGCATCACGCTGCTCGCGCAGGCGATGGATCAGCTTCTCGGAGGTCGAACGATCGGCCAGCAGTCGCGATTGCTCCAGTTCCAGCTCGCGACGCTGTTCGAGTTCGGCACGCCAGGCCAGCACCTGATCGCAGGCGGCCATCGGAGTCGGCCACTCGTGCTGCAGAGCGGTGAACAGGCTCTGTGCCTGCTCAATGAACTCGCCGCTCAGCTCATCGATCCGCTGCAAACGCGTTTGCGTGGCTGTGCGTTCCTGGTCGAGCGACTGGATCTCCATCAGCCGCGATACGACGCGTGTTGCGACATGGACCTCCCAATCGGCCGGGAGTCCCAGCTGGGATAGGAACTCCGCCTTGCGGGTGTCGACGTCGGCCTGTGCCAGCGACAGATCGAACTGCTCACGCTCGACCGCTTCCAACCGCGCCGATAGAAGCCGCAGATCGCTCTCCAGACGCGGGCGGGATTGCTCCGAATGCGACAGCTGGCGTTCCAGTTCCGCCGCAGCCAGCAGAGCTCCGCGAACGATCTCCGACTGTGAGAGATCGCGGGACGCTGCGCCGGGAAAGGCCCGCAACAGTTCGGACTCGAAGGCCTGAGTCGAGGTCGCACGCTGGGATTGCTCGGTGGCGAGTTCGGCGGCCTGCTGCGTCAGCTGTTGCCACTGTATGAACTGCTTGAGCCACTCGGCCATCTCACGAGGAGAGCGAGGGCAGAACGGCTCTGCGGGCCAGAGGGAACGCCACTCCGATTGGAGTGCGACCAAATCGGCTTCGAGGGAGTTCAGCCCGCTGGTCAGATCGGCGACTTCACTTTCACAACGCTCGACCTGATTGACCAGATGCTGCCGCTGCGCGACTCGGGCGGCATCGGCCAGCAGTCGATCCGCCAGGAGATCCGCTGCCACGACCTTTTCGCGATACAGGTCCAGCAGCCGCTCCGGATGGCCAGCCGTCCAGCGGCGGATCGCTTCTCGATCTGGCTCTCCACTCAGCTGTCCGGCCACCAGAGCCCAGCCCGCTTCTCGCTCCTCTCGCAGCTTGACCAGGGCCGCGCGGTCGCAGTCGTCGTGATCACGATCGAACCGGGCGAGCTCTTCGCGGGCGGATGCGAAGCGGGCGGATGCATCTTCGACGCGCGAGCGGGCCTGATCTCGTGATCGTTCAAGCGGTTCGGTTCTCGCGATAAACGAATCGATGGTCGCAGCCAGCGGCACGGGTAACTCGCCGAGGTCCGTGACTGGGGGCAAAGCCACTTGCCGGGCCAGTTGCTGACGTTGCCGCTCGATCTGCTGCTGGCGCTGATCGAGTTGCGACTGGACCGTCTGCAGTCGCTCGCAATCGAGCCGGTACTGCTGAGCCCGCTGCAGAAGCTCGCGGCATCCTGGAAGCAGCTCCAACGACGGGAGGGCTCGCAACTCGGCATCGATCCGGTCGCGTTCGACCTCAAGTTCCGAGCGACGCTCCTGGAGCGATGCTGCTGCCTGATCCAGTCGAGCCGACTCCTCGCTCAACCGCTGCGCGGTCTCGCGTTGGGCCAGGCTGGCAGTGACTCGACCCAGGTCCGCAGCTGTCCAGCCGGGTTGGACATGGGCGAGTTCGTGTGTGATCCGCTGTTCGAGTTCCGTCAGCTCGGCAGCGAGCGTCTCGCGCTCGGCGAGCGCGGAGCGGGCGCCTGCCACCCGATCGGACAACGACCGAATGATGGGCTCGACCGCCAGCAGCTCCCCGGCAGGCAGCGTCTGATCGGCGACCGGTGAGGCAACGCGCCCCTCAATCTTCTCCAAGTCGGTGAGAACGTCGTCGCGTTTGCGAGACAGCTCTCGCAGTTCGGTCACCGTCGACGCTGGAATAGCGGCTCCCGGCCCCAGAGCGGCCAGCTCGCTGCGCAGCAATTCGGCCTGTCGCCAGATCGGGAGTGCGGTCTCGATTCGCTCCAGCCGGCGATCGAGGCGTCGCTGGTCGTCCCAGTCGATTCGCAATCGCTCGGCCAGCGATTCATGCTCTTCGATCTCTTCCCGCAGGCCGGTGTAGTCGCGGTTCGAGAACCGGGCTTGCTCGTAGTCGCGCTCCGCAGCCTGGATCTCTCGGATCAGTGAGTTGATCTTTGGCTTGCGGGCGTTGGCGCTGGAGCTGAACAGCAGATCGCTCTGATCCCGCAGCCGGTCATCCAGCTGGCGGAACCGGGCCATCCCGCCCATGGCGATGCCGAACAGAGACTCTGCCAGTCCGGCACTGCGGAGGCTCTCTTCCCCGGAGGCCAGCTCCTGCAGGGAGATCGCAAACAGGTTTTCAAACAGACCCGCAGTGGCCCCGGTCAGACACTTCTCCCAGGCCTCCACAGTGAGGGGTTCGCGGGTCTCTTCGAACTCTCCACTCAGTCCGGGGCCGCGCGTCTTCTTGCGATGCAACTCAATCTTACGACCATCGGCCAGCTGAACGCGGGCCTTGGTGATGGGGCTGCCATCAAAGGCATAAGCACTGATGTGCGGCATCCCGAACAGAGTCTGACGTAACGCGGCCAGGAGGGTGGTCTTGCCGGACTCATTGGGACCGAACACGACCTGCAAACCGTCGCCGAACACCAGCCGGCGCGATTTGTGGATGCCAAAGTTCTCCAGATAGAGATGTTCGATCCGCATCCGGGAATCGTACGGGGAGGGAGAGCCGGGCGACTAGTGTAGCGTCCGCTGGATTCGCGCCGGGTTGCGCGAGGAACCGCTGGGGACTTGCCGTTCCCCTTTTTCCCGCACTGGAATCATGCTCAAGCACCCCAACGAGCATCTCACACTCTTCAGAGTAATCCTGCCGCGACATTCACGATACACTTTCCAAATGCCCCGCGTCTCGACTCTCTCACCCATGTCGCTTCCCCCATCCAACGGTCGCAAAGCCCTGATCACCGGAATCACCGGTCAGGATGGTTCGTATCTGGCCGAGCTGCTATTGGCCAAAGGGTACGAGGTCTGGGGGCTGGTGCGACGCAGCTCGACGGAGAACCGGACGCGGATCGCTCATCTGCTGGGGCCGGACTACAGCCAGCGGCTGCATCTGTGCCCGGGAGACCTCGCCGATTCGCCGTCGATCTACCATGCACTCGACCAGTCGCGCCCCGATGAGGTCTATAACCTCGCGGCCCAGTCGCATGTCCATGTGAGCTTCGAGTGTCCTGAGTACACCGCTGAAGTGACTGGACTGGGGACCTTGCGAATCCTCGATGCGATCCGGCAGCTGGGCCTCAAGTCGAGGTTCTATCAGGCCTCGTCTTCCGAGCTGTTCGGCAAGGTCGTCGAGACGCCGCAGAGGGAGACGACGCCCTTTCATCCCCGCAGCCCGTATGGCTGTGCCAAGGCGTTCGCGTTCGAGATCACGCGGAACTACCGCGAGTCGTATGGGCTGTTCGCGGTCAACGGAATTCTGTTCAACCACGAGTCACCTCGTCGCGGCGAGACGTTTGTGACCCGCAAGATCACGAAGGCAATCGCTGAGATCAAGCGGGGCCGCACCGTACCGCTGGCATTGGGAAACCTCGACGCGCGGCGGGATTGGGGCTTTGCGGGTGACTATGTCGAAGCGATGTGGCTGATGCTGCAGGCGGAGCCCGCAGAGGATCTGGTCATTGCGACTGGTGAGACGCACACGGTACGCGAGTTCTGCGAATTGGCGTTCGCGCGGGCGGGACTGCCCCTGCACTGGGTCGGAACCGGTGCCAGTGAGCAGGGGGTGGGCCCGGCGGGACAGTTGCTGGTCGCGATTGACCCGCAATTCTTCCGCCCCGCAGAAGTCGACCTGCTGCTGGGGGACGCGACCAAAGCTCGTCAGAAGCTGGGGTGGACCCCGCGTGTTTCGTTCCGCCAACTGGTCGAGATGATGGTCGACGCCGACCTGGCCGGGTAGTTCCCGTCACACTTCAAGACTTCCCATGCGCATCTGGTTCAACCAGCTTCACGAAAGTCAGCGATCTCTGGCCGACCTCCCCGGCGAGGAGATCACAATCGGGCGCGACCGCAGCAATTCGCTGGTCCTGCCCAGTCCGCTGATCGCGCGGCAGCAGGCGATCCTGCGCCAGACCGGCAACACGGCCTGGATTCAGAATCTGGGAATGAACAGCTGCCTCGTGGGAGACACCGAAGTTCTCGGCGGCAGTGAGCACACCTTCTCTGCCAGCGAAACGATTCGCATCTGGCCCTATACGCTGACCCTCGAATCGACCGAGAAGACGCCGATTTCGAGGCAAGATCTGGAATCCCATCTGCGGGGGCTCTTGGCCGATCTGGAGCTCAAGGTCCATCGCCGGTTACTCGAACGATTCGATCTGCATGAACTGGAGGCCAATCGGATCGGCGATGCCGAGAGCCTGGTCCGGCTCGAACGCCAGATCGAGGATGTCTGCCGCGAACTCCAGCTGTTTACGGATGCCAATGAGCCGCTGCTGGAAGAACTCGTGGGGCTCAACCTTCGCGACTACATCGTGCAGCAGCTGATCCTGGAAACTGACTCCGGGGCGACCACTTCGCTCAGTTTCTTGCGAAACGAGTTCGATGTGCCCGCGACATTGGTTCCCGAGCGGGAAGGGGAGCTGGTCAACCTGCTGAAGTTCGCGCGCGGGAAGCTCGGTCTCGATTCGCTGGGGGATCTCAGCTCGCGGATCACGCGCGTCGAAAAGCAGTTCAGCGAAGTCTTCGGCATGCTGCGTCCGCACCTGCATAAGGAGCTGCGGAAGTATCTCGTGCTGCGGACGCTGAAGAAGGACCTCAAAGACACGATTCTCGGGTTTGGGCCGCTGCAGGACCTGCTGCGGGCTCCCACGATCAGCGAAATCATGGTGGTCCGCAGCGACCAGATCTATGTCGAGCGCGACGGCGTCATCGAACTGTCGGGACGCCGGTTCCTCTCCGACAAGGTGACCGAATCGATCATCGAGCGGATCGTGGCCCAGGTCGGTCGCCGCATCGACCGCAGCCAGCCGCTCGTCGATGCCCGGCTCCCCGATGGCAGCCGCGTGAACGCCATCATTCCGCCGCTGGCTGTGCGAGGGCCGTGCCTGACCATTCGCAAGTTTCCGACAGAGCGGTTCACGATCGATGAGCTGATCGAAGGGGGCACGCTGACTCGGCCCGCAGCCATGTTCTTGCGGGCCTGCGTCATCGGGCGTAAGAACCTGCTGGTGAGCGGCGGAACCGGCTCCGGCAAGACGACGATGCTGAACGTGTTGTCGTCATTCATCCCGGCCCGCGATCGCATTGTGACCGTCGAGGACGTGCAGGAACTCCAGCTGCGGCAGGACCATGTCGTCTCGCTGGAGACTCGCCCCGCGAACGTGGAAGGGGCCGGCGAGTACACGATTCGCGATCTGGTGAAGAACGCTCTCCGCATGCGGCCCGACCGGATTCTGGTCGGGGAATGCCGCGGGATCGAAGCCCTCGACATGCTGCAGGCGATGAACACCGGCCACAGTGGCTCGATGACCACGCTGCACTCCAACAGCTCGGAAGAGACGATCAAACGTTTGGAAGTGCTGGTCCTCTCGGCGGTCGAGTTGCCGGTCGTCGCGATCCATCGCCAGATCGCCTCGGCCCTCGACATCGTCGTGCAGATCGCTCGCTTGGCTGGGGGGAAACGCGTCATCACCCAGATCAGTGAGGTGTCCCGCTACGACGACCGCCAGTCGAAGATCATCATCCACGACATCTTCACCCGCCGTCCCGATGGCGAGCTGCTGGCGACGGGCTACCTGCCGACATTTGTTGAGGCACTGCTCGAACAAGGGACGTTGAGTCTGGACTTCCTCAGCCATCATGCAGCTGACTCGGAGTCAACGGGCGACTGAGGTTTGTGGGGAATGGAAAGGCGAGCCGTTCCTCCGTAACCTTCCGTTGCGTACGCCGGATACGACGTGACCGGAACAGGCTTTCTCCCTCGCCCCCGCGATCGATGAGAGCCGTGGATCATGCGCGAATGCGGGGGAGAGAGTTGGGGTGAGGGGGCAAGTGCGGCCCCTCACCCCGGCCCTCTCCCCAAACCTCATCCTGACCGGAACGCAAGTGTTCCTTGGGGAGAGGGTGCAGGCAGCGGACTCACCGACTTTTGTTACACACACCGGCCACTGAGATTGCGATGTCCGACCCGAAAGACGAACTGAAACAACTCGTCGGCAATGTGCTGGCGGCCGCGAGCTCGCAGCCGAGCGGCCCGTTTTGTGATGCGCTGCGGGATGCCCTCAATGCTCTGGCGGGCAGCGGCCAATTGGCGGAAGGTCGGCGGGCCGTCGCCTCGCAGCTGGCCAAGGTGACCTCGCCCATGGGGGCCGGGTATCTGGCTGTCTGGCTGGGAGCCGGAGTCGAAGCGGGGATCGATCCCGAGCCGACCGCTTTGCCGATCCTCGATGCGATGCTGCGGTGGACTCGTACGCTGCATGCGACACACCGTTCCCCGGAGACACTGGCGGGACTGGAGCCGCTGGGACAGGGGCTGGTCGCGCATCTGGCCCGCAGCCCCTCGCACCGGACCTATCTGCAGGCCCGCGAGGACTGGATTGCGGAACTGGAGCGGGCAGAGGCCTTCAGTCCGGGACCAGGCTGGGTGCTGGAGCTGTTGCGAAAGCAGAGCGGCCAGCTGGTCGTACTGCATCTGGAGCAGCGGCGCGGGTTCCAGATGATGTATGAGAACCTGTCCAACTGCTTTCACCTGTTCACACTGCTGCAGGCCGCTCTGGTTGGCAAGGTTCCCGATGCTCGCGGGGCGGATGCCAAGTCCCTTGCCGTCGCGCGCGGTGAGGCGTTCGAAGCGGCCAGTGATTCGGCCTGCTGGCATTATGGTCGCGGCGATCTGCCCACGTCCGATATCGGCGGCTCCATCTGGGGCGAGGCGAGTCCCTCACAGATTCCCCGGATTGACGGGACGCAGGTGTTGCTGCTCTGGCCTCCCATTCTGGGGTCTCGCTCCTGGGAAGCGGGTTTCTTTGGCCCCTACCTGCAGGCCATGCCGCCCAGCGTGGTGTTGACCGATGAGCTGAACTCCGAGCAGGTCGACGCCTGGTGGGCAAAGCTCAAGCTGCCCACACTGGAGAAGAAGTCCAAGTGGAAGTTCTGGTAAGAGGTGTTCGACACACAACGGCCTTGCGTAGGTCGCTGACGGAGGCGGAAATTGCTCCCATTGGTCACAATAGATGCGATGCGGTTCCACTCCCGGAGAATGCGATGCGTCCTGCGATGTTCTGCCTGCTCGGTGCGTTACTGCTTCACTCGGAGTCCCGAGCAGAGACGATCTGGAAGAAGCATGTCGTCGATGAGGGCCGCCACACGACCAACGTCGTGGCTGCCGACTTCACGGGCGATGGCCATGTCGATGTGATGGCCAACAGCGCCGGCGCCACGCGGCTGTTTGTGGGGCCGCAGTGGACGATGCAGGTCGTCGATGAGACCCCGCAGCATGATGCGATTCATGCGGAGGTCCTCGACATCGACCGCGATGGAGATCCGGACTTTCTAGGAGCCCGTTACAGCCCCGGCTTGATCTACTGGGTGGAAACGCAGCGCGGTGCAGCTGCGTCCAAACCCTGGCCGGTGCATGTCGTCGACGACCAGGTCAACGGCATTCACGGTCTGCTGGTCGGGGACGTCGACGGAGATCGGAAGCTTGATCTGATCGCCAACAGTGGGCAGCCGACCGGTCCGTTTGCGAACTCAGTCGTCTGGTATGACGTGCCCGCAGATCCTCGCAAGAGTTCCAGCTGGCCTCGCTATGTGGCCGGGAAGGGAGATGCCCCGGGGTTGTCGCACTATCTGGGACTTGGTGATCTGAACGGCGACGGACGCAAAGACCTGCTCACCGCAGCCAAAGGAGGTCCACAAGCCGAACCCGGCACCGGCGAATGGTTTGGCTGGTGGGAGGCTCCTGCGAATCCGCGAACCGATGGCTGGAAGAAGCACCTGCTCGGGACGGGACATGTGGGGGCGACCAACCTGACTCCGATCGACGTGAATCGTAATGGCATCATGGACGTCATCGCCACGCGCGGGCACGGTCTGGGAGTGATCTGGTTCGAGGCCCCCAGCTGGAAGGAGCACACGATCCACGCCACGCTGGCCAGCCCCCATTGCCTGGCTGTGGCGGATCTCGATCAGGACGGAGACCCGGATGCTGCCACCGTTGGCTACGAAAGCAAGATCGCAGCCTGGTTCGAGAACGACGGTCGTGGCCAGTTCCAGACGCACGTTCTCGATGAGGACCAGTGTGCCTACGACATCCGGGCGGTCGACATGGACGGCGATACCGACCTCGATATTCTGGTGGCTGGGCAGCTCAGCAAGAACATCGTCTGGTATGCGAATCCCAAGAAGTGATTACTATGTCATCTGTCACGGCTCTGAAGCCGACGACCGAACGAGTCACACTCACGATCTGAGACACCCCTGAAGAGACTGATCATGGCTGATGAACCGGAAATCCCACCCGCACGTTTCGACATTCTGATTCAGCTGCTTGGCAGCCAGGCGCTGCTGGCGCTGGGACTGATCCCAGATCCGCAAGGTCAGACCGAAGTCCGACTTCCGCTGGCCCGACACTTCATCGATATGCTGGGTGTCCTGGAAGCGAAGACCAAGGGAAACCTGACCGATGACGAGGGGAAAACCCTCGAACGCACCCTGCATGAACTGCGGGTGCTGTTTCTGGATCGCTCCAAAGCGGGGTGAAGAAGCTGCGCATCGAGCCCGCTCGATGGCCCATGAAATTGTCCCTTCAAGATGTCTGGGGAACTGCCATGCGTTTGTTGATGTTGAGCCTGCTGGGGAGCCTCGCCTGGGCCGGACTGGCTGCAGCGGACGATGCGAATCCTGCGCCGCTGCCCGAGGTGATTGAGTTCAATCGCGACATCCGACCGATCCTGTCGGACAACTGCATCTTCTGTCACGGTCCCGACAAGAACAAACGCGAGGCCGACCTGCGTCTGGATACCGAAGCGGGATTGCATGGGACCGGCGAGGGCGGCCCCGTTGTCGCTGGCAAGCCGGCAGAGAGTGAGCTGTTCAAACGAATCACTTCCAGCGATGCCGACCTGCATATGCCGCCCGCGAAGAGCGGCAAGACGCTGACCCCGCGGGACATTGAGCTGATCCAGAAGTGGATCGAGCAAGGAGCCCGCTACGAGGGGCACTGGGCCTTCTTGCCCAACCGTGTCACAGCCACTGAATCGACCGATGCTGCGGCGACCTCGCGGATCGATGAGCTCGTCGAGGCGACTCGGGCGGCCCAGAACCTGACAGCTGCGCCCGAAGCCGATCGAGTCACCTTGCTCCGTCGGCTCTCGTTCGATCTGACCGGGCTGCCCCCTTCGGAGAGCAACATTGCGGCCTTCGTGACCGACAGCTCTCCCGAGGCGTTCGAGCGGCAGGTCGACAAGCTGCTGGCTTCGCCGCACTTCGGAGAGCGGATGGCGATCTGGTGGCTCGATCTGGTGCGGTATGCCGACACGGTCGGTTATCACGGTGACCAGGAGATGAGCGTCTCGCCGTTCCGGGAATGGGTGATCGCGTCGTTCAACTCCAACAAGAAGTTCGACGAGTTCACGATCGAACAGCTGGCCGGCGATCTGCTTCCGAATCCGACGCGCGAGCAGAAGATCGCCAGCGGGTACAACCGCCTGGGGATGATGAGCGCGGAGGGCGGTGTCCAGCCGAAGGAGTACCTCGCCAAGTACATCGCCGAGCGCGTCCGCAACGCCTCGGGAACCTGGATGGGCGTGACGATCGGGTGTGCTGAGTGCCACGACCACAAGTTCGATCCGTTCACGACGAAGGACTTCTACCAATTCGAAGCGTTCTTCGCGGACATCAAAGAGCAGGGGCTCTACTCCGGAGCCCACGAGACTGGCATCTGGGGCCCGTCGCTGAAGGTTCCGACCCCGCAGCAGGAAGCCGACCTGGCTGCACTCGATGGGAAGATCAAAACGGTCCAGGAAACACTGGCTGCGAATACTCCGGAACTGGCTGCGGCGCAGGCGGAGTGGGAGAAGTCGCAGGTCACCTGGACGCTGCTGAAGCCGGACACGATCACATCCCAAGAAGGCGTGACGCTGACGCTCAAGGACGATGGGTCGTATCTGGCCAGCGACAAGAACCCAGCCACCGACACGTACACGCTGAGTTTCAAGAGTCTCCCTGCCGGGATCACGGCTCTGCGGCTGGAAGTCCTGCCGGACGATTCCTTGCCGCAGAAGGGGCCCGGTCGTGCGGGGAACGGCAACTTCGTTCTGTCCGAGATCATCGCGACCGTGAAGCCCGCCAGCGGTGACCCGCGTCCGGTTCCTCTGCAGAACGCCACTGCGACCTACGAACAGACCGGTGCCGCTGGTGGCAACCCGTACGGCAAGTGGGCCGTCGCAGCTGCAATTGATGCTGATGCCAAAGGGAAGACCTGGGGCTGGGCCGTCATGGAGCAGGTCGGCAAGCCTCACGCAGCTGTCTTCGAGACCGCCGCCGACCTGACCTTGGAAGAGGGGGCCACGTTCCAGGTGGAACTGCTCCAGAACCTCGACAACCCTCACCATACGATTGGCCGGTTCCGGCTGTCGGTGGCGACGGCCGCTCGGCCCATTAAGGCCAACGATCTGCCTCCCGCGATTGCCGCTATCCTCGCCCTCCCCGCCGATCAGCGGACCGAGGCTCAGAAGACCGAACTGGCGAATCACTACCGCGGCCTCGCTCCGCTGCTGGAGCCGAAGCGGAAGGAGCTGGCCGATCTGGAGCAGTCGCGGAAGGGGCTGGACGCCTCGATCCCGGTCTCGCTGATGACCGAGACTGTCCCACCTCGAATGGTCCGGGTCCTGAAGCGGGGCAACTGGATGGACGAGACCGGCGAGGAAGTCCGACCGGCCTTTCCGGAGATGTTCGCAGCTCCGCCCGCAGCTGATGTGCGGCTCACGCGACTCGATCTGGCGAAGTGGCTCGTCTCGCGCGAGAACCCGCTGACAGCGCGGGCTACGACGAATCGGCTGTGGAAGCTGTTCTTTGGAGCGGGCCTGTCGCGCAAGCTCGACGACTTGGGCGGGCAAGGGGAATGGCCCAGCCATCCGCAGCTGCTGGACTATCTGGCTTCGCGGTTCATGGAGACCGGCTGGGACCTGAAGCGGACCGTCAAGACGATTGTCATGACTCGGGCCTATCGCCAGAGTTCCGGGGCCACGCCCGAACTGATGGAGGCTGACCCCTACAACCGCTGGCTGGCCCGGCAGGGGCGATTCCGGCTGGATGCGGAGATGGTGCGGGACAACGCCCTCTCGATCAGCGGCCTGCTGGTTGAAAAATTGGGCGGCAAGAGTGTCCGTCCGTATCAGCCGCCCGGCTACTGGGCCTACCTGAACTTTCCGCAGCGTGAGTGGCAGAACGGCGGGGGCGACGATCTCTACCGCCGCGGACTGTATACCCATTGGCAGCGGCAGTATCTGCATCCAAGCCTGCTGGCGTTCGATGCGCCCAGCCGTGAGGAGTGCGCTGCGGATCGGCCACGGTCGAATACTCCGCTGCAGTCGCTCGTGCTGCTGAACGACCCGACCTATGTCGAGGCCGCCCGCACCTTTGCGGAGCTGATTCTGCGGCACGACGGTGATGTCTCGGCCCGGCTCAATTACGCGTTTCAAAGGGCACTGTCGCGCCCGATCGAACCGCGTGAGCAGGAACTGCTGGCGAAACTGTTGCTGCAGCACCTGAGTGAATACGCAGCCGATCCGGAATCGGCCAGGAACCTGCTGAGTGTCGGAGCCCGTCCGCTGCCCGGCGATCTGCCACAGGGGGAGCTGGCGGCCTGGACCAGCGTGGCGCGGACGATTCTGAATCTTCACGAAGTGATCACGCGATATTGATCGTGTGAACTGGAAAGCGGACCGGCGCGCGGGTAGCCTCGTCCGGTCTCAGTGCGCCATGTCTGCCGGAGTTTCGCCATGAACGTATACGACCTGTGGATGCCGATTGTTGCCTCGGGGATCGCCACTCATATCTGGAGCACGCTCGCTTGGACCGCGCTGCCGCATCACAAGCCGGAATGGACCAAGGCTCCCGGCGAAGATCAGCTGCAGGATCTGATCGCGAAAGAGCAGATCCCCGCCGGTCAGTATATGTTTCCGTTCGCAGCCAATGGGCAGGAGGCCACGTCGGAGGAGTTCAAGCAGAAGGACGCCAAGTGTCGCGGAATGCTGATCCTGTGGGCTGAGCCGCTGACGATGGGCAAGGCGATCGTCAAGACGCTGTTGTGGTTCTTCGCCGTCGCTTTCACGATCGGTTACCTCGCTTCACTGGCCTTGGCTCCGGGAGCGACCTTTTCGAAGGTCATTCAGTTCGTGACCACTGCCGGACTGCTGGCCCATGTGGCGGCCCACTTCCCGCACGTCTTCTGGTTTCGCCGCAAGATCGCCATGGAAGTCGTCGACGGCGTCATCCAGGCGGTCATCACCGGACTGATCTTTGCCGCCTTGTGGCCTGCCGCGTAATGCAACTGCCTTCGCCTCCCCGTATCAGCGTGGGGCTGTGCAGCGCAGATCGATGAACTCGTCGATCGTCTGGTAGATCGACGGCGGGACCGGCGAGTTGTGGTCCGAGCCTGGAATCTCCACAAACTGTTTTGGCTGGGCCGCAGCTTCAAACAGGGCCTGCCCCATCTGGAACGGAACAACCCGGTCCGCTGTCCCGTGGAGCTGGATGAGTGGGCAGGCGATCTCGCGAATCCGACCTATGGAGTTAAGCCGCTGTGGTGGCACGGCAAACGCCCATGCTGGAGCATGATGCGTCGCCACTGACTTGAAGGAATCGAACGTACATTCCAGCACCAGCCCTCGCGGAGGCTCATCAGCAGCCAGCTGAACTGCCACCGCTCCTCCCATCGAACGGCCCCAGATCAGTTGTTGCCCGACGGGGATTCCGGAGAGTTCTGCCAGTTGGATTCGAGCGGCTCGACCATCGGATACGACCCCATCGGCAGTCGGCAGCCCCTGGCTCTTGCCGTATCCACGATAGTCAAAAGCCAGGATCGACAGCTGATGCTCTCGCCGCAGGGACTCCAGAAATCCGGCCATCCAGGCGATGTTGCCTGCATTCCCGTGACAATACAGCACGACCGCGCGGGGCGAATCCGCCGGACAATACCAGCCATGCAATCGGGTTCCGTCGGCAGCTGTGAAATCGACATCTCGATAGACCAGATTGGCGGGTGACCAATCGCCCCGTCGCGATGGTTGGAACAGGATCATCTCATCCAGGGTGGGGACGCCCTTGGGGGGCGGAGATGTGACGACCGCGGGGACCAGATTAGCGGGTGGCGTTGGTCGCCCCGAAATCAGCGGCGACTCAACACGAGCGGGCTCGGGAGTTCCGGGGGCAGGAGGAAAAGCCTGGCCGATTGCCTCCCAGACAGTGTCGGCCATTCGCTTGTGTCCGGCTTCCGACAGATGCAGCGTGTCGACGGTTGCCCCTGGGGCGGCCAGTACATCGACCAGCAGCCGTTTCGGGATCAGTGAGCAGTCATACTTCCGTGCCAGTCGCCGCTGTACAACGCCCCACGCATTCTTGCCGGGCAGGAGCGGCAACTCGATCAGAACCACGGAGCGCTGTTGGTCTTTCAGCGTCTGCAGGATTTGGGACAGGTCGGCCTCGAACTCGAGGATCGTCCGTCCCCCCAGCAGGTCATTCCCGCCCAGCTCGACAATCACCAGACCGGAAAACTGCTTCGCCAGCTGAGCCTTCTGGACTCCATCGCGGGTTGTTGCTCCCGGTTCGGAGAGATTGGCGACTTGGACTGCGTGGAGATTTCCCAGTTGAGTGGGCCACGGTGTCCCCTCACCTTCTTCCAAGCCGGCAGAAAGCGAGTCCCCAATCACAACCAGGGATCGAGACTCGACGGGTGCGATCGAGCCAACATGGGTCTTAGGAAACTCAATGAGCAGTAACCCCAGCGAGTAGACCGCGACGAACCCCAGGCAGCGTCGCCGCAGATTCGATGACGAATCCCGCAATGCGAACGTCGTCCAGCAGACTAAACCGCCCGTCAGAATCGCCATCGAAGCCAGAGGCAGCGCAGCGGTACTGATGGCGAGGGCCGCACACAGCCAGGCTTGAACCGCAAACAGTCGCCGAAGCCGTGGCGTCTGGGTGAACTCGGTCGCCACCTGGCAAACCAGCATCAACCCGAGGCCGGAGTACAGCACTCGTCCGCTGATCAGATGCGACACAATCGGATTCATCAGGCTGGTCCCGCGAGGCAGACACTCATTCTACGAAGGGGGAGCAGCTCTTGAGAGTCGAAACTCGACTTCGCGGTCGCGATTTCCGTTGCTGTTACGGTGGTCATGGCTCAGTGGTCTGTGGGGACCAGCGTGTTACCCCCGTGAACTTTCCTTCCTCAATCCGGGCCGTCAGACTTTGGGCTTGAGATTCCCGTGTCAGGAGAGATTCATGCTCCACAGCTTTCGATGGGCAGTCTGCCTCATTCTGCTCCCCTCCACGTTCGTTCTGGGGGCACCGGTTTCGGTCCCTGTGACACAGGACAATTCGATTGTCATGGTCGATGGAGAGTGGACCGAGAACGCCGGGTCCAGCGGGCGGATTCGGATCAAAGGGAACCAGCATATGGTCGCGATGGCGTTTGACACGACCGCGATCGCCGGGAAGCTGGTCAAGTCGGCTCAGCTCGTCTGCCATCAGGCCGATCAAGTGATTGCGGGTGTGACGATCTCGACGATCGCTGCTCCGTGGGACGAGGCCAGGTCCAATGCTCTGACGGCCGGGATCGAGGGACTGACCGGCTGGGGCTACGCGGGGGCGCGGTTTCCAGCGCTCGCTGGAGGAAACGCTCATTCTCTGGTGCATAGCGTTCCTGCGGTTCTGAAGGACGGGGTTTACTCCTGGGAGGTGCCGCCCGACATGGTGCATGCCTTGGCAACGGGAGTCGCTTATGGACTGGCCATTCACGAGTTCGATGCCGACTACAGCCGCAATCCCACGATCTTCTCCAGGGAACAATCCGGCAAGCGGCCTCAACTACTCGTGGAGCTGGACTCCCAGCCAGACGCCGCGCCGCAGGCAGCGACGGGGCTGAAGCTGGTCGCGGTGGACAAGGCCACAGCACACCTGACTCTGGTGGGGCCAGCGTCGGGGTTTGCGTATGAGGTCACGGTCAATGGGCACCCGCTGGGGCGGCACAATATCCCTCTAGTGCAGAGCGAGAAGCAGCAATTGATCTGGCTGCGCGACCTTCCTGAATCGGTGATGCGAGCGACAAGTCATGAGATTCGGGTGGTCACGTGGAATCGGACCGGTCAGAAGTCCGCACTGGTGACCGTTCGGGAGCGACTGTTTCAGGAAGCGGTGCCTACCGCTCCAAAGGTCGTCGACGCACCCGCATCAGGCCGCCCACTCGCAAATCTGTCGGTCATTCCGATACTCGACAAGTACGACCAGCAGGGGAATCCCGTCGGCACCCTGCCCGCCGACTATCGCACTCGCAACCCGATCTACAACGGAGAACGCGTTCAGCTGATCGCAGCTCAGGGTGAGGTCGTGGGGTTCCAGTTGATCGTGCGTGGCGAAGGGGAAGTCGCCATCCAGGCCAAGATTGATGGGCCAGCACTGCGAACAGACCTGTTTCAGGCACTTTATGTGCCCGCCAACGGACGGCTGATCCCAGATCCGCTCTTGCCGCTCCCCGAGAGAATTCGGCTGAAACCGGACGCTGATCAAGCGGTGTTCGTCGACCTGTATGTCCCGTTTGATGCGAATCCGGGAAGGCGAATCGGGGCGATCCAGATCTCCGATGGCCGCCGGGTTCCGATCGAACTGGAGATCCTGCCATTCTCGCTGCCCCGGAAGGCGACGTTCCTGTGCGAGATGAATGGATACGGTTTGCCGGATCAGGTCAACGACTACTACGCTCTGCAGCAGGTGGCCTACGACCACCGTGTCCACGCCAACATCCTGCACTATTCCCATAACTCCGCTGCTCCGGGAGCTCGCAAGTGCAATCTCGACATGCGACTGCCATCGGGGAAGCGGATGGACAACCGGCGGTATGATGACATCGCCCCTGGTGCCAAGGCGGGATACTGGGATGATTTCGCGACCGCGTTTGGGCCGTATATCGATGGCTCGCTGTTCCAGAATGGGCACCGCGGGCCGATTCCGGCGCCAGGGTTTTATCTCACGTTTCATGAGAGCTGGCCGCTGAACTGCCGGGCCTATTTCAATGGCAATCCAGACGCTTACGAGGCGTTTCGGGAGCAGCCGCTCTATGCCGAGACTTATGTGAACATCCTGCAGGACTTTGCCCGCCTGGCTCAGTCGAAAGGCTGGACCGAAACGGGTTTTCAGGTCTATTTCAACAACAAAGGCTCGCTCAACGAGAAGACCAAGGCCCCTTGGATTCTCGATGAGCCGTCAGGTTACTGGGACTACCGGGCGCTCCAGTACTACGGAGAGTTGACTGATCGAGGGCGGGCAGCTGCTCCGGGCGTGCGGATCGACTATCGAATTGACATCTCTCGGCCCGAGTACTGCCGGGGGCAGCTCGACCGGCGTTCCGACCTGTGGGTGGTGTCGACGTGGGCCTTTCAGAACTATCGGCGGCTGGTCACGGACCGGATGAAGCAGGACAAGCTCCAGGCCTGGGTCTACGGCTCCGCTAATCACGTCCACGAGACGAATCGCAACATTCAGGCCTGGGCTCTCGACTCCTGGCGGTTTGGGGCCACGGGGCTGGTTCCCTGGCAGACGGTCAACAAGGACGGGTCGGCCTTGAAGCAGGCGGATCAGCTGGGGCTGTTTATCTTCGACCAGGATGCAGCCGGACAGACGGTGATTCGGCACTCCACGCGTCTGAAGGCATTTCGTGAGTCGCAACAGCTGATTGAGCACCTCAACCTGCTCAAAGCCCAGGAACAATGGACGGAACCTCAAATGCAGCAATTCCTGAATCAGTTCGTCCAGCTGGACGCTGCGGTTCATAAAGTCGATGATGCGGACGCAGGGACGACATCGTATGCGACCATGACTCCAGCGGGAGTGGAACGCATGCGAGCAGCCACTGCACGGATGATCAGAAGTTCTCGGTAATTGGCGACCGACAAATTCTGTTCCCAGTAACTTGCGAAATCGACTCAAGCCCGATTACACTGCCCGGCTCGCTTTTTGGCGGTACGGGGAAGGTGTTTTCCCGGCCCGTCAGATTGATGAAAGGTGTGTGGTCCGTGAAGGTTCGAGCCAGCGTGAAGCGGATTTGCGAAGGCTGCAAGATCGTGCGACGCAAGGGACGCGCGTACGTGATTTGCTCCTCCAATCCCCGCCACAAGCAGCGTCAGGGATAGTCGTATCCCTTCGTGAGTCAACGAGTTCCGGCAAAGTTCAGCCGGCTTCGGAGAGTTCAAGATGCCACGTGTTCTCGGGGTGGATATCCCGAACGATAAGCCGACATACATCGCCCTCCAGTACCTGGAAGGGATCGGCCAGTTCACAGCCATGCAGCTGTGTCGCGATCTGAAGCTCGACCCGCAGCGCCGGGCCCGTGAGCTGTCGGAAGACGACATTCAGCGGATCAACGTGGCGTTGGACAACGACTATACGGTCGAAGGCCAGTTGCGTCGCCAGATCCTGGATCATATCGGTCGTCTGAAGACGATCGCGTGCTACCGGGGCCTGCGTCATCGCCGCAGTCTGCCTTGCCGCGGACAACGCACCAAGACGAATGCCCGCACCCGCAAGGGGGTCAAGAAGACCGTCGCGGGGAAAAAGGGTGTCAAGGATCGATAAGTTCGGTGTCACTGATCTGAGCCTCGCTGGAATGCCAGGCTCAGGCGTGCATCGACTCGAGAATCGGCCGCTTTTCCTGCGGTCGATGATGTGAGACTTGTCAGTTTCAGCCAGGACCGGACAGTGAATACAACGACCAGCGGCGGCAACAAGGCGAACAAAAAGAAGAAGGTTCGCAAGAACGTCACGAAGGCGGTCGCCCATATCAAGGCAACCTTCAACAACACGATCGTGACGATCACCGACACCAACGGCGACGTGCTCTGCTGGGGCAGTGCCGGGACCGTCGGGTTCAAGGGTTCGCGTAAGAGCACCCCGTTCGCCGCGCAGCGGGCGTCCGAAACCTGTGCCGACAAGGCACGTAAGTTCGGCGTCAAGGAGATGGAAATCCGCGTGAACGGGCCCGGTTCGGGACGCGAAAGCGCCATCACCGGCCTGCAGATCGCCGGAATTTCGATTCGCTCCATCGAAGACATTACGCCGTTGCCACACAACGGATGCCGGCCTCGAAAGCGTCGCCGCGTCTGAGTCGGACGGCTGAGCCCTCCGAAACAACTGGGCTTTGAAGCACGCACTTCAAAGCCTCTTGTTTTTCCGGGGGCATGATCGATCACGGATTTTGCCGCAGGAGGGAGAAGAGAGACCCTGGTCTTCTCCACTCGAAGGCGGCTTGACCCAGGTGTCGAAAAGGGGGATCTCTCATGCGTATTCGTTGGCGGAATCTGGAACTGCCCAGCCGTGTCGTGCCTGAAAAGGAAACGATGACGGCCACCTACGGCAAGTTTGTCATCGAGCCGTTTGAACGCGGTTTCGGTCATACCATCGCGAACAGCCTGCGTCGCATCCTGCTGTCCAGCCTTGAGGGAAGTGCAGCCACCCGTGCCAAGATCCACGGTGTGCAGCACGAATTCACGACGATTCCCGGTGTGGTCGAAGACGTCACTGACATCTGCCTGAATCTGAAGTCGCTGGTCGTCAAGAACCACGCTCCGACCACCAAGACGCTGCGGATCGAACGGCATGAACCAGGGGTTGTCACCGCCGGTGACATCATCTGCGACGATCAGATCGAAGTCATCAACAAGGACCTCGTGATCGCCACCGTCACCGACTCGGTGCCGCTGAATATCGAGCTGACCGTCGAAAACGGTCGCGGTTACATCACCGCTGCCGAAATCCACGAGAAGCTGCCCGAGCTGGGAGTCATTCCACTCGACGCTGCGTTCTCGCCGGTCACCCGCGTGCGGTACAAGGTCGACGACACCCGCGTCGGCCAGCGCACCAACTACGACAAGCTGACGCTGGAGATCTGGACCAACGGCACCGTGAAGCCAGACATGGCTCTCGTCGAAGCCGCCAAGATCCTCCGCAAGCACCTCAACCCGTTCATCAACTACCGCGAGCCTGGTCCCGAGCTTCCTCCAGAAGCCGGTCTCAAGGGGATGCTGGAAGCGACCGGTTACGCTCCGATCGATCTGGAACTGGAAGATCGGCTCAACCAGTCTCTGGCCGAGCTGAATCTTTCCGTCCGGGCGACAAATTGCCTGGAGTCCGAAGGAATCACCTCGGTTCGCGATCTGGTCGGTCGTTCCGAAGATCACCTCCTGCAGGTCCGGAACTTTGGAGAAACGACCCTCACCGAAGTCAAGGAACGCCTGACTTCGCTGGGGCTGCGTCTGGGAATGAAGGTTCCGACCTCGTCCCCGCTGCGTAAGTAGTTCCGGACAGGTTGACCGCAGATCTGACTCACGAAACGCCTCACTTCGGTGAGGCGTTTTGTTTTTCCGGCCTGTTCCGACCCCGAGACACTCGTTCTCAACCTTTCCCGGCAGAAGTTGCCTCAAGTCGCAACAAATCAGCACCGATTGATCTCTGTATGTCCGTGAGCTAGACTCAAGCATTCGAGATTGTCGCTCTGCAGCTGCGGAGCTTCGGGGAGTTGCCGATGTCCCGTCACCGCTCATCGTCCTTTGGCAGTCCGGTCGCGGGCTGTCCCGGCCCTGTCAGTCGGCGTTCGTTTTTGCAGGCGGGGGCTCTCGGGTTGGGCGGGCTGGGACTGGCTGATGTCCTCCGCATGCGGGCTCAGGCGGGGGAACATACCAGCCTCAAAGACGATACGTCTGTCATCTTTATCTGGCTGCCCGGAGGGCCGCCGCATCTCGATATGTATGATATGAAGCCGAACGCACCGGCCGAGTACCGCGGCGCGTTTCACCCGATCACCTCCAACGTTCCGGGGATTGATGTCTGCGAGCTGTTTCCCCGGCACGCGAAGTGTGCGGACAAATACAGCATCATTCGCTCGATCTCGCATACGTTTGCCGATCATGGCGGTGGCCACAAGAAGTTCATGGCCGCTCGCGATCCGAAGTCGCCAGTCGACACCGTCAACGACTATCCCGCGTGTCCGTCGATCGTGGCCAAGTGCCGCGACCATGTCCGGAACGGTTTGCCCAACTATGTCTCCATGACCGATCCCGGGCGCGATGGAGTCGACGTGTTCGCGTTCGGGTCGGCTTATCTCGGCCCAGCCTATGTTCCGTTTTCGGTGCCGGGTGACCCCAGCAAGGCCGACTTCAAGGTTCCGAACATCACCCTCGACAATCGGGTTTCGGACCGCCTGAGCGATCGCCAGCTGTTGCTGAGCGGCTTCGACAAGGTTCGCCGGGCTGTGGACAGCTCGGGGATGATGGACGCCATGGACGACTTCAACGGTCGCGCGCTCAGCATGCTGACCAGCAGCCGCACCCGCGAGGCCTTCGACCTGTCGAAGGAGCCCGAAAGCACCAAAGAGCGATACGGCAAGCATGCCTGGGGAATGCGGGCTCTGGTTGCCCGTCGACTGGTTGAAGCCGGATGCAGTTTCGTGACGCTGGTCATGGAGAACCCGTACCAGTCCGGAGTCGAGTGGCTCAAGCAAGGGACATACAACTGGGACTCCCACGCAGTGAACTGCAATATCTGGGACGATGCTCAGGTACGGTTCCCGATCTACGATCAGGCCGTCACCGCGCTGATTGAGGACATTTATGCTCGCGGAATCGACAAGAAGACACTGCTGGTGGTGACTGGTGAGTTCGGTCGTACTCCGCGAGTGGAATACACCACCGGCTCACAAACCGGAGTCCGCCAACCCGGTCGCGATCACTGGCCGAGTTCGATGTCGCTGATCGTCTCGGGCGGTGGTCTCCGCATGGGCCAGGTGATCGGTTCCACGAACAGCAAGGGCGAAGTCCCCAAGGACCGTCCGCTGATTCCTGGCGATCTGTGGGCCACTGTCTTCCACCATCTGGGAATCGATCACAGCCAGTCGTTCCTCGACCATGGCGGTCGCCCCACGCAGATCCTGACTGATGGAACCCCGATCTCAGAACTGATCTGAGACCTCGCAGTTCTCATAGCCGCTTTACGAGACCAGCATGCTCGCTCACCGACTCGGATCGTTATTTACCACCGCTGCCATCGCCTTTGCCGCCCTCACGGGACCAGTCTGGGCCGAGCTTCCCGTCGACAAGACGCTCGAAGACTCCGGCTTCGAGACGATCTTTGATGGCAAGTCGCTGCGGGGCTGGCATGTCAGCACCCAAACCGGCCACAGCGGCGCCAGCATGCATACCAGCGGCGGCAAGTGGCAGCTCAAGGACGGAGCCATCGTCGGCAGTCAGGACATTCCCGGGAACGGAGGGATCATCCTGACGGATCGCCAGTTCGGCGACTTCGAAGTCATCGTCGAGATGAACAACGACTTCGGTCCGGACAGCGGCCTGTTCCTCCGCAGCAACGAACGGGGTCAGGCCTATCAGTACATGGTCGATTACCACTCCAACGGCAATCTGGCGGGGATTTACGGTGAGGGACTCGGCGGCAAGCCCCACAAGCGGAACTTCGACTTCCTAGACGAGGTCACCAAGATCCAGAAGCACGACGATCCGTTCGCCCTACCGATCAAGACCGAAGAGTGGCCCCAGCTGTGGAAGCATGGCGAATGGAACGAGCTGCGTGCCCGTATCCACGGGAACCCGCCGACGATCCAGACCTGGATCAATCGCGTGAAGTTCATGGAGTACACGGACGAGGAAAAACGCCACCCGGACGCCGGCTCCATCGCCTTGCAGGTCCACGGCGGCGGGGACTACACCAGCCAGTACGTCCGGTATCGCAACGTGCGCGTGAAGGAACTGAAGAAGTAGCTCGCTCTGAGTCCGTCGCGCTCGCCGCTCCACCCGATTGACTTCCCGTCCAGAGAGCGGGACGATGTCACGGTCATCCCCGTGTTCTGGTGAGTGGCTTCATGATTCCCGCACGACCGATCTGTGGGTTGCTCAGCTGTGTCGCTCTGGCAATCTTCTGCCTGCTGGGCTCCCTGGCCGAGGCGGGCTGGAAAGCTGGACTGGCCAAGGCTGACATCACTCCCGACAAGCCGATGTGGATGTCGGGCTACGCGGGCCGCAATCACCGGGCGGAAGGGAACCTCACGAAGCTGTGGGGTAAGGCCCTGGTGATCGAGGACTCAAGCGGCAGGCGAATCGCGCTCGTGACGCTCGATCTGGTTGGGATCGACCGAGCGACCTCGAACGCGATGCGTGACCGGATGGTCAAGGAGCATGGGCTGGAGCGTGGAGCGATCGCCCTGTTCTGCTCTCACACCCACAGCGGGCCCGTGGTCGGCAACAACCTGATGTCGATGTACACGCTGTCCGATGAGGACCAGGAATTGGTCCGGGCCTACACAGCGGGATTGATCGATGAGGTCGTCACCGCTGTCGGTCAGGCGATCTCGGACTTGGCTCCGGCGGAGCTGGGCTGGGCGTCGGGCAAGACGGGGTTTGCCGTCAATCGCCGCACAAACAAAGAAGCCGAAGTACCCGACCTCCGCGCTGCCAATGCGCTGCTGGGCCCGAACGACCACCAGGTGCCGGTGCTGCAGATCAGCGCGAACGACCGAGTCAAGGCGATCGTCTTCGGATACGCCTGTCATGCGACCACGCTCGACTATTACGACTGGTGCGGAGACTGGCCCGGATACGCGATGGCCCAGCTGGAGGATGACTTCCCAGGCACGACGGCTTTCTTCTGGGCCGGTTGCGGAGCCGATCAGAATCCTCTGCCTCGCCGTACCGGAAACCCTGATGCCCAGGCCGAGAAGACCACGCGTGTGGGACTCGCCAAGCGGTACGGGGACTTCCTGGCGACCGAAGTGATGACGGCGATGAGTTCCAACATCACTCCGATCACGGGCGACCTGGATGTCCGGTATGAAGAGCCCGAACTCGACTTTGCTTCGGTCCCGACAGCTGAGGAAGTCGAAGCCCAGCTCGATTCAAAAAACATCTACGAGGCCGGACGGGCCAAGATGCTCAAGCAGGAAATCGCCACCCGGGGCTCGGTGGCTCCCAGCTATCCGTATCCGATTCAGACCTGGAAGCTGGGTGATGGTCCGGTGTGGGTCACACTCGGCGGAGAGGTCGTGGTCGACTACTCGATCCGCCTGAAGACCGAGGTTCGCATGGTCCACGGCCCAGACCGCCCGGTGTGGGTTGCGGGCTACGCCAACGATGTTATGGCCTACATCCCGTCGGTGCGCGTCCTGAGAGAAGGCGGCTACGAGGGGGAGTCGTCGATGTTGTACTACGGTCGTCCCAGCCGTTGGGCCGAGTCGATCGAGGAGAAGATCGTGACGACGGTTCATGCGCAGGTTGACTCGCTGCTGAAGCCGGCGAAGTGAATTAGGAGGGGCAGTGGGGAATGGGCAGTGGGCAGTGGGGAACTGCGTTTGCTGCAACACCTTTCCCAACGAATCCAACTCGCATGGACTCAAAGAACTCAGGCGGCCAAAAAGCTTGGGACCACTGACCACTGCCCATTCCCCACTGCTCCCTACTCTTCCTGCTTGCGAAGGACCTCTGCAAGCATCAATAATCGCCGATCCCTGACCCGCCCGAACCTTTGACGGACTGCTCTGATGCGTTTTGCTCTCTCACTCCTGGTCCTGGGGATCGCTGTCTGCGGAGTTTCCTTTGCCGGAGAGAACTGGCCCTGTTTCCGAGGTCCGACGGCCGATGGTCAGTCCGACTCGACCGGCCTGCCCACGACTTGGACCGAAACCGAGAACGTCGTCTGGAAGGCCGAGATTCCGGGCCGAGGCTGGTCTTCGCCCGTGATCTGGGGCCAGCAAGTCTGGCTGACCACAGCCACCGAAGATGGCAAACAGCTGTCAGCGCTCTGCCTGGATCGAGAGACGGGGAAGGTGATTTACGACCTGCCGATGTTCGCGGTCGAGACCTCGCAGGTCATGCACAAGTTCAACAGCTACGCTTCGCCCACACCCGTGATCGAAGAGGGCCGCATCTATCTCAGCTGGGGTGCTTATGGCATCGCCTGCGTCGACACGGCAACGGGCAAGACTCTCTGGGTGCGACGCGACCTGCTGTGTGAGCATTATCGCGGACCCGGTGCTTCGCCGATCCTGCACGGGGACCTGCTGATCCAGCACTACGACGGGTTCGACTACCAGTACGCAGCGGCCCTCAACAAAACGACGGGGAAGACAGTCTGGAAGACCGATCGTCCGACCGACTTCGGGACCGATAACGGCGATATGAAGAAGGCTTATGCCACTCCGATTGTGATCTCGGTCAATGGCCGCGAACAGCTGATCAGCCCGACCTCCAAGGGGACCTTTGGGTTGGACGTGAAGACCGGCGAGGAGATCTGGCGCGTCACGTTCGAGCAGTTCTCCACCCCCGCCCGGCCTTTGTATCACAACGGGAACCTGATCTTCAGTACGGGCTTCAGCAAGGGAGTTCTGGTGTCGGTCCGGGCCGATGGGCAGGGCGACGTGACCAGCACGCACTTCAACTGGAAGGTCGACAAGGCGATGCCCTCCAAGCCGTCCCCGCTGCTGGTCGATGGATTGGTCTACACCGTTCAGGATCAGGGGGTCGCGACCTGCCTCGACGAGAAGACGGGCGAAGAAGTCTGGACGGCTCGTCTGGGAGGGAACTACTCCGCCTCGCCTGTGGCCGGGGATGGCAAGCTCTATTTCCTCAGCGAAGAGGGGAAGATCACCGTCGTGAAGCCGGGTCGCAAGTACGAGATGCTGGCGGAGAACACGCTGCCTGATGGGTTTATGGCCTCGCCAGCAATCGCAGGCAAGTCGCTCTACCTGAGGACCCGCAAGGCTCTGTATCGCGTCGAGGCTCGGTAGTGGGATCCATGAATCCCGGCTGTATTCACCAGTAGCAATCTCGGCATCTCATCCACGAGGCGATCACCGTTGCTGGCGGCCTCACGCTCTTGGAGATGGAAGTCAGTGGGGCGGATCTGAGTGCTATGGCCCTACGCCTGAGCGGCCGCGCGATCGGTTGCGACGGGTTCCGCCGACTTCGCTGCGGGCGCCTCGCCCGGGCGAGGAAACCACGATTTCAGCGACAGGATCGGCTGCTCGAAGAGCTTCCGCGACACGGCCGAAAGTGCCAGCGATCCCAGCAGTGCCCCCGCAAAGATCGAAATCCCGCGCACCGATTCCGGCACGACGGACCAGTCGAGCTTGTTCACCAGCTTGTAGACCGGTCGATGCAGCACATACATGCAGTAGCTGAACTGCCCCAACAGCGTCAGTGCCCGCAGTGACAAACCCCGAGCGACCACTCCGTCCGCCTGGGCTGCAGCTGCGGTGAAGATGAAGGCCCCAAACAACACAGCCAACAGTGAGTGCCCAATGGTCTGGCTGCCTGGCTGCTCGGACTTCAGCACGGGCCAGACAGCATCGATGCCCACGAGGAGACCGCCTGCTGCGATCATCAGCCAGGGGGCCCAGCGGCACAGCCGTGGGTACCAGACCGGCGATCGCAGTCCCATTGCGAATAGTGCCCCCATGCAGAGGCTGTCGACCCGCGTCAGTGTCGGGGCATACATCGCGACCGGGGGAGCCCCCTGCATCCACAGGCCCACGCGAAGCAAGAGTGCCCCGATGACCGCAGCCCAGCAAATCCGGGTCAGAGCCCGCGAACTGGCCCAGCAGACGATAAACGGCCAGACCAGATAGAACTGCTCTTCGACCGCCAGCGACCAGAAGTGATTGAGATAGTTCACGTCGGGCCAGTGACCTCGAAACGCGAACATCCAGTTCTGCATGTAGGTCCAGAACCAGACCTGATCATGCGAGAGCACCGCGACTCGCTGGGCGACGGGCTCTGCGGGACTCCAGTAGCGAGCCACCCACGGCACCGCCACGAATGTGACCCACAGCGCGGTGAAATACAGCGGAAAGATCCGCAGCGAACGCCGGGCAAAGAAGCTGCGAAAGTAGCCCGGCTTGCCTCGAGAATCGAGCAGGATTCCCGTAATCAGAAACCCCGAGAGCACAAAGAACAGGTCCACGCCCGTCCAGCCCGCGCTGCTGAGCTTGCGGCCCAGCAGATTGACGATCCCCCCGGAAGGCAGTTTCAGACAGTCGTAAAGAAACACCACGAGGATGGCGATTCCGCGAACGCCATCCAGAGCGGGACGATGGTCGGATGGGGCGCTGGAGAACTCACGCGGCGGAAAGGTCAAAAGCGTACGCCAGTTCATATCTGAGTCTCCTCAAGCTCTTCTTCGGCCGTTGGGGCTTCCGCAGGTCCAGTGCTGACCTTCGCGGGACGTCGAATTCTGCGGATCAGCCCTCGCACCATCTCCGAACCACGAGCGGCTGCGCTTCCCCAGAGCGTGGTCGTGTAAGTCGCAACGCCCATTTCCTCGCGTTCGGCCCAGACGTGATCCAGGAAGCTGCCGGGGTTCGCGCACCCGTCAATCCGGTCGCAGCCGGGGAGTTCTGTGAGATGGGCCTGCAGTTCGGAAGCCAGCAGAAAGCCGGGACAGCCTCGTTCGAGTTGAGGGTCCCATCCAATCTTGAAGGCGTAGTAGTCGTTTTCCGAGCGGAACAGACACATGCTCGCGATGGTCCGACCGGATTGTGTGATCTCGGCGAAGCGAACCCGGTGATGCTGTCCCATGGCGTGAACGACTTCGCGGAACGCCGCTGTCTGCCGGGGATCGCACGCCAGCGCGGTGCGTTCCTGTCCCTTCCAGCCCAGTGACTCCAGATGCAGGAAATCGTCGACTCCGGCTTCATCGCGGAGCCGAAACTCCACCGGTCCCTGTTTCTCCAGGGATCGGCGTCCCCTCCGGACACTCTTGGCCCGTTTGGAAGACATGCCGGATTCGTGAATCCCAGCGAGTGACACGATCGCCCGCTCAAAGACACCCGACACGAAGGCACTCGTGTGATCCTTCTCGCACTGCTCTCGCAGCAGGCACGCCAGCGAACTGCGAACGGGAAAGATCGGAAACGAAATCCCATGCAGCCCCTGCTTGCGCAGGAAGGTCCACACCGAGGCAATGACAGCTTCACATTCGCTGGCATCCACCAGCAGGCCCGTCTTGAAGCCGTGGAGCGTTCGAATGGCCTCCAGATGCGGCAGCGGCAGTTCGCGACTGCCCCGCACCCGCTTGAAGAAGCCCGCGAACAGCCAGCGCCCGCCCTGATCCAGGACGGTCAACAGCTCCACAGAGTTCAATGATTCCAGGTCTCGCTGAGGCAGCAGAAACGATGGGGACAGAAACGGATTCCGCAGCAGGCTGCGCCGTTCCAGGTCTCGCCAGGCCGTCTCGAAATCGGGGCTGGTCTCCGGGGGAAAGGGGCGGAGCTGGATGATGAATTCCAACTCGTCACCCTCGATCCCGATCGATCGGGATTCAGTCAGAAGAGTCGCCACGGAACACTTCCATCAGGAACTCAGGGGAAGTCCTCAAAGTTAGTTCACACGGTTGAGCGCCGAACATCACTGCCTGCATCGGCAGTCGCGATTTCGCGGTTTGATCCGTTAGAATCGACACAGGCTCTTTTCTGAGAGCATTCGGAACAGGAGTGACAACGTGACCGACTCGGAGTTGCCGCCCCGCTGGAAAAAAAAGTTTGCTGTCGCCTGGGCTGGGATTCGTGGTGCGTGGCAGAGTCAGGTCAGCTTGCGAGTTCACGGTCTGTGTGCCGGACTCGTGCTGGCTCTGGCAGCTGTCAGTTCATTGACCCCGCTCGAATGGGCGGTGCTGCTGCTGGTGATCGGGCTGGTGATCTCTTTGGAGATCTTGAATACAGCGGTCGAGGCAGTCGTTGATCTGTGCAGTCCCGAGCAGTCGGAGTTGGCACGAATTGCCAAAGACGCTGCGGCCGGAGCTGTTCTCGTCGCGGCCATCACCGCAGTCGCTGTCGGTGCATTCATCTTTGTTCCGGCTTTGTGGAACCTGTAGGGCAAGCAAGGCTCCGGGCGGGCCACTTGCCTGCCTGGCATTCTCGTGAGAGGATGCGAAGGCGAATCTCACCGCCCATCACCGATCAGGTTTCTTTCGATGTCGGAACCCCTTCCTTCTCGCAATCCGTTCGATCTGAAGGCGTTCCAGGAGCCGGAGCCGCAGCCGGGGACGACGCCTGAGCAACTGGCCGATGCACTCGGGCCGTTCTCGCCGCCCGAGGAGTTTCAATTCGAGCCCGAGTTCGAGCCGCCCGCTCCCCGCCCGATTCCCAAGTCGGCCAAGCGGGGTTCGAATGCCTGCCGGCGCCGGGCGACTCCCCTGATTCTGGTCGTGCTGGGGATCGGGTTCTTTGTGTTCCGGATGCTGCCCAGTATTGAGAACCTGGGCTGGTACATCCTGCCGCTGTGGTATCTCGACTGGATCGGGCTGGCGTTGTTCGTGATCGGCATTGGATACATGATCCGGAATGCTTTCGCGATCGATGACTTCCGGTACATCCGCGATGGAATTCCGGTGGTCGGGCGGATCATCCATCTCAACAAGGCCGACATCACCCAACTCGTCAACGGCGTCCAGACGACGGGGACTTCGGCGTACCACGCTCTGGTGGAGTTCATCAACCCGCAGCGTGATGAACGCGAGTTCCTGTTCTTCAGCACCGCTGTGTTCCCGACCAAGCATTCGGACCGGTACGACCCCGGATTTGAGACCGGAGACTATGTCACGCTGGTGAGCCTGCCGGGCGACTTCGCGACTCAGGTCCGGCTGTATGCCTGGTCAGGTCTGTGCCCGGAGAACGACTTCCCGACTTGCGACGGGCGATCGCTCAAGGGAGTGTCACCGCTGAAGGCGATTCTGATCGCGAAGTCGGTGTTCCTCGGGCTGTGGCTGTTCGTGGGGCTGCTGCACCTGTTTCTGTACTTCCCGGAGGACTTCAGCTGGAAGTGGGGCTCGATCTTTGGGGGTGCCGGTGTCGTGTTGGGAGTCGTCGCCTGTATCGCACTGGCTGTGCTGAGCAATCGATCGCTCTCGCCAGGAGCCACCCCTACACGTCCGTTGACAGCGGGGTTACTCGGGGCCTTCTTCGGAGTCTTGTTTGGCCTGTTCGTGATGTGCCTGGTCAATTCGCTGCTGGATCGCGGAGCACCAACGTTTCGCAGTGTCGAGGTGATGCAGTACTGGGAAACAACTCACAACGGAGTCTTCCGAACCTACGAGATCGAACGCCGTCATCTGATGGGAGGAGGAGCCGACAAGACGGGAATCTCCGCCCGGAACCTGCAGGAACTGAGCTACTGGGGTTCGAAGTACGGTGTGGAGGTCCATCGTCCGGGACTGCTCGGGCTGCGCTGGGTGGATGGAATCCGCCCGGTCGCCTGGCGTACACCTGAAGAGCCGCCCGTGCCTGAGGAGGCCCGCCGGATCGTCAAGTTCCAGGGAGCCGATGAAACTCAGCCGCCGCTGCAGCTGGTCCCGTATATCTCCCTGGGCAAGAACCGCGAACTGCCTCCGCCAGCAGATGTCCTGCCGCTTGTCAGTCAGGAATTTGCCGGTCAACTTCAGTTGAAGGTCGTTCCGGATTGATCTCTTGAGGGCGAAATGGGTTCGGGCTGTGTGTAGGGCGAGCAAGGCGGAATTCGCAGAGTTTAATTCTTGGCGCCAGTCTTCGGTTTCTCGGGAGTTGTCGCTGGCTTCTCCTGACCTCCCAGTGCCCTGAGCCGAGCGCGGGCCTGTGCGATTGAGGCCCGTGCGGAGGCGGCGACATCTTCAACCGATCGAAGCCCCTCGCGGGCGTCTGAGCTGTCTGCTGCGGCACCGCGAATCGATCGCTTCTTTTCGGCGAGTTCCTGCTCGATCTGGTGGTGTTCCTCTTTGGCCTTCTTCCACTCGTCACTGGCCTCGAACAGTCCCATCCGCACCGCGATCAGCTCATTCATCGCCTGCTGCAGTACCGCCTTCTTTTCGGTGTAACGCGGACTGGCAGCGAGTGCGGCTCGCTCCTCTGCGGTCAAATGTGCCAGCTCCGAGAGTCGCTCGACTTCATCTTCATCGGGTGCAGGCGGCGGATGGCGCAGCGTCCGGTGCAGTTCGGCGTCCAGATCGTGCCGTGCGTCGTTGACCTTATCGGCAGCCCGGGCGAAGGCCGAATCGTCCGACTGTGACTCGATGATGCCGTCTTCTATGCCCCGGATCTTCTTGTGAATCTCCTGATCCCGTTCCTCGGTCGCGTTGAGTGCCGTTCGAGTGCTGATCGCCGACTGCCGCGCAGCCTCCAGCTGAGCCTGGGTCAGCACTCCCTGAGTCGTCAGCGAATCCAGCAGCTTTTGAGATTCCTCGATCTGCTTCTGCAGCTGCTCAATTTCATGCTGCCGCTGAGCGGCCATCATCTGCCGGGCACGGCTCGTTGACCCGCGTCGTTGTGCAAAGGCGGTTCCTGTAGCAGTGACCAGGAACATCAGGGCGACGACGGCCCAGCGTATCCAAGGGGCATCCGTAAACGAGATGCGAGGTTTCATCTGTGGACTCCCTTGGGAACTCTTCAGCGGAAACGGATCTTGTCGTTCCCGCCGAATCTATGGTAAATGAGTTCGGCAACTCAGTCTCCAGGAGGGAGGCCATTCTCATGCGATTCCCGATTCTGATCGGCGTACTGGTTCTGTTTGGAGGTGTGCGGATTTGTCCCGCTGCCGATACTCCTGCGGGGACCAAGCCCATCTGTGTGGTCCTGATCGGTGGTATTGACTCCGATCCGACGCCCGAGCAGATCGCCGGAACCGCCCCGCGTGGAATCGGACAAAGCGGCATGTATCAGCTGGCCAGTGATCTGACTCGGGCTGGCGTGACTACGGAGTACTTCAACTGGAACGGTTCACGGGCAGGTCGGTTTCACGAGAATCCGCTGCATTCCGAAGGGATCGCGGATTACATTCGCGACCATCGAGCGGCGCGTCCTCATGAGAAGGTTGTCATCGTTGGCAACAGCTGGGGCGGACATACAGCGTGGGAAGTGTGTGAAGCCCTGAGCGAACCGGAAGTCCCGGTCGAGATGGTGCTGTTCCTCGATCCGTCGTCGACAGGCCGCAGTAAAACGGCGAGGCCTCCGCAACTCCCCAAGTGCGTGCGGCAGGCGAGAAACTACTACACCCGCAACCTGTTCGGCTGGCGAGAGTGGGCCGGTGAAGAGCGGCTGGCCAACATCGATCTGGGAGACCCGGCCTACGGATTCCGGATTCCGGGAGGCCCCCGATACGAGTCGAAACTGGATCCCCAGGCCCACATCGCAGCAGAGTGGGACCCCCGCATTCATCAAGAGTTCCACCAGCGAATCCTGGAACTGGTCGACAGTATGCCGCAGTAGGTTGTGGCGGAAATTCTGTCCCTAGTTTGAGGGCGCAGTGTCGCGGTTCGGATCGGCCCTGACCCTCGAAAGGCCTTGGTTTTCCGCGATTTGTCAGGTACTTCGCATTCCAGGGGCATTGGCACGGGTCGTGCGGTACTTTCTGCCGGTCACGCCTCCACGACCGAATCGGACATGCGGTCCGTGTGCGTGAGTTCTCTCTCTCCCCTGGAAAGGGCACTCTCATGAAACGCATTCTGATGTTGACGGTTGTGGCGATCGGTGGCCTCCTCGGAGCCAGCTCCGATTCCAACGCTCACGATCGTTACGGTGGCGGATACGGTCGAGGCTACGGTTACGGTGGCGGCAGCGTCCGCAGCTACGGCGGCGGAAGCTGCTACAGCACTTACCGCCCAAGCTACGGAGCCGGGTACAGTGGCTACAGCGGATATGGCTACGGTGTTCCGGTCTACAGCCACCCGTCATACGGATACGGGGGGTACGGAGGCTATGGTTATGGAGTTCCGGTCTACGGCAGCTCGTACCAGGTCTACACCCCGGGGTTCTCGATCGGGATCTACCGGTAGTCGAATCCGTGGTCACGAACTGACCACATTGACCTCACTTGACACCCACTCAGGGGGCGAAGGCAACTTCGCCCCCTGTTGCGTTGGTGAGCTGCCGCGCTTGTGAACTCAGTCCGACGAACTTGAACTTTTGAACGCCCCTGAACATGATGGTGCGGAGGCTCGTCCAGCAGGTGACCCGTGCGCGCGGCCTGTCCTGTTCTCCCATCGACAACTTGAGGAATCATCATGCCGCGTCCCGTCACGCTGTTCACCGGTCAGTGGGCCGACCTGAAGCTGGAAGACCTGTGCCGTAAGGCCAAAGAGTTTGGCTACGACGGTCTGGAACTGGCTTGCTGGGGCGATCACTTTGAAGTCGACAAGGCCCTCTCCGATGATGGGTACTGCAGCCGCAAGCGTGACCTGCTCGACAAGTATGACTTGAAGCTGTTTGCGATCTCGAATCACCTGGTCGGCCAGGCCGTCTGCGACAATATTGACTCGCGGCACAAGTCGATCCTCTCCCCGGCGATCTGGGGCGACGGCAAGCCGGAAGGCGTCAATCAGCGCGCCGCCGAAGAGATGAAGAACACAGCTCGCGCAGCCAAGAAGCTTGGCGTGAGTGTCGTCAACGGCTTCACCGGGTCGAGCATCTGGCACCTGATCTACGATTTCCCCCCCACGCCGAAGGCGATGTTCGACGCCGGTTACCAGCAGTTCGCTGACCGCTGGAATCCGATTCTGGACGTGTTCCAGGAGTGCGGTGTCCGGTTCGCCCTGGAAGTCCACCCGACGGAAATCGCGTTCGACATCTACTCGACGCACCGCGCTCTGGCTGCGATCAATCATCGCCCCGAGTTCGGTTTCAACTTCGACCCGTCGCACCTGATTTGGCAAGGTGTGAACCCGGTCGAGTTCATCCGCGAGTTCCCGGACCGCATCTACCACGTGCATATGAAGGACGCCTCGACGACACTCAACGGTCGCAGCGGGATCCTGTCGAGCCACCTGTCGTTCGGCGATGCCCGCCGCGGCTGGGACTTCCGCTCGGTCGGTCGCGGAGCTGTCCGGTTCGAAGAGATCATCCGGGCCCTCAACGCCGCCAAGTACCCGTTCGACATGCCGCTGTCGGTCGAATGGGAAGACTCCGGCATGGACCGCGAAGCTGGTGCCGCCGAGGCCTGCCAGTTCTGCAAGAACGTCGACTTCCGGCCCTCAAGCCGGGCGTTCGACGCAGCGTTCTCCGAGTAAACCGAATCAGCGGAAGCCCCTGTTTTGCGCTCTCACCGAAGAGTCCCCAGGGGCTTTTGCCTGCGCTGAGTTCCCGTGGCACCTCCGATCTGCCGCAAACAAACTGTTTCGCAGATGAAAATGGTCCCCGCTCCGTGTACTCTGTGGGGGCGGTTTGCGAAATCTTCGTGAACCGATGTGCAGTCGTCTCGCCGTTCCTTGTCTCCGCTCGGGACGAGAAGCGGGTTTCCGGTTAACCCGGTGCCCCCGAGTGCGGTTTCAGAGGAGTCAGTCTTGGACAACGCCGCTCCCCACGTCGGTCTCGATGAGACGGTCGCGCATGGACATCATGGCGGAGTGTCTCAGGCTGCCGTTCCGGAGACTGCCATGCCTGCCGCCGACCTCGATGATCCGGCTCCCGTCAAAAAGACCCGCCGCAGTACCAGCCACCTCAAAGCGGTCCCGGAGACACTCGCACAGCGGGAAAAGGTCAAGACAGCTGCCGACGAGTTCATGAAGCTGGTCGACCGGTCGAACGCCTTCACCCGGGACGACTTGGAGCAGATCGGGCGGAAGTTCCTGGCTGAGCAGAACCTGCCGGAGAAGTTCCTCGGGTTCTCGATGGTGCTGCTGGGGAATGCTTTCTGGAAGCGGCAGTTCCTGGCGACTCCGTTTGAGAAGCGGATGCTGCTGCTGCCACACTGCTTGAAACACGCCGAAGGCTGTCCGGCCGAGTACGACCAGTTCGGCCTCGACTGTGAAAAGTGCGGAGCCTGTTCGATCGCCGACTATAAGGTCCGCGCGGAACAGCTCGGCTACAAGGTGCTGGTCGCGGAAGGCTCTCCGATCGTTCTGAAGATCATCGTTGAAGGGTACATCGACGGCATCCTGGGCGTGGCCTGCCTGAACGTGCTGGAAAAGGCGATCGACAAGGTCCTCCTCGCCGGAGTGCCCTCCTACGCCGTGCCGCTGCACAGCGGAGACTGCAAGAACACATCGCTCGACGAGAGCTGGGTCTGGGAAGTGCTCGACAAGTACGAACCACTGCCGTCCCCGGAAACCAACAGCTACGTTCCGCTGATGCGGGCCGGGAACAAACTGTTCACGGAAGACTTCGAACGTCTACTCCCGCGTGTCCGCAGCAAGACCCCGGAGAAAGCCAAGAGCCCCATGGGCCTGACTGAGGATGTGGCGTATGACTGGCTGGCCAACGGCGGCAAGCGGTTCCGCCCGTTCATCACGCTGGCTGCGTACGACGCTCTGACCCGCGATGGCAACAACGCGACGGGCGATACGGTCGCTTTCAGCGATTCGGTCTGCCGCGTGGCGATGGCGATCGAGGCGTTCCACAAGGCCTCACTGGTGCACGATGACATCCAGGACGACGACCTGTTCCGCTACGGTCGCGACACGATCCACCGCAGCCACGGGATGGGGCCGGCGATCAACATTGGGGATTACCTGATCGGGCTCGGGTACAAGCTTGTCAACAGCTGCCGGGGCGATCTGGGAACTGATGTCGCCTGTGACATCATCGAGAGCATGTCCAACGCCCACATTCGGCTGTGCGACGGGCAAGGGGCCGAGATGGCCTGGAAGGACAGCCCGGACTGGTCGATGACCGCGCTGGACGCTTTGCAGATCTACTCGCTGAAGACCTCTCCCGCGTTCGAGGCCGCTCTCTATGCGGGTCTGCGGATGGCGGGGCCGATGGACAAGTACGGCGATCTGGTCCCTCAATTCTGTCGTCAGGTCGGCGTCGGATTCCAGATCCTGAACGACCTCAACGACTGGGCCGGAGACAGCAACAACAAGCTGGTCGCCGGACAGGATGCGTTGTCGCTGCGTCCGACGGTGCTGCTGGCCCTGGCCTTGCAGGCAGCCACTGCCGAGCAGAAGCAGGAGATTCGCGACATCCTCGAAAACAACGGAGAGGATACCCTGCGGCTGGCCCGCCTGCGGCGGATCTTCTCCTCCACTGGGGCCTTCAAGGCGGCGGAGCAACTGGTCGAGAAGTCCCGCGCCCGGGCCGAGGCCCTGGCCGATGGCGTCGAGTCGGAAGCCCTCCGCAAGCTGCTGTACTTCTTCATCGATACGGTGCTGGCCGAAGACCCGAATGTCTCGCCCGTACCGCCGGAAGGGGAGATGCTGATGTCCCTGCCAATCCTCGCCCCGGCGTAAGGTCCGGCGATGACCGCGACGGCTCTCTCAGTGAACTGCGACAAGCCGCCCTCGCGGATGTGGCTGATCACCGGCGGAGCACTCAGCCTCGCGGGACTTCTGGGGTTGTTCTGGTTGCCGCTGATAGCGTTAGGGCTCATCGGACTGGGATTGGGAATTCGCTCAGTCCTCGTATCCCGCATGGCCGGTTGGGCGATGATCGGATTGAGTGCAGCCTGTCTCAGTGGAACGGGCATCCAACATTGGAAATGGTACCAAGCGGAAGCACCCGCCGATGCGATCCGGCTCGACTTCGATGCCATCACGACGAAGCAATTGCGTCTGGCGGAATTGCGCTCCCATGTCGGCCAGCGGGTGTGCCTGAAGGGGTACATTTACCCCACTGACGAGCAGGAGTTTTCGACCTTTCTTTTCACTCCAAACGGAGCGTCACGCCACCGGTATCGAGTGGCAGGAGCAGTTCTCCCGGCAGGTTCTTCCATTCACTGGACTGAAGGTCCTGTGGCTGTCACGGGAGTCCTTTCCGAATTACCGCCCGGCGATGAGCTCGACCCGATGTGGATCCTGCGAGAATGCGAAGTCCGCGTCGCGAAGAGTCCGTTCCAACTGGCCTCTGGTCCTCGGATGTCTTGCTACTATCCCGATGAGTAACGTCGTCGACGCCTCACCAGAACTTCCAGCGAGGCTTCTTCTCCAGCGTGGGTAGCCTGAGCTTCGTTCACCAGTCGTCGATCTGCTCGGCACTCATCTCTCCGGACAACGACACGCGGGGCGGCATCGACTGCATGTCAGGGCCCAAAAACCTGCATCCCACGCGCGGGTTCCCTCGGCGACCGTTACGGCCTCCGCTGGAATCTACCACTGGTTCGAATGTCACGACTCGCGCCATTGCTTGGGCGACGGTACGGCAATGTCGACTCGATCGGTTCGATTTGATCTGGTACGGTGCCGAGTACCCAAATCGACTCTGAGGATGGACAGATGCTCGTGCGACTACTTGCAATTGGATTGTCATGTCTGGTGCTGTTGCCTTCGGCGAATGCCGAGCCGGTCCAGGCCACTTTGCTGCTCAAGAACGCTCAGATTCTCGATGGGACATTGACCCCGCCCCAGGCCGGCGACGTCGCTGTCGCCAATGGGAAGATCGTGGCTGTGGGCGAATTCGAGGTCACGGGGACTCCCTGGACGCTCGATTGCACCGGGATGATCATCTGTCCGGGATTCATCGATCTGCACAATCACAGCGACCGGCCGATCACCGAGCCGCTGACGCGCGGAGCGGTCAATTTCCTGATGCAGGGCTGCACAACGATCGTCAATGGCAACTGCGGGTCAGGGCCGACCGATGCGGCTAAGCTGTATGCCGAAATCGATCAGCACGGAGCTGGGGTGAATGTGGCTCACCTGATTCCACAGGGAGCTGTTCGCGAAGTCGTCATGGAGAACGTCAATCGCGTTCCCACGGACGCCGAAATTGCTCAGATGCAGGAGATCTGCGAGCAGGCGATGCGGGATGGCTGCTGGGGGATCTCGACGGGGCTGATCTATGTCCCCAGCGGGTATGCGCAGACCGACGAGCTCGTGGCCCTGTCCAAGCCCGTGGGGCGTCGGGGGGGGATCTACGTCAGCCACATGCGGAACGAGGGGACCGACCTGATGAAGTCGGTGACCGAACTGATGGAGATCGGGCGCCGGGCTCAGATTCCGGTTCATGCTTCACACTTCAAGGCCAGTGGCAAGGATGCCTGGGGCCTGACGGCGGATGCGGTTCGGTACATGGAAGAGGCTCGCAAGATGGGAGTCAAGGTGACAGCCGACCAGTATCCGTACAACGCCTCCAGTACCTCACTGGAAGCGACGATCCTCTCGAAAGAGGTCCGGGAAGGGGACCGCCAAGATCTGGTCAAACGTCTGACGCAGCTGACACCGGACTCGCCGCTCTGGAAGGAGATCGCCCAGTCGATTGAGGAACGAGACGGCGGCAAGGCGATCCGCTTTGCCCGGTACGACTCGCGCCCGGACTGGATCGGCAAGACGCTGGCCGATGTGGCTGCCGGTGAGCAGAAGAACCCCGTGGAGATCCTGATTGAGACCTCGCGAAATGGCGGGGCCTCGATCGTCAACTTCGGCATGAACGAGCAGGAGGTCCGCGACATCATGCGGCTCGACTGGGTCGCGACAGCCAGCGATGGTCGCGTCGAGATCCCCAACATCGACCGCCCGCATCCCCGGGCCTACGGAACGTTCTCGCGGAAGATCGGGTACTACTGTCTGCGAGAGAAGATCATCCCGCTGGAACTGGCTGTCCGCAGCGCGACGGGCCTGCCTGCTGATATTCTGGGACTCTCGGATCATTCCGACTATCAGCCGAACCCTGCCGAGGGAGAGGCTGAGCCAGTGACACCTGCCGCTCGCGGCTATCTGAAGCCGGGCTTCGCAGCAGATATCACTGTGTTCGATCCGGAGAAGTTCGTCGATCAGGCAACGTTCGATGATCCCCACCAGTACAGTGCCGGGCTGAAGTATGTGTTCGTGAACGGGGAACCCGCAGTCTACGAGGGGCTACCCACGGGAGCCTTACCGGGCGTAGCACTGCGGCACAAACCGGAGCGATAGGCATACGCTTCGTGCTGCATCTAAGCTAATGACGCCGGTTGAATCCATCAGCCGCAGGGCGCTAGCCCACGGTTTTCGCGAAGAAACCGGACGCTAGCGCGTTCCGGCTGATCGTGAAGTCTTCACATAGACGCAGCACGAGAGCTTCAGTGTTCCAATTCCCCTCTTTCCGAGTGTTGGACGCAAGCTCTGAAACTGGCCCCGCACCAAAGCACACAGGGCGAAGACCTCTCGATCCTCGCCCTGTGTTGTTCTCATCGGTCAGCTGGTCGCTTAATCACGCCCGCGACGTCCGCCACCCCCCCCACCGCCGGAGGGGCCGCGTTCTGAACGCGGAGCCCGCTCGACGGGGGCTCTCTCCACTGGAGCCCGCTCCATTCGAGGTGCCCGTTCTACCGGGGCACGCTCCACGGGAGCCCGCTCGATCTGACGCGGGGCTCGTTCAACCGGGGCCCGCTCAATCGGCATCCGCTCCACAGGAGCCCGTTCGATCTGCCTCGGAGCCCGTTCCACTGGGGCTCGTTCAATCGGGGTGCGATTGATCGGAGCCGGAGCTTCACGCTGAACTTCCCGTTCCTGTCGGCGAATCTCGGTCTGCTGCCGGAGTTCCTGGGCTCGGATCTGAGCCTGGCTCGGTTCGCTCGTACGTCCCGAATTACCGTTCGGAGCTGGGCCGCGATCCATGCTTCGCGGGACACCGTTCTCGATCACAGCCGAATTCTCCCGAGCGGCCCGATGAGCATCGGCCCGCTTGCGGAGTTCTTCCAACCGGGCATCGCGAGCTGCATTCCCGTCGCTGTTGCCGCCTTCGCCGGGCAATGCCGGACGAGCTTCCGGAAGTCCATTGGAACCGTTATCGCGAGCCGAACGGCGGTCTTCCATCTTCTGACGAATCTCATCGACAGCGGAAGGACCGGACGAGTCCTTGCCTCCGGCAACCGATCCGCGATCCGGCTTATCCGGATTGATGATCGGCGCGACGCCATCAGCCCCGGAACGATTTCCTCGCTCTTCGCGGATCGCATCGATTCGCGAACGGATGTCCTCGCGGTTGGTGTTGGGCACCTGAGCCTGTTCGCGGAGCTTTTCAGCTCGCACGACCGACTCCTCCGTCTTCTCACGCAGAGGGACGGGCAGCTCGTTCAGCTTGAGCCGTTCGGGCCGAGCCCGTTCTTCTCGCCCTTCACGGCTGGCTAGATCGCCGTTACCACGATCCGGCTTCGCTTCGGGATTGGCCCCTTCGGTGTTGCCATTCTCGCCACGTCCGCGACCTGGCCGCAGATCCACGATCTCACCCAACTTCGGATCGCGCTCGGTCTGGCGACGGACGACTTCCAGCTCGCGATTGGCCCGATGGGATTCGCGAACCACGATCAGCTCCTTCGGATCGACACGGTGGAAGTTCTGATCGCCACGACGGGCCACGACATCATCAAAACGCTGCGTGGTCACAGCCAGCTGCGCGGCCCGGTCGCCTTGATGGCGGGCCAGGAAGGCCGTGTGATCGCTGACCAGACGAGGCGGACGCAGGTCGACGTTCGACTCATAGCGACGGTGCCAGACGTCGATGTTGTTGGCGAAGTTCTGACCCTGCCGGCGGGCATCCCACCGATAGAAGCTGAAGGCCGGGTCGTAGCAGCGACGATTGAGAGCCGTTCGACGGTACCAGGGCGAGTAACCAAACCCGGCATACTGGTTTCCGTAGTAGTCACCGTAGTAGAAGTTCCGGCACCGCGGACGCACGAACAGGTGGATCAGGAACCCGGACATCCCGATCGAGTACCGCGGACGGTACCAGGCCGGACGACCGAATCCGTAACCGACCAGAGGACGGCGGAACCGCACCGGGCTGAAGCAGACTCCACGGTTCGCAAACCGGTAGTCCATGTAGCCGGGGACATAGACACAGCCGCGCGGCGTCCAGACATACTGGGCAGGGACCCACATGTAGTTCGGCTGGCACACGGTGTAGTAACCAGGCGACCAGCTGTAGTTGGCGTTCACATAGCTCCACGAGCCAGGAACCCAGATGTGATCCTCGCTCGGCTGAGGAATGTTGGGTCCGACTTCCAGCGATTCCGGAGGAGGCGGCACGTAGGTCAGTTCCGAAGCCCGGGCATCGGCCCAGAATCCGCTGACCCACTGATATCCGCCAGTGGTTTCAGCCCAATAGCCCGGCACCCAGCGGCGTCCCGGAGGGATGTCACGCCAGACCCCACTGACCCACAGGTAGTCCTTGCTCTCGACGTCCCAGGCCCAATAGCCCGAGATCCACTGCACGTTCTCCCCGGTCGGAGCTGTCTCCGGAGGGAGTTCATCCACAGCTGCGGGAGGAGCGACAGCGACCAGTTCGCTGGCAGCTGGGTCGAGTTCGTAGACATCGGCGAATGCCTCGTGGACGGGGCCACGAGCAAACGCTTCGACATCGCCTTCAGGGACGGCGAAGTTCGCATCCGCGGGAGGCAGATCGTCTCCTGGAGCATTGAGGTTCGGCAGGGCCGGGCCGATCAAAGTCGGCTCGGGGGCCTGAGTCAGCTGCACGGGCAGCGGAGGTGCCGGAGGGATGTCACCCGAACGGGCGACCTGGGCGACCAGCAGTCCAGCGACGACCGTCCCGGCCAATCGCAGTCGAGGGGAAAACTGAAGGGTCATGAGATGGCTCCTGCCATGGGGGAATCCGGCGATCATTCGCCGTGGCTCCCCGCTTTGTCAACCGCACGGGTCTCGGAACGAACCGCAGGGCACGGTGTCGTACCAATTCAATGCAGGTACTGTACCCAGCCCACCATATGAGGGTGTACGCGATCTATCAGAATGGCTGGAAATGATTTACGACGGATGGGTGACCTCGGGGTGACAGGTCACTGTGATGTCACTATGTCGTCATTGTGACTGCTGCTTGAGTCTTTGTCCCAAGCTCCGGCTTGGGACCACATATCGATCCGTCGACGCCCCGCAACACTGGCGATCGTCGAGCAAGCGGAACTACGCTCGGCAGATCCGACTGATTGAGGTCGTGACGGACTCGATGTAGAGTGAGTTCGGCCACCACCAACCGATGATTTGTACGCCCGATGACATTGAGCGGCAACGTCTTGGCTGAGTGGCACCGATTGGCTCGCGTTGGAGCCTACCAGTGTGCCGTGGCGCATGAGTTCCGTCGGAAGTCTTACGACTTCCAATACCTCTACGGCGTAGGCCCGCGTTGTTTTCTGAACGGGTCGGCTGGGTGGCACTGCTCAGGGGGCACCAACTGTGATTGTGTGAGAGAAGTTGAGGGGTGTTGGGGGTGCCACTGCTGGCATGTCCAGCAGTGCCCGCTGGACATGTGCTGAAGAGACAAGGACCTCATGGGAAGCCCGAGATGTACCTGAAACGTGGGTGTGTCCAGAGGTTGTCAATCTTGGTGAAGTTCGGATCGCCGAAGTGACCGGGGCATCAGGTCACGAGCCCTCAGTGCATCGCACTGCTGGACAAGCCAGCAGTGGCACACATTGAGCGGCAACGTCTTGGCTGAGTGGCACCGATTGGCGCGCGTTGGAGCCTGCCAGTGTGCCGTGGCGCAAGAGTTCCGTCGGAAGTCTTACGACTTCCGCGGGGTGGCCCGGCCAGATTGGCCGGGTGCCAGAGGCACAAAACGCCTCTTCATGGGCTTACGAATCGCGAGAACCCAGCGAGCGGAGGACGTGAGTCCTCCGTGCCAGACCGGATGCGGCCGGACACCGCCAGTCGCCCTCGAGAGAGATCGGGGCTGTGATGATTTCTCCCGCGTGACACCCCCGACTCACGTCGGGGGCTCGCTGTCGCGATTTCCGCTACCTCTACGGCGTAGGCCCGCGTTGCTTTCTGAACGGGTCGCTGCGGACCACCTCTTTCACCAGCGTCGCCAGTCGGTACTGGTCTTTCTCCACCCCCTGCACGATCGCATCCAGGGCACACTTGTCGTAGTACTCCAGCCCGCGGCCCAGGGCGTAGGTCAGCATCTTCTCCGACAGGCAATGGGCAAAGTCTTTCTGCCGTGACTTCAGGATCGTCACCAGCTCCATCGGGCCTTGGAACTTCTGCCCGCTGGGGAGCACTCCTGACGAGTCGATCGGGTGCTTGCCGTCTTTCTCCCGCCAGCGACCGATCGCGTCGAAGTTCTCGAACCCGAAACCCAGGTCGTCCATCAGCACGTGGCACGCGGCACAGCCCGGATCTTTGCGGTGCAGCAGCAGCTGTTCGCGAAATGGCAGGTCGGGGTTCGACTTCTGCGTCTCTTCCAAGGCCGGCACAACCGGCGGCGGGGGCGGCGGTTCGTCGCCGAGAATGTTGGCCAGAATCCACTCGCCGCGTTTCACGGGCGAAGTCCGTGTCGGGTACGAGGTCAGCGTCAGCACGCTGGCCTGAGTCAGCACCCCCGCATGGCGGCCATCGGTGAACTCGACGCGGCGGAACTCGTTCCCCTTCACATCGGGCAGCCCATACAGCTTGGCCAGCCGCTCATTCACGAACGAGTACTTGGCATCGAGCAGATCGACCAGGCTCCGCTTCTCCTTCAGGACCGATGCGAAGAACATCTTCGTCTCGGTCGCCATGTCGGCCCGCAGCTGATCGTTGAAGTCCGGGAACAGATCGGGATCGGGCGAGACCTCTTCCGAGAACAGCTTGCGGAGGGCCAGCCACTGCCCGGCGAAGTTCTCGACCAGGGCCTGCGACCGCGGATCAGCCAGCATCCGGTCGACCTGAGCCAGCAGGACCGCCTCGTCCTTCAGCTTCCCCTGATTGGCCAGCTGGAACAGCTCCTCATCCGGCATACTGCTCCACAGGAAGTACGACAGCCGCACAGCCAGTTCGTGATCGCTGAGCGAGCGGACACCCGCCCCGCTGGCTGCGGGGTCTTCAATGCGAAACAGGAACTGCGGCGAGACCAGCACCCCCTGCAGGGCGACCTGCATCGACTTCTCGAACGACTGCTTCCGGTCCTGGGCCAGCTTGGCGATCTTGACGAACGGCTCGATCTCGCCATCGTTAACCGGACGGCGAAAGGCCCGGCGGAGCAGCGGTTTGAGGTTCTTGCGGACCGCGTCTTCGAACTTCTGATCCTGCGAGGGGCGGTGCTGAACCAGGGCCTTCTGCAGTGGGGGCAGGTCGTTCGGAGTGAACTTCGGGCCGGTGATCTTGACCCGCTCGACGATCAAGTTGCGGTCATAGGTTTTGTTGGCCTTCTCGTCCTTTTCGTACTCATCATTGAGGAACGCCAGTGCCAGCTCGTGCTTGCCTTTGGTGAGCTTGAGCGTCAGTTCGTTGTTCTGCGTCTTGTCGCGCGTGGCGTTGACTTCGATCGTCTTGACCGGTTTGTCATCCAGGCGAACCTCCATCTGGGCCCCGCCGGTCTTGGGCTTGAACGGCGTGGAGCCCGACTTGATCTCGACGACGTACTCTCCGTCGCGAGCCACATCCAGATGCGCCGATACCATACACCGCGTGATCAGGACCACCGCATCGTTTGGCAACGGGCTCACGGTCAGCTTGCTGCTGGGGGTCAGCTGTTGTCCGGTGAACGTCTTTTCGATCCCATTGGGGGACTTCGTCGGGATGGCCCGCTCGGCAATCTGTTCTGCGGCGTTCAGGTACTTCTCGACGAGGAGCGGCTGGACCGACAGCACATCGCCGATGTTGTCAAAGCCGTACCCGACATCGTCGGACGGAAAATCCTTGGCCGGATCGAAATCGACGCCGACCAGATCGCGGATCGTGTTGTTGTACTCGGCCCGGTTGAGGCGGCGGATCGTCACGCGGCCCGGGTCGGCTCCACCGGTGCAGTCGACAAAGTGCAGCGTATGGTCGAGCCAGGCCACGACCTTGTCGCGTTCTTCCGGTTTGGGCTGAGGCGAGGAAGACGGCGGCATCGCTCCGATCTTCACGTGGCCGTAAACCTTGTCCCACATCTTGCGGTTCTTGACGATATCGGCGATCGCCTGGTCACGATGCAGTTCCAGCCCCGCTTCCTGCGTTTCGGGGCCATGGCAGTCGAAGCAATACTGCTTGAAGAACGGCTGGATCTCTTTGGCAAAATCGGGCTGAGGCGGTGGAGCTGGCTTGGCATCAGCCAGCACAGCCTCGGCGCTGCCCGTCGACGACGGCATCAGAGCCCAGACCACCAGGCCGATGACCAGACATCCGATCACGCCGGCCGCCCACCAGATGGCTGTGGCAGAATTTTTCTTGCGGCCCCGTTTTCCTTTGCGAGATTTTTCTGTTCGCGCGGGGGCAACCTCGGCGAGTTCTTCCTCGGGCTCATTCAGCAGGTCGCTGAAATCATCTTCAACGGGAGCGGGCTTCGGACGAGCCTTCGGAGTGGCAGAACCGCGTCCGGGCAGCACGGTCGGCTTGGCAGCTGGAGCGGGTGCCTCGCTGGCGGGGCGACTCGGAACGATGAACGCTTCGCCGCACTCGGGATTCGGGCAAGCCCCCTTCTTCCCGGCTGCCGATTCCGGCACTTTGAAAGCGTGGCCGCAGTGGCGGCATCGCAAGCGGAGATGCGGGACAGAGGACGACACAAGCGGTTCGCGGAAGATGTGGGTGGCGATACCGAATTGTAGTCAGCTGAGTTTCGGGATGGGAGAATAGAGCCGATTCACAAGCCAGCTTCCGGCTCCCCTCTCCCCCGGGAGAGGGGTTGGGGGTGAGGGTGAGGGTTCGCGACCTGGCCCACAAGGTCATCGCAGGCTTGAAGGATTATCCCGAGAGTTGGAGCGACCGGGAGGGCGAAGCTCCGGCTGAGCCGCACCATTGAGATACCTGACTCCCGCGCATGCGGCTCGGCAGGAGCCTCGCCCTCCCGAATATGCAGTTACACACACTGGCGAGCTGTCGGCCTGTGATTCATGGGCGGGACGCCCATGCTACGTGATTCACAAATCCCCGCGAACGAACGCGCGAAACAGCTCTTTGGCACCTTCCACCAACACAGCCCGGGTCACGTCGACCACACCGGCTACCGTGTCCTGAAACTTTTTCTTCTGCCGCTCCTGGGCCAGGCTCGGAGCATCGGCTCGGACCTGCTCGGCGATCTCTTCCAGCTCGCGATGGACATCGACCGCATGCCCGGCCTTTTCGGCTCGCGACCGCAGCAGGGCATCGTGGTCATCCAGTAGCGTCCCGACATGCTCGTGCAGCCGGGTTTCGGCCTGCTCATCGGGGATCAGACGCTCTTCGTCGTCCGCATACTCTGTGGCTGGTGCGACGGGCGGAATGGCTGCTTCGGCGGCAGCCAGTACCTCGTCCAGCAGCGCGGGGTCGAGAGGCTGATCGGTGGGCCGCGGCTTGAGGGTGAGCTTGATCCGTTTCATGGGACCACCTCCATGACCGGCTGCTCCAGTTCGATGCTGTCGACCGTCAACCCGGGCCCGCCGAGCGACCGGTAGTAGGCATCCGCTGACAGAGCCAGCTGGCCGACGACTTGCTGCAGGTGGGCTTCGTCATAGTCGTCCGGGACGCAGAACTCGAAGACCAATTCCTTCGGCGGTGATCCGCCGGGTGGAGCCGTGAGCGGTGGCGGAACCGATTCGCGAATCAGTATTGAATTCAACGCCTCTAGTCGGAGGAGATACCATTTTGGTGCCTGCGACCCGCTCCAGAAGGATCCAAGTGGACCGTCCTCTGACGGATCGACTGATTGACGTCCGATACCTGCCAAACTTTCTAGAGCCGGTTTCAAAACCCTTCCACAACAACTTTCAGTTGGCAAGGCATTTGCATGAGTGTTGAGCAAAGGAGTGCTCAGTCATGCTCATCACGCTGTCGTGGTTTCCGTCCTATGGGCGGTATCGCGTGGTGTCCAAGACGGACCCGAAGTCCGCCAATGAAATGAAGGGGAACCAGCTCCCGCGCCCTTCCCGTTGGCCAAGGCGTGCCACACTCCATTCCCTATGTTTATGGCGGCGGGTGTGGCGGGGGCGAGTGAGCCCCACATTGGAGTGGCTGGGGTCGACAAACGGGAGCCCCCAGCACGAGCGCAGTGATCCGGAGGGAGTTGTCACACAGGTCGAGTCGTGCCTCGCCTCGCTGGGGGCTTCGCTTCGCTCAGACCCCAGCCACCCGATCATATACTTGTCGCCCGAAACTCAATCCTAACCTCTGCGGATCGTCTTGATGTCGCGAGTCCCCAGCGAGCGGGCGGACGTCAGTCCCCCGTGCCAGACCGAACGTGGCCTGACACCGCCAGTTGCATTGAAGGGAGACCGGGGCGGTGATGAGTTCTCCCGCGTGACACCCCCGACTCACGTCGGAGGCTCGCTGGGTGACGAAGGCACAAGAGGGATGGAGTTTGGAACCGAGAAGAACGTCACTCAGGGGGCCGCTTAGACTTCCGTCCCGCGTGGCACCGAGTACTCGGGCCGCGGTCGGGAGAAGGGATGAATTCGAAAACGCGTTGATGCGGATAGCTCGGGTTCCGTGGCACCCGATTCGGCCTGGCGGACGAGTTGGGCCATTTCCCAGGCGGTGACATAGTGCAGTCGCAGCTTCGGATTCTTCTGGCACTGGCGGGCGAGTTCGGCGTGGAAGGCCTGCATCTGAGGCCCCAGCAGCATGTCGATGTTGCCGTTCTTACAGCCGTGGGTATAGAGCTTGACGAACTTCCAGTTCGGCTTGCCGGCGACGTGTACACCGACTCGCAGCCATTCCTGGAACCGTTCCCAGGTGGGAGGTCGTCCCAGGATCAGGTCCCCGTTTTCAATGCTGGGGACGATCAGCTTCTTGCGAATTTTCCAGCTGAGGCTCAGCGGCCCCTGAATCATCAGCAGATGATCCTCTGGAGCGGATTGACCGACTCGGGCGCGGATCCCGGTATCGTGGGACTTTCGCTGCCCGAGAATGTCCTGCGCGTAGTAGATCGAATTGATCGTCGAGGTCTGACAATCGTTGGGAGCAGACGGCAGGGTGAAGTCGGCATAACACCCCGTCTCCTGCAGAATGCTGAGTTCCTGATCGACGCCGCACCACATCCCATCCCGTCGGGAGTTGCACAGTGCCCAGTTGCCGTGGATGAAGCCGTAGACGATCTCATTCGTCAGCGGGTCCCGACGCAGCAGGCCGTGGCGGTGGAAGAGTGTGTCGCGGAATGACTCCAGCTTCTGGCGGAGTCCGTCTGCAGTGTCGTGGCTGTGGTGCAGGTGGATGTCGACATCGCCATACCCGGCGGCGCACAGCTCCGCGATCGCGTCGAGATACTCGGGGCGGTATTCGTCTTGCGGGAAGAAGAACGTGTGCTGCGGAGGTCGTCCGTTGACATCGCGGAACTGATCGAACAGACGCGGGTACTCATCGACCCAGCGCTGTACCCGGCTCATCGCCAGATCGAACGGAGCCCCATAGCACTGGGGCTCCCAGTGATCGCAGATGGAGAGAAATACGTCGATCGGCTCGTCCGGAGAGAGTACCTTCACGGACTCGCTCGGGAAGTAATAGCTGCCCAGCCAGAACTGCATGTTCTTTCGGCGAATGGCATAGACGACCACAGCCAGCGCCAAAGCGGCGAGGCCCAAGACGGTCAGTGCTATCCACGCGGGAGTCGACATGAAGCGAGCAAAAGGGGAATGACGTTGCCGAAATGGTATGTCATGCTGGCGACTGCGCTCACGTGCGGGACCGCACGAAGTCCCACGTTCTCAGATTCCCAATACCATCGAAATCGCCTTCGCCCTGCGATCCGCGTTGTCGCTCTCTCTGACAGAACCGGCACAACCCGGCCAGACACTACTCACCCGCCGAGTCTCCAACCTCTTCGGTGAGTTCTCCTGCATCCGCCAGGGCGAAGGCTTCTTCACCCAGATCAGCGATCAGGGCAGCGCACTCACTGCGCGGAGTCGAAGCGACGCGCTCCCCTTCTCGAAGTCCCGACACGACCAGCACGGCATCGTCATTCGTTTCGCCCACCACAATCGATCGGGGCTCGACGATTCCATGGTGACAGACCAGGGCGTAATGCTTCCCGGTGACTTCCACCACCGATTCCATTGGGATGTAGGTCGCTTCATCAAGGCGAAGAGTCTCGATCTCCACACTGGCGGTCAGTCCGGGGGCAATCTGCTTGAGAGTCTCGGCCTCGGCGTGCAGTTCGACGATGACTTCGTTCTCCCGCAAGTCATAGTTCGGAAAGTTGCCGGCCCGTGGCTGTAGATTGATTGACTTGACCGCTCCGGCGAGGGTCAAGTCCGGCAGGGCCTCAAGCGAGATCGAGGCGGGTTGCCCCTCGCTCAAGGTCCGGACCATCGATTCGTGGACCGCGACAGCCACCTGCAGAGCTTCCCGGTCGGGGAGCTGCACGATCGGATCCTGATACCCGACGCGGGTGCCCTCGGCGATCAGTTCGCCGGACCGGGAATACCGACGCTCGGCATAGACGACTTCTCCCGCGCGGGGCGCGATGATCTTGCAGGCGGCGATGTTCCGCTCGATCGTTTTCATCGCCTCGTTCTGAATACTGAGCGCCAGCTCCGCTGACCTCACGCGGATTTCGCGGGCCCGGAGGCTGATCTGGCCCAGCTTCTGCCGCTGCTCGACCTGGTCGCAGGCCTGTTTCTGGAGCCCCGCGAGTGAAACGAGTGACCGTGGACTCGTGTACTTCTGAAATATCTCGATCGCCTGCTGAGCCATCTCGAACTTGTGTCGCGAACGCAGGACCGCCAGGCGTTCCTGCTCGACATCGATCGTGCTGCGATACCCCTTGGCGGCCTGCTGCTTGACGAACTCCAGGCTCTTCTGGCTGCGGGTGTAGCCCTCTTCGGCCAAGGCCAGACTGGCCTTCAATTCGAACAGCTGTTGCTTGGATCGGCCCTCGTTCCAGGCCTCCAGGTCGAGTGTCGCGAGGTCGGCCTTCAGCTGGGCTGCTGACAACAGGCTCTCATTGGTGAGGGACTGCATCGTCAGGGCTTCCTGGGCCTGCTTCAGGGCCGACTCGGCGGCGAACACTCGAATCTTGCGGTCCTGAGCATCGGAGATCAGTTCAGCGTCGTCGAGTTGAGCGATCAGCTGCCCGGCCTGAACACGTGTTCCCTCGGGGAGAATATTGACAATCGCGGTCGTGTCTTCCACGTGGCTGACCAGCGTGACGTTCGACTGGCTGCGTATGACTCCCATTTGAGTCAGTGTGCGGCGGAACTGCCCCTTCAAAACGGGGGTGGTCGTGACTTGATCCGCAGAATATTGCGGTTCGACAGCTGACTGGGTCAGTGCCGGAATCAGCAAAGCCACAGCCGGCACCAGGATGAAAAACCACCTGGGAGGGCGAGGAAACCGCATTCGCAGGGGCGAAAGCAGCTTCCAGCGTGACGGAGCCAGGCTCCGTGTGGAGTGAGTCATGATGTGTCTCCGGCGGGACCTCGATGGGGTCGAGGGCTCACCAAGCAGCCGGGAAACCGTGGGAACTGGTCTGCCCGGGCCAAGGAAGGATCAATGCCCATTGATCTTATCGATCGTCGGGGGCCTGGACCATACGGAAAGTGCGGAGAAGTTGGGAAAATCCCCCTCACCGGGAGGGTTACGCGGACGAGCTTTGAGGTGCTGGTGTGTGTTGTAAGTGATTTATTTGTATATGGTTGTGGATATCTTGTGTCCAGGTTGGTTCGCCGCCCTCAAGCGGATCCCAGAGCTAAACTCCCAGCCTCATCGGATTCTCAGAGGGAGCGACTGGCCAGCCCTGCCGGAGCACTGTGGCGCCTGCGTCTGTGTGTATCGAAATGATATCCTGAACAGATCGCAGGAGAAGCTGACTTGAGTGAACGTGTCGTCGATCGCCGACTCATCATCATGACCCGGATTCCCGAGCCGGGGCGGGTCAAAACTCGGCTCATTCCGGTACTGGGGCCTGAGGGGGCCGCCGCTCTGCATGCGGCCCTGCTGGATCGAACGCTGCGGATGGCAAGCGACCATGCCCAGCAGACAGTGGTGGATGTCGAGGTCCGCTTCACGGGGAGTTTGGAGGCCGTAGACCGGTTCCGCCCGGGGCGCGCGGGACTCTGGCGCGAGCAGCTGGGAACCGATCTCGGTGATCGGATTCACTCGGCCGTGCAAGCCGCCTGTGACGAGGGCGCCAAGGCCGTTGTCGTCATCGGAACCGACTGCCCGGACCTGACTCCGGAGATCTTGCACTCGGCCTGGCAAGCGCTGAGGACGTCGGATCTGGTCCTCGGTCCGGCGGAGGACGGAGGGTACTACTTGATCGGGCTCAGACAGCCCGATCCCCGACTGTTTGCCGGGATTGACTGGGGGACCGAGCATGTCCGCGAGCAGACGCTGGCTCGCTGCCGTGAGCGCAGCGTGACGGTCTCGCTGCTGTCGGGACTGGGCGATGTGGACGAAGCCGAGGACTTGATCCGCTGTCGGCGGCATCGGCAGGGATTTGAGACTGGCTTGCCGGTCACGGTTCCCGGACTGCTGTCAGTCATTATCCCGACCTGGAATGAGGCCCACCAACTGGCATCCACGGTGACACCGATCCTGCAGCACCGTGACTGCGAAGTGGTCATCGCCGACGGCGGCAGCACCGATGGGACGGTCGAATTGGCGACGCAGCTGGAGTGCCGAGTTGTCAGCGCAAACCGCGGTCGCGGAAAACAGATGAACGCGGGGGCCGCTCTGTCGCGTGGAGACACCTTGCTCTTCCTGCATGCGGATACGAGATTGCCGACTCACTTTCGGGAGGAGATTCGTTCGACCCTGGAGGCCGGCGCGGTGGCTGGGGCCTTTCGTTTCCAGGTTGATCTGCCAGGCTGGGGGATGCGCTGCGTCGAGTGGGGCACGCATCTGCGGGCCAGGTGCCTGCAACGTCCGTATGGTGACCAGGGATTTTTCCTCCGGGCGGCCGACTTCTTCGAAGTGGGTGGGTACAGGAACTGGCCCCTGATGGAGGACTTCGAGCTGTGCAGCCGGCTGCGGAAGCGCGGACGGATTCGAATTGCCCCTTCAGCGGCGGTTACGTCCGGGCGACGCTGGAAACGGCTCGGAGCCTTTCGGAATACCGCGATCAATCAATGCTGCATCGCGCTGTACCGACTGGGAGTCAGCGTGGAACGCATCGCTCAATTTTACGCGAAAGTCCGCTGAGCAGTTTCACCACCCGGCGAGCCCATGAGCGCTCTGGCCCGTTACGGGATCCGTCTTTGAAACAGCTTCTTGAGAATCAGCGGCACGACCCCCAAAAGGACAAACGCGATCAGCAGCTGGGGGGACAGAATTCCCGTCGCCCCCTGCTGTGCCAGCGTCGCCAGATTGGGCACGCGCGAACCGGCGTACACATACACAGCGGTTCCCGGAAGCATTCCCAGCTGGCTGCTCCACCAGAAGGTCCAGGTGCGGATCGGCGTCAGCCCCATCACCGCGTTGATCATGAAGAACGGCACCACCGGGTTCAGCCGCAGCATGAACAGATAGAGCGCTCCCTCTCGTTCGAGGGCCTGATTGAAGGCCTGCAGCCGGTCGCCGAACTTTCGTTGAATCGTCTCCCGCAGCAGGAACCGACTGATCAAAAAGGCCAGCGTGGCCCCTGCGGTCGAAGCCAGGCTGACGAGCAGCAATCCCGGCCAGAAGCCGAAGAACCAAGCACAGACTAAGGAGAGTACGGTGGCTCCCGGCAGTGACAACCCTGTCATGGTGACATAGATCGCAAACGCCATCCCGTACACCAGCACGGGCTGGGACTGTTGCAGGCTGCGCAAGTCGGACTCCCGCGAGGCCAGATTCTGCAGCGTGAGGGACTCGCGAAACTTGTAGTAGCCGACACCCACGGCAATCGCGAAGGCGAACAGCCCTGCCAGCTTCTTCCAGGGAAGGGGTGCCGTCTGGGGCGGAGGATCGATCACTGGGGAGTCTTTGTTCATGCGAGATTGATTTCCATTACTGCAGGCTCCCCGAGCAGCTCGAACCCGCTCCCGCGGTACACCCGAAGCAGTGCTTGCCGGTCACGATGCGGCGGTCTCGCAGCAGCGCGAGCTCCCGATCATCGAGAGACAGAACGTTCCTGGTTCCGGGGCTGGCGACTGGCAGCTCCAGCATCTGATTGAAGTCACAATCATACAGATTCCCCAGCCAGTCGACCGACAGCATCGTCCGGCACATCAGCCCTTCAATCGTCGCGGGATTGAACGCTGTGACCAGCCTCTCCATGTAGGCATCGAACTTGCTGTGCTCCCACAGGTCGGCCAGGTAGCGGCTGATCGGCATGTTCGTGATCGTGAACAGCTGAGTGAACTCGATCTCGTAGCGTGATCGCAGTTCGCGGCGGTAGTCCTCCTCCAGTTTCTTCTGCGGAGGCGGTAGCGATGACCCCGTCGGGTTGTAAACGAGCGTCAGGAGCAAGCCCGAGCCTTCGATCCCGTAGCCCAGAGCATTGAGCCGCCGCAGAGCGGCAATCGAACGTTGAAAGACCCGATCGCCCCGCTGCCTATCGACGTTGGCTTCGAGATAGCACGGCAGCGAAGCCACGATCTCGACCTGATTCGCCGTCAGGAACTCCGACAAGTCGGTGTACCCGGGGGCTTCGAGAATGGTCAGGTTGCAGCGGTCAATCACCCGGCATCCAAGTGCCCGCGCGCCGGTGACCAATCGTCGGAACTCGGGGTTCATCTCCGGAGCCCCGCCCGTGATGTCGAGCGTGGTGATCCCCGCCCGCTCGACCAGCTTCAAGCAGGCCTCAGCCACCTCGGCGGGCATGCTCTCACGACGATCCGGCCCGGCATCGACATGGCAGTGCGAGCAAGTCTGATTGCAGACCCGCCCCACGTTGACCTGCAGCGTGGTGATCCCCGCCGCCTGCAGGATCTCGCAACCGCTGCGGACCAGCAGCTCGTGAAACGCCGGAGTCGGTGTGTGCGCCTCCAGCAAGGCGACCTGCTCCCGAGGATCCGCCAGACGATTGCCCGAACGCAGCAGGGTCAGTTCAGCCATGAATTCCTCGCTCGCCCGTGGAAGCTGCAGCCGCCGAATCACGCGAGCTCCCCCGAGAGATCGGAAGGATGAACCGTCTGGCTGGAATTCGCAACACGAGCCACCAAGGCTTCGGTCTCGGGGGGCATCCGTTTGTTGGTCGGTAGCCATTCTTGCGGCGACCAAGAATGGGTCAACCACGGAGACACGAAGGCACGGAGGAACCGGAACAATCCGAGATTTCAATCAACTTGTTCGGCTAGAGCATTCTGCTCTACCGTGTGCGAGCGGATGAAGGCAGATCTTAGGCAAAGTCCTCGCGACCGCCCGCGAGAACCCGCACAGTCATTCGGAAGTCGCTCTAGTTCGACTTCATTTCGCGCCGCGCCCTCTGGCATCAAAAACGCAAATCGACCCAGACCAGTCGGTGGTCGCTCGCAATGCGTGCCGCATCGGCACCGGGCTGCCCAGGAGCTGGCCAGTGGACTCCGGCTCCAATCACCGTGAGATCTCGTGATGGGAGAGCGTAGTCCAGTCGCCCGAACCGGTTGGTCTTGTAGGGGAGGAACTCCGTCAGGTTCTGCGGATTCTCGCTGACAAGGGCACCGGAACTCTCTGGCCGGGGGTCTAGCACGCGGGGATGATTCAGGATCCAGGAAATCGCGGTCCGCCCGTAGAGTGTCTCACACCGGACGGGATCGGCGTTCAGGTCTCCCAGGAATACGAACGATTCGGTGTCCGCCAGCTCGCCGGTCGTGTTGTCGTCGTCATGAATCCAGGCAGCCGTTTCGCCCCCGGTCAGGTAGTCTGACCAGAACCGAAGTTCGTCGAAGTTGCGACGGCCATTGGCATCTTCAGGGCCATCAAAAATCGGTGGTGTTGGATGCGAACAGAGCAGGTGGATGGACTTCCCGGCGATCTGCACGAGAACGTCCCAGTGACTCTTGCTCGATAGCCGAAAGACGGCCTGCTCGTCCTGGGAATAGTAGGCCGGACGCCCGTCGAGTCCATCGGGCATGGTTCGACCAGGCATCTGCCGCCAAAGCAGCTTGCGAAAGGTCCGGGCCTTCGCGGATTCGATCGGAAAGCGGCTCACCAAGGCCATTCCATATTGACCCGGATAGCGGCCAAACCCCCAGCCATCTTCGGGGCCTGCTGTGTTCCCGTCGTTGTTGAAGTCGTGGCCCGAGGGGACTCCCGTATTCGTCGGTCGATAGTAAGTATAGGGGTAAGTGATCGCCTCCGCTCCCGCCTGAGGTGTACTCAAATATCGCTTAAGAAACGCCTCAATGGCGCTCTGCTCGGCAGGAACCTCGGCATCAGAATCGTCGATCCCGGTGTAGTCGATCTCGTTGATCAGCAGCACATCGGGGCGGACCTGCTGAATGATCGACGCTGCTGCCACCAGCTGGGGATCAGTGCCTTTCCCGTCTGCGTCGACTCGCTCCAGCTTCTCCCAGCTGAGCTCCTCGATATTGAAAGTGGCAATACGGACGGCAAGCTCTTCGCCATGCACCGTTGAACTCAGAATCATCAGAGCGAACAGCAGGAATCGTTTCATCACCTCTCCCGGCCAACAGACCCGCCATGCACTCACAGGCCGTCCGGGCCCTTCACATTGCGGTTCATCTTCTTGGCCTCGGCAAAGACCTTCCTGGCCTCAGCCTTGTCCCCCTTTTTGACCAGGAGCGAGGCTTTCGAGGCCAGCACCCGGTCCATCGCAGCGGCACCCTGCTCCATCTGCTGGATGTCGCTGGCCGCTCCGTCGAGCTGGCCACCTTCAATGCGAGCTGTAATGCGAGCCAGCATCGCCTCCTCGAAGGTGTCACCTGTTAAGAGATTGGTGCTGATCGCTGCCGTTAACTCGTTGTCCGCCTTGATCCAGTCCTTCTGGTCCAATGCCTCGAGTCCGCGGGTGAGTGCAGCGGAAGCGTCCACAGCAGTCGAGCTCGGCCCACTGCCCCCTCCGCATCCCAGGAGCAGGACGAGCCACACTGCCGTTGTCAAATTCCACAAAGTGTTAAAACTCGCCAATGACCTCTCCTCCGTTTCGAGTTCCAACGGAACGCCACAGGTCGGTGTCAATGTTATCGCTGGCGAACCGGACCGAACCGTCCGCGAGCATGAAGTTCACGCCGCCCGTGTGATGGCTGCGAGCCGAGATAATCGCATGCTCTCCAGGAGTGTCCGAAATCGCACTCACCAGACCACAGTCCTGTCCACGCCAGTTCGGCGTGGCCACGTGGTTGTACATTGTTCCGGAGTAGGCCGCGAACGGCCAGCCATTGGAGAAGTCCGAGTTCGGCAGCCAACTCCCGAACGACTCGAAGTTGAAACTGCTGGTTGCGGGGACGTAGGTCAAGCAGTTGTTAAACATCACCGTGGGATCGATCATGATCGAGGGAGAGATGCGGTTGGGAGAGGTCACCACATCGGACTTCCCGGGCAAGTTGCTTGTACCTGGCCTTCCCGTACCCTTCGTCCGCTCGGCGAAGATCGCAGTGTTGGACATGCCATCAATAAAGTCTCTGGCTCCGGTCATGCGACCCGCCGTGAAAGCCCCGTTTCCGCCGGATTCCAGAATCTTGCCCGCGTAATACCCGGTTCCAGTGTTCATCACACCGCTGTAATCCAGGGTCGCAGCTGTCGAGCGGGCGCCGGCGTAGGGTGTACTCCCGCCAAAGTTGTAGACGTAATTGTTCTCGCTGATGACCCGGCCGCGGAATGGGTCGGAGGGGCAGATGAACAGCGGGCCCGCTTGAGCATAGGCTTGATAGTTCTCGTTCAGCGGAGTTGTGAGACCTGTCGTCATGCGCTGCGAGTTTGTGTTCTGGTTAATCAGATTGTAGATCGGTGCCTGATCCATGTACGGGAGCAGAAAGGTATGGACAGACCGATTGCCTGAGAACGAACTACCGGGCGTTGCGGAGGAATAGCTGGTGTAACCACCCGGATTGGTCACGCCATTGACGGTCAGATCCGGCGTGAGGCGTCCCGGAGGGAATCCTCCGAACGTATCGTGGTAGTTGTGAAGTGCGAGACCGATCTGCTTGAGGTTGTTCTTGCACTGCGACCGGCGTGCAGCTTCGCGGGCCTGTTGCACTGCCGGGAGCAGCAACGCGATCAGGACTGCAATGATCGCGATCACCACGAGCAACTCGATCAGCGTGAAACCCGGGCGGCGGGCTGTCATCTTCTCTTGATTCATCGGGGCTCTCCGGAAATTGGACCACAGTCGTGCAGGAAACGACGGACAATCGGAATCACTCCCGCACTGGATTGTTTGTCGTCGGAGCACGTTATGAAACGGAGAAGAGCTGATGAAAAAACGGATTGCTCCCGAGGTTCCTATTCTTCGTTGAAACTCGCCAAGTGCTGGAGGCGACGCCAGCACGAATTCAATGACCGTCCAACCAGATGGTCGAAAGACTACAGTCTCTAGCGACTGAAACTCAATTTGATTTTCGATGGCAGGAGATGGCCCTGCGTCTGGAACTGAATGGACTCATTGATGCCGACAGGAGTCCATTACATTCCCGGGAGCGGTCCCCAGATCTCCGCAAAGAGATTGAAGATCTCGGGCTCGTCCTGTTTGAGTTGTCCGGTGACGAACGGGTAGAAGTCGTTCGATCCGAAATAGCTCTCGGTCATCTCGGCGAAAAACTCTTTCTCGTTGGTCAGTCCGTAATGCTCTCGCATCTGGCCCAGTGAGGTCAGGACCGATTTGTACTTGCCGCTATCGCGGAACTTCTCCCAGGCTGCGATCACGCGCGGGTCGTCAAAGCCGATGGCCTGGTCATGAAAGGCGTGGGCCAGTTCATGCAGGACCGCCCACGGCATTCGCAGGTTCTCGGAGGGGGACAGGAAGTCCTCGACGTCCGGGATATGGACGCATCGGGCCAGCGCCTCGCTGTAGCCGTGGGCCTTCAGCCAGCCCGCGCTTGGGTGATATTGCATCGCGTGCAGGTCGCCGTAGTTCAGGTCCAGCTCAATCGTGACTTCGCGCAACTTTGCGAGCGACTTCTCTGGGATGACAACCGTGATGGCCACCAGCCGCGCGCCGAGCAGCTTCAGCGCCCGAGCACCCGTCTCCGCGTGCTCGCCGTGGAGCAGACGATCATCGACCCGGATCGACCAGCCCTCGACGTTGAGCGTCGTGTGGGCAGTCGGCAGCGGGACCTTCTCCGCAGCGATCGCGGGCAGGCCGAATGTGAGTAGATACGCCACCAACAGCATCGATCGCAGGACTGCCATGATTACTTCGACTCCTTGAGCAACTCAACCATCGCCCGCCCCATCGCTTCGCCGACATTCATGTAGGTCTCAGCGTTGCCGTTGTAGTGGCTGTTCCCGCTGCCACCGAGTGACAGCGGATTGGTGTAGACAGTCGCCACGTTTCCCTGGAACTCCGGATACTTGCCGCTGGTTCCGTCGACCGCCAGCTGGGCGTCGAGGACCTTTCCGTTGTTGCCGCCGCTCCCCTTGGTCGCTTCGCCCAGCGTCGCCAGCACGAACTTCGCATGGGGCGCATTGAAGTCCTGGCGCAGGCGTTTGATGAACCGGACCAGGTTCTCTTCGTACTTGGCAGCGTGAGCGGGGTTTCCGCAATCCTTCTCGCCCTGCCAGAAGAAGAACCCGGCGACCTCGTACTTGGTCGCCTCCGGGTAGTAGGTGCCGATCTCGGACAGCACCTTCTTCGCATCCGCAGTGTCGCTATCGTATTGCTTCCCGGCGTACCAGTCGATCGGCTTGCCGTTCTTATCCAGCCACGGAGGAGCGACGGTCGCCAGCCCCTGAGCCTTGTCGATCACCCACGCATCGGGACGCTCTGTGTAGGCGGGGTAGACCTTTCCCTCGAACTCGTAGCGTTCACTGCCCGGAGGCAACAGATCCCAACCCAGGCTGCGATTGCCGATACAGGCCTTGAGGAGCATGACCGGGGCATCGACTGCGTTCCCGAGAGGATGCCCGATCCCGTACTCCGGCCCCATCTTGGTCCCTTTGACCGTCAGAAACTCATTGTTGAGTGGCCCTTTGCCGGACATGAAACGGACAAACCGCACATCCTGACGAACGGTCCAGGCCCCAGTGTCATCGACCAGGTACGGGTACTTCTGGTTCTTGACCGCGTTCTCCAGCGAACCTTCATCGCCGGTCACCTTGCCGAGCCCCACCATGTTGGACTGTCCGAGCAGGATGAAGACATGCACCGGCTTGGTCATATCGGCCGGCTTCCCATCCGGGCGAGGCAACTGCGCCGCAGCCGGGGAGGCAATCTCGTCCGCAGCTGGCAACGAGCTCAAGCACACCTGTGAACAGAGCGCAAATACAGCCCATGCGAGTCGTGTTCTCATCCTGTGATCTCTTGAACTGGGAGAGGGACGCGTCAGTGAACGCGATGATGTTACCGCCCTGCCCTGCCCCAGTCTTGCACGAGCATCACATTCGAACGCGAAACTGCGCACAGCCGAGTGCCCCCTGCTTGGCTCCCCTCTCCCCCCGGGAGAGGGGCTGGGGGTGAGGGTTCTCGCCACTCGGGCAATCTTGCAGCCTACGTGCCGCGGATCGACCGGTCTTGCTCACCGTGAAGAAACCGGACGCTAGCGCGTTCCGGCTGATTCCCGAAGACGCCGCACTTGCAGAAGTCGTCCCGTGAGGCTCGCACGGAACCGATCCATTTCGGTAAAAGTGTAGTCATCCGTGATCCCTCTGGAGTCGCCGCGATGTTGCTTCCACTCGTTAAGACACGTGCCGCATGGGCTTTGGCGTTCAGCTTCTGCTTCGCCCTGCCAGTCTTCGCAGCTGACAAGCCGCAGTACGAGATCGGCGAGTTCCAGATCCCGCCCGCCTCGCCCTATGAGCCGAAGCTGGCTGAGGTCTCGATTCAGAAGGCCCGTGTCTATCTCGAACAGGGCTCGGTCGCCTGGACCTCGCAGAAGAAGTGCATCAGCTGTCATACCAACGGGATCTACATGACGGTCCGCCCGTCGCTGGTTCCATCACTGGGCAAGCTGCAGGAGTCGCAGCGGCAGTTCTTCCTCGACACACTCAAGACGATGTCGACCGAGGCCCCCGACAAGCTGCGGGCTTCGACGCGCCCCGGACAGCTGATCTATCTGGCTGCTGGTCTCGCCGAGTGGGACGCCCAGATCACGAAGACGCTCTCTCCAGAGACGAGCCAGGCCCTGGAGCTGATGTTCTCGATCCAGACCGAGCCGGGGACGTGGGGCACGCTCGACTGCTGGCCTCCGTATGAGTCCGATGCCTACCACGAAGCGACCGTCGCCATGATGGCCGCAGCCACTGCTCCCGGCTGGCTGGCGAATGCCGAGGCTAGCGGGTCCGAGGCCTTGAAGGGGCAGATCGCGAAGCTGAAGAACTACCTGCGCACGACGCCCCCGCTGCATGACTACAGCCGCGTGCTGCTGCTGTGGGCGGGAACGCGGACTCCGGGGCTGGTGGACGACTCGCTGAAAACCGAACTGCTGGCGAAGCTGGCCAGCCACCAGCGCGAGGACGGCGGCTGGTCGATCCGCACGTTCGCCGCCCCCGAAGCCTGGGGCAAGGGGAACCGGGCCGAGAAGCTCAAAGCCGAGCCCGACTTCGCCTCACCCGCCAGCGATGGCCACATGACCGGACTGGCGATCATCGTCATGCGCGAAGCCGGTGTCCCCGCGGACGATCCCCGCATCCAGAAGGGTCTGGCCTGGCTGAAGACCAACCAGCGCGAGTCCGGCCGCTGGTGGACGCGGTCGCTGAATACCGACTCGTGGCACTACATCACCTACAGCGGCACGGCGTTTCCGCTGCTGGCTCTGCAGATGTGTGGGGAGCTGAAGCCTTAGAGCCGGAACGGGCCTCGTAGCACGGGCGTCTCGCCTGAGTGTAGTATCTTTTGATTGTGAATTTGGGGACGGTATCGCAACATCCCGGAGGGATGGAAGAAATTAGCCGGTGGTTGAGCGGTAGCGATACCACCGGTCCCAACAGTGCGAGGACTCCGATCCCGGCAGGGATCGCAGAAATCCCCATGGCCTCGCTCAGTTCTGGCATCCCTTTCGGGATGCGTTGAGACATAGCCTCCGGTCCGGTGGCATCGCTTCGCTCAGCCACCGGCTAATCTCTGGGACCCCTTCAGGGTCGGCCAGTTCAGGGAGTACCACAATCGTCTACTACACCGTCTCGCCCGTGATGTCCGGCAGCACGGCCACACGGGCGAGACGCCCATGCTACGAGTTTCGCGGGGCCGCTACATGAAGCAGTTGGCGCACAAATACCCCAGCGGGCCGAATGCAGACGCGGCCGGTGCGATCCGAATTCCGTCATACGGAACTCGCTTCTCGCAGTTCGTGCATTCCACATCCAGGGTCGGCAAATGCAAGTGAAAGCCGATTCCGGTCGGGAGAATGGCGTCACTCCCAGTCCGCTTTCGCAACGCTTGAATCAACTCAATACGGATATCCGCTCGTCCCGCCCAGAACTCGCCGATCAGAGTGAGTTTGGGCTTCGCTTCCTGGATCAGCCTGGCGGTTCCATTCAATCCCAGGTGCCGCTTCTTGAGGTGATTCACTGAATCTTGATCGTCTCCCAGTTCTTCTGCATCGGGCATCGAGATATGCGCGATCAGGACATCACAGCCCCGCAGATGATCGGACAGAACGTCGAAATACTCCGTATCGCCCGTGTACCCGACGATGAAATCTCTCCCTCCAGGTTCTGAGTGGAAGACCAGTCGCATGCCCACCGCGTGGCTGACATCTTCTCCATGTTCGACCGGGAAATGTTCGACGGTCAGCGGGATGTCGACAGGGCGGACCAGCCACTTCTTGCGAACCGATTTCTTGATGTCGAACGTCAACAGCTTTCGGAAGGCTGCGTCTTCCACATCAAAACCTTTGAGCGTGTCTTCATCCAATACAACGGCATACTCTCCCAGAACGATTCCCTCTGGCTTTTTTGTAATCCATCGCCTGTGAAGTTCGTAACGCAGATCGTCCAGGCTGCGCAGGTCGTAATTGTGATCGCTGTGATTGTGGGAGACGAGGACTGCGCTGATCTCTTTGCCCGTGAACTCGGCATCATGGAAGTTATCGATGAAGTCGAAACCAGGGTCAATCACGATTCCCCGACCCTGCCATTTCAGAAAGTAACCGCCACCGCGCCAGTGGCTGTCGTTTCCACCTTCCAGCAGCGTGACGGAACTGCTCCAGCCCCGCAGGCAGGAAAACACGTTGTCGCGAGGACTGGCGGGCGTTTGGAGATAGAGTTCATACTTGTCCTTCTGGTCCGACTCCGAACCTTGCAGCTTGAGCTTCATGCGTGCTTCAGGCGAATCCGGTTCACTGCGCAGGGAACTGCTGGCGAGAGCTTCCTCGCTGGGTGTCGGCTGGATCCCAGCCAGCTTCTCCTGAATCAAGTCGCGAAGATATCTGGCGCGGGTATGTTGTCCTTCCGTGTCAGGCTCGTTCAGAACCTGCATCACGAGATCCGATGCCTGCGGGTATTCCCCTTTCTCTCTCAATGCGTTCGCGAGATTCAATCGCGTCAAATGAGGGGTGTCGTATCCGGGCGTGTCGAGGGCCTTCTGGTAGAATTTGATCGCGCGGTCGTACTCTTTCTTTTCGGCGTACGCGAATCCCATGTTGTAGTAGGTCTTACCCTGAGTGCCGTATCCGGGCGAGTCAAGGGCCTTCTGGAAGCATTCGATCGCGCGGCCGTACTCCTTCTTCTCAGCGTACGCATTACCCATATTGAAGTAGGCAAGACTTGGTGTGTCGAATCCGGGCGTGTCGAGGGCCTTCTGGAGGCATTCGATCGCGCGGCCGTGCTCCTTCTTCTCAGCGTACGCATTACCCATATTGAAGTGGGCAAAACCCGGCGTGTCGTATCCGGGCGTGTTGAGGGCCTTTGTGAGACACTCGATGGCCTCATCGAATCGTTTCAACCCGTTGAGTATGACTCCTTGTATGTCCCAACGATGCCCGGCCAGTGAATCGGGCAGGAGATCCTGGGCCGACTCCAGCACCGACAATGCCTCTGCACGATTGCCCTGCCTGTGCAGTAACAAAGACAGCAGGAGTTGCTCCGCGCCGGAAATCTTGTGTTTGCGTGCGAATTCCGCCGCAGCCTGATAGCTGGCGAGTTCCGCAGTGGCCCGCTTGCCCAGCCGTGTAAAGTCGTTTCGTACCTCGCGAAGCAGCGTTTTGAACTGATCGATCGCGGGAGTTTTCGGAGCGGGTTTCTTTCTGGCCATCCCGGCATTGTGAGCATCGGGGGGCTACCGCTGTCAACCTCGTAGCACGGGCGTCTCGCCCGTGATCTCCGGAGGCCGCGACATGGGCGAGACGCCCATGCTACGCCGTGCGGCGGACCTCGGCGGGTTGTTCCAGTTCCCGCTGTCTTTCGAGCAACTGCTCCAGCGACGGTCGCGCCTTCGCGTACCGCTTCCCGATGAACGGAATACTGCGCTTGCTGAACGTGTTCATCAGGTCAATCAGCCAGGGGGTGAACCGCTTCATCTGGAACAGCAGGTGAGCCAGTGGGGAGACCAGCACCATGCGGCGGTTCCAGCGGATTGCTCGCAAGGTCACGCGCGCGACCTTGTCCGGCGAGGTACACAGCCAGCCCGGCGGTTCGGGGGCGCGGGTGCCGCGGCCGGTTTCGCAGTCGCGGTACAGGTTCGTCTGTACCGGGCCGGGGCAGATGGCTGTCACGCCCAGACCGGTCCGCCCGTACTCGGCCCGCAAGGCCTCGGTGAACCCGACCAGTCCGAACTTGCTCGTGTGGTAGGCATTGAACCGCCCGCCCGCGACCAGTCCGGAGATGCTGCACATGTTGACGATGTGCGAGTCTTCGCGCGACATCAGAGCGGGCATCAGCAGCCGGGTCAGATGGATCGGGGCATCGAGGTTGATCCCCATCACGCGATCCCACTGTGCCTCCGACATCTGGTGCGTCGGGCCGTAGTAGGCCACTCCCGCGTTATTCACCAGCAGGTCCAGCCCCTGCCACTGCGTGTTGATCTGCTGGGCCAGGGCCTTCAGCTGATCCCGCTGCGTGACATCGACAACGCTGAACCGCACATCGGCCAGCTTCGCCCGCAGATCATCCGCCAGAGCACCGAGCGCCCGGCCATCGATATCGACCAGCCACAGCTTGACGCCCGCCTCGGCCAGCCGAAACGCCAACGCCCGCCCGATCCCGCCAGCTGCGCCGGTGAGTAATGCCTGCTTGCCCGTGAATTCTCGCATGGGAACCTCCCTGTTCCGAGGCGGGAGGATAGCGGAGAACGCATCGGTGGCGGAAGAGGTATCGTGAGAGGGCAGCGGGCTCGTCTCTTTTTCTCCCTCTCCCCCGCAATGCAGTATTGCGTGCGATTCAAATCAATCACGGGGGCGAGGGAGAAAGATCGGCTTCGGTCTTCGCACCTCAATCGACATACAGGAACTCATTCGAGTTCAGCAGCACATGGCAGAAATCGACGAAGGCTGGGTCGGCCTGGGACTCGCCGGGGGTCATCTCCAGAGGGTGATCGCCTGCGGAGGCTGCGAGAGCAGTGTCGCCTTCGAATGTCCATGCCTGAGTCGCCGTCCAGGTGCCGGACTTCAGCTCATCGGTCGAGACCGCAGTATGCGAAATGCGGACCTCATCGATCAGGCCATCCCAGAAGTGCCGGTCGGTTCCGGTGCGTCCGCCGATCACCAGCGGCAACTCCGTCTTCACGCCGGTCGTGACCGTGTGAGCCACTTCCGCGACCTGCGGGGCGGTATCGGGCTGCGTCAGGTCCTGGGCCAGGAACTGCACGCCCGACGGTCCGGCTTCCGAGAGCTTGACGCTGACCGCCACGCGGTACGGGCGATCGAGTTCCAGGTGAATGCCGGAGGGCACGACCTCGTACTTGGCGGCATACTTCTCCTGGCCGACCAGTTGCAGGATCAGGTTTCGCGGCTGGTGCTTCGACTTCGTGCCGGTGACTCCCAGCGACCAGCCGGGAGTTTCATTCGCGGCGTTCCAGCAACTGGCGATCGTGCGGACATTGGCATCGGCGTCGATTGACTTCAGCAGGACGGTGGCTGCGATCGTGAAGTCCCCGTCCTGCCAGGTCTGGCCCGACAGGCTGGGGCGCAGTCCCTTGGGGAGGGCCGACAGATCGAGGGCCTGAGTTCCGGTCGCGGGCATGGACACCCGCGAGACTTCCAGTTTCGGATGCCGAGTGCGAGCCTCTTCGAGGAACTCTTGCCCCCGCCGGATTTCGGACTCTTTGGGATCGCGGGCATAGGCCAGTCGGTAGGCGTGCCGGATCAGGCTGTCTTCGCCACCCGAGACCTCCTTCTGAACTCGGCTGGCCAGCTTCCCGGCGCGCCCGAGCGTCCAATCTCCATTGATCATCAGCAGCGACTGAGTCGGGCTGGTGGTCACGTTTCGCGAACCGTTCCCGACGATGCGGTCTGGTTGATCGAACGCTTCCAGCAGCGGCTCGCGGGTGTTTCGCATCGACTTGAGATAGACCGAGCGCCGCCCCGAGGTCAGGTCGGACCCCGGCCCGCTCGTCTTATGATCGATCTCGCCGGTCACAGCCAGCATGCTGTCGCGGATCTGCTCAGCCACCAGTCGCCGGATCGGGAACCGCCACAATAGCCGGGCCGACGGGTCAGCCTTCATCCCCGACTCCATCATCTGCGGCTCGTTCGGATGGTGGCTCCCCTGACGATAGACAGCTGACATGACAATCGTCTTGTGCAGCGACTTGAGGCTCCATTCGCTGGCCAGGAACTCACTCGTCAGCCAGTCCAGCAGTTCTGGATGGCTGGGCGGTTCGCCGAGGCGGCCAAAGTCACTGACGCTAGCGACCAGTCCTGTTCCGAAGTGGAGAGCCCAGATCCGGTTGACGATCACACGCGTACTGAGCGGGTTCGTCGGCGAGGCGATCCACTTGGCGAGAGCTGTCCGCCGCCCGGTCGTGCTGCCACTGGTGGGGGCCTCGATCTTAGCCGGTTCCGGATCAATCACACTGGGGAATCCCGGAGCGATCTCACCCAGCCTTGGACGATCCGGCACATGCACTACCGGTGCCAGAGCGCCCACATCTTTGACCGTCAATGTTGTCGGCAGCGTCGGCTTCCGAGAATCGAATGTGGCCAGCTCCTTTTTGAGGGCTTCCCATTCGGCCCGCTCGGGGCTGTCCTTCTTGAACTTCTTATCGAGTTCGCCCGCGTACTTGTCGAGCACCTGCAGATGAACCAGATGGGCGATCTGCTGCTCGTACGGAGTCCGCTCCGCAGCTGGCTTGTAGTAGATCTTCTGGAAGTCTTCCTGGAAGGCCACGACCGCGGCCTTCTCTATCGCCTGCTTGTGAGGAGCTTCGAGGGCCTCGATCTTCTCGCGGATTGCCTTGGTCGCTTCTTCCCACTTCGTCAGCGCGGTCTGGTACTCGGCCAGCTTGTCGCGGGGCAGCAGTGGCTGCTCATCCTGGAACGACACATTGCACAAGAACGCCTGCAGCCGGTAGTAGTCCTTCTGCAGCAGCGGATCGAACTTGTGATCGTGGCACTTCGCACAGCCCAGCCCCAGGCCCAGGAACGCATCCGCCGTCGTCTCGGTCATGTCCTCGAGAATCGTCTTCCACTGACCGAACGCATCGCGCTGGTTGTACTCATAGATTCCGTTTCGCAGGTACCCCGTGGCGATGTGAGCTTCCGGGTTCTCGGGATCGATCTCGTCTCCGGCCAGCTGTTCCATGACGAAGCGGTCATACGGCTTGTCGGCGTTGAACGAGGCGATTACGTAATCGCGATAGCGCCACGCGGTCGGGCGAAAGGTGTCCTGCTTGTAGCCATCGGACTCCGCATAACGGACCAGATCGAGCCAGAAGGTCGCCATCCGCTCGCCATAAGCCGGACTGGCCAGCAGCTGATCGACGAGGTTCTCGTAGGCCTTGTCGGTCTGGTCGGAGAGGAACGCATCGATCTGCTCCAGCGTTGGAGGCAGGCCCGTCAGATCAAGATACAGCCGCCGCGCGACCGTGACACGGTCGGCCTCTGGAGCTGGCTCAAGTTGGGCCTCGCGGATCTTGGCGAGGATGAACTTGTCGACCGCTGTGCGGCTCCAGGTGTCGCCTGCGAGTGCCGGTGGTTCCGTCCGCTTCACAGGCTGAAAAGCCCAATAGGCCCGATCTTCATCAGTCAGCTCGCGACCACTCGGCCGCGACGCAGCCACCGTTTCCCCAGCCGGCCAGGGAGCTCCCATCTCGACCCACTTCGTCAGATGGCCGATTTGCTCCTCGGTCAGTTTCCCATCGGGCGGCATCTCGAACGAGCGGTAGTGGATCGCATCGATCAGCAGACTCTCGGACAGGTTCCCCACGACGACCGCGGGGCCGGACTCGCCGCCAGTCAGAGCCCCCTCGCGCGAGTCGAGCCGCAGCTCGCCGCTCTGCTTCTTGTCACTGTGACACTTGTAGCACTTCTCAATCAGCAGCGGGCGGACGTGCGTTTCAAAATACTTGAGCTGCTCGGGCTCGAAGGTGGCTTGCGGTTCCTCTGCGAACCCGGCTGAGCTGACCAGCAGCCCCCAGGCAAACGCCAACAGTCCCACGATCCGACGCGGCATGAGAAACTCCCGAAAACTGCAGCCAAACGAGCCCTATCAGCTTACCCGAGGGCATAGTGCAATGCCAACGGGGAATTGGAGAAAGATCACCCACAGCGTCCCCATCACTCGGCCCTCCGCAGGACCGGGTTCGCGGGCACAGCCACCTTTAGCGGCAACAGCTGTCCCTGGTACCGCACGGTGATTCCCTTCGCGAGTGATCTCGGTCACGACCAGCTCCGATCGAGCCTTCGGTCCCTGGCCTACCCGCACCGTCTCAACCGGCCCCGACCCGATCCTCAAAAACGCCGACCCCAACTCCGGAGCCGACCCCACCAGCACCCCCGCTAACTGCACATCCGGCGGCAGCGGGACCATCGGCACCGGCACAGACACCGGAGCCACCATCACAGCAGCCGGAGGATCAACCACCCCCCGCTGCCACCGCCGCGATTCAAACTGAGCCAACTCGTAAGTCGGTCGTTCCCTCCCGTCTTCTCCCTCTCTGGCCCTAGGCTATAGGCCCTCGTCCCTAGGCCCTTCCGCTGGCTCTCGCCTCTCCTCTCTTATCTCTCGTCTTGCTATCCACCATCCCCCCGCACCAATACCCCCTGCGATCCCCATCGCATCCACCAGCAACAACTTCAAGTGCCTGATTCCCATCATCAGATTCTAACGAACGGGGAGTTTAGGAGCACCCTCGTGTTGCACTGCACCGCAGACGCTCAGAACAGCGTCCGGGCCATCTGGGCAGAAGAACATCTGGGGCACCCCGGCACCCAATCAGAAACGCCTGGGGCACCCGAGCACCGAGCAAAGGGCACTTCAGTCGGTGCCACCCATCGCATGCCGCCTTTTTACAGCAAGGGTTTCAGTTCGCAGCCTGCGGATCAAGTTAGAAAACTCTTTATCATGGATGTCTGAATAGAGTATTTTATGCGTGGGATACTGATCGCCAGGTCGTGCTGATCTCAGCCAAAAACAAATCTGTGACTCTGCTAGGAGTACTTCATTCGAGACCCATGTCACTCCATCCGCAAAATCGATCCTCAACTCACAGCCCGTTGACTCACTCCCATCATCGGAAAAAGAGACCGCCCGGTCCTTCAGAACCCGCTGGAACTCGTGGCAAGTGGATTCTGAACGGGACTGAACAATAGAGAACACTCGCCCCTCGTAATATGTTGTTATTGAAATACCAATGATAGGCGAAATGGGCGAAGACAGTTCAGTCTCGGATATCAAGTGATTCATATACAACTCACCTCTTGGCTCCCTTAAACAAAGGACGCCAAGAACAAGGCAGAGCATCACAGCGGTCCCAAGAATGACCAGGTAGTACTTCATGAAAGCCATCAGTTCATTGGCGGGGGGGGGGCAGGCATCGCTTTGGATGTCTGGGTGACGCAGGAATAAGAGGTTCTGGCAATATTGCATCAGTCCACCCACTGGATCGGAATCCCCACAGTTCGACCCTCAATGTACCAACGAGCCGAACTCCACCGCCACTCCGTTGGCATCTTCACCAGACCCGCTCGCACGGGATTCATATGCATG
>JBIIOI010000085.1:0-19780 GCA_044337025.1 Planctomycetaceae bacterium
CGTGCGAAACGACCAGGATCGTCTTTCGGATCTGGTCGAACACAACCATCTGGTCGTAGAACCCGAACATCATGTCGTGCAGCTGGCGATCATCCTCGGGAGCATTCGGCAGCCGCTCGGTATAGCGAACGGTGTCATAGCCGAAGTAACCGACCGCTCCGCCAAGAAATCGCGGCAGGCCGGGGAGCTGGACCGCTTTGTATTCGTCGATCATCTGCTGCAGGACGAGCAGCGGGTCCTCGACGTTCTCAGTGCGAGTCTGGCCGTGTTCCTCGATGGTCAGTTCTGAGCCGCGCGCTGCGACCCGCTTGAAGGGGTTCCCCCCGAGGAAGCTATAGCGACCGACCTTCTCGCCGCCGATGACACTTTCAAAGAGAAACGTCTCGCTCTCCCACCCACACCGACAGAGTGCCGACACCGGAGTCAGGGTGTCGCTGAGCAACTGACGATAGACGGGAATCAGGCGTCCCTGTCCGGCGAGAGACCGGACCGTGTCGAAGCTGGGGAGATGAGACATCAGGCAGAACTCAGGCGGGAACAGACAACGCCAGTGGACACGGTAATTCGGTATCGGGTTCGAAGTCCAGCGTCGAGCGCGAGTGGACTGGCCCCCAGGGCTGGGACTGGAAAACGAAAACGCCGCAACCCCCTGGCGTCAAGGAGTGCGGCGAAGTCGAATTCGTTGAGCGGAGAGGGGGGGATTCGAACCCCCGGTCCCCTTTCGAGGACACAACATTTCCAGTGTTGCACAATCGGCCACTCTGCCACCTCTCCGGCATGCCGCCCGTGGCAACATTATTCCGCAGCTGCGTCCTCGGCCTTGCGGGCGACGATTTCGGCCTGCAGCTTGGTTTTGTCGTCGGCACGGTTCAGCCGATTGGTGATCTTTCGAACCTCAGCGCGGGCCTCGCGCCAGATCGGGTCCCGGCGCAATGCCTTGTCCTCGACCCCTTTGCCCTTGAGGCCAGCACTCACCTTGTCCAGCTTGGTCTTGGCCAGACCCAACTGACGCTCCAACAACGATCGATCCAAAGCCATGGCTGGCATCCCTTTCAGACGATTCACGGTCCCCAGTGGGAAGCCAAACAGTTTGGCAGACGGCGGGGAAAAATGCAAATCGAGGCGAACGGATTGGCAAACGGACTTCAAGAACGCCGCAACTCGCTGTGGTGGTTAGTGTTATGAATGAGCACTAAATCCACTGAATGCCACCGGACGGGGAGAGTCTCGTCACCCTGGCACCGTCCGATTCCCCATCCCGCCGCGCCAATCTCCTCTTCCCGCATTGGCGAATCGGAGAGACAATACAGTCAGGAGGCTCCGGCCATGACCAGCGGCATCGATCGCGACCTGAAACGGTTCAATGAAATCGTCCGCGGCAAGATCCGCAAGGATCTGAAGCAGTATGTGAATCACGGTGAAATGGTCGGCCGCAAAGGCCGCGAGATGGTCAGCATCCCGGTCCCCAGTATTGACATCCCGCACTTCGTTCACGGAGATAAGGGCTCCGGCGGAGCTGCTCAGGGGGATGGCGATGTCGGGCAGCCGCTCGGCCCCGGCCAGGATCCCAATGGCCAAGGCCAGGCCGGCGGCGATCCAGGGCAGCATGTCCGCGAGGTCGAAATCTCCATCGATGAGCTGGCCGATATGCTGGGCGAGGAGCTGGAGCTGCCGCGCATCCAGCCCAAGGGACAGGACTCGATCCGTTCCAAGAAGGATCGCTACAAGACGATCAGCCGCCAGGGGCCCAACTCGCTCCGGCACTTCAAGCGGACCTACAAGGAGGCCCTCAAGCGGCAGGTCGCCACCGGGATCTATGACCCCTCCGACCCCGTCATCATCCCCACGCGCGAGGACGAGCGTTTCCGCAGCTGGAAGACCGAATTCCAGCCACAGGCCAATGCGGCCATCATCTACATCATGGACGTTTCCGGGTCGATGACCGACGAGCAGAAGGTCCTGGTGCGGAACGAGTCGTTCTGGATCGATGCCTGGCTGCAGCGGCAGTACGACGGCATCCAGCGGCGGTACATCGTGCATGACGCCGTCGCCCATGAAGTCGACGAGGACACGTTCTACCGCGTCAAGGAATCGGGCGGAACCAAGATCTCATCGGCCTACCAGAAGGCGATCCAGATCCGCGAGCGGGATTTCCCAGCTGCGGACTGGAACCTGTACTTCTTCCAGTTCTCCGACGGAGACAACTGGGGCGAGGACAACAAAGAATGTCAGCGGCTGCTGGTCGATCAGCTATTGCCGGTCTGCAATCTGTACTGCTATGGGCAGGTCGAGAGCCCCTACGGATCGGGCGATTACATCCGCGAGCTGCGAAAACTGGCCGAGGAGCACGACAACCTGGTCCTCAGCGAGATCCCCAACCAGGAAGCGATCTACGAGTCGATCAAGACGTTTCTAGGGAAGGGGCGATAGAGAGAAGGGGCAGTGGGAAGTGGGCAATGGGCAGTGGGGGAGAGCTGCTGGCCCCGCGGACCTGGATTCCGCACGAGTTTCGTGAATTGAGAAGGCAATCGCGAAGACTGCTGTTCGATTCTTCGAGTTTCTCACTGCCCACTGCCCATTCCCCACTGCCCTTTCACTCCAGCGGAACAAAGTTCGTCTCGCTGATCACTCCCCCGCAGGAACTCCCCTCGACCATCCGCTGATCGCGGTCTACATTCCGGGGCGAAAGGACTCTTCTGATGCCCCACCTGCCCGTCCATGTTGATCGCTACGTTTGCGGACCCGGACATCCGCTCTTGTTCGTCATTGGTCCGTGCGTGATCGAGAGCGAAGAACTGATTCGCCGCGTCAGTGGCGAGCTGGCCGAACTGGCTGCCAGTGACGGACTGCAGATCGTCTTCAAGGCCAGCTACGACAAGGCCAACCGGACCAGCATCGACAGCTTCCGCGGCCCGGGGCTGGAGAAGGGGCTGGAGATCCTAGCTCGTGCCTCCGAGGCGACCGGCTTCCCCGTCACGACCGATGTGCATACGCCGGATCAAGCCGCCCCCGTCGCCAAGGTCTGCCGCATCCTGCAGATCCCGGCCTTTCTGGCGAGACAGACAGATCTCGTTACGGCTGTGGCCGAGGCCGCTGCGAAGGAGAAGTGCGTCGTCAACATCAAGAAGCCGCAGTTCGTGGCTCCCGAGGATATGAAGCACGCGGTCCGTAAGTGCGAAGAGACCGGTTGCTCGGACATTATCCTGACCGAGCGCGGGACGATGTTCGGCTACGGGCGGCTGGTCAACGACATGCAGTCGATCCCGATCATGCACTCGCTCGGAGTTCCGGTCTGCTTCGACGCCACCCACAGCGTGCAGCGTCCCGGCGGCAGCACAACGGGCGGCAACCGCGAAATGGTCCCCTGGCTGGCCCGCGCGGCGGTGGCCTGTGGCGCGGATGCGGTCTTTCTGGAGACACATCCCGACCCGGACAAGGCCCTCAGTGATGGACCGAATCAGGTCCGCCTGACCGATGCTCCGAAGCTACTCCGTCAGCTGGTCGCTCTTCGCAATCTGGTTCTGGGGTTCTAGCCCATGCGCAAGCTGGCCTCACTGCCGAAGTCGCCCGACGTGGAGCGGTTCCGGGATTACCTGTATACGCTGGGGATCACGACCAGCTCGGACCCAGACCGGGACGCCTTGGCCCTGTGGGTCATGGACGAGGACCGGCTGGCTGAGGCGCGGCAGGAACTGGCTGCGTTCCAGCAGAACCCGGACGATCCCCGTTTCCAGGCGGCCAGTGCAGCTGCGGAGAAGCTGCGAGAGCAGAAGATCAGCGAAGAACTGGCTGCGCGGAAGAACCGCGTCGACATGAAGAGCCGCTGGCAAGGCAGTCGCCGCCCGATCCCCGTGACAGCCATGTTGATCCTGTTCTCGCTCTGGGTGGCTGTGATCACCAAGATCGGGATCGATGACAACGCGAATCAGCAGTTCATGATGGCCGACTGGTTTCGCGATGATGCGACGGGGCAACTCGTCAGTCCGACGATTGGGGAAGTGATTTCGCAGGGGCAGTACCTGCGGTGGATCACTCCGATCTTCCTGCATTTCGGCCCAATGCACCTGCTGTTCAACATGTCGGCGACGCTGGCCTATGGCCGGGCGATCGAGCAGCGCAGCGGTTCATTGCGGTTTCTCGGAATTGTGCTCACGATCGCGCTGGTCTCGAACTTCAGCCAGCTCCCGATGTCGGGCCCGCGCTTCGGGGGGATGTCCGGTGTGGACTTCGGGCTGTTCGGGTTCTTGTGGATGAAGTCCCGATTCGACCCGGGGTACGGAGTCCAGATGGGGCGAGACTATGTCTGGAACACACTCTTCTTTGCAGCCCTGTGCCTGACCGGAGCCCTGGGGCCGATCGCCAACACGGCTCACTTCGTCGGGATGGGAACCGGCATGGTGCTCGCGATGATCCCGGTCGTGCCGAAGATGTTCCGCCGGTACTTCAAAGGGTGAGTCGATCTGATCCACCTTTTCGCTTACGCAGATTCAGAAATGGTCTTCCGTCCTGTACTCGGAAAGAAGGGATTCGGAACACTAACCTTCGCTAGTTCACACTAATCGAAGTCAGAACCAATCCTGTTCTGGATTAGCGTTGATTAGTGGAGATTAGCGTTCCTGCCTCCTGACTGAAGACGAAATCTGAACCTGCACTAGGTGTCGGACTCAGCCGCGGCCTTCTTTTTCGCCGTCTTCTTGACAGCCTTCTTCGGAGACTTGGCGGCCTTCTTGGTCGTCTTCTTCGCGGCGGCCTTCTTGCGGCCCTTCTTCTTGCCGCCGCCGGCAGCGGCGCGTTCGGCGAGCAGCGGAATCGCCTCTTCCAGGGTGAAGGTCTCGACCTTCGCATCCTTGGGGATCGTGGCGTTCACGTCGCCGTGTTTGACGTAGTGGCCGTACTTCCCGTCGTAGATCCCAACCGGCTCGCCGTCTTCGGGGTGCTTGCCAAGCTCACGGATCGGAGTCGCCCCAGCCTTGGCCCGGGCCATCGCCAGCAGTTCCAGAGCCCGGGGCAGCGAGACCGTCAGCACGTCTTCGCCCTTGGGGACCGACTTGAACTTGCGGTTGTGTTCCACATACGGACCGAACCGACCGATCCCGGCGTTCACCGGCTTGCCGTCCTCGGGATGCGGGCCGAGGTTTTTGGGCAGCTCGAGCAGCTTGAGAGCCATCTCCAGCGTCACGCTAGCCGGGTCAGTGCCGCGAGGGATGGAAGAGCGTTTCGGCTTCGGGTTGTCGTCGGTGACTTCGCCCAGCTGGACGTAAGGACCAAACCGCCCGGTCATCGAAAAGACGGGCACGCCCTCGTCCGGGTGCATCCCCAGAGCTTCCGGCCCGCGGGCCTTGGCTTCGAACAGCTTGTCGGCCAGCTCGTTGTTGATGTCTGCGGGAGAGACTTCATCCGGCAGAGGCGCGGTAAAGGTCGTCTCCCCTTCGATCCGCTGCAGGTAGGGGCCGAACCGCCCGATCCGGACAGCTGCGTTGAGCCCCTTGATCTCGACGGTGCAGGCCTTGCGCGGGTCGATGTTGGCTTCCTGGTGCTTGACCACCGAGTCGAGCCCCGTGTCGCCGAGGTAAAAGTCCTTGAGGTACGGCAGGTACTCCTGCTGCCCGTTGGAGATATCGTCCAGCGACTGCTCCATCTGTGCGGTGAACTGCAGGTCGACCAGCTTGGGGAAATACTCCTCAAGCAGCCGCGTGACGGCGAATGCCTTGAAGGTCGGGATCAGCTGGTTGCTGGCCTTGGTCACGTAGCCGCGGTCCTGAACCGTGCTGATGATGCTCGCGTACGTCGACGGACGACCGATCCCTTCGGCTTCAAGCTTCTTGACCAGCGAGGCTTCCGTATACCGGGCGGGCGGCTTGGTTTCGTGGCCGAGCGGTTCGAGCTGTTGCAGGCCGATCTTGTCGCTCTCTTTGAGAGCGGGCAGCCCGTTATCGCGGTCTTCCAGGGCCGCTTCCGGATCGTCGGAGCCCTCGACATAGGCTCGGAAGAAACCGGGAAACTCGACCACTTGGCCGGTCGCGCGGAACTCGGTATCGGCCGCCTGGATCGTGGCCGATTCCTGGCGGACCTGAGCGTCGGCCATCTGGCAGGCCATCGTGCGCTTCCAGATCAGGTCATAGAGCGCGAGTTCGCGGCCCGAGATCCCGAGCTGTTCGCCGGTCAACATCTCTTTACCGGCGGGGCGGATCGCTTCGTGGGCCTCCTGGGCGTTCTTGGTCTTGCTGGAGTAGAACCGCGGCGACTCGGGCAGATAGTCGTTGCCGTACAGCTCACCGATGCGACGGCGGGTGGCTGTGATCGCTTCCTGCGACAGGTTCACACTGTCGGTACGCATGTAGGTGATGTAACCATCTTCGTACAGCCGCTGGGCGACCTGCATCGTCTCGCGGGCCCCGAGGCGCAGCTTGTGGTTCGCCTCCTGCTGCAGACTGCTGGTGGTGAAGGGTGCATACGGTCGGCGGATCGAGGGCTTGGCCTCGACCGAAGTCACAATCCAGGGGGCATCCTTGATCCGGGCCTGGACCTCAGCTGCGGTCTTTTCATCGAGCAGAACCAGCGAGCTTTCGACCGAGGTCTTCAGGTGCCCGGTGTTCTCGTCGAAGTCCTTACCGCTGGCGATCCGCTTGCCGCCCACGGTGGTCAAATCGGCAGTGAACTTGCCGCCGCTGGGCGAGGCCACATGCGCCTTGATATCCCAGTAGGAACCGCTGCGGAACGCCAGCCGTTCCAGCTCGCGCTGCACCAAGACTCGCACAGCCACGCTCTGTACCCGTCCAGCCGACAGCTTGGGGGCAATCTTCTTCCACAGCAGCGGGCTGAGGGTATATCCGTACAGGCGGTCGAGGACGCGGCGGGTTTCCTGCGCCCGGACCAGATTCATATCCAGATCGCGGGTGTGGGCCAGCGCGTCGAGGATCGCGTCCTTCGTGATTTCCGAGAAGGTCATCCGCTTGACGGGCACCTTGGGCTGGAGAGCCTCTTTGAGGTGCCAGCCGATGCTCTCTCCTTCGCGGTCTTCGTCGGTCGCCAGAATGAGTTCGTCGGACTCCTTGAGCAGCTTTTTGAGTTCGGCAATCACCTTCTTCTTGTCGGAAGGCACAATATATAACGGTGCGAAATCCTCCTCGACCTTGACGCCGAGCGAGCTCCAGCCGGCGTCTTTGAACTCCTTGGTGACGTCGCCGGCCTTTTGGGGCAGGTCACGGATATGCCCGATGCTGGCGCGGACCTCGTAATTCCGCCCGAGAAAGCCACCAATCTTCTTGGCCTTCGCGGGGGATTCGACGATCACCAGAGTCTTTTTGGTCTTCGACTTGTCTGCCACCGAACACCTGAACAAAAGGAGAGCTATCAGCCTTCAGCTGTCAGCACTCAGCCAGAACACACCGGGTGAGCCCGGCGGCGAACAGCCGTCTGTTGGACGGCGGAATGCTGACGGGCTGACCGCTTGATCTCATCCCTATTGCGGGGGGGAAGGGGCCAGCTACAATGCCGCCCCAGCTTCCAGAACCACAACTGGTTGCGGCATTCCTTACGGCATGCCGCAAACAGTTGTCAAGTCTCGGCCCCTTGGCCGGGTCGAGGTTCCGGAGGTCGTTCTGCCTCGAAAGCTGTGTGTTTTTCGCGGCGATCATCCATTTCACTGTCCTTCGAACTTTTTCTTTCGAAGACGCCAAACGGGGCGTCGGAGAGAGTTCGAATGCTCGTGGCCCGATCCGTTGTGATCGGAACAGATGCCAAGGATCACGGATGTCGACACCCTTTCAGTTCTTTCGTCGGAACCAAAAAGTCGCTCTGGCGGCTGTGACCGGGATGGCGATTCTGTCGTTCCTGGTCCAGGACACGATGAGTTCCGGTCAGATTTCTCCGACCGGGATCGGGATCCTGCTGATCGGCAGCCTGGCCATCGTCGGCTGGGTCTGGGGAGCCAAAGAGGGGAAGTCCGGCGACAACGCCATGATGGGAGCCCTGATCGGCCTGGGCCTGACGCTCGGAGTCATGTTCCTGGGACGCCCACCCGCAGCCATGTCGGCGACGTCCGGGAACTTGTCGGCGGACGATCTGGGCCAGCGAATTCTGGATCAGAGCATCGCCAATCGGATGATCAGTCTCGTCCACTTTCGAGCCGATCCAATTCGCTCGATGATGGAACAGTTTCGTCCTGGCTCGGCCCCTGCGCCCGTGTTTGACTATGGCCGTGGCAACGCACGGATCAGTGCGATCATTTCGGAACTGCTGAACCGTGAAGCCGATGAACTCGGGATCGAGATCACCGACGAAGCGATTATGACCCACCTGAAAGAGGTGGCTGGCAAGGACAAGGATGGCGAGGACAATCTGACTCGCCAACTCTTTGACCAGGCGATTCAAGATACGTCGAACGGATTTCAAGGACGCGCCGCCGAAGAGGAGATCTTCGCGGCCCTGCGCCACGAACTGCGTGGGCGTCAGGCTGCCAATCTGCTGCTCGGGGGCAGCCGACTGACTCCAGTCGATATCTGGGATCTGCACCGCAAGTTGAACATCCGTCAGACCGCCCAAGTGGTCGGCATTCCGGTCAGCGACTTCGTCCAGAAGGACGCCCAGCCCAGCGATTCGGACCTGCTGGATCTGTTCAATAAACACAAGGACAACATCCCCAACACGACTCCTCCCCCCCAGCCCAAGCTGGAAGAGGGACGTCCCGGTTTCTACCTGCCTCGGCGGATGAAGATCGCCTACGTCGAACCGAACTACGAAGAGATCGAAAAGCAGGTTGGAGAAATCACGGAAGAGGAAATCCTCAAGCGATACGAAGAGCAATACAAGAAGGAGATGCCGTCCGAGACGGGAGACGGCATGAATCTTGACCTGCCGGTCCTGCCCAGCTTGCCGACCAAGGAACCCGCGGCACCGACCGGGGAAACACCCGCGGAGCCCACACCGCCGGCTGAAGGTGACAAGCCAGCGGCTCCCGACGCCCCTCCCGCGACCGAGCCAGCGGCTCCGGGTGCGGAGAAGGCTGCCCCAGAGGCACCCGCTGAACCGGCCCCTCCCGCAGAGCCCAAGCCCGAGCCGGCTCCTCCGACCGAGGAAAAGCCAGCTGCGGAACCTGCGAAGCCAGAAGGTTCGTCACTGCGTTCTCTGCGCAACTCCAAGTTCCAGCCTGTGGCACTGATCCAGGAAGCACCAGCTGACAAGCCTGCGGACGCACCGGCCGATAAGCCTGCGGACGCACCGGCCGATAAGCCTGCGGACGCACCGGCCAATAAGCCTGCGGATGCACCAGCCGATAAGCCTGCGGATGCACCGGCTGACAAGCCTGAGGACGCACCGGCCGATAAGCCTGCGGATGCACCAGCCGATAAGCCTGCGGATGCACCGGCCGACAAGCCTGCGGATGCACCTCTCACGGTTCCTCCCGTTGATCCACCGGCAACCGACGATGATCCGGCTCCGCCTGTCTCGAAGGTCAGGCCGCTGGATGATGAACTCAAGGCTCGGATTCGTCAGGAACTTCTCGACGAGAAGATGCAGCCACTCCTGTCTGCCAAGACTGACGCCGCTCGCGAGTTGATGACCGAGTTGCAGCTGCAGGTGGCTGACTATGTGGCCCACGAAAAGGCCCTGGAAGAAAAGCGAAAGTCCGAATTGCCCGAAGGGGCAATTTCTCCCGAAGCGGCCACTGAAGCCTTGAAGAAGTATGCCGAGAAGAACGGTCTGACTTACACCGAAACAGACCTGATGACTCTGCAGGAACTGACTCAGTCGGATGACTATCCGATTACGGGCGCGATGATTCGCGACAACCCAGTGAGCATCTGGCTGGAGCGGTCACCGGCTCAGGACAAGTTCTCCCCCAGCTCAGCAATTCGACTCGGTGACAACCGGGCGAACTACGCCTTCTGGAAGGTCGATGACGTAGCGGAACATGCTCCGAAGTCGATCGACGAACCAGGCGTCAAAGAGATGGTCATCAAGGCGTGGCGTGATCTGCAGGCTCGCCCCTTGGCTGAGAAGCGGGCTCAGGCACTCAGCGAGATCGTCGCCAAGTCCGACAAGCCGATGGCGGAAGCCCTCTCGGATCAGACCGTGACCGGCGAACCCCAGGAGAAGAGCCTGTTCGTCACTGTGACGACTACTGGCGAGTTCTCGTGGCTGCAGCGGAACATGTTGCCAAGCCAGTTCGGCATGGACGACAGCCCTCGCCTGGGAGCAGTCAACGGCGTCATCGGGGCCAACAATCGATTCATGACCAAGGTCTTCGATGAGATGAAAGCCGGTGAGACCGCGGTCGTGCCCAATCAGGATCTGTCGGTCTACTACGTCGTCCGGATCGAGAAGCGAACCCCATCCACCGACACGGAACTGGAGACCATGAAGAACAACTTCCTGGGCTCTGGAACCGGGAACCTGTCGCGCTACGCCAACCAGTTCGCAACAGCTCAGGACGGCAACTTTGTGGATCGCCTCTTCACCAAGCACGGCGTGAAAGTCAACACGGGCCGCGCCGAGGACGAGATCGATAACTGAATCTTCAGGCACCACGAACGCTAAAAGCCACGTTCTCCCGAACGTGGCTTTTTTCATGACGCGCCCAAATTCTCACGCCAGGCACAGCACGCACTTCAGATACTCCGACTCCGGGCACGAGATCGAAATCGGGTGATCGGGCGCTGCTCCGCGAGACTCGATGATCCGCAGTGCCCGGTTCGCCGAGAGGGCCGCTTCCGCAAGTGCCCCTTCAAAATCAACACGCGTCACCAGACCGGAACAGCTGCAGGTGGCCAGCAGCCCGCCAGGTTCCAGCAGCTGGAGAGCGAGTGTATTGAGCCCGTGATACCCCCGCAGCGCCGCATCGATCTGCCCGCGCGACTTGGCCAGCTTCGGAGGGTCGAGCACGATCACATCGTACCGGTCACCGCGATCGCGAGCCTGCTCCAGGTGTGACCACGCATCGGCCTTAATGAACTCGATCCGGTCGGAGAGTCCGTTACGCTCCGCGTTCCCCCGAGCCAGTTCCAGTGCGGAAGCCGACCCATCCACGGCGGTCACATGAGCCGCCTGTCCACGGGCCAGTGCCGTCAACCCGAACCCGCCCGAGTAACAGCAGACATCCAGAACCCGCTTCCCCGCGCACAGCTGAGCGACCGCCAGCCGATTGCCGCGCTGGTCAAAGTAGAAGCCGGTCTTCTGCCCCTGCCGGATGTCGACCCGGTAGCTCAATCCGTGCTCGATCACCGACAGATCGTCCGGCGGTTCCTGGCCGGCGATCAGCTCCTCGGTGGCAGTCAGTCCCTCTTTGCTGGCGACCGATGTATCAATGCGCCGCCACAGCCCCAGCGGCTGCAGCTGTTCGCGCAGCACTGAGGCGATCACCCCTTCGCGCTGCAGCAGAGCCAGACTCGACCACTGCACGAGCAGAAAGTCGCCGTAGCGATCGATCGTCAGGCCGCTCAGTCCGTCCCCTTCGCTGGAGACAACTCGCCCCGCCCGCAGTTCGGGGCCATCGCCGAAGATCCGCTTGCGGTCCCGGATGGCGCGGGTCACTTGCGTCGCCCAGAACTCGTCGGTGAGAGGCTGCTCTTCCTCCCACGAGTAGAGCCGCACACGGATACTGCTGGAAGGGTTGTAGAGTCCCCAGGCGATGAACTCTCCCTCCGCGGTCGCCAGTCGAACCGCAGCCCCCGGCGGAGGAGAACCCTCGACGCGACCGATGGCTCCCTCGAACACCCAGGGGTGCCGACTGAAGAACGGAAGTGCTTTGCGAGGCCGAAGCCAGACCGTGGAAGACATGCGAATCCGCAGGAAGAGGGGGAAATGACGACGAATCATACACGGAGCGACAGGGCGATCGTCACCGAGAGCATATTCAACTTCCGTTGCTCAGCAGAGGGGCTCCAATGCTTCGCCATGGATACGATCACCAGAACCGGCCCGTTGGCGTGACCCGCAGGCGGTTTCCTGTCAAACTGCAGCCGCATCCCCGTTCTCGCACACTGTCGCCTCCATGCGTAACACCATCGCCACCCAGCCTCTGTTCGATCTGGCCGCTCCCGGTCGGCGGGCCACGCGGTTCCCAGCTGCCGAACTCCCCGCCGGCTCGCTCAGCGACTTGCTGCCAGCGGGAGCCTTGGCGTCCAGCCCGCCTCCGCTGCCGGAACTGGCAGAGGTCGACATCGTGCGGCACTTTGTGAATCTGTCGACGCTGAACATGTGCGTCGACACCCACTTCTACCCTTTGGGCAGCTGTACGATGAAGTACAACCCCAAGCGGCACGAGCGGCTCAGTCGATTGCCGGGAATTGTGGACCTGCACCCGCATGCGACGGAGGAAGACTCTCAAGGGATGCTGGCCCTGCTGTACGAGATGCAGGAGATGCTGGGCGAGATCGCCGGCCTGCCCGCTGTGTCGCTCCAGCCTGCCGCCGGTGCTCAGGGCGAGTTCACCGCCCTGCTGACGGCCGCTGCGTACTTCAAAGACAGAGGCGAGAAGCGGACCAAGGTCCTATTCCCCAGCAGTGCCCACGGGACGAATCCCGCCAGTGCCGCTCTTGCTGGTTTCGACTGCATCCAGCTGGCTCCGACCTCGAACGGGTTTGTGAACCTGGAAGAGCTTCAAGCCCAGCTCGATGAGTCGACCGCCGTGTTCATGGTGACCAACCCGAACACGCTGGGGCTGTTCGAGAAGGAGATTCTGCAGATCTCGAAGATGCTGCATGATGTGGGCGGACTGGTCTACATCGACGGAGCCAACATGAACGCCATCGTGGGGGTCACCCGCCCCGGCGACTTTGGCGGCGACATGATGCACTACAACGTGCATAAGACGTTTACGGGGCCGCACGGAGCCGGTGGTCCGGGTGCCGGGCCGATCGCGGTGCGGGACTTCCTGGGGGACTACTTGCCAGGGCCGGTGATTCGCAAGATCGACAGTGATGCCGGAACGGTGTATCGCCTGGTGACTCCTCCCAAGTCGATTGGCCGCGTTCGCAGCTTCTTCGGGAACGTCGGGATTCTCCTGCGGGGAGCGTTCTACCTCCGCACCTTGGGGCCAGCAGGTCTGCGCGAGATGACCGAGCAGGCTGTGCTGAACGCGAACTACATGAAGGCCAAGCTGCAGGAAGTGCTGCCCGTTCCGCAGGGCGAGTTCTGCATGCACGAGTTCGTCGCGAGTGCCAAGACTCTGAAAGACGAGACCGGCATCAGCGCGATGGACATTGCCAAGCGGCTGCTCGACTACGGCTTCCATGCTCCCACCGTTTACTTCCCGCTGGTGGTGCCGGAAGCCCTGATGATCGAGCCGACGGAGACTGAATCGAAGCAGACCCTGGACGCGTTCATCGACGCCGTCAAAGAGATGATTGTCGAAGATCCCGAGATGCTGCACGAAGCTCCGCACACGACCAGCGTTCGCCGACCGGATGAAGTCGGTGCGGCTCGAAACCCGGTCTTCTGCAATACGGCCTGTGCCCCGCAGTAACGTGCTTGTTACGCTTCCATGATCGAAGTCGAAATCAAGTTCCGAGTCCCCGACCGTGCCCTGATCGACCGGCTGGTAGCTCACGCCGGGCTGGAGTTCGGCCCGGCTCAGCGGCAGCGGGACCTGTACTTCAATCATCCGCAGCGCTGCTTTCGCGAGACCGACGAGGCTCTGCGAATCCGCACGACTGGGGACGAGAACGCGCTGACCTACAAAGCTCCGCGTCTCGACACCTTCACCCGCACCCGACCGGAAACAGAGATTCCGTTTGCGAGTGGCCCCCAGACCGCCGACCAGCTGCGGTCGGTGCTGCTGGCACTCGGCTTTCGAGAAATCGCAGCTGTAGAGAAGCAGCGGCGGACAGCCCGTTATTCGCACGTTGGTCAGGCAGTCGAGGTCACTCTCGATGAAGTGACTGGGCTGGGACAGTTCTTGGAAATTGAGATGCTGGTCGAAGAGACAGCCTGGGAAGCGGCGCGGGACCAGATCGTTGCGCTGGCGACTCAGTGGGAGATCCTGGACCTGCGCGAGCCGAAGTCGTACCTGCGCATGCTGCTCGAATCACCGAATGGCGAGTCTTTGCTCAACCCGTGAGGCACTACGCCTCGAGGGCGGTCCCTTCGGCGAACCCGTACATCAGGTTGAAGTTCTGGATCGCCACTCCCGAGGCTCCCTTGATCAGGTTGTCGAGGGCTCCAAACACAATCACCTTACCGCGGACAACGCGGGCGGTGATGTGGCAGTTGTTCGTGTAGGCCACGTCCTTCGTGCGCGGCAGGTGGTCGACGACCTGCACGAACGGCTTGAAGGTGTAGAAGCTGCGCATCGCGCTGAGCAGTTCGGCCTGGGTCACTTCACGAGTCGGTGTCGCATAGATCGTCGCCAAGATTCCGCGATCCATCGGGGTCAGGTGCGGAGTGAAGATCACTTCGACCTTCTGGCCGCTCGACTCGCTCAGAACCTGCTCAATCTCGGGCGTGTGCCGGTGATCGCCGACCGAATAGGCCGACAGGCTCTCGTTGCATTCGGCGTACAGAATGTTCGTCTTGGGAGTCCGTCCCGCGCCGGACACGCCGCTCTTGGCGTCGATGATGATCCCGGTCGGCTCGATCAGCTTCTCGTGCAGCAGCGGAGCCAGGGCCAGAATCGAGGTACTCGTATAGCACCCCGGATTCGCGATCAGCGACTGCCCCGGAATCCGATCTCCGAACAGCTCGGGCAGGCCGTAGACCGTGGTTCCCAGCCGAGTCGGGTCAGTATGCACATGCTTGTACCAGGTCTCGTAGACCCCGGGGTCTTTGAGCCGGTAATCCGCCGACAGATCGATGACCTTCAGCCCGACCGACAACAGCTTCGGCACGGTCTCCATGCTGGCCACATGGGGCAGGCAGCAGAACACCACGTCCGCTTTTTCCGCGAGTTCTTCCGGCGTGGGGTTCTCCATCCGCAAGTCGAGCCGGCCCGACAGCGCCGGATGCACCTGCGAAATGTGCGAGGTCTCGGTCCGGCTGGTGACGACCGTAATGCGAACCTCCGGATGCCGCAGCAGCAGCCGCATCAGTTCGTAAGCTGTGTAACCAGTGGCACCTAGGATGGCGACGCGAATCATGGGGGCATTCCGTAGCAGAATTCGTGAGAATTCTGACCTCTGGTGAGTTCCGAGACCGAGTGGCAATCTTGCCGGGTTTCGGGTGCGGTCCGTTCGAGGACGATCACACGTAAAGTCTTTCGGATTCTGCAGATTGGTCAATACAGAATCTTGAGAAAAGTTGCCCGGCAGGGATTCGAACCCCGACTAAGTGATTCAGAATCACTCGTGCTACCGTTACACCACCAGGCAGTGGAGGGCGAATCTTATGGGCTTTGACGTGACTTGCCAAGTGGTTTCTGGGGACGTTTTCGAGTGAGAAATCCGTCCCTCGCCACTCGGCTTTCGCCGCCCCTGGTTACGCCCGCGCGAATTCGAACATCGGAGTCGACAGATACCGTTCCCCAGAGTCGGGCAGGATCACGACGATGTTCTTTCCCGCATTTTCGGGCCGGGCGGCGACCTTCAGGGCAGCCGCCATCGCCGCGCCGCAGCTGATGCCGCACAGAATTCCCTCTTCGCGAGCCACCCGCGGAGCCATTTCGAGGGCCTCGTCGTCGGTGATCTGGATCACTTCGTCGATCAGGCTCATGTCGAGAATGTCGGGCTTGAAGCCCGCTCCGATTCCCTGAATCTTGTGCTTGCCGCGCTGTCCCCCGGACAGAATCGGGCTGCCAGCGGGCTCGACAGCGATCGACTGAATCTTGCGGCCGCGGATTTCCTTCAGGTACCGCGTGACGCCGGTGATCGTCCCGCCGGTGCCGACCCCCGCCACGAAGATGTCGACCTGGCCATCGGTGTCTTCCCAGATCTCGGGACCTGTGGTTTTCACGTGAATCGCGGGATTCGCGGGGTTCTTGAACTGCTGAGGAATGTAGAAGTTCGGGTCCTGCGCGATCTCTTCGGCTTTGGCGATGGCGCCAGGCATTCCGTCGGCACCGGGGGTCAGCACCAGGTGAGCTCCGAATGCCTTGAGCAGCATTCGCCGCTCGATCGACATTGTATCGGGCATCGTGAGGGTCAGCGGGTACCCCTTGGCCGCACAGACAAAGGCCAGGGCGATTCCGGTGTTGCCGCTCGTCGGTTCGACCACTTGCATCCCGGGCTTCAACTTGCCGGTCTTCTCGGCGTCCCAGATCATGGCTGCGCCGATGCGGCACTTCACGCTGTAGGCAGGGTTACGGCCTTCGATCTTGGCCAGGACGGTGGCCTTCAGCCCCTGCGTGAGGCGGTTGATCCGAACAAGTGGGGTCCGGCCGATCGATTCGGCATTGTCCTGGAAGATCGGCATGAGCGGCTCTCTCCGTGAGCGTGGTCGACGAATGAATGTCGATGGCGACAAAGGGATTATGGAAATTCCCCGCGACCTCGGCAATGGCGGTTTCTGCAATCCGGACAGTGGGGAACTGGGAGGGGGAGTGGGCAGTGCAGGAACGAAGAATAGCCGATTCCCCGCAGCCCCAGAGCTTTTGAAACTCGTTCCGAAGTTCCTTGGCTGGGGACGGAGATCGCTTCGGGCGAACAGTCACACCCCCGGTGAAAGATTCCGCCCTCCAGAACCGGAACTTCCCGCTGGGCCTTGGGGACCGGGTGGGCCTTGAGTCCCGACTCCGTTCGCTCCGGCCACTCCCTAAGAACCCTTATTCCCCTGGAATCCCTGCGTGCCTTGAGGTCCATCCAGGCCCTGGTTCCCTTGATAACCTTGGTAACCCGGATGTCCTTGATACGCCTGGTATCCTTGGTATCCCTGCGGACCTTGGGGGCCGTAGAACCCTTGATAGCCTTGCGGTCCTTGATATCCCTGATCCCCCGGTAGCCCTGATACCCCTGTGGGCCTTGTGAGCCTTCGCAGTTCTCGCTGATCCAGGCACAGTCGATGTCGAGCGTGCAGTTGCTCCCCAAAGTCAGCCCGTTGCCCGCGAGTTCATCACTCGCCACTTCGAGGGACTGGCCGTTCCAGTAGATGCCGCACCCGACCGGGATGTCGCCCCAATCGACATCGAGAGTACAGCCGGTGCCGGGGTTCAGGCCGTTCCCGGCGAGGTCGACGTTGTTAACCTCCACTGCTTCGTTGCTGTTGAACTGCAGCCCACAGCCGACCGAGACATCAATCTCGCAGTTATCGCCCAGGAACAGCCCCTTCCCAGAAAGGGCGGAGCTGTCGACCTCGACGATCCGAGCACACCCCCGGCGGCGGGCGATCGTCGATCAGGCAATGCAGCGATTGTGCATCGAGCAAAATACCCAGACACGCTCGAGCGTGAGCCAGGTGCGAGACACCGCTCTCGGAGTCATCGTCCTGCCCATCGAGCCACTGAGCTAGATGCCGCTTCGCAGCTGCGATGTAGACTGTGGCCCGCACATGGGAAGTTCGCCAGTTCGCAAGCCCCGCCTATCAGCGTAAACTGCCGCTCGAACCCCGCCGATGCTTTTCTCCGCTGGCACCATAATGCCGCCGTCGGTCCAGCCAAAGTCGTTGGCCCCGGCGCTCAACGCGAGCGAGTCAAAACGCGTGTGCTGGCCAAGCGTGGCAGCGACGTACTGGTCGAGCGAGCGGCGGTTCCGCTCGGCCGAGGGTATACCGGTGAAGATGCGCGGCTGTGAGGCGTGACCGCCGCCGACGCCAGGATGCTCCAGACCAGAGACAATGCTGAAACGATCCCGGAGGTCAGCCAGCGGGGCGAGATACTCCGTGAGCTCGTAGCTGACTCCGGATTGCTTCGGAATGAGCCAATCCCGGAAAATGCCAAGCGGCAGACAGATCAGCAACAGGCGGCGCGGCTCCTTTCCAGCCTCTGCGGCATGGGCGATGCCACCGAGCGATTCGAGCCACGGCAAACAGAGAGCGACGCCGGCTCCACGAAGGAAGCTGCGGCGGGAGGCGAAGGCGGGCTGAGGATTCATGGCTGTGCCTTGGTTGGCTTATGGATTGGTAAACACGGGGCTGGAGACGATGTCGAGCACGAGCGACTTCATTCCGCTCTTCTCCTCGCGGACGTTGGTCGCGATGTCCTTGAGCGGTTGGCGGTCGGCGAACCCAGGCACTCGGCCGAGGGCGAAGGTGGCGAGTTGGTGCGTCAGGTTCTGCACGACAAGGTCTTCCCGCTTCTTCACCAGCTCGCGGAACTCCTGGAAGCTGGCAAAACGTCCCACACCCTCCCATTCATCCGCAGGATCGACGGGTGGGCCGTCGCCGAGTTTGGCGCGAGCACCGGGCCGAGGCTCAACGAGTGCGCGGTAGTGATCCCGCCAGCCACCAATGACATCGAAGTTCTCCAGAGCGAATCCAAGTGGGTCGATCTTCCGGTGACACGAGGCGCAACTGGCAATGTCCCGATGTTTCCCGAGTTGCTGCTTGATGGTGGTGGCACCGCGAATATCCGGCTCGATGGCCGGTACGTCCGGTGGCGGCAGCGGCGCGGGTGTGCCAAGGAACTTTTCGAGCACCCAGGTGCCGCGAATCACGGGCGAAGTCGTGCTGCCGTTTGATGTGACCGCATGGATGCTCGCATGAGTCAACAATCCGCCGCGCACCGTCTTCGACTTATCCAAACTCACGCGTCGGAAATCAGGGCCGACCACGCCATCAATGCGGTAGTGCTTCGCGAGGCGCTCGTTCAGCATGGTCCAGTCGGAGTCAATGAGATTGGCGAGGGGCAGATCGCTTCGAAACATCTCCGATATGAAATGCTCCGTCTCGCCGCGCATGGCGGCTTCGAGTTCGGCATCGTATTCGGGATAGAGGTCGGCGTTCGCCTTCATCACGCCAACTTCGCGCACGCGCAGCCATTGGCCGGTGAAGTCCTTGAGAAAGCGCCCGGAACGCGCATCCGCCAGCATCCGTTCGGCCTGATCACGGCGCTTGGCCGGATCAAGCAAGCTGCCATCGGCCGCCGCGCGCAGCAGGTCTTCATCCGGGGCAGAACGCCAGAGGAAATAGGACATCCTCGACGCAAGAGCGTAGGCGTCGGGACCGCTGGGCGGTTCTTCGTGGTAGACGAATCGCGGCGAGACCAGCATCGCGGTCAGCATGCCACGGAGCGATTCGTCGGGCTTCATTGTCTTCGCGAACTTCTCATACAGCGCTCGGTATTTCGCCAGAGCGGCGTCATCCACAGGTCGGCGAAAGAGCTTCGGTGCGAGATGCGCCGCGATGGTGGCGGCTTTCTCTGGCGTGGGCTGCGTCGGATCGATGTCGCCAAACAACGTGCGATGCCCCTGCGGTGGCCAGCTTTCATACACCGGTCCCTCAATGTTGAAGGAACGGATAGCAATGAACGGCCCCGGCTGGTCAATCATTGTGCGGCCCTGACTGTGCGGTGCGCCATCCATGATCGTGAACACCACGCGGTCGCCCGGCTCCAGGTAACAGCGGGCCTCGACCTCGCGCGGTTGCTCGTCGGTGAAGGCGAAGACGCTTTCCGCTTTCGGCAGCTTGCCTGAATAACCCTCATGGACGGTGAACTTCAGCCGCGCGGGCTTGCCGTCGTTCTTCAGCGCATAGGCCACCGCTTTCACCCGATACCAGCCGCGCCCTGCGGGAAGGCCGAGTTGGGGCTCACCGCTGAAGTACTGCTGCACGGTCATCACCGCATCAAGGTGCGGGCCGTCGTCGGGTTTCGGCGGGCGCAGCATGCCGTTTTCACGCACGGGGAAACGATAGCCATAGGCGGGGTCGTCTTTCGCCGCGGCCTGTATCTGCAGGGTGTGCTTCTGCTCGACGGGCC
>JBIIOI010000022.1:0-82178 GCA_044337025.1 Planctomycetaceae bacterium
CATGCATATGAATCCCGTGCGAGCGGGTCTGGTGAAGATGCCAACGGAGTGGCGGTGGAGTTCGGCTCGTTGGTACATTGAGGGTCGAACTGTGGGGATTCCGATCCAGTGGGTGGACTGATGCAATGTTGCCAGAACCTCTTGTGCCAAGGCACACCGGTAGGGGCCAAAGCGACCCAACCGGTGCCACCCAGCGAGTTCCTCTTTCCCGGCACTTTGAGACTTAGTGGTGTTAACCGTGTGATCTACGCTGGCCCAAATCCGTGGTGAACAAATGCTGAAAATCACTGACACCATGACTCTAAACGCACTACTTCATGCGATTCTTGTATTGAAGTACGAATTGGGGGTTGGCGATCCTTCAGTCGAAGAGATCTGCACAAGCCCGTTTATTTCTTCGGCGGCAAACAAGATATATGATGCGCTTGCAGAGGCTGCTCACCTTGAGGGCAATTTGAGTATGGAGCAGATGTTATTGAACAGTCGGTCAGTCGCCACAAGACACAACGTGATTGACATTACCATTCAACGTGCCTCTTTGATGAAGAGCTATTGGACTTCCCTCTCCCGACCTGAAAGAGAGCGGTTTGTTTTGGAGTTAATTAGTCCATATGATGCAGAGAAGTCAGTTGTTGAATACATGGTAGAAGCCGTTACTTCTCTCGCGTCTGGTGGCGGGAGTGGCCAAGTTGACTCCTAAATCATCGGGTCGTCGGGTACATATATTCTGCAACTGTCAGCGAGGACGGGCGTGGCCCGGTTGACAACTGAACGCGGGGGTGGCCCAGGTTGGCCGCTTTGGGCCTACCTGGGTGACGGAGGAACAGGACGTTTTCTTGTGAGGCTGAGACTTCCCCCAGGAATCGTGTTCCCGCAGGTTCGATGACATTGGCATCTTGGCCCTGCTGCCCTCGATGACGCCTGCGGATGGAGTTTGGAGGCTGAGAGCCGCTGTCCGAGAACTGTCCGAGAATTTATGGTAATCGATTGAATTCTATGTAAACTGTAGACGCTCACGTGACTTGGACTCGCTTTGACCGCATGGCGTAACCTGTTCTGGGGCAGGCGGTTGTGAATCCTTAAGCGGCTCGGGTGGCACGCCCTGAAGGCTTTGCGAAAGGGCGTGGCTCTTGCAAAGTGGGCTGCACGAAATACATAGATGGGCTGCCAATTTCCACGCCCTTCCCGTTGGTCAGGGCGTGCCACACTCTATGCCGCTGTTTATGATTCCTGGACATTCCTCTTCTGATCCGGAGGCCAACATGAGAGTTCAGAACCCGCTGACCGGTATGACATACTTCAGTAAGCGACGGCGACGATTTGAAGAGGGTCGCATGCCGCATGAGCTGACGTTCTCGTGCTATCATCGCTATCAGTTTCTCGCGCGCGATCGCACCCGAGAGTGGTTTGTCGATGCACTGGAAGCCAAACGCCGCGTCTGGCCGATTGATCTGTGGGCGTGGGTCATCATGCCCGAGCATGTGCATTTGATCGTGGCTCCGCGAGAGCCCGGAGTCGCTGTCGGACGATTCGTCGGCAGCGTCAAAGAAGCTGTGTCGCGTCGGGCAGTGGCTTGGCTGCGAGAGCATTCGCCGCAGTGGCTGACACGAATTCGCGTAGTCGAGGGGACCAAGGTTCGCCATCGATTCTGGCAACCCGGTGGTGGCTACGACCGCAACATTGATGACCCGGATACGCTGGAGACGATGATTCAATATATTCACCAGAACCCGGTTCGTCGCGGGCTGGTCGAGCGAGCCGAGGATTTTGAATGGTCGAGTGCTCGCTGGTATGCGGGGCAGGGACCTTGTCACATGGAGATGGATCGCAGCTTGCCGCTGCTGGATGGGTGAGGTTTGTAAAGAGGGCCACGCCCTTTCGCAAAGCCTTCAGGGCGTGCCACCCAGCGCTGGCTCTCGCGAAACCGGACTTTCGCAGCGAGATCGACCGGATGAAACCCGGCAGATTTTGCCTGTTTCGGACGAATTCACTCATTTCCGAGATCAGGGCGGTCGATCCCTCCGGAGGTACGCGCCCAATTCGGCTCCGTCCCTCACCTTCTCCCGGAGATTCCCGTGGATCGTCGTTCGTTCTTTGGTCTGGCCACCGTTCCCGTCATTCCGTTTCTCCTGTCAGGTGAAGTGGCTCAGGCTCAGGATGAGCCCTCGACTCCGGATCAGATCGCCGAAACGCTCGGAGCCACGATGGTGGCCTACATCGCGATGACCCACATCAATGTCGGTCTGGTCGCCGATGGGTATGCCGGGGAAGCTGTCGAGGGCGAGCAGGCCACAGCTCTGCTCCAGCTCTGCAAGAACTTTCTGGAGCAGGTCGAGCCGCGGCTCACGAAACTCAGCAAGGCGAAGGACCTGGGGAACGAGGACAAGAAGGCATTCCTGGATACCGCCGAACTCGCCAAGCTGATTCAGGGCGAGGCCTCGGCCTTGGAGAAGTTCGTCGACTCTGAAGAGGAAGGCGACCGGGAAAAGTACGCCAAGGCCCGCGAAAAGGCGCAGACGAAACTCGACAAGTTCTTCGGCCCGAAGTAGGGCAGTGGGCAGTAGGCATCCGCAAATGGCGAACTGCCCGTTCGGCCACGATCAGGCCCCTGGCGTCAAACTCAGTGCAACAACTGGTCACTGCTCGCGTGAGAGTGAGAGTCGGATCCGTTCCGCAGCCAGAAACAGAAACCACTCCTGCCGCCTGGGGTCGTAGTCGCACGACGAAACCCCCAGGCCATAGGACGGGCTGTTCTTCAATTCATAGACAAGCTGTCCGGTGGCCTTGTCGAGCAGCTGCAGATGAATCCGTTGATAGTTCCGATCTCCCAGAGTCTGTCCCTGCAGTCTGAGGATCGGCAGGAACGGTGCCCTGCGCGTTCCCCGGGTGACCAGGAATCCCTGAGTCTCCACTTGCCAGGACGCCAAAGCGGGGTCATCCAGCGGGAACGCAGCCAGGCTTCCGAACGCGGGAACCGTTGGGACATCGAGTTCGCCATGGTCGTCGCCGACTTCACACATCAGATAGAACCGGTGGAGATCCGCTCCGACATAGCAGCGTGACTGTTCGGGAAGCTTCGCGGTTCCCAGAACCTGGATTCGACCGGTCTTCCAGTCAATCAGTCGCAGCTCCCCCGTGGAGAGCAGCGAGACGATCGAGCCCGCTGGACCGCGTCCAACGCGGCTGTTCCCAGGCACAGTCACGGTCCATGTGGGAGCCAGTGTGGCATCGTCTGACCGATCCCAGGGGGCTGCCCCGCTGGCTGCGGGAATCGGAAGAGCCGAAATCCGGGTGGCTTCGATCTTCCAGCTGAGGCCATCTCCCGGTGCCTCGGTGATGTTCAGCAACTGGGGCGAGTCCGCCACCACCAGCGGAGTTTCGGGGCGCCGCAGATCGGGCGCATTGACCAGCCGCCCCGAGCGAATCGACCGGCACCAGGGAATCAGAGGATCGACGCCAAAGAGATGATCGCCATCGGCGCGGATCGGTGCGGGGTTGGTGATCACCATCGACCACTGGACCGTTCCGTCCTGCGCATCGAGCACTTGAACCGAACGATCCAGTCGCAGAACCACAAACGCCGCTGTGGCGACCTCCAGCGTACGATACTCACCTTCCGCACTCTGCTTGAGTTCCTCTCGCCATTCTTGCACCCCATTCAGTCGGGATCGCTTGGCCACCGACCACGTAATGCTCCCCAGTGCGTCACGCCCCTCCCGCTCGGTATTGCGTCGCCAGAGCGCGCGGCGCTCGACGGGGGAAAAAGCATGCAGCACACCCATGTGCATCAGATACAGATTGAGACCCGACGCGTGGACGATCGGCGCTTCTTCGTCGATCGGATTGTTGTCATTTGTGGCGAGCTTCATCTCCCAGTACAGCGATCCGTCATTTCGGAGTACAAGGATCGATCGCAATCGAGAGTCGTAGACGTAGTCGAACCGCGAGAGGCCCGGACACGGTTCTCCGATCCAGTGCAGTAACAGGCGACTGCCCACCAGTGAATCCGCGCTGGAGTCCCCGATTCGCTGGATGTCGATCTTGCGGCCCAGCCACGAGGGAGCAGGCGCCTTGTGAGCATCGACGATCCCCGCCAGCTTCTGACGCGTTGCCTCATAGTTCGGTCGCAGCTCTGCGGGCCACTGTTCCGCCGCGGGGAGTTCTGAAAACCGGCGACGGGCCTCTCCGATCCAGTCGGGAACAGCGAGGGCATCAATGATGCGCAGCGCTGCGGCCTGGGCGATTCGAGGATCGGCGGACTCGGCCAGCATCTGCCAGCGGGTCAGCGATGCAGGCTGCTTACCCTCCAGAGCCACTTGCCAGAGTTCCCGGTCCACCAGACCCGTTTCCACAAACTGCCGGGCGAGACGCTTGCGGCCTGCCTCGTCAGCCGCCGCCCAGAGACGCGAGAACTCTTGCTGAATCGCAGTTCGTGCAGCTGCGCGGGCGGGCGCCTCTGAAAGCCGCCCCATCTCCAGGATTTGGTCGGCGATCCACGAGTCGGAATGCACCAACCGTTCCGGCACGGCGATCGGGGCTCCTGCGGGCTGGGTCAGCATCTCTTTCAGGCGAGTCCAGGCTGCCTGCCAGTCCCCTTTGAGCGTTGCCAGCTCAATCTCCAGTCGATCGATCGCGGACCGCTCCGCAGGCGTCTGGATCAGTGATCGCAGTTCCTGCATTCGTTCCGCTTGAATCTCGACGGGTGTTCCCTTTTGAGATTGCGACAAGGCACTCTTCAGCACTGAGAACCGGGTGGCTCGCAACAGTTCGAGTTGTTCGGCATCCTGCCCCGCCAGTGGAATCGATTCGCGCAGCAGTCGGACCGCCTCGTCCGTGCGGCCCGCCAGGGCCAATGACTGAGCATGCCGCAATGCAGCTGGCAGGCTCGTTGTGGATTCCGCTTCCCAGCGAGCGACCTCTGACTTCCACTCGAAGGTCAGCAGTTCCTGCATCGAGGTCGAGACGAGTCGCCCTCCCACCGTGATCAAGTTCCCGAGGCGATGTTCCCGCCCATTGGCCAACCGGGCTCCCAGAAGCCGGGAACTGCCCGTCAGCGACACCTCCTGAATCTTGCCATCGGCTGGATTCAGAACTTGCAGCTCACCCGACACCAGCGGGAGCACGATCCCGTGGTCAGTCAGCACAGGCCGCCCCGCGAGCCGCTCGTTCAGCAGCACTTCCCAGAGTTGGGCTCCGCTCGCAAGATCTCGCGCACACACTTCCCCGGACTCAAAGACCAGAACTCGGTTCTGCCAGCAACCGACCAGCCCCAGCTGTTCTTCCTTGGGAATACTCCAGAGCTTCTGTCCGCTGAGCGCATCCAGACAGACCAGCTGAGGCGAGTGGCGGGAGTGCTCATCCGGAAACTCCATGGCCGTAATCAGAACGCGATCACCGACGAGCAGCGGCTGCGCAGGAGCCCAGCGCTCATTGATGCTGGATTCACAGTTTCGCGCATCGAAGCTGGACTCGGAGACTTCCTCACTGGGGTCGTGGTCCCGCAGCCGGGTCGACCAGACGATCCGCCGCGTGATCCGATCGACAGCGGTCACCCAGCCCGTCGTCGTGGGACAGATCACCAGCGACCCGCGCACAGCCACGGGAGCTGTCCAGCACTTGCGGACGGGGTCCAATTCAATGCCGCGCCCGGCACTGGCCAGCAGCTGCTCCCAGCGGACCAGCCCCGTTTCGGCTTCGAGGCAGAACAACCACACATCTCCGTCACTTTCGCCGACCACGAACAGCTCATCGCCGTCGCACGTGGGGGGACCAAACAGGAACGCTCCTTCACAGGGCAGTCCGGGAAATCCCTCACTGGCGAGCCCACCGGCCCGCCAGACAACGCGCCCCGTGTTCAGGTCGCGGGCCACCAGATAGGTCGCTTCCGGTAGCTCTTCTTCATCGATCTCCGCGAAGCTGGACTGGATCAACAGCTCCAGCTGGTCGGGTTCATTGGGAAAATGGGCGAGCGAATAGACCCGTCGGGAATCGATGCTGAGGGCCCCCAGGCTGGGACACAGCAGCTGGCGATGGGCAATTCGGTGTCCCAGATCCGAAAACCTCTGGTCCCCGATCTCAATCGGCAACGTCGGACGATCGGACAACCCCTCTTCGATATCCGACTGTGGCCCCCAGTCCCGAGAGGTCCACAGAACGTCGCCCGTCGAGGCGCGAATGGCCATCAGCCCCGACAACGTCCGGGTCACCACAACATCACCGGTACCGACTGTTGACAGTACGCTCAGTCCCAATGTTGAGGTATCCAGCACTTTGCGAAGGTAATCATCGATCACGCGAATGAAGGTCTCATGGGACAGCAAGGGGACACGCGATCGGACCAGGGGGATCGATGCCTGGAGCTGGCCGAGTCCATGACCATCTGCCGTCCCGTGGACACTGGTCCAGCTGGCAGACGGGACGCGCTCGGTCTCTGGCGCACGCCATGGCCCGTCGACAACTTCCGAGGCCGCCACTCCGAATCGTTGTTCGATCTGCCCGGCGAGGCTGATGGCCCCCTGGCCTTTCAGCTGACGGATCATCTGACTCCGCCAGAGGGGATCTGCGAGCTGTTGTGACTCCAACCGCGCCAGCTGTTGCAGGAGTCCGGCCACGGCGTCGGAGTTTCCGGAATCGATGGCCAGATCGATCAGCTCTCGACAGGCCCGCTGTCCATCCGGTGTGAGCAGATATTTTCTCGTTACTCGAACGAGCGCCGCGGGATCGTGAGCGGCGAGTGCCTGTTTGAAGTCACGAGCTGCGATTGTCTCTGCGTGGGCGAGATACGCGGTCATCGCTGCGGGCGGTGAGGACTTCAGCAGGCTGATCGCGGACTCGGTGACGGTCCGCCAGACCTGATCGTCTCCAAAGGCGAGCGAATCGTGCTCGTCATCGAGCAGTGACTGCAGGGTCTTGGCCCCTTCGTCCCAGCGCTGCCGCTCGAACGATTTCTTCACCAGTTCGAGTCTCTCGGAACGATCCGGGTCTTCCGCAGCCCTCAGATCGTAACGGTCCATCGCCGGGCGAACGGACTCCGCAGGTTCCGGCGGTGCCTGGGCGTGGGCATTCGACGAACTGCAAACACCCCAAAACCAGACTGTCAGGCCCCATTGCCAACACAGACTGCGAAACACGCGCGAATGTCGAATGAATTGCCAGCTCATCACGGTATTCTGCCGGTGTTACCTTGGCTCAAGCAAGGGAGTTCGATGTATTGCGAAATCGAAACACCCGAGCCGGGGTGATGATGCCGCGTTGCAACATCGTCTGGATAAGCTATCGCCTGGTTCTTAACGCAACTCGATGATGACAATCAGGATGCGGTCGGGGGCCGCAGTTTTTCGATCAGGCTGGCCATTTGGCCCACAAGCTGCCTCCGATGACTCAGATCGAACTCTTCGAGGCGACTCATCTTGGCAGCAGCTGTCTGTACCGACGAATTCCTAGTCTCCGATGTGGGTGGCTGCCTGTTCCTGAAGCTCTGCGGATTCGTCGAATCTCAGCGGGCCGAGATCCGGGATGTGAGTGAGAACCATCTCCAACTGAGAATTGGTGGCTCGTCACTCCTCTCGCTGCTGGCTGCCTCGGCCTGCCCGGTTGATCTGGAGATCCGCTTCACTGCGGCGGCAGAGGCTTCGCGAAATCCACAAGCTCGAATCGAAGTCACCATCCGGGACAAGCGCTGGCTCGGTTCCGAGGATCGCTTCGAAATGGCCGCCCGCCGCGTGCTGTGGCAGCTCAAGTATCACCTGATGGCGGTCTGATCACTCACGGGATCCCGAGGGCAGCGACAGGAATACCAGCAGGACGCAGGCTAGCGATCGACTCGACTCCGTCGATCCACCCACGGAACGGTGATCTTCTTCAGCCGCTCGTCCAGGAATTTCAGGATTGGGACTTCGACTTCAGGAGGTCGCTTTCCGAACAGATCGATCCCGCGGTCTTTCAGATCCGGTTCGACCAGCAGGACGCGACCGTCCCCTTTCTTGTCACTGCCGCAGGCCTTGAAACAGTTCTTGGCAGCCCCTTTGTCGGCCAGGTCCTGCTTGCCAGCCATGAACAAGAACGACAGGTTCTGTTTGTTCAAAAATGTCAGCGAGCGAGTCGTGGCGAGCCGTCCCGCATTGGTGTCCGGGGAAATCAACACCAGGGCTTTCACGTCCTGTCCACGAGGCGTCCGCATCGCGGGAATTGGAGAATCGTCGTAGGGGGTCTGCTTCCAGTCAACTTCTGCAAACGCAGTTGCCACGGGGGCACTGAATCCCGTGCCCACGATCGCCATCTTGCTCATGTTGAGCTTCTTCTCCTGGTGCTGCTTCTGGACAAAGTCCTTGACCGCCTGCAGGTCCATCCCCATCTTGAAATAGTCGTCGTTGTTGACAGGTTCCGCCTGTCCCGCTGCGACACTCTGCCCGTGCTTTCGCAAATCGACCGTAATGACGGCAAAGCCCAGTTCCTGCAGGATGGCCGGAAACACCGGCTTGCCTGCGGGAGCAGAGCCCTTATCCCAATTGATCCGGCTCCCTTTCTCGCCATGCAGCAGGATCACGACACTGGCTGATGACAGGTCATTGTCGTTCTTCTCCGCCGCAGCTGGGTAGTACGTGAACTTGATGGGAAACGAGTCTTGAGTGGTGACCGTTTCGGCCTGGGAAACGACCTCAGCCTGCATGATTGCGGGGAACAATCCCAGTCCCGCAGCTCCCAGCATCAGGCTCTGCCGTCGAGTCAAACCAGCCATCAGAGATCCCCTCGAAACCGTTCGCGGCACGAAAAACGAGCGTTCACGTCGCGTCAATCGATCTTACGCCTCCTCGGGAATGGGGTCAATTGGACTGTGAGATGCACTTGGTTTCGCCGGAACGAGTGGGGAATCGGCAGTGGGCTGCGGGCAGTGAAACTCCAGATTCGGTACCCTGAATGCCATGGTGCCTTTCCTGCGAATCGACGTACCTCCGAGATTGTGTCCTCCCACCCATAGTCGGCACACACGCCAGGAACTGTGACGGTGCCAACTACGGGCGATTGAATTCTCGCAAGCCCGCGGGCACACTACGGGCGAGTTCAGCGTCTTGGGTGCCTTCCGATGTTCATCACTCCGATCCGTGTCCCGACGCTGAAGACCATCGAAGATTTTCGGCGGGCGCTGGAGAAGCTGGGACTCGAACTCCCGAGTGATGATCAGCCACTCACCGCTGAGTCCGGCAGCCCGCTCGCGAAGGCGTTCAGGGCGGGAAAGCTCACGATTGGTAACCGCTGGTGCATCCATCCGATGGAGGGCTGGGACGGAACCGCAGGGGGCCAGCCCAGCGAGCACACACTGCGGCGGTGGAAGAACTTTGGCCTGTCCGGTGCCAAATTATTGTGGGGTGGCGAGGCCTTTGCCGTCCGCCCGGATGGTCGCGCTAATCCGCGCCAGCTCTGCTACCGGCCCGAGAATGTTCCGAGTCTCCGCACGCTCTACGAGACCGCGGTCTCGGCTCATCAGCAGGAGTTTGGACCCGGCTCGACGGATGATCTGGTGATCGGGCTCCAGCTGACGCACTCGGGAAGGTTCTGTAAGCCGAATCGCTCCGACACGTTCGAACCGCGTGTGGCCTATCACCATCCGGTCCTGGATGAGAAGGTCGGGATCTCAAGCTTCGATCATCGGCCCCTGTGGACCGATGCCGAGATCCGCGAGCTGATTGAAGCCTATGTCATCAGTGCCAAGGCAGCTCAAACGGCGGGGTTTCAATTCGTCGATGTGAAGTGTTGCCACGGGTATCTGGGGCACGAGTTCCTGTCAGCGTTCGACCGACCCGGCCCCTATGGCGGCGACTTCGCAGGCCGCACTCGCTTCATCCGGGAGATCATCTCTGCCGTTCGAACCGAGTGCCCCGATCTGGCCATCGGCGTCCGGCTCTCGCTGTGGGACACCTATGCATTTCGCCCCGACCCGGCGCTCTCGGTGCCGGGCAAACTCGGTCCGGGCGTTCCCGCTCTGCCTCCGCTTCCAGGCCCCTATCCGGTATTCGGAGCGGATCGAAACGAGCCGCAGAAGATCAATCTGGCCGAGCCACTCCAACTGATCGAAACTTTGTGGCGAGAGCACGGGGTCGCGCTCTGGAACCTGACAGCCGGGTCGCCGTATTACAACCCGCACGTCCAGCGACCGGCGATCTATCCACCGTCGGATGGATATTCACCGCCCGAAGATCCGCTGGTCGGGTGTGTGCGACAGATCCAGGCTGTGCGCCAGGTGTGTGAACACTTCGGCCCTTCGGATCACGCAGGTGAGCCGTCTCGTCCGATCTTTGTCGGCACGGCATACACCTATTTTCAGGAGTACCTGCCGCACGTGGCTCAGGCCCTCATCCGGGCCGGGTGGGTTGACAGCATCGGCATTGGCCGGCTGGTCCTGAGCGACTGGCAGTTCCCGATGAAGGTTTTGAACGGCCGTGACTACGTGGCCGACAAAAAGGTCTGCCGGACATTCAGCGACTGCACGACCGCCCCACGAAACGGAATCATCTCGGGGTGCTACCCGCTGGACCCGTATTACAAGGAGTTGCCGGAAGCGGATCAGCTGAAGCGAGCCAAAGGGAAGAAGGCGTAAGTGCCCGTCGGGTACCGGGGTTTGAGAGTCGCTACTTACCGCCTGCAATCTTCGGCATATCCAGAATAAACGGACTGGTCCGGCAAGCTCTGCCGGCTGGGTAAGAAAATCAGAGCAAGCGGATTCTGGAAGCTTCGATGACTCTGCCGTCCTTGGCGTGGAATGCGCCAACCAATTCCTTCACCTGTGCGCTAGCGGTGCGCAGACTTTGGACCGCCCACCATGGATTCGATGGACGAAATCGTCAAGGAATTCCTGGTCGAACGCTACGAGAACTTCGATCAGCTCGACCAGGATCCCCCGTTGGGCTCGAACCATGTCGCCAAGCCCCAGCCACTCTCTGCCGAGCCTCCAACCGCAGAATTCAATTCTCCAGAGCGAGGTTCAGCGGTCTCCGATTCGAGTGTCCGTCTGGAAGTGCATCTGCTGGCCAAACTGATCAATCCGGTCGGTGAACTGGTGCTTGCCCGCAACCAGATCTTTCAATTCGGTCAATCGTCTGACGACCCGTCCGTCGTTGCGGCCTTCCAACGACTGAATCTGATTACTACGGAATTGCGGGAAGGGGTCATGAAGACCCGCATGCAGCCAATTCGCAATGCGTGGAACAAGCTGCCCCGTGTCGTTCGCGATCTGGCTCAGTCGTGCGGCAAAGAAGTCCAGGTCCGCATGGACGGAGCTCTCAGCCGCACGCAAGAACCCGCACACGTTTTCGGTCGTCGCTCTAACACACCCCTTCGTTGTCCGCCACTCCCATTCCCAAGAAGCGAGTTCCCATGAACGCACAGCTGCCATCCGACATCGAAATGCACATTCGGCGTCGTATCGCCGATATCAACATGCTGCCGACCATCGCGACGCAGGCCCTGGATATCGCCAAGGATCCCGGCTGCTCGGTCGACAAGTTCTCGCAAGTCGTCGAGCGCGATGTCAAACTCGCGACGGAGGTGCTGGCGCTCTCCAATTCAGTCATGTACTCTCCGGGAGCGCCGATTTGCAGTCTCCATCAGGCCGTTATGCGGCTCGGCTTCCGGCAGTGCAAGAATCTGATTGTGACCTCCAGCCTGAAAGCGTGCATGAGCCAGATCACTCTTTCGGAAGAGTGGATTCGCGAAGTGTTGTGGCGGCACTCTTTCACGACTGCCATGATCAGCCTGTACATCAATCGGGCACTCAATATCGGATTCCAGGGTGAGGAATTTACCGCCGGACTGATCCATGACTTCGGTCGCACTCTTTTCGCCATCAGTCTGCCGGATCAATTCTGTGAGATCGACACGTTCGAGTTCGACGAGTCCGCTGCAACACTGGAGCATGAGCGAGGGATCGTCGGCACCGACCACTGTGAAGTCGGTGCCTGGTTTGCCATCGCCAATAAGTTGCCAGAGGCACTGGTCGATACCATTCGGTTTCATCACAAGCCGGAGTCCGCCACACGAAACGGACGTCTGGTCGCGTTGACAGCTGTCGCGGATCATATGGCGAACCACCACCAGCGTTTTGACGAGTGGGAAGGCTATGACGTATCGACGAACGAAGCGGTCCGCCTGCTTGAGAAGTCCGGAGTGCCCCATGCGACCGAGCGTCTTACGGAAATCGGACGACAGATCCTGGAGTCATCCGTTGCCGACGCCGCTGAAATGATGTGCTGACCAGCGTCCTGGAGGGCCGTAGACGACTGCATGCGAACGGCGTCTCGGCCATGACGGGCCCATCCCCCTCCTCGGAGCATGTTTAATGAATTCCCCGATTCGAGTCTTGTTAGCAGACGACTCCGCTGTCGTTCGCCGGTTGCTGACTGAAGCCATCAACTCGGACCCTGAGACGACCGTAGTCGCTGCGGCGAGGCATGGCCTTGAGGCAGTCGAACTTCTGAAGACGACGCAAGTTGATGTCGTATTGCTGGACGTCGAGATGCCCGTCATGGACGGAGTTGAAGCCGTCCACGCGATTCGAAGGATCAATCGCTGGATTCCCATCATCATGTTCAGTTCGCTGACTGTGAAGGGGGGCGCCGCCACGATGGATGCGCTCGCAGCCGGAGCGACCGACTATGTTGCCAAGCCTGCCAGCGTTGGACATATCAGGCAGGCCCTGGAGTACATCCGCAACGAGCTCTTGCCGAAGCTCAAGCAGTTCGACCAGAAACCGAATCCCTCGATCATTACGAAGCCCTTCGCCTTCAAGCCCAATCCGATCTCAAACGCCGCGTCTCGTCCTGTCGAGATCGTTGCTATTGGGAGTTCGACCGGAGGTCCCAGCGCACTGGAGACAATGCTGATGGGACTGCCTTCGACTTTTCCGGTTCCCATTGTTGTGGTTCAGCATATGCCGGCAGTGTTTACCCGGCTTCTGGCCGAGCGACTGGATCGGTGTTGTGTGCTCCAAGTTCGCGAAGCCGAAGATGGCTGCGAGCCACTCCCTGGACAGGTCTGGATTGCGCCGGGTGGTTCGCACCTCCAAGTCGGAACTCAGGGAACCCGCCGGGTCCTGCGACTGGATCACTCTCCTCCCGAGAACAGTTGTCGGCCAGCAGTCGATGTCCTGTTCCGCTCCGTGGCCCGCGCCTACGGAAGGCGGAGTCTGGGTGTCGTTCTCACAGGGATGGGGAAAGACGGCTTGTCCGGGGGACGAGAAATGCGAGCTCAGGGTGGTCGTCTCTTGGCACAGGACGAATCGACATCGGTTGTCTGGGGAATGCCTCGGGCGATCGCTGAGGCGGGACTGGCCGAACGACTCCTTCCAATCCAACAGATTGGAAATGAAATCATAAACATTGTCGGTCGACGTGCCTTGGCCGGTGCCGTTTAGAGCATTGGGCTCGAACGTGTGCGGGCGGATGGAGGCAGATCTGAAGCAAAGTCCTCACGACCGCCCGCGAGAACCCGCACACTCATTCGGAAGTTGCACGAGTGGCCCATTGAGACTGGATTCTGCCTGTTCGGATTGAAGCCCGGTCACGTTCAGCGATTATGCGAAGTGTCAGTCGAGTATTTCCCGCGGTCCGTCTCGAGTCTATTGATCGATCGCCCCCTTCTCTCAACGTATTCTCAAGAACCCCATACGCCTCCTCGATGATATGTGCGGACTACCGCACTTCTTGTCTGCCCGCTTCCGGAGTGAAGAGCGATTCTCCAAATCGATCTTTCCCAAAGCCTCCGATCAGCGATTGTCCCTGGGGCGAGAGCACGAAGTCCGCGAATCGATTTGCCGCCTCCAGATGAGTCTGAGGATTCTTTTGCGGATTGAGCGTGATCACGGAGTACCGATTCAGCAATCGCTCGTCTCCCTGGTACAGAATCACGAGTTGGATCTCTGCTTTGAGTGCCAGAAACGTCGCCCGGTCGCACAGGATGTAGGCCTGCTTTTCATGGGCCATGCGCAGGCAGGGGGCCATCCCGGTCCCAGCCTGAATGTACCAATCCCCTTGGGGAGTGATCTGGGCGGCTTTCCACAGGTTCTTTTCTTTGGCGTGCGTTCCAGAGTCGTCGCTGCGGGAGATGAAGCTGCTTTGAGTTTGGGTGATCTTCTGCAGGGCCTCGGTCGCAGACGTAGACGACTTCACAGCGGCTTTGTCATCGACCGGGCCGACGATGACAAAGTCGTTGTGCATGACTGCCCGGCGCTGGGCTCCCCAACTCTCATCCATGAACTTCTTCTCGGCGTCCGGGGAATGCGTCAGCAGGATGTCCGCATCGCCTCGTCTTCCCAGTTCCAGAGCCTGGCCGCTGCCGACCGCGATGACTTTCACCGTGATCCCGCTCTCCTTCTCGAAAGCGGGGATCAAGACATCCAGCAGGCCGCTGTCCTGCGTTGAGGTCGTGGAGACAAGCGTCAACTCACGCTCGGACGGGGCGGGCTTCGAGCCGCCGAAGCACCCCATGATGCAGAGCATTGAGAAAGTCCAAGCCAAGGCGTGACGCATGTCAGTACACCATCTTCCCATGAATGAAGGCGGATGTTCGTTCATCCGCTGAACGCTCAAAGAACTCCTCGGTCGCAGCCACTTCGATGACTCGACCGCTTAGCACCAGCCCCACGCGGGTGGCCATCCGGCGGGCCTGAAACAGGTTGTGGGTGATCCAGACAACGGTCATCCCGGTGCGGCGTTTCTGCATTTGGACGAGAGACTCGACCCGCGCCACATTGGCTGGGTCCAGATGCGAAGTCGGTTCATCGAGCAACAGCACTTCGGGCTCGATCACCAGAGCCCGGCCGATTGCGACGAGTTGCCGTTGGCCGCCCGACAGTGTGCGGGCATCCTGCGCAGCGATGGAATGCAGGCCCAGCCCCTGCAGAACTTGATCGGTCCGATCACGAACGGCACTGACTCCACGAACGCGCAGACCGAACTCAATGTTGGTGCGTACCGTGTCGGAGAACAGCAGCGGAGTTTGATGAGCGGTGGCAATGCGGCGGAGATCGGCGAGTGGAATCTGGCCAGGCTTGAGTGGCCTTCCCTGAAACGTCATGTTCCCCGAAGTGGGGGCCACGAGTCCGCTCAGCAACCGGAGCAGCGTACTCTTCCCTGCCCCCGTCGGCCCGACCAGACACAGCGTCTCGCCCGTGTGAATGGTGAGCGAATCGATGACCAGCGAGAACGAGTCGCTGACCCGCTGTCTCACGTCCTGCAGTTCATAGGTCGCGGGCGACATCATGGCGCGACCCGCCTCTGATACCGCACGATCGCCAGGTTGATGACGAGGGCGACACTCAGCAGTGCCGCCCCCAGCAGCAGCGCCAACGCAAAATGCCCTTGCCCCGTCTCCAGCACAATCGCAGTGGTCAGGACTCGCGTCTGTCCCGCGATGTTCCCCCCAACCAACCACACAGCTCCGACCTCCGACAGACTTCTCCCGAACGCGGTAGCGACTGCCAGCAGAATTCCCGATCGGGCCTCGCGGACAACCGCCCAGCGAGCTTGACCAGGACTAGCTCCCAGCGACCGCAGCTGCCAGGACAGCTCAGCGGGGACCGCCGCCACGGCCGCCATCGAAATCCCGATCACGAACGGCAGACAGAGCACGAACTGAGCAAGGACCATGGCTCCGGGAGTAAACAACCAGCCCCAACTTCCCAGCGGCCCACTCCGCGAGAGCAGCAGATACAGCACCAAACCCACGACCACCGGCGGCAGAGCCATTCCGGTATGAATCAGCCCGGAGACCAGCGTCTTACCCCGAAATTGTACCAGCCCCAGCCACACTCCCAGCGGGAGACCAATCAACGCACTCAACGCGACCGCCGCTCCGCTGACCTGCAGCGACAGCCAGAGGATCGACCAGAATGACGACGAAGTGTCCATGGGAAGATCTTAGCACCTCCGCCCGAAACAGCAGCCGAACCCGCGAACGCGGTGCGAGGCCCCGCTGTTCGGCTGGCGTGACGTTGACCCACCACTCAGACCCTACGGGGTCGAAGGAGATCGTTGAGCCGAAACTGCTCCCGTGGGTCGATGCCGGTCGATCATCGAGCGGAAATCGCCGAGGTTCCAAGGTCCAATGTAAGGCCGGTTGAGATCCACTTCCGCCACAGCCACCGTACCCCAGGTGTCTGCCTGGGCGATCGGCGTGCCTCGCTGGTCAAAGACAGCTGAGATCATCCAGCCATCCTTGGGTTGCATGAAGGTGCTGCTGATCAGGTAAACGTGATTCTCGCAGGCCCGAGCTGTGGCGAGGCGCGGATTGCAACCCCACACCGGCCAGGCAATGACCTCCGCTCCTCGGTTGGACAACTCGCGCGCCACTTCGGGAAAGAAGCCGTCATAACACACCATCATCCCGACCTTGCCGAACCGCGTGTCGAACACCGGATAATCCTTGCCCGGTGCGACCCCTTTCTCGACCTCACCATGGGGCAGGCAGACTTTGCGATACTTACCGATCAAATTGCCATCTGGACCGACCAACACCGCGGTGTTGTAAACGAGATGTCGGTCCCGCTCATACAGGCTCAGGACGATGTGCAGGTCGTTCTTCTTTGCAAGTTGCGCGAAGTAGTCCGTCGACGGACCTGGCACGGGTTCGGCGATATCGGCCAGTGTTTGAGACTTCACGTTCGCTGAGGCTGTTGGGACAGTCTCGCCGAGAACTACGAGATCGGCCTTTTGCTTCGCCGCTTCGGCAATGTACGGAGCAAACTCTTCACAGTTCTGTCGTGGTGTCATGCCGTTCGGCTTGTAGTGAACCGTGGCCAGCCGCACCTTCCGGTTGGGCGGTGGGGGGCACGTTGTGAACTCGATATCACTCCATTCCGCTCGCCCCCCCGGAGCCCATTGCAGATGCAACTCGACAATGGCCTGCGTGGCTTTCGACGGAACGCGGTACGCTCCGCTGACCAATGTCCACCCATTGGCATCGGTTGGGCCGTCGACGGGATGTTCAGGTTCGGCAGTGGGATTATGTCCCAACTCTTTGACCTGCTGGTCGGGCACATCTGCCGAGACCATCTTTCCGTCCGCGTTCTGCCACAAGATTCGCACAAGGGCGCTTTGCCTCGGCACAGCCACGGCCGTCAACTTACGCTGCGCTTGGAAGTGAACGAAGTCCCCGCCGATCACCTGGTATGCTTTCTGATACCAGCCATCAAGACCTTCCCGCTGATCGTGTTGAATGACAAAGCAACCCATGTTTTGAGGGCCACCTTGTGGATCGAACGAAAACTCCGGACGAATCTCGTCGCGGGGGGCCTGAGAAGTCCAACCCGACGGCAGAGCCGATTCTGTCGCCCTGGCTCCTTCTGCAAGAGCGGAACCGACCCAGCCCCAACCCACGAAGAAAAACACTTTGAGGACGAACCACATCTGGTGGTGATGCATGACAAGGGCCTCACTGGATGGTTGCTGACGATTCACAGCTTGACATCGAAGTGGCCGGGTGTCGAATGATTCAATTCAAAAGTCGGCAAGTCCGCCCGTAGGACTGCCTTTTGGCACTTCTGGCCGCAATCTCGCCGGCGCTATCTTCCGTTTTCAGTCCGGCGGTATGCGACTGTGCGACATGCCGCGCGGTGTTGACGATCACGCCGCTTTGGAAAAGACCGGTTACCAACCGGTCGTAAATCTACCGACGGAGTACGCGTGGAGATTGATCCACGGCGTATCCCGTCGCTCAGCAGTCTTCTCGCCCCCAGTGGGCCGCGCTTACTTGGCGGGTGCGGCCGGAGTCTTTGCAACCACTTTGCGGCCATCGGCAGCTGCCAGTTCCTGGGCCTTGCCCCAGCGGTAGAACAGATAACCCACTGCGGCCCCCGCGGCGGTTGCGGACAGCACCGAGGCGGGACTCTGTGTGAATGTGGAGTTCTCCGCGGCAGCCTGCGTGGTCAGGACCAGCCCCACCAGACTGATCACCAGTCCCTGGATGTCGCCCAGAATCTCCGAGGGGCTGATACTGAGCTTCGCGAGGACGAACAGCTTGCCCAGGGTCAGTTGCAACGCAAAGCTGACGACACCCGAGACCATCAGAGCGAATGCCACCCAATGGTACATCGGGAACGAAAGCCGCTCAGCCAGCTGATAGATCCGGTCGAGGATCCCCGCGCTCACTTTTTGAGCCCGCTCGTCCTGATTGACTTTCTCGGCGATCTCGTCGACTTTCGCCGAAGCCGAATCCAAAGCGACCGACTCCGGGGTCGCCGGTGCGGCAGCGTCGCTCGCCACAGCCGCCGGAGCGTCCGGAGCCTGGGCCCACAATGCGACGGAACTGCAGAGGACCAGCAGTGTGACGACCGACACAGACAGAATTCGCATCAGGGCTCTCCGGACAGTTGAAGGGTGGCTCGCACTTCGAAGCAGTATACGGATAGCAGGCCGTCGCGGATCACAAGATTCTTGCGCTACCTCCCGAGGGTTCGATAATGACATGCGGCTGGTCGTACTTTTTGAGAAGCTCGATCAAGAGGCGAAACCCCCTTGGGACCGTCGCACGCAACTGGCCAAAAAGCTCGACCTGCCACTCCGGGAACCCTAACCCGCCAGGCCAGCCCACAACTCGGGACGCAAGGCTCGCATCTTGACAAGCGACACAGTCGCTCCGCGGTGCATCCCGAGTCGGACTCTCCAGGGGGTCTGCTCAGTTCCCCAGGTTCTCTTTGGCGAACTTGGCAATCACCGCTCCCAATCCGGTCAGCACGCCTTCGTTCATTTCGACGTTGCTGTCGAGCGCGTCGTTGACCAGCTTCATCTGGATCGTGACCAGATCGTTGCCACCGGACATGGCGTCGATGGCGGTCTGATGCCAATCAAAGCTCTTGAGAGCGCTCAGCTTGCCCGCAGCTCCGGTTCCGGCAGCGGGCTTGCGTTCACCCGGACGGGCGGGCTCGGTGGAGGTCTTCTCGCGGCGGAATCCGAAGTTCTTCATGATCTGCAGCATGTCAAAGTCCTTCTCTTCCATGAAGGCATGATTGACACGCAGCGTCTCGAGAGCGTGGAACCGGATATCGACAAAGGAGTCCAGCGCCTTCGGTTGACCCGCTGCAGCTGCGGCAGCCACGGTCTTCAAGACATCCATGCTGCCCAGACCCGTCGCAAATCCGACGAACTCGGGGCCAGCAGCAACATACACAGTGCCATCCCCGCCGTAGAAATCGAGCAGCGCCTGCGGAGCCTTCGCAGCTGTGAACGAGTGGAACTTGGTCTCGCCGACAGCTTCGATGTTCGTCTTGCTGGACCAGCCGGCTTTGACCTTGCCGAGCTGATCGACCAGCTTCTCGATGGCGGCGCGGTTATCGATCGACTGGATTCCGAGCACGAAACTGTGCTTGCCTTCGACAGAAGGAGCGATCTCCAGGTGCAGGTCGAGGACGCTTGATTCGAGAGCCTTGTTCAAGGCTTCGAGGCCGGTCTCGGCGACCGCGATCCGGGCCTTCTTCTCGTCTTCCGAGAGGTCGGTTTCCTTCTCGATCTGCTGCCGAATCACGGCGGGCGAGGCTTCATAGACCTTGCTCAGGTTGACCAGATTGGTCTCCGAGATCGGCATATTGACCCGCGCGGTGAAGACGGCCTTTTCCGAGGGTGTCAGCGATCCAAAGGCGCTCTTGGTCTCCTTGAGCTTGCCGACCCATTTCGCGAAGTCGGTGTTGGGCAGAGCGGTCCAGTGCCCAACTCCTTGCCCCAGCTTCTTGTCGGCATCGGTTGTCCAACCCATTTCGATCTTTTGCGTTTCGGCGAACAGCTGGCCAATGCTGTCGACCTGCTGTTCGATAATCAGCTTCTTGAGATCGAAGGCTTCCTGAGTCTCGTTGGTATTTTTCTTCATCCCTGCGATGCGGTTCTCCTTCAGCTTCTTGAAGGCTGCCGCCCGGACCTTGCCTTCGGCCTCGGAGTTATCGCTGAAAGCCACGAAGTCGTGCCCCTTCGAGAGGAGCGGGTTCAGGGTCACATCCGGCCCAATCAAATCTGCCGGGACATCTTCAGCCTTCTTGGAGATCGACGCATAGCTGTCGTTCCCCTTGGCTCTCATGAACCCCTTGAATGTCTCGCCGTCGAGCTTATAGAGCGTCTTGTCCTTTTTGTCCTTCTGGGCGTCGATTCCGATTGGATCCAGGTTCCCGGCAATGAAGTCGTCCTTCAGGTCCAAGACCGGGATCTGCAACATCATCCGCTGACCGGTCTCCGCATCAAACAGATAGTTCATGCCGACCGGCTTGGCAGGATTGACTCCGATCAGAAAGATCTCAATGTTCGGCTTGATATTCTTATTGAAAATGGCTTCCTGCTTCGCCAACGTCACCGTCAGGAACTCCATGTCCTTCATCAGGGAGTCGGCGCTGCTGAGCCCGGAGTAAAACTTGGCGGGCTCTTCAGCCCGCGTGACCGAAGCAGCCGATCCCAGACAGAGCGATGCACAGACCGCCGCCTTGCGAAACCAGGAGAATTTGAGCATTGGTGAGACTCCATTCCAGTCCATGTCTCCCCAGCGTGCGGAGACGATGACTGTCTATCCGGTAAGGATAGGGGAAGGTGTGGGAACTGGGCAACTTCGAGGGGGTACGGCAGGAGCTGCCAGGGGGAATTCGTCCCGCAATTCGGGGCGAAAGACTGGATCAGTCTCGCAGAATCCCCAACCGTCAAGCGGAATGTCATTCGAATCGGCAGAAAGAGCTGGCCCACTCGACCTGCTTTTCTCAGTCCCCCGTGACTGGCAGGACCCGCAAGGTGGCCGGAATCGCCCCGTTCCGTACGAGAATTGCCATCGATTCCAGCAGACTTTTCCAGCTAGACTGCCGGACATGGAACAGGCTGTCTCTCCGCCGAACTACCGTGCGAACCTCTCGTTTTTCGAGGGGCCGCTCGATCTTTTGCTCTACCTGACCCGCCGCAACGAAATCGACTCGCGGAAAATCCCGCTCTCGAAAATCACGTCTCAGTTCTTGGAGTTCCTGGCGGTCCTGGAGTTCATCGACCTGGAGCTGGCTTCCGAGTTCGTGGTCGTCGCCAGCACGCTGCTCGAGATGAAGAGCCGCGATGTACTCCCTTCGGAAGAGCAAGCCGTTACAGCAGAAGAAGATGTCGCCGCCAGCGGACCCGCGGCGGACCTCGTCCGCAAGATGCTGGAGTACCGCCGGTTCCGGGACGCGGCCCAGGCCATCGAACTCCAGGCGATCGATTGGCAGGCCCGCTACCCGCGGCTGGCCGACGAACGCCCCGTGATTGGCAAGACTCCCGCCGCCGACCGAATCAAAGAGGTCGAGCTGTGGGACCTGGTCAGTGCCCTGGGCCGCATCCTCAAGAAGAAGGATGTCCAGACCGAAGGCCGCATCCTGTACGACGACACTCCGATCGAAGTCTACGTGCAGCAGATCGGGGATCGAGTCCACGCCGAAGGGGAAGTGTTCTTCACGAAGTTGTTCGACAAGGAGACGATCCGCTCGCGGATCGTGGGGATGTTCCTCGCGATCCTGGAACTCTTGCGGCATCACGGATACCGCGCGGTTCAGGAAGGTCTCTACGGAGAGATCCGCCTTCTGCCGCCTCTGCCGAAACCACCCGAGCCCGAGACCCCGGCCCCTGCGGAGCCGACTCCCTCATGATGATCGAGGCGATCGCTCTGACCGCAGCTGCGGGCGGGATCTGGCATTCGCTGCGGCATGCCTGGTGGCGCAAGACGGTGGATTACCGTCACCCGCGCATCCTGATGTACCACATGATTCAGCAGCATCGCTCGGGCTCTGCGCTCAACGGGCTGCGAGTTCCTCCGGAGATGTTTGAAGCCCAGCTGCAGTGGCTGCGATCTCACGGCTGGTCGTTCTACACCGTTTCGGAGTTGATCGAGCAGTGGGACCAGCTTCCTGAGAAGTCCGTGGCGCTCACGTTCGACGATGGGTATCGGGACAATCTGGAACACGCCCTGCCGCTACTGGAAAAGTACGACGCACGAGCGACTCTCTACCTGGTCTGGGATCGTGAGATCGACTGGGCTCCGCAAAAGAAGGCCCATCACAACTCCGGAGAACTGCTCACCGAGCCGAAGCTGTCGGACGAGGATGTCGCCCAGCTGGTGCGGAGCGGTCGCTTCGAGATCGGCGGACATACGCTCACACATCTCAACATGGTGAAGTCCGACCCAGCCACTAAGCGCCGCGAGTTGACCGAATCGAAACAGCGGATCGAATCGCTGTTTCAGACACCGGTTCGGTCGTTTGCCTACCCATTCGGACTCTATGCCACGGAAGATGTCGAGCTGGTCCGGGAAGCCGGTTACACGAGCGCGGTGACCGTCGAGTCCGGAATCGACACAGCCCCGGCTCCCGACTCGCTCCAGCTTCGCCGAGTCAAAGTCGGCGGGCGTGAGTCTGTACGGGACTTTGCACTGCGCATGCGCACGGGACTCCGGGCCTGGAACAAGTAATTCGCGGCCCTCACGACTGCGACAGGACGCGGACCAGTTCCGGAATCAGGCGGCGGAAAGAGCGGGCCCGATGGCTGATCTGCTGTTTGACCAGTGGACTCAGCTCGCCAAAGGTCTTATGCAGTTCGCGGACCAGGAAGTACGGGTCATAGCCAAATCCGTTCGCGCCGCGCGCCTCATCGATGATCCGACCGCGACAGGTCGATTCAAAACTCAAACGCACCTGCCCCGTCGGGTCGGCCACAGCCACGTGGCTGACGTACTCCGCCCCGCGCTTCTCCGGCGGGACCTGGGCCAGCTCCGCGATCAGCTTGGCGTTGTTGCGCTCATCAGTCGCACCCGGATCACTGTAGCGGGCCGAGTACACCCCCGGAGCCCCACGCATCGCATCGACTCGCAGGCCGCTGTCCTCCCCAATCGTCCAATGCTTGAGGGCGATCGCGATCTGAGTGGCCTTCAGAGCTGCGTTCTCGGCAAACGTCGTCCCGGTCTCATCGACCTCATGGGCCTCAGGAAACTCGGCGACCGACTTCAGGGGAATGCCGACGGGAGCCAGCAGGTCGCGAATCTCGCGACTCTTCTTGGCATTGCGGCTGGCAAGCACGACCAGAGGAAACTGCGGCATCACTCGTAGAACCTCGATTCGGGAGGGAGCGGCTCGGGCTGACCGACATCCCACTCAATGAAGTCTGGATCGACATCGACATCCATGTAGGCGGAGCAGTTCGAGCACTGCTGGACCGATCCCGACTGAACCACGGGAAACTCAGACTCGACACCGCACTTCTCGCACGTGGCGAACAACACGGTCTGATTCTGAGCGATCTTGGCGAGGTCGGCGGCCCGACGCGACTTTCTTCGGTCCTCGTACTTCTGAATTTCTGCGAGAGCTTCGTCTTGATTGACCTGAGACACCCAGACTTGAGGTCGATGAATCGCTGTATTCAGGCCTCCGGCCCAAGCGGCAATGACCTCCAGGTCTTCAACGACGTGCGAGGGGATCTGAGCTTCGCCCAGCCATTCCGCAACATCATACGCCTCAAGGTTGCTGGCCGCCGTATAGACCACCACCGGGTCTTGTAGTTCCATGAGCGTCTCCCAGGTTACTCGTCTTCCGACTGCTCCGGATCGTCCCCTTCGACTTCCAGGACATTCCAATCGTCGTACCCGACATCGCCGCCGATATCAATGTACCCGAAGCAGGTCGGGCAGACTTCGACCTCGCCTTTGCGGATTGGCGGGAACCGCATCTCGTGCCCGCACTTCTCGCAGCGCACGTCGATCCACTCGGACCGCAAAGGCACATCGATGAGGCCGGTCGTTGGCTCGGGCTGAGGCTGTTGCAGGGCCTGTAAGGCCTGCAGAGCTCGCGGATGGTCGATGGCCGAGACCATGATCTTCGCGTTCTCTGGCCCCCCCAGCGGGTTGCTGCCCTCAATCACCTGAGCCGAGATCCCCGTATTCGACAGCCACTCGGCGACCTCGTGCGCGATGATGTTGGTGGGGGTCGTACAGACCAGCGTTGGGTTCGTCAGTTCCATCATGACTCCTCGTCCAAGAGGCCGGGAGTATATCAAAACTCAATCGCGGCACAGCCCGAACCATCATATCCGAAGAATGGGTTTCATCGGACTGTCGCCACACGATCACACCATTGCCTATGATCCCCGAGCCCTCAATCTCCACTCCGCGACAGATCTGCTTGGGACTTCGCATGATTCTCGCCTGTGATGTCGGTGGCACCTCCACCCGTGTCGCGCTGTTTGAACCGGTTGCGGACCGGGCGGTCCTGGTTGGCAGTGAGACCGTCCGCAGTGCCCAGTACGCCTCACTCGAAGCGATCGTCGCGGAGTTTCGCACTCGGCATCCGGACCCTCTCACCGCAGCCTGTTTTGGAGTCGCGGGTCCGGTCAGCGAAGGGCAGTGCATCACCACGAATCTGCCGTGGCAGATCGACGTGACCCAGTTGCAGACCACGCTCGGAAGTCCGCGCGTCGGCCTGATCAATGATCTGGTCGCCAACGCCTGGGGGATCGACTGGCTGACAGCCAGCGACGTGGTCACGCTGCACCGGGGCGATCCCGACCCGACTGGCAACCGGGCCGTGATTTCGCCGGGCACCGGACTGGGTGAAGCCGGGATGATCTGCGTCGATGGGCGGTATCGTCCCTTCGCCAGCGAAGGCGGTCACGCCGAGTTCGGCCCGCGCAGCGAAACGCAGTTTGACTTGGCCCGGTACCTGGAACGTCGCTTCGGTCGGACCAGCTACGAGCATGTGCTGTCGGGCCCAGGGCTGGTCAACATCTATACGTTCCTGCGGAACTCCGCGCGCGGCGACGAGCCGGATTGGTTCGCTCAGGAACTCAAACGCACTGACCCCGCCGCCCGCATTGCCGATGCCGCTTTGAATGAAGAGCTGCCGATCTGTGTCGACGCGATGCGGATCTTCCTGAAGATCTTCGGAGCGGAAGCTGGGAATCTGGCTCTCAAGCTGATGGCCACCGGCGGCATCTGGCTGGGCGGAGGGATCGTGCCCAAGATCATGCCGCTGATCGTCGGAACTCCCTACTTCCTGGAGGGCTTCTCCGCCAAGGGGAAGCTGAGCCATATCGTGGAGAAGATTCCGATCATCGCGATCAAGAACCAGCAGACGGCCCTGCTGGGAGCTGCACGGTACGCCATCCATGATGGACGGCCTTGAGCCTCAGCCTTGCTGATGCTTTCCGTGGAAGGCATTGAAACCGTCTCAGAAGCATCAGAACCCGCACTCGACGCGCTGTAGTGATGCGGCGGTTGACCGTCAGGCTCTCTCTGGAGACTTGTTTCTCGCAAGAGAGTTCAATCGCTGCTTCCAGTATTCGGGATCGTGCAGGATCTCGTCCATGAGACGACGCGCAATCTCTTGAGGTTGATTGGTGTCCTGCTCCCAAGCTCGCACAGTATTGGGAGAGACTCCGAGAAACCTCGCGAACAAAGCCTGGCTGAGTCCCAAAGTCTGTCTCGCTTTGAGGACTCGCTGGCCATCAAATTGTGATGGCTCAAGATCAAGTACGATTTGACGGCAGGTGTACTTCTTGGGCAGGTCAACTCCCTGCTCCAAGTCGTTGGTGAATCGCTCCAGGCGATCGATGATCCGTTTGCCGATTTTGGACATGATGTCACATCTGCCTCATGCGGTGAGGCATTCCGGTTGGCACTATGTACCAGCAAGAGCACGCCGTTCACGTTCGATGAGCTTTTGAATCGCTCGCTTTTCCGCAGGCTCCAAATCATCTTTCTCGTCCTTACCGTAGGCAGTGACGAGCAGAACGATCTTGAACTCCTCGAAATAGACGTAGCAGACCCGAGCACCACCACGCTTTCCCTGGTTTCGCTCCGTTCTCGCGAAGCGAAGCTTGCGCAGTCCACCTGTCCCAGAGATCACGGGTGGTCCAGTCGGAACTGTCATGATCATGATCTCCAGTGCCTGCAGATCAATGTCCTGAAATCCCAATTCCTGCCAGTCGTCTGAGAATCCGTCCAGCTGAATGAATGTCAGCAGATCTTCCGGACGAAACCGATGTGGCGGATACCGCAACACCTGTTTCTTCCGGATCGAGTCGTCCTTCGACACGATGAAGTCCTTTGAGAGGGGAATCGTTCCCGATGCCACCTCCCTGCGGCCATCACCGATTACATTCTATGCCATTGGATGGTACACATCAAGACTTGATCCAGAAGTGCTGTGGACACAGCTACTCCACCTGACCCCAGTCCGGAATCGTCGGATCCGGCTTCACGATCATCTTGACCGTCGACCGCTGAGCGACCTTCACCCCCTTGCCGCCGCGACCGGTGACGGTGTACTTCAGCTGGCCGAACGTCAGCGGAGTATCGTTGTCTTTGATGACCTTCATCGTATCGGACGGACGGGACATCTTCTGAGCCCCCAGCAGGACGTCGCCATCGTCCAGCTTGATCCCCCGGACTCCCTTGCCGGCTCCCGAAAGCACCGGCACTTCGCTGATTGAGAAGTGAATCAGCCGGGCCTCGCGAGAGATCAGGAACACGGTGTCGTTCTCATCGACCAGCTCGACATGTACGACCTTATCCTTGTCGACCAGTCGGCAATACCGCCTCCCTGACTTCGTCGACGGCAGCCGGAAGGCCGAGAGCGACATCCGCATGACTTGCCCCAGAGCGGTCACGATCAGCAGGTAAGGAGCTGGGGCAGGCTGCCCCTCGACTTCAGTATCGGCGGGAGTGAACCGCGTATCGGTGCTGAGGGCGTTAATGATCGAGACGCCATCGCCCAGCCGAATATGCTTCGACAGCGGCTCGCCGTAACCGGTACTGGCCGGGATCTGCTCAGCGGGAAGTGTGTAGGCCGTTCCGTCGCTGCTGAAGAAGATCGCGTTGTCGAGCGTGCTGCACGGTAATACGTTCAACAGCTGATCACCTTCGCGCATGCGGAGCTTGTCGAGGGTTGAGATCTTGCCGATGCGGCGGACCCAGCCTTCGGTGGAGAGCACGATGTGCGTGTTCTCGCGGACGATGTAGGCCTGCGGATCAAACTCGGTGATCTCCTCGGACGACCCCAATGCCGTCCGCCGTTTGGTCCCCATCTCATCGCCCAGGGCTTCCAGCTCCTTACGGACCTCGCCCCACAGCTTCTTATCGCTGGCCAGGATCTTGCGGATCTTTTCGGCTTCGGTTTCCTTCTCGTGCAGCTCCGCCCGGATGCGACCGATCTCCAAGCCCGAGATCCGGTACAGCTGCAGGTCGAGCACGGCGTCGGTCTGTTCCTTGTCGAGCGGAAACGCCTTCATCACCTTCTCGGCGGCGTCCGACCGCCCGTCGCTGGAGCGGATGATCTTCAGGGCTTTATCGAGCCCGTCAAACACGATCGCGAAGCCCCGCAGGATATGAATCCGCCGTTCGAGTTGAGCAAGCTGGTACTCGAACCGCTTGCGGACGGTGATGAAGCGGAACTTCAGGAAATGCTGCAGGATCTCGATGATCCCACAGCGCTTGGGGAACAGGTTTCCTTGGTCATCGGGGACCAGGCAGGTCGCGTTGTAGGCGAAGCTGTCTTCGAGTCGCGTGTGCTTGAAGAGATAGGCCATGACTGCTTCGGCGTCGCCGGCGCTCTTGGTCTCGACGATGATCCGCAGCCCGTGCTCATCGTTCGATTCATCGGCGATGTCAACGAGTTGTGGCAGCTTGCGTGAGTCGCGGATTTCGCCCAGCGAGGTCATCAGCGGGCCGGTTTCGACGCCGTAGGGGATCGTCTGGATCACGATCCGGGTCGGGATCTCTTTCCCCTTCTCCTTGTCAAAGGCCCACTCGGCCCGGACCTTGATCGAGCCGCGGCCCTCTTCGTAGATCTCTTTGAGCTCTTTGCGGTCGGTCACGATCCGCCCGCCCAGCGGGAAGTCCGGGCCCCGCATCTTGGTCAGGACCTGAGCGACGCTGGCTTCGGGCTCGTCGATCAGCAGGACTGCCGCCTTGATGACCTCGCCCAGATTGTGCGGGGGCATGTTGGTGGCCATGCCGACCGCGATGCCGCTGGTGCCGTTGACCAGCAGGTTCGGGAACTTAGCAGGAAGCACGACCGGCTCCTGCCGCGTTCCGTCATAGTTCGCGCGGGTGTCGACCGTCTGATACCGCAGTTCGGTCATCAGCTGATCTGCGACCTTAGTCAACTTGGCTTCGGTGTATCGCTCTGCGGCAGGAGGCAGACCGATGATCGAGCCGAAGTTCCCCTGACCATCGATCAGTGGCTCGCGCAGAGTGAACGCCTGGGCCATGCGGACCATGGCGTCATACACAGCCACGGTTCCGTGCGGGTGATAGTTACCGGTGACCTGACCGGTGATCTTGGCACACTTGGCATACTTGGCATCGGGAGTCAGACCCAGATCCTCGTACATCGCAAACAGGATGCGCCGCTGCACCGGTTTGAGGCCATCGCGCACATCGGGCAGTGCCCGCGACATGATGACCGACATCGCATAGTTCAGGTATCTCCGCCGCGTTTCATCGCTGATCGAGATGAACTGAATCTCATCCCCTTCGCGGGGACTGCTGGAATTGCGGGCAACCATGCGGACGATCTCCTGACCTCGCCAGCGAAGAACGACCACGCCAGCGGGACCGGATTGTTAGGGATTGTCCGCGAAACGCAAGGGGAGTTTGGCAGACAGCGGAAATCTGAGAGAGGGAAGCCTATGACGGAGCCGGAAGGTGCCTCTGGCCATCTGCCATTCGCCATCCCCTAGCCAATTGTCAAATGCTGTGCCGCACTGGCCCGCACTCGATCCACCGCATTCGCGGCTTCCAGGAACTCGGAGCACAGCGCGATCTGGCTGGCGGACTGCAGGTCTTCCGGCAGCGTGCCCAGCAGATGGTCCTTGAGCAGCTTCGCCAGCCAGGCGGCCCGCAGGCTGGCAAACCGCTGATGCATCATCCGCAGCCTCAGCTGCAGCAGGCTTGTCCCCTGCGACACCCCTTCGCTGATGACCGACTCGCCGACTGACGCAGCCACAGTGCCACCGACGACATCCGCTGTCAGGTGCCCCAGTGTCGAAGTGGCTGCCGACGTAAAGACCACATCCCCGACCAGCCCGACTCCCGTCACAGCCAGGATCACCGAGACTGCAGGCCGCGCCGCAGCGGCCACACTGTCGAGTCGCCGGAACAACTTGAAGAACTCCGGGCTCTGCTCCGAGAAGCTGGCCATCTCACCCTGCACGAGCGTCCGCAGCTCAGCCGCAATGTCGGTCGACTCGTGTGACTGGCGGATCGTGCGAATCAGGTCGGCCCGCGAAACACCCGTCAGCAGCCGCATCAGTCGCGGCTTCAGCAAATCGTTTCCGAGTTCCGCGAGCCACTCCAGCTTCTCGTAGACCTCTTCGACGGTCTCCAGGATCGCTGTCCATTCGCGTTCCCGGTACTGAATCACGGGATCAATCGGTTCCCCCTGCACTCGGTCGCGAACCATCCGCACCGGGACCATCACAGCCCGCGTCAGCAGGTTGTACGAGTCATGAATCCGGGCCGTCCACCCCTTCCGCTGCTGGCCCCACCATTCGCGGACTTCCGAGACGAGCAAGCTGCTCGGGATCGTCGGCCAGTCCCCGACCTCAGCCAGCTTGTTCGCGGTGAGTAACTCCGCCGCGCGCTTGTACTGATCTCCCTGGCTGCGGACTTCGTTGAGCCAGGCCGGGACACCGTGCTGGGTGTCCATCAGCTCCTTCAGCGACCCCGACAGCGACCGCAGCTTGATCTCGCCGAATCGCAGCGAGGTCAGGTCGGTCATGAGGTTGCGGGGAGAGTCCTTGGTCATTGGTCCTTGGTCATTGGAATTCCCATCTGGCTCTCGTCTCTCGACTTCACTGTCTCGCTCAAATGACGAATGACTAATGACCAAGGACTCTTCCTTCCCCACGGCCCATTGCCCACTGCCCACTGCCCCTCTTTTCACCGGCCACTCGCGCTCATAGAACGGCAGCTGCAGCGCCTCCGCGGCGCGCCGGTCGTTGGGGGCCACATACAGAATCTGCGGCTGGATCTTCGTCTCTTCGCAGAAGGTCCCGACCCACAGGGGCCAATACGGTTCGTCTTCGGGGAGCAGGCACTGGTTGAACACCAGCAGGATCGATTTCTCTTCGGCAGAGGCCTTGCGGAAGAACTCCTTCACCGCAGCGTCGTTGTACTTCTGCTGAGTCAGCACAGCGACCAGCACGTCGGCACAGCGTCGGACCTTGTCGGCCCGGTCCCAGTTGACGCGCGCATCGCTGTCGACGTCCGGAGTATCCAGGATCAGTAGATTCGCCGGGGTCTGGTCGCTCTCGCGAATGAACAGCCAGTCCTGGCCCTCTTCTTTCAGTGGCTCGTCAGCTCCGGCCCACTCGCGCAGCACGAAACCTGGAAACAGCTGGGCCAGATCGTGCTGCTCGCGAAACCCTTTCGGGACCAGACAGGTCGGATGTTTGGTCCCCGAGGCCAGCGGGCTGGTGGCGCTGGCCCGAAACCCGGCCAGGTGATTGAATACCACGCTCTTGCCGATATTCGTCCCGCCCACCACAGCTGCGATCAGGAACGACTGGTCCGAGAGCTGGGGCACCAGCTTGCGGGTCAACAGCTCATACCAGTCGCGACCTTCGAGCGGAGCCAGCCGCGCATCGCCCCAGCGGGCATCGAGAGCAGTGACTGCTCGCGACAACTGCTGGACCGCGCGGGCACAGGCTTCGAAGTGGTCGGACATGACCGGGGCTACCTCACGAGCAGTGATCGCCCCGTCATCTCGGCGGGCGCCGGGACTTTCAGCAGGTCGAGAATCGTCGGAGCGATGTCGGCCAGAATGCCGGGTCGGACTTTGACCCGATCCGCATTGGCAGCCACGTAGATCAACTCGATGGGGTAGGTCGTGTGAGCTGTGAACGGCTTCCCGTTCTCGTCGAGCATCTTCTCCGCGTTCCCGTGATCGGCCGCGACGAGCACTGCTCCGCCGACGGCGAGCGTGGCAGCGACGACCTCGCCGACGCCCTTATCGACGATTTCAACAGCCTTGATCGCGGCGGGGATGCTGCCGGTGTGCCCGACCATGTCGGCGTTGGCGTAGTTGAGGATCACCATCGAGTACTTCTGCTGCCGAATCCGGTCGACCACAGCTTCGGTCACCAGCGGGGCATTCATCTCAGGCTGCAGGTCGTACGTTGCAACCTTAGGGGACGGGATCAGCACGCGGTCTTCGCCGGGCATTGGTGTCTCGACCCCGCCGTTAAAGAAGAACGTCACATGCGGGTACTTCTCGGTCTCGGCGATGCGCAGCTGCTGCAACCCCGCATCGGCCACGACCTGGCCCAGGATGCGGTTCAGGCGATCGGGAGGAAATGCGATCGGCAGGGAGAAGGTCTCGTCGTACTCGGTCATGCAGACGTAGTGCAGATTCGGAATCAGCGGACGAGTGAATCCCTGGAACTGTGGGTCCATGAACGCCCGTGTGATCTGGCGAGCCCGGTCGGATCGGAAGTTGAAGAAGATCACCGCATCGCCGGCTGCGATTCGGGTCTGGGCCACATCGTCCGCTGACTTCCCGATGACGGAGGCCGGGACGAACTCGTCGGTCACCCCAGCTGCGTAGGAGTGCTGCAGAGCCTCGGAACTGGTGCTGAAGGAGCTGCCGATGCCGCTCACCAGACAATCGTACGCCGCCTTGACGCGCTCCCAGCGGTTGTCGCGGTCCATGCCGTAGTAGCGACCGACGACGCTGACCACTCGCCCAATCCCCACTCGAGAAATCGCCTGTTCCAGCTCTGCCAGATAACCCGCTCCCGAATTGGGAGCCGTATCCCGCCCGTCGGTCATGCAGTGGACATAGACCTCGCCCACCTGCTCGCGAGCGGCCAGTTCAAGCAGCGCCACCAGATGCTTCAGGTGGCTGTGAACCCCTCCATCGGAACAGAGCCCCACCAGATGCAGGCGGGACTTGTTCTTCTTCACATGGGCGATGGCGTTCAGAAAGGCGGGAGTCTGGAAGAACGGCCCGTCCTTGATCGACTTATTGATCCGGGTCAGGTCCTGGTACACGATCCGTCCAGCGCCCAGATTCAGGTGCCCGACCTCCGAGTTCCCCATCTGACCTTCCGGCAGCCCGACGTTCTCTCCGGAGGTCTCGATCAGAGCCAGCGGATACTTGGCCCGCAGGACGTCATGCACCGGGGTCTTGGCCATTCGAACGGCGTTGCCTTCGGCGGTGTCCTGAGAGGTCGGGAGCGGGCTGGCGCCCCAGCCATCGCGGATGATCAGGACAACGGGCTTGGGAGTGTCGGACATGGAGCTGGTGGTGTTGGAGGTCAGGTGAGAGACTCGGCCGATTGTTCAGTATAGCAGTCCCCGCGAATCGGTCCGAGCCCACGGCACGGCTCCAGCCATGTGAACACTGGAGAGACTCGACCAGAACGGATAAGTTGAGATCGATTCCTTCTCCGCTGGAAACCGCCCCATGATTACCCGCCGCCTCGCCATCGCTGCACTGGGAGTCTCATTCATCTTGAACGCACCACTGAGCGCTCAAACACCGAAGAAAGAGGCCTTTAACGAAGACGAGTCTCAGGTCCCGGCCTATACACTGCCGGACCCGCTCGTGAATCATGCGGGTGAGAAGGTCGACACTCCGGCCAAGTGGACAGCTCGGCGGGCCGAACTGGTCAAGATCTTTGAAGACGAGGTCTACGGGCGAATTCCCGACAAGAAGCTGACGGGGATTCGGCACGTCCTTGTGGAAGGCCCCGCCGATGCCCTCGACGGCAAGGCGACCCGCAAGCAGCTCACGATTTACTTCACGGACAAAGACGATGGTCCGCGGATGGACCTGTTGATCTACACCCCCAAGGGAAAGACCGGGACGCCGACGTTCCTGGGCTACAACTTTGAGGGGAACCATGCGGTCACAACTGATCCGGCAGTGCGGCTGGCTCATTGCTGGCTGCACAACAAGCCCAAGGAGGGCGTGACCGAGAACAAAGCGACCGAGCAGTCCCGCGGCAGCGAGAAGAGCCGCTGGGCGATCTCGAACATCATCGCCCGCGGGTACGGAGTCGCCACGATCTGCTACTGCGATGTCGATCCGGACTTCGATGACGACTTCCAGAACGGCGTCCAGCCGCTGTTCTATTCCCAAGGTCAGAAGAAGCCCGGCCCGGCGGAGTGGGGCAGCATCGGAGCCTGGGCCTGGGGGCTCTCCCGCGCTCTCGATTACCTGGAGACCGATAAAGATGTCGACGCCAAGCACGTGGCTGTGCTGGGGCATAGCCGTCTGGGGAAGACCTCGCTGTGGGCGGGCGTGCAGGACGAGCGATTCGCGATCGTGATCTCGAACAACTCGGGCTGCGGCGGGGCGGCTCTCAGCAAGCGCTGGTACGGCGAGACGGTCAACCGCATCAACAACTCGTTCCCGCATTGGTTCTGCGACAATTTCAACAAGTACAACAACAACGAAGCGGCGCTGCCGGTCGACTCGCACGAGCTGATCGCCCTGATCGCTCCGCGTCCGGTCTATGTCTCCAGCGCTGTCGAAGATCGCTGGGCCGACCCGTATGGAGAATACCTGGCTGCAGCCCATGCCGATCCGGTGTACCGGCTCCTCGGTACAAGAGGACTGGGCGTCGAAAAGGTCAGCTTCGATCCACCACCGGTCGAGAAGCCGTTCCTAGATGGTTCGATCGGGTACCACTTGCGGACCGGAGTCCACGACGTGACCGACTACGACTGGGAGAGGTTCATGGACTTCGCAGATCGGCATTGGAAGAAATGAGAGAAGTCATTGGTCCTTGGTCCCTGGTCCTTTGTTGTTCAGTTCAAGAACGAGCCGGAAGCGTGAGCGCCCGGAGATTTTGGAAACCCTCATCCATGCTGCGTTTAATCGTCTCGCTCTGCCTGTTGCTGGACATCACACTCGCCCACGCCGAAGACCTGCGCGTGATGAGCTTCAACATCCGCTACGGCACCGCCAACGACGGCGAGAATCACTGGGACCAACGCAAGGAGTTCGTCGTCGAGACGGTCCGGGCCTTCAATCCCGATCTGCTCGGGACTCAGGAAACGCTTGGCTTCCAGCGGGACTACCTGGCCGAGCACCTCAGCGGATACGAGGCCGTTGGGGTCGGCCGCGATCACGGCGATGAGCGCGGCGAAATGACAGCTGTCCTGTTCCGCAAAGAGCGTTTCGAGAAACTGGCAGTCGGGCACTTCTGGCTGAGCGAGACTCCCGATCTTCCAGGCAGCAAGAGCTGGGACTCCTCGCTGACGCGGATGGTGACCTGGCTCAAGCTCCAGGACCTTAAGGCAACACCGCCCTCGGAGATCTACCTCTTCAACACCCATTTCGATCATCGCGGCCAACTTGCAAGGCAGGAGTCGGCCCGCCTGATTCGGAAGAAGATTGCCGAACTCGCGGGGGCAACTCCGACGGTCGTCACCGGGGACTTCAACGCCGGGGAAGGGAGCCAGCCCTATCAGGCTCTGTTCACCGAAGCGGGGCCGGTGAAGCTGCTCGATAGCTTTCGACTGGCTCATCCACAGCGGGGAGCCAGCGAAGGGACATTCAGCTCGTTCAAGTCCACCGAAACCAGCGGCGAACGGATCGACTGGATTGCGTGCAGCCCCGGCTGGACGGTGAAGTCTGCACAGATTAACCGCACCGAGCGCGAGGGCCGAACCCCATCGGACCATTTTCCAGTCACCGCGGTCTTGTCGAGATAGATCGCAGTTCGGCAAGAGAAATCGGGGGGGCCGGGCGAACCATCGGGGGAGCGTTTTTCCAATTCAAACACTGCTCCCGAGGCCATGATTGGCTGATCGATCCAAGCGGACAAACCAGCCAGCCGTGCCTCCCAAACAGCGATTGCTGACGGCAGAGGGCGGGTTGTCTATGATACGCGCGGACAAACTCCGCTTCTGAACAGCTTGAGCGATGCACGAACTTCCGATTGTCTCGATCGATGACACCCTGACCGGGGCTCCGGCATCCAGCGCGGGAGGCTGCTCGTCCGGGATCGCCTTGGCTCTGGACGGTTCGGTTCCCGCCCGTCGCCGGCTGCCGCCGTGGCTGAAACGACCGCTGCCAACCTCCGAGATGTCGTTCACGAGTCAGGTCATCGAAGACCTGCGGCTGGAGACCGTCTGCGAGAGCGCCAAGTGCCCCAACCGCACCGAATGCTGGTCGCATCGCACAGCCACGTTCATGATCTTGGGGAACGTCTGTACGCGCCCCTGTGGGTTCTGCTCGGTGCCGCGCGGCAAGACCGAGGAGATCGAACTCGACGAACCCGAACGCGTGGCTGAGGCTGCCAAGCGGCTGGGGCTGGAGCATGTGGTCATTACGTGTGTGACTCGCGACGATCTGCCCGATGGCGGGGCGGAGCACTTCTATCGCTGCGTATTGGCTGTGCGCGAAGCGACCGGAGCTGCGGTCGAGGTCCTGACGAGCGACTTCCTCGGCAACCGGGCGGCGATTTCCCGCGTGGTTCAGGCCCGGCCCGATGTGTTCAATCACAACACCGAGACGGTGCCGCGGCTCTACGAACGAGTCCGTCGCAATGCGAAGTACCAGCGCACGCTCGATCTGCTCAAGCAGGTCAAGGACGAGGCTCCCGACATGCCAACCAAGAGCGGCCTGATGCTCGGACTGGGCGAGACGATGGACGAGGTGCTGGATGTGGCGTCGGACCTGCGCGGCGTCGGCGTCGAGATGCTGACGATCGGCCAGTACCTGCAGCCGACTCCGCAGAACCTCCCGGTCGAGCGATTCGTGCCGCCGGAAGAGTTCGACTGGATTGGCGAACAGTGCCGCCGCATGGGGTACAAGCTGGTCTCCAGCGGACCGTTCGTGCGGTCGAGCTACCACGCGGGCGAGATGGCCGGGGTGTTAGGGCGAGAGTAGCTCACCTCGGGAGGGAGAGGCGGCGCGTCTCCCACCGGGGCCCGACAGCAGCCCCTTTCGATCGAGATGCCATGGGACCACGTAATTTCACATTGTGAGCTGTGGTCATCGGCTGTCTTTTGCTGGCCATTGGTACGATCGTTCTGATTTGGAAATCACATCGAAACGTCTTGGCATTCAAACGCATCCAACTCGGCAGTGAGTGGATCATGCTCAGAGTATTGGCGAGTTCAGGGAGCGGCTCTTGACTGACCGAGTGGAGTCGCCCAGTTCAGACAAAGCCTCGGTCGAATTCTCGCCGAACCGATCCAAATGCATCCTGAAATATGAGGAAAGCCAAGTCGATTTTGACCTGCGCACGAAACAGATGGGACCGTACAATCCAAGCACCCCGAGTGACCGTGTTACGAACTCCCATCCCGAGCAAATGCCATGAGCCTGGACGAACTGGAGAGAGCCGTCTCCGAATTGCCAACCGCCGAGTTGACGGAGTTTGCTCAATGGTTTGAAGAGTATCTGGAGTCACTCTGGGACCAGCAGATCGAGCGAGACTGCAAAACCGGAAAACTGGATGAATTGAAGGCCAAAGCGCTGGCCGACTTCGAGGCGGGACGCTGCCGCCCGCTATGAATCATTTCGCCTCTCCAGACTTCTGGTTTCACTATCGACATCTGCCACAATCAGTTCAGGATGTGGCGGACAAGAACTTCGACCTGCTCAGAAGTGATTCTTCACACCCATCATTGCGATTCAAGAAGGTCGGAGATCTTTGGTCGGTTCGAGTCGGACTGAGATATCGGGCGCTTGCGATGGAACATCCATCCGGGTTGATCTGGTTCTGGATCGGAGACCACGCGGAGTACGAAACGCTCATCTCATGAAAAAACTTCCCAAGAACCGTTCCTTTCAGCCAAATCGGTCGCCTGCACCTCAACCGCCGCGCTATCGGGCAGATGACGAGCAGAAGATCTGCGGCTTTCATGCCTGTATGGGTGTCTTTCAGCGGCGGCCCGATGACATCATCAAGGTCTACCTGACTGAGGACCGCACGCGGCATGTCAGCGATCTGCTGCGGTGGTGTGCCCAAAACAGGCGGGCCTACAACGTCGTGGGTGAGGAGAACCTGGAGCGTCTGTCCGGGTCGAGCCATCATGAGGGGATCATGCTCCTGACCCGCCGGGCCGCTCCGCTCGGTGACGCGGCATTCCTGGATCTCGTTCGCGCGGGAGCCATCAGCGGGCCTTTGCTCTATCTCGATGGGGTCCAGAATCCTCACAACCTCGGGGCGTTGCTCCGCACTGCGGCGCACTTTGGTGCAGCTGCAATTCTCGGGGCCTCCAATGATCTTCCCGATGTTTCCGCAGCCACTGCCCGCGTGGCCGAGGGAGGCGCCGAGCATGTGGCTGTGGTCGGACTCCGCTATCCGGAGAGAGCGCTACCGACTTTGAAGGAGCTGGGTTACACCATCCTGGCCACATCGAGTCACCAGGGTCGGTCGGTGTTTCAGGAAAAGCTCACCGCCAAGACGATCTTCGTGCTGGGCGGCGAGCAAAAGGGTGTCTCTCCGGATCTGCTGGCTGAGGCCGATCGCTGTCTTCTGATTCCGGGGACCGGGCAGGTCGAGAGCCTGAACGTATCCGTCGCCGGTGCGGTGCTGCTTAGTGAGCTCTATCGCCAAATGAACGCGCCGGTCCCACCGGTTCCCCAAGGCCGACCCGCGAAGAAGAAGCCCTCGGGGCCAAAGCGGTCGGTTTGATCGCATCACCCGGCTGGGAGTTCTTCTGCTGGCTGACTGCTCACCCTTCCGATTGACGCTCCGGGTGCCGTGCGTCAGCATGCGTGAGGTCGCCAAGACACCCCTCATGCTCAAGCCCCTCCGCGATGCGTCCCAGCAAAACTCTCGCTCGAATCCGCAACCAGCAGTTGGTCCGGATGTGCAATCTGGGGCATTACATCCCGGCCTTTGTGAAGCAGGCGGCCCACTATGGGTTCGACTGCATCTGGCTCGATCTGGAGCATCGCAACTTTACCGACCGCGAAGTGCAGGCCCTGCTGGCGTACTCGCATCTGCACAACATCGACATCATGGTCCGCACCCCCACGCGCGAGAAGACCAAGCTCTATCGCTATCTGGAGGACGGAGCTGCGGGGCTGATGGTCCCGCTCGTAAACACAGCTGCGGAGGCCCGGCAGCTCGTCGACGCGGTCAAGTTTCCGCCGCTCGGGGAACGCGGCCTCGATGGAGCGGGACTGGATGGGGATTTCTATCTGTGCGATGCCACGGAGTTTGTCCGCGAGGCCAATCGCGAGACGTTCCTGGTCGTCCAGATCGAGACCCCGGAGGCCGTCTACAATGTCGATGAGATCGCAGCTGTGCCGGGCGTCGATGGGCTGTTTGTGGGACCGGGAGATCTGGGCCTGCGACTGCGTCTGGATCCGAGTCAGGGAACGCTGGAGGCCGCCTATGAGCAGACAGCTGCGGCTTGCCAGCGACACGGCAAGGCCTGGGGAACTCCGGTCGGGACGATCGAAGCGATGAAGCAGCGGCGGGCTCAGGGCGGACAACTGCTGGCCCACGGCGGCGAGTTCCTGGCGATGATGCGCGTGCTGCAGGAGAGTATCGCCAACTTCGAGGCGACCGAACGCGAGATCCCCTGAGATCCGTCAGGCAGAGTGAGACCGATTGGCGAAGCCGCACCCCGGGCAAGGATGTCATGCATGGTCGACGCACAACAGGAAATCGAAGCTGGTCAGCGGTTCGCCTTTGGTGCGAACTGGTCGGCCTTTTTGTCGGTGATGTCGGAGCAGCGGATCGAGGTGGCCCAAAAAGCCCTTGGCCAGTTGCTGGGTACCCAGACACTGGCGGGGAAGCGGTTTCTGGACATCGGCTCGGGAAGTGGCCTTTCGTCTCTGGCTGCGTTTCGGATGGGGGCGGAGGTCTCTTCATTCGATTTCGATCAGAAGTCCGTCAACTGCACGACGGAGCTGCGCCGACGTTTCGGCCAGGAGTCGCCCCGGTGGAAAGTGCAGCAAGGGTCGGTCCTCGATCCCGAGTTCATGAGCTCACTCGGCACGCATGATGTCGTCTACTCATGGGGAGTCCTGCATCACACGGGGCAGATGTGGAACGCCATCGATCAGGCCAGCCAGCGTGTCGCGCCGGGCGGGCAGTTCTTCATCGCGATCTACAACGACGAAGGCGGCATGTCGCGCTTCTGGACGGCAGTCAAACGGATCTATTGCTCGGGCACGGCCGGGCGCTGGCTGATGCTGGCTCTGTTCATGCCGTACTTTGCCCTGCGGCATCTGGTCAAGTTGCTGGTCTCGCGCGGCAAGAGCTCATCGTCACGGACCCGCGGGATGTCGGTCTATTACGACTGGATCGACTGGCTGGGCGGCTATCCGTTCGAGGTCGCCAAGGTCGAAGAGCTGCTGCACTTCTGCCAGGCGCGGGGGTTCACACTCGAGAACCTGACGACGACCAATCGGCTGGGATGTAATGAACTCGTGTTCCGGCGGACTTCGGCAGGCAACTCCTGATTCTGGGGGACTCTTCATGATTCGTTCGTGGATGGTACTGCTGGGGCTCTGTTGCTGGTCGGTGGCCGCAGCTGCGGAGAGGCCCGCGATTGAACTTGATGAAGCCACGCACAAGCGCTGTCTGGCTGTGCTGCGGGAAGGACTGCGCGGAACCGAGTTCTGGCCAGCCATGCATGCTGCCGAGGGACTGACCGTCGGTGGGCACGGAGATGAGGTGATCGAGTTCCTCAAGTCAAAGGTGGCGACCGAGACCGATGATCAGAAGCGTTGCGGACTGACTCGCGAGCTGGCGCGGGCCGGAGACAAGTCCGGGATTCCCGTCATGCTAGCGATTCTGGAAGGGGCCAAGGACTACGGGCATGTTCACGCTGCAGAGAGCCTGTTCAAGGTGTATGAGGCGGGCGATCAGCAGGCCCTGCGGCGCGGGCTGGCTCAGGATCAGAATCTCAAACTGAAGATGATGTCCGCCGGGGCATTGCATCGGGCAGGTGACAAGCAGGCGATCGATTCGATCCGGACCCTGCTCTCGCACGAGAATCCCCGCCACGCGGAAGTGGCTGCGTGGCTGATCGGACAGATCGGAGATGCCAGCGATGTGGCGCGTTTGAAAGCCCAGCTGCCCAAGCGGACCGACCCGCTCGCCAAGGCTTACTTCGAACACGCCCTCGCGATGCTGGGCGATGCCGATGGGGCCGCTGCACTTGTCGCGAATCTCAGCCATACGGACAAGATGATTCGTACGTACGCTGCCAACTTCGCGGGGGACGCCCGTGTCGTTACAGCGGCTCCACAGCTGATCAAGATGCTTGATGATCCGTGGTTCGATGCGCGAGTCCGGGCGGCGCAGTCGCTGCTGGTGTTGGCGAGCGAGTAATCGGACAGGCACGTCGGGCGAGCCCGGCGGCGAACACACTCTACTTTAAGAGACGCAGGCACGAGGGCATGACGATCTCCGTCGGTGTCCCGTGCGGTGTGATTGCTCCATCGTCGCCGATTCGGAACACGGAGATGTTATTGCCCGGCATGTTCGCGCAGAGCAGCCACTTCCCATCGGCGGTGATCACCAGATTCTGCGGCCCTTTGCCCTGGCTCGGCTCGATCTCAATCTGCGACAGTTCTCCATCCTCTGCGATCCGGTACGCAACCAGGCTGTCATGACCACGGTTCGTGCCGTACAGGAACTTTCCGTTGGGTGTGATCTTGAGATCGGCGGTATGAGAGGTCCCGGTGAACTCCTTCGGCAATGTCGGAATCGTCTGTTGCTCGATCAACATTCCAGAACCGGATTGATAGTCCAATCGAGTCACCGAGTTCAGCAACTCGTTGATCACATAGATCCACTTTCCGCTCGGGTGAAAGATCAGATGCCTTGGCCCGGCTCCGGGCGGCGTCCGCACAAACGGCTGGGGGCTGGCTGTCAGCTGGGCTGTCGCCGGATTCAGGGAGTAGCTGACGATCTGATCGATCCCCAGATCGGCGGCGAAGGCGAATTTGTTGTCAGGGCTGATCACAAAGCAGTGAGCATGCGGCTCCTTCTGCCGAGCGGGGTTAACGCTGGAGCCCTCGTGCTGGACAAACGAGACGGGGGGCGACAGCGAGCCGTCCGCCTGGACCGAGTACGAGATCACGTTGCCCGACGAGTAGTTCGCCACCAGCACGCTTTTGCCGGTTGCGTCGACATCGACGTAGCACGACGCAGTGCCCCGTGTGGTCTGGCGATTCAGGAGGTCCAGCTGACCGGGATTCCCTTTCAACTGATAGGCGGCGATCTGTTCCGGCTCTTTTCCCCCGAATGTCGGAGCGTGAATCGAGTACAGGAACTTCTGATCCGGCGAGACCGCAAAGAAGAACGGGTTCGCGATATCGCCGTTGCGATGAACCGTAGTCAGCTTCCCGGTCTCGGTATCGAAGGCGAAGGCCTGGATCGCTCCTTGGTCACCCGCAGCAAACGATGAGGCGAAAAGAGTCACCTGCTCGGCCATGGCAGGTGCGGTGGACAGGACCGTCAGAGCCAAAACGAGCCAACGTGTGATCATTCGAGTGTTCCTGGTCAAGAGGACTGTGTCATTGGGAGGGCGAGGCTCCTGCCGAGCCGCATGCGAGGGAGGACGGTTGTCTCTAAGCTGCGGCTCAGCGGGAGCTTCGCCCTCCCGCCTGAACGGACTAACAAGACCGAGTCGTACTACAGCTCCGCCAGCAGGTCCTTCGCATCACCAAACCTCGGCAGTGGCGCACCCAGCCGGTCCAGCAGGCTCAGATACATGGCCGACAGCTTGCGTTCCTTCGACATCTCGTAATCGAGCGTCCGCCCGGTCTCAAGCGTACCCGACAGGCCGCCCGCAACCAGCAGCGGAACCTTCGGGGCGTTGTGAGCGGTCCATTGCTCGTTCGCCAGCAGGATGCAGCTATTGTCGAGAACGGTTCCGTTCCCTTCCGGGATCGACTCCAGCTTCTTGACGAGATAGGCGTACTGCTCGACCCAGAACCGGGTGATTGAGGCGAACTCTTTGTTCTGCCAGTTGTGCGAAAAGTTGTGGTGGTCCTGCCGCAGCCCCAGAAACGGATAGACCTGCCCCGAGAGGTTGTTCGTCAGCAACAGCGTCGCCACGCGCGTGCGGTCGGTCTGAAAGGCCAGGGCGATAATGTCGCACATTAACCGGGAATGCTCGTCGATCTGATTGGGAATGCCGTCCGAGGGCCGCTGAAGCTTGGCCGCTTCGGCTCCGTTGGCTGGCTGTTCTGGACGCTGCTGCAGCTTCACCAGCCGCTGCTCGACATCGCGGATCGAGGTCGCATACTCATCCAGCTTGGCCCGGTCGGCGTGCGAGACCTTGCGTGAGACATCGCTCAGCTGTTCGCGGACATGGTCGAGAACGCTGATGTGAGTCTTGTTTCCCTGACTCTCAAACAGACTGTCGAAGGCCAGCGACGGATAGAGCTCCGATGGGACCGGCGAGACCGGTGAACTCCATGAGACGTGCGACGAGTACATCATCGAGTAGCCCGACTCGTGGAACCCGCTGACGGGGCGTTCGCAGGCGAGGACAAGACTGGGCAGGACCGTCTCGTCTCCCCACTTGGCAGCCAGGTACTGATCGAGACTGGTCGCCGCCTGAATCTTGCGCCCGCCGAGTGGCTGGACCCCAGTCAGGATTCCAGCTGCGCCGCGGGCATGGCCGCTGACCGCGCTTTCGGGATGGGCCAGGCCATGGATGAAGTTGACCTTCTGCTTGACCGGTTCGAGCGAGGCGAACGCTGGACCGAGTTCCAGGTCCGCACCGCTCCCCTTAGTCCACCATTCCGGAGGGTGAATTCCGTCCCCAAAGAACAGGAACGCAAACCGCTTCGGCGGCACTGCGGGCATCTCTGCGGAAAACACCTGCCCCGACTCCAGCCAGGGGAGCGCCACCGAGGCGCCGAGAGCCTGCAGGACAACACGACGGGAGATGGCGGGTTTCATCGAGATGGTCCTGGGCAGCCGTGGGCAGCGAGCGATCACATCAAGGCTAATCGATGTCTCCGGAGTGTGCAAAGACGAACTCCGAAACGGCTTTTCGAAAAGCGAAAACAGGCGGCGAGTTCACACCTCGCCGCCTGTTTTGCAGTTCCACAGACTCTCAGAAGCTTACGGCTTCTTCTTCTTCTCTGGCATCGCCTTGAACTCTTCCAGGGACAACTTCATGTCCTTGTCTTTGTCCTTGGCGGCAAAGGCCTTCTCGCCCTTGGCCTTCTTCTCGGGATCCTCAGCCCGCTTGCCGAGGAACTCTTCCACGGTCAGAAATCCGTCGCTGTTCTTGTCCGACTTCTTGAAGACCTGTTCCGGATCGGGCTTCTTCTTCTCTTCCGGCTTCTTTTCCTCAGCCGAAATCGTTCCAGCCATCCCCAGCACCAGAGCACACAGCCACAGACGATTCATGTCGACTCCTTGGTCGCCAAACGTTCACGAGCAGATCAGCGGGTCCACCCCACACACTGATCTGATGCGCTGTGGTTCCCGGTTATTCTCTCTTTTCTGGCGAACTGGAGTGTGGACCGGGAAGTCTCGTTTAGAACCGCACGATGAAGTTCACGTTGATCCGGTCCTCCAGCAGATCCTTGCGGCTGCTGTAGGGAATCTCGTACGCCACCCCGATCTCCATGTTGTCGGCCGGCTTGTACTTCACCCCGTAAGCCCCGGTGACCATGTTCTCGCCCGCCATTCCGACCGATCCCAGATTGAACAGGTCTCCCCCGCCGATCGGAGCCCCAAAGGCACCGGCGCTGGAGATGTAGTGGTACCAGTTGGTTTCATGGAACAGGTAGATCCCCGACTGGCCCAGCTGCTGGTCGATGTGATTCGACCAGTACCACATCTGGTTCTCCACAGCTCGATTGGCAGGCAGGCGGAATCCGGAACCAGTCACCCAGTGAGCTCCGTCCCAGAGTTCTGCTCCTGCTGAGGCAAACAAGTGGAACTCGCCGTCGCCGTTCCCTTGCAGCGCCCGGGTCGTCCCAATCGGGATCTCATAAGTGGCCCCGACGCTGGCGATCACCTGGTTCTCGACGTCCTTGTAGATGTTGTATTTCAGACCGGCAGCGACGTCGGCGAATCCGTCGTTGAGCAGCGGGCTGTCCGATACGATGAACCCGTCCTTGGTTGCGATGATCGACAGGTTCTCCGTCAGCGCCAAGCGAGCCTGCATGGCCCAGACCTGCACATGGTCACCGCCCAGAGCATTGGGCAGCTGATGATCGAGGAAGATGAACCGGGCTTCGGTCAACGTCCGGGGATCTTCGAAGAAGACCGGGTTCGTCATCGGGCTGATGAAGTCGTTAAAGCACGGGTCGCTGTGAGCAAAGATCCCGAGCAGCTTGTCGTCGCTGACCAGGCACGATCCAAATCCATCCAGCAGGCCCGGTCCACCCAACAGGCCGCAAGCCCCTTCCTCGCAGCAGCTCTCGCCGAGGCAACCCGTTTCCACGCAGTCCCCCGCGATCGCCCCGATCGGAGCGGCCAACATCATCAACGCGAGAACTCGACCATAGACAGACATGAGACGCTTCCCTGCAGCTGGCGGATGCACCCGCTGCGGCCTTCGCAGCGTGGTACTCTTGTGTGTTGCAGTCATCGACTCTGCACACGTGAGCAGCTTCAACCGCCGAAAGTGCGCCCTTACAGCCTGCATATTCGGATTGGATTCCGTGAGGAAAAAACCAAGGTGAGACGCCGTGTCTCGCACCAGCCCCGATCTCGCACACGAGCCCCACCCAGCCCGCGCGTGATCCCGGGACAGTGTGCGAGTACGTCAACCACATTTCTGCCGGTCGCACGCGCGCACCATCAACGACGACTCAAATCGTCATCGCCATAAACCCGCCATCGACGACGAGGTTCGCTCCAGTCAGAAACGATCCGGCCTTGTTCGAGGCTGCCAGCAGGATGGCCCCGGCCAACTCGGCGGGGTCTCCGAAGCGGTTCATGGGGGTGTGCCGCATGATGCTCTCGACCCGGTCAGCTGTCAGCACTTTGCGGTTCTGCTCCGCGGGGAAGAATCCCGGGGACATGGCGTTCACCCGGATGCCGACCTTGGCCCATTCGCGGGCGAGGTTCAGCGTCAGGTTCAGCACAGCCGCCTTCGACGCAGAGTACGTATAGACGCGCGACAGCGGTGTGATCGCGCTGAGCGAGGCGATGTTGATGATCGAGCCTCGGGTCTGACGCTCCTGCATATCCTTTCCGAAGACCTGGCAGGCCAGGCGCACGCTGCGGAGATTGATGTTGAAAATCCGATCCCATTCCTCGTCCGTGATCTCCAGAAACGGAGTCGGTGAGTTAATCCCAGCTGCGTTTACGAGCACGTCGCAGTGCCGCTGGCTGGCACGCAGGTGAGCGACCAGCGCCTCCAGGTCGGACTTCACGGTCGCGTCAGCTGCGACGTATTCCGCACTGCCCCCGGCAGCCTTCAGACGCGTGACTGCAGCGACCCCCTGCTCGGCATTGCGTCCCGTGATGACGATGTGTGCTCCGGCTCCCGAGAGAGCGTCCGCGATGGCCCCCCCCAGAGTCCCGGTCCCTCCAATCACGACGGCAGTCTTGCCCGACAGGCCGAACAGGTCCACGAGGTATTGTGCAGGCGAAGACACAGACATCAGTCAACTCGATCAAGGGCGAGGGAGCGCGAACAGCCGAAGCGGGGATGGTAAAGAAGTCGCCCCCTTGATGCGAGGAATCGCTTATCCCGACGCATTTGCCGACCAGTGAGTCGCGAACCTGCCAGGCCGGGAGGGCGAGGCTCCTGCCGAGCCGCATGCGCGAGCTCAAAGTGTTCTCAACGTCGCAGTTCCGCCAGAGCCGCGCCCCTCAGCGGTCCAGTGGCAGTCGAAAGAACCCGCCCCCTGGGAATCTCGACTCGGGATCTGCCTCCGGGATCTGGTGCAGCTTCTTCAGGAACTTTTCGACCTGCGCATGCACCTCGGGCGTGTGAGTGATCGCCAGGTAGCTATCTGTCCCAGGCGTTCCGGCCGGATTCGTCTCAGGAGCCTTGGGTGGTCCCCCACCGAATTGCGAGTTGATTTCGGAGAGGACCTCAATCGTCTGCATCTGCACCGGGATCGGAATCACGATCAGCCGTCCCGGTCGAGGCTGCTTCGCGGGAGTGGTTCCGTCTTCAGCAGCTGGTTTCGCCTGTGCGGGTGGTTTGTCGTCAGCAGGTGCAACAGACTCCCAGGTTCCCGGCGCGATCGTCTCGGGAATCAGAGTCACAAGGGCTTTGGCCGTCTCCGCAGCGAGGTTGTAGTACCGCGTGACCGGCTTCGTAGATGCGGGCGGAAACAGCGGCTGATGCTTCGGGAGCGTCCGCAGGTCAGCGAGGATCTGCAGGATTTCTCTTTGAACGGTACGTGTTTGGTTGATAATCAGTGCGTGGCGACCGGGAATGATCGAGATAGTCCCCCGACCGGGATGATATCGATCCCACGGCCTGCTGGTTTCGTTCTGCAGGAGTTCCGCGAACTGATCCAGACGATCACCCGTGATCCCGAGCGTGGTGAGATTCAGAATCATCGTGGATCTCTGGTCATAGCAACCAGGGACAATGATCCCAATTTTGTTTTCGTCATTGAGATACCAAGTCAGCACAGTGCCATTCACGTTCTCTAGACACAGTTCGAGTGCCCTACGCAGGGGGAGATTGCGAGCGTGTGCGGTGATCGAAGTGTCGGAATCCAGGCCCGCCATCTGAAGTCCTTGCTCGTCGACATCAAACGGAACCTGAGTCATCTCCTCCAATCGCCGAAAGAACTCCTGGAGCGTGATCTCCGGCCAGTCGAAAGAAACGGTCTGCTCTTCCAGAGCTCGCAGCAGTCGCAATTGCCCTTCGGACTCGCTCATCAGTACGAAAGGATTGTCACTTCGCAGCGCCTGCAGGAGACCGACAATTTCGCTTTGGACCTTATGTGTCTGTCGAACATATAAGTGGTTGCCCAGCGGCGTGATCGTCCCCGTGCCGGGTTCGTCGTTATGCCACGGACCGGACGTTTCGTTCTCGATAACCAGCATGATCTTGTCGACCGGGAAGTCTTCGGTCAGCAGATCTCCGACAAAGTATCGCTGGGTGGTGTACGATTCCCGGGAATCCTTATCCGTGGTCAGCCGCAGAATCTGCTCTTCGATTTGCCAGATCAACTCGTGGCTGTCGGGCTTGTGAATCCGCGCCAGCAGTTGCTCAATGCTCTCTCCTTTTGGCCAAGTCACCCGCTGGTCGTAGTCGATCTTCAGGTCCGTCAATGCGATCTCGTCGATCACGACCTGACGTTTGGCGATCTCCTCGATCCGGGCAGAAATCTGATCCAGGGGGACTTCGGTCAGAGTCTCCGTGTTGGTCAGCTTCAGGACCGGATCGTTTGACGGAGCCCATTCGAACGCCACCGCTCCGTGATACAGCTCAGCTTCCGGAGCGCGTCGCTGCGGTTCGTCAGCGCTGAGTTCCCGGACATGCAGCAGACTCCCCACGACACCTATCAGGAGGAGCGAACGAATGCTGAACACCATGGACTGCCCCCGCTGATTTCAACGACTGACTCAAGTTGGCAATTGATTATTCAATCGCGACCCAGTGAAGTCGAGAAGAAACTCCTTCCAACCAGAGATTCTGCACCGCGCGCTTACCACGGTGCCCGGACGAGCAGGCTGCCGGGCAGGCGGCGGATCATTCGTTTCATTTCCAGCACCGTCAGCGTGGCGATTACTCGGGCCGGTTCCAGCTGGCTGGCTCGCACGATCTCGTCGATGTGTTGCGGGTCGGTCCGGACGAGGTTCAGGACCTCGCGCTCCTGGTCGTTGAGCAACAGCTCCCGCGGGGCGTGAACGGCTTCGTCACTCTTCGTCTGCACGGGCTGAATGAGCGGGCCCAGCGACTCCAGAATATCATCCGGCCCGCGGACCAATGTGGCTCCATCGCGAATCAGGTCGTGGCACCCCTGGCTCGCCAACGAGTCGATCCGCCCTGGAACCGCGAACACTTCGCGCCCCTGTTCCATTGCGTGACGAGCTGTGTGCAGCGACCCGCTGCCGCGATTGGCCTCGACCACAATTACGCCCAGGCTGAGCCCCGAGATCAGGCGATTCCGCTGCGGGAAGATCCCCTTCATCGTGCTGCGCCGCAGCGGAGATTCGGAGATCAGGCACCCCGCTTGTGTGATCTCTTGAGCGAGTTCCGCATGCTCGGGAGGATAGACTTCCGACAACCCGGTGGCACAGACCGCGATCGTGCGGCCTCCGGCTTTGAGGGCTCCGCGATGCGCACACGCGTCGATCCCGCGGGCCAGACCGCTGATGATTGTGATTCCGGCCCGAGCCAGTGAGGCCGCCAGCTTCTCGGCCTGTTGCTTTCCGTAGATCGAACATTGCCGCGAGCCGACGATCGCGATCGCCAACTCATCACGCGGCTCGTAGGTCCCTTTCACATATAAAATCGCCGGTGGGTCTGCGATTTCCCTCAGCCCCGTGGGGTAGGAATCCGTATCACGCACCCGCAGAGTGACACCGAGCTCAGCGGCGAGGGCCAGTTCCTCTTGGGCATCGGAGCTGGAACGCGAACGCGTAATGGCTGCGGAGAGCTTGGGGCCGACTTCCTTCACATCCAGCAGAGCTGCTCCGCTGGCTGCCAGTACCTCGCGCGGGCTGCCGAATCGCTCCAGCAGCAATTCCATAATCCGAGGCCCGATTCCGGGCGTCAGATGCAGTCGCATCCAATCGAGAAGTTCGTCCGACATGATGGGCCCATGCTGTCGATTTCAAGATTTCCAAATAGTACCGAGGTAATATCGCAAATGTGAGGGTGGGCGAAGCGTCGACCGCGAAACGAGAGTTATCAGTAGACCCCTTCGATCACTCGACCATGATCGAGGATCGGATGCGGGCGGCCCTGCTGGTCGGGCAGGCGTGTCTCCAGCGAGACTCCCAGCCCTTCGTAAACCGTGGCTGCGATGTCTGCCGGCCCCCACGGAACAGTCGTGGGCCACATCGCCTGGGCATCGGTCGCGCCGATTACCTGCGGTCGGGTCCCTCCGCCCGCGAAGAAGATCGAGCCGCACATCCCCCAGTGATCACGACCGCCGTTACTATTGATCTTTGGAGTGCGGCCGAACTCGGTCAGGAAGACGACCAGCGTCCGCTCCAGCATCCCGCGGGTTTTGAGATCGCGAATCAGAGCTGCGAAGGCCCTGTCGATCCCCGCGAGGTGATAGCCACGTTTGCACATCTCCGAGATGTGCGGCATCTTCTGTTCGGGGACGTTGTGGTTGTCCCACAGGTTTCCATAGTCCGGGTCGTACCCGTAGTCGACCATCACGAACCGGGCGCCCGACTCGACCAGCCGCCGCGCCATCAGGCACCGCTTGCCAACCTTGGTCCGGCCATAGTCGTCCTGCAGCGACTCCTGCTCACTGGAGATATCGAACGCAGCTCGCACCGTCGGACTGGTCAGCAGCGTGGCGGCCCCCTCGAACTGCCGCGACTGGGCAGTCGTCCGCTGCACCTTCTCAATCTGTTTCACAGCGGCATCGAGCTGCTGGTGCAGCCCCAGCCGCGAGTTGATCCTCCCCGAGGTGAGTCCGCCGACCGGCAACAGCTCGCGCGGGGAGAGGTCTTCGTTCGCCAGCGGGCTGGGATTCACTTCCTTATGCCCCACCGTAAAGTCCGGTTGCTCGGGCACTCCTCCCAGGCAGAACGGAGCGTAACCATTGCCGAGCCAGCCACCGACAAACAGGTTATACGGCGGCGGTCCCGGTCGCGTGATCCCCGGCACCGCGATATATCCGGGCAACCCCTGGCGCGGTCCATTCAGATACGAGACGACCGAGCCGATGTTGGGCTCGGCATACAGCTGGGCCATCGTGACCTTATGCCCGGACAGCGTGTAGGCCTGGCTGAGCAGATGATCGTTGCTGTCGTGCGAGAAGCTGCGAACCAGACAGAGCTCCTCGGCGATCTGCGCGAGCTGCGACATCGGCTCACCAAACTGCACGCCGGGAACGGTCGTCGAGATGGCTGACAGCGTACCGCGAATCTCTTCGGGAGCCTGCGGCTTGGGATCGAACGAGTCGATGTGCGTGACCCCGCCGCCCATCCAGAGAAAGATCACCGAATCGGCTTTGGCCGGACTGGGGGACGTGCTGGCCCCGCTCACCCACGCTGCGGGCATCAATGATGCAGCGGCACTGATCGCCCCGACTCGCAGCACATCCCGGCGCGAGAGCAGGCTGGAGCACGGCAGAAGCGAACTGGGCTGCAGCATCGACGGGCTCCCCACAAGACGGATCAGCGAACTTTGATTATTGCTTCAATCAGAGTCGGCTGACAAGAGGAGGGCGTGTGCCGCGAACACTCCTTAAGGAGCGGGTGGAGCTGCGGGCGGGGTTGGCTTCTTGATCTTTCCAGCCTGCAGGTCCTTCACGACCTCAGCCAGGATGGCGGGGTCTTTCTTCTCCATGATGTGCTGAATGCGGCTGGCCGGAACTCCCAGGCGGCCCATCATCTCCTCGACCGTTTTCCAGATCTTGGCCTTCTGCTTCTCACCGGTCGCCAGATAGAGGTTCGTCACATTCTCGGCGAGATGCTGCTCATCGAGTTGGTCGCGGTTGTCATAGAACCGCTTGATGATCTTTTGCTGAGCGGGTGAGAAGTTGCGGTTTTCGGCCATGGAAGTGGGTCAGGCAGTGAGAGTGTGAACCCGGAGATCCTCGCGACTTCGCGAACGGTCGACATCCGGGAGCGAATTCGAGCATCTCGAATTCAGTTCGGATAGACGAATTCGTTCAGATTCAGCAGAACCCGGCAGAGTTGTGTCCGGGCCGCTCGCTCCAGTTCAGCTTGTGGGGCGTCGGGACCACGCTGCGTACGCAGCTGAGTGAGTTCCTCGGCCACGAACTGGACCATCGCCTGGCGCTCGGCATCGGTGGGGCGTCGGCACAGGGCGAGTCTGCAGGCCAGTTCGATTTGGGCGTCGAGTTCGGGGCCCGCTTCCGTTTCCAGGCGGCGTACCAGATGAGCTGCCTGCTGCATGACGAACTCGCTGTTGTAGAGCGTCAAAGCCTGTGTCGCGACGGTTGTGACGTTCCGCTTGGGTGATGAGCGCGTCGTATCGCACAGGTCGAGCACCTCCAGGAGCGGAATCATCAGCGACCGCTTGGTGAAGGCATACACCGTGCGGCGGGCCGCAGCCTTCTCATCGAACGCGGGCCAGATCGAGGTCTTGTCGGCGTGGCTCTCCAGTGCTTCCTTCGGAATCAGCGGATAGATCGGCGGGCCGAACATCGTGCGGTCCAGCTGGCCGCTGACTGCCAGAATGCTGTCCCGAATCGGCTCGACTTCCAGCCGCTGGAGCGATCGTCGCCAGAGTAGCCGGTTCTCGGGATCGACGGCGGCGTACTCTTCGCGATCGTCTCGGCTCATCTGGTACGTGCGGCTGGTGACGATCAGTCGGTGCAGCTTCTTGAGCGACCAGTTCGCATTATGTGCGAACCAGTGAGCCAGAAAGTCGAGCAGCTCCGGATGCGTGGGGCGTTCGCCGTTCAGACCGAAGTCGTTGCCGGTCCGCACGAGCCCCTCGCCAAAGTGCCATTGCCAGACACGGTTCACGATGACCCGCGGCGTGAGTGGATTTTCGGGTGAGGCCAGCCACTGGGCCAGCGACAGCCGCCGCTGCGTCGTGAGGTCATTTGCCGGAAGAAACGCCATCGGCTCGTGGACCAGTACGGCAGGCACCGAGGGCGGTACTTCCGCCGCAGGCTGATGCGGGCTGCCCCGCACGAGGAGATGTGTAGCTGGGACGTTCCCAGTCGGTTCCTCGAGGAAGTACCCCTGCGGAGCGCCCTTCTTCTGCTCGTCCGTCATCTGCTTGCGCTGAGCGGGTGTCGCGATCGGCAGTGTCAGTTCTGTGCGGCCCGACTGCGGCCGCTTCAGCGGATGGAACACAGCCACCATCCCGTAATAGTCGACCTGGGTCAGCGGATCAAACTTGTGATCGTGACAGCGGGCACACCCCATCGTCAGCCCCAGGAACGCCTGGCTGGTGGTGTTCACCAGATCGTCCAGCTGGTCGTAATGGTCGGTCGCAAAGTCAGCGGGCTCATCGTCCCAGGGCCCCAGCCGGAGAAACCCGGTAGCGATCATCGAGCTGTCAGTGCCATCGGCAAGTTCATCTCCGGCGACCTGTTCGAGAATGAACCGATTAAACGGCAGATCCGCATTGAGTGAACGAATCACATAGTCCCGGTACTTCCAGACCTCGGGCTTGGCGGCATCGCGCTCGTAGCCGTTCGAGTCGGCATACCGCGCCACATCCAGCCAATGCCGAGCGTACCGTTCCCCGTACTCCGGCCGATCGAGGAGACTATCGACCAGCTGCTCGTGAGCGTCCGGCTCAATGGCTGCGAGGTACGCGTCCTGTTCCGCGATTGTCGGAGGGAGCCCAACTAGATCGAGGTACAACCGCCTCAGTAGATCCGCTTTCGAAGCATCGGGATTGGGCTGCCAGTTGCGGGTCTCCAGCTTCGACAGAACAAACTGGTCGATCGGATTCCGCGGCCATTCACGATCTTTGACTTCGGGAGCGGGTGCAGTTTGGATCGGTTGAAAGGACCAATGCTCCTCGGGCCGTGGAGCGATCGTTTCGCCAGCGGGAATTGGTGCCCCCGCGTCGATCCAGGCCTTCAGGACCGCGATTTCCTGCTCAGCCAGCGGAGCCCCCTTGGGCGGCATCCGCTCGTCGAGGTTTGTCGTACTCACACGGGCCAGCAGCTGGCTGTCACCACTCTTCGCTGGCTGCACGACCGCGCCGCTGTCTCCGCCTTGCAGGACCAGCTTCCCCGCATCAAGCCGCAAGCCCCCCTCCTGCTTGATCGGCCCGTGACAGGTGACACACCGGCTGCGGAGAATGGGCCGGACATCGCGGTCAAAGTTAGGAACGGCAGGAGTCTCCCCAGCCGCGAGCCAAGCTGCGGACGCCAACCACGCGACAGCGAAAGCTGCGAACGCGGCGACGGATTTCTTGAGCGAACTGATCTCGACCATGCGAATCGTCCTGTGCCACGACCTGCGTGAATCCATCAATCGCGGTCGATGTTCTCAGCTTAGCGGATGAATCGCAACGAGAGACCGTTTGTCAGCTACTCTTGTCTGAAGAGTTGGTGATACCGCTTGATCGCATCTCGCAATTGCTTCGCCGAAATCTGGATTGCCGGGGCCTCGATCACCTCAAACTTCATGCGAGAGAGCCACTTCGTCCCTTTGTCGGGTGTGCTGAACACTCCACCTCGCCCCTGATAGGCTTTGGCCAGCATGGGCAGATATTCCTCTGAAATTCGATATCGACTGTCGACTTCGACCAGGACCCCACACGAGGCCAGTCGTGACAAGGACCGCGAGAGTTCGCTGCTGGTCGGAATCGCATGGTTCATCAGGTCCGCAGCCACGATCAGACCATCGAGCGACGCACCGTCTTGACCGTGATTGAAAAACACGGACATCAGTATCCAGCCATCGTTGAATGTCCATTTCAGTTCTTCAGTCATTCGAGAGTTCGCTTGACGAGAGGCAGTCGCAGGAGTCATCGGCGGCCCTTGGGGGCCTGAAACAGTGAGTCGGGCCAGCTGGGATCGGCGGGGTCGATCTGTATCCGAGCTATGATCGGCACGAGATACGAGTCGAGGGTGAATGCCCCTTTCTGTCAGCGAAATAGGCGGCGTCCTGTGGGAAACAGAATTCTAACGAATACTGCGACCCATTCAGTCGCGCAGGCCGCACTTGCGCATCAGGGCTGCTGTCGATTCATAGGCCTCTCGGACCCACTCTTCGATCTTGTCGGGCTCGGGGCTGTATTCGAGTTCGATCGACATGGCGCCTGGGACTCCCAGGTCGCGGATCTGCTCCAGGTACGGTTCGAACTGCACGACACCGCGCCCGGGGGGCAGGTCGCCATGCTTCTTGCCGTCGCAGTCGGAGATATGGACGTGGAACGACTTCCCCGCCAGTCGCGGAAGTTCTTCGGCGGAGACTTTGGCCAGATGCAGGTGGGACACATCGATGTTGGCCCCCAGGGCTGGATGCCCGACGTCGGCGATGAACCGGGCCATGGTGTCGACGCTGTTCACAAGCGAGAGCGGGAACGGCTCCAGCTCCATCGCAATCTGCAGGCCGAGTGACTCGGCGTAATCGGCCAACCGCCGGCAGTTCTCAACTCCGGTCCGCCACTGCTCGGGCGGCGGGATCACTTCCTGGTTCCAGATATATTCGCCCAGGACCAGAAGCAGGTTCTGGGCTCCGAACTCGTAGACCAGATCCAGGAACGCCTCGCAGCGTTCCAGATGGAACCGCTGCACGCTGGGGTTAAAGTCGATCAGCCCCGTGGCCACACAGCAGACCGAGACGATTGGCAGACTGTGGCGATCGCACTCCTTGCGGATTAGCTGCCGCTCGCGGATATCGATGTCGAGTGGATCGGTGAAGATGTCGATCGAGTCGAACCCGATCTCTTTGGTCTTCGCGATTCCCCAGGCGGTGTCGCGACCGGCCTGAGCCCAGGCGGAGTTGATCAGTCCCAATCGCATCGCAGGTTCCTTCGAGAAGTGGACGCTTGGAGGATAACTCGAATCTCTGTGCAGAGGCACTCAGGCTGAGGGGGTTTCGCCGTACAGGATCTCGTGCGTGAGCCGCTGAACCTTCCCCTCGCGATCGACGCAGGCGAGCACGCTGCGGCCTTTGGCGACCTGCTTGCCGTCGCGGTAGACCTCGTACTCGTGTTCGAGCTTGGCGGGTGTCTGGCGCGAGATCCGGGCCCGGATCGTCAGTAGATCGTCGAACCCCGACGGAACCTTGTAGTCACATTCGATGTGAACGACGACGAGGTAATATCCGCGTTCCTCCATCGCGCGATAGTTGCCGCCCTGTACCCGGAACAGCTCCGTGCGGGCCATCTCAAAGAAGTTGAAATAGTTCGCGTGATGGAGATATCCCATCGCATCCGTTTCGCAGTAGCGGACGCGGACTTCAATGTCGTGCGAGTCGATCAGCATGGTCAGAGATCCTGGAGAGAGCAGGTCTCAGTCTAAACGATTCCGACCCGAATCCCGAGACTGCCTCGCCGCCAATTCTCGAATTCGCAGAGCGCGCGAGTTCTCTTTCTTCGCCGGGTAGCGCAGGGCGTGCCGGATCAGCCAGTGCCGATTCTCTCGGAGCACTGCGTCGGCATCGCGAACCTCCGCCTGCCAGCGTTCGCACAGATCGAGGACGACCTCCAGGTGATCTTTCGCGATGTCTCCCAGATGATTGGCGACCGACCGCCGGACATAAAGTTCCTTGTCGTCCTTGAGTCGTTCCAGTAGCGGAATCGTCAGCTGGGGCGTGCGCTGGACCTCGGGCAAGCGCATCGCCCAAGGGAGCCGAGGCCGCGTCCCTTCGCTGACCAGCCGGCGCACATGGGGATTCGGGTCGGCGGCCCACTCGCTCAGGAGCCGGAGCGACTCTGCCTGGTAGCGGATCAGGAATGGTCGAATGCTGAACTCAGCTGTGAAGCGTTTGGTGAGTTCGTAGTTGGCCTGCATGCCGCCAGAGAAGTCGGTGATGCCGTACTCGGCGATATACTCGGCATGGGGAAAGTAGAAGAAGACCGCCAGGCCGTTCCCTTCGGTGCGAGTCAACTCCGGTCCAAGCGATTTGACCAGCAGTGGGAGAGCCTCGCTGATCGGTTGAGGCAACAGTTCTGCCATAGCGCGGGCGATCTGCCGCGCCCGATCCTTGAGTTCGAGCGTCTCCAGATCGGCGTTCGCGTGGGCTTCAAAGCGAAGTTTTTGAAACCCCGGGACGACGGGAGCCAGTGACTGCCCGATCAGCGAGACGAGCGTCGGACTGAGAACGTCCTTGAGAGCCGTCCCGTGCAGAATGGTGGACGGGGCTGCGAACTGCGTGGCGGGGTGAAGCTTGGGAGCGGCCATGGGGCTGAGTTCGGGATGTTGAGATATTGTCAGTGTTTGTTGCGGCACCCGATCAGCACGGCATACCCTGATCGTACCACCGTCCCAACCAAACCCAGTCTGCCCAGAAGAGCCTGGCCATCAGGAACAATGCGATCAGCGCGCCGAACAACGAGAGCCGTGACTCAGCCTTCTCCGAGAGTTTTCCGAAACAGACTTCCCACGCCAGCATCACGACGTTACCGCCGACTAACGGAGGGATTGGCACCAAGTTGATGAAACCAAGAGAGAGGGCCAGCAATCCTAGCCACGTTAACCATGTCAGAAAACTCGCCTTCAATATCGCAGCAGCGGTCACACACCAGGCGACAAATCCACCCCACCCATCCAGAGATCTCCAACCAAGTAACCGCAGTGAATACTCAGTAATGGTCTCCTGGACCAAGTTCAGTAAGGACGGAACGCTCTCTGGCCGGAATGTTGCATGATACTGTAGACTTGGGACCACGCTCGGAATGACTGGATGCTCACCCTGCGGATCGACAATCAAGCCGCCGCCGGGGAAAAAAGCCGCAGGCAATACCAACAGACCTCCGAGCAGGATATTGCTGAACGGCCCCGCCAGAATCACGCAGAGTCTGCGTAGCGGTGACAACAGAAGAAATGATCCACTCGTGGGGTGTCTGAGTTCGTCTACTCCTTGCATCTTGGTGTACCCGCCCAATGGGATTAGACTGAAACACCAATTGAATTCAAGCCATTTGAACTCCCAGACTCGGGGACCAAAGCCTACCGATACCAGTTCGACAACGACTCCGAATCTTCGCGCGACAACTGCAACACTCAGTTGATAAATCAGGGTGATCAGTCCGTAGGCCACCAAGCAGATCGGAACGCCCGGAAGCAGCGACATGAGAATCTCCCCGCAGACTCGCGGCGGTCATGTCCAAGTCTCAAAAACGACCAAACCGGAGAGCAGGAGTTTAGTCCCACGCCCCGGTTTGAGAAACCTGTTGCCTGCCTCTTTCTGGCCAATTGCCATCAGCCATCGGCTATCCGCCAACTACTTCGCATCCACCTTGAAGTACGGGCAGTTCTTGATCCGCAGCTTGTGCAGCCAGAACTCGGCCATCACCTGCAACGTCACCAGACCGTACTTGATGCACCGCTTGAAATTGATGCTCGACGCTTCGTCGAAGTACCGCACCGGGACCGGGATGTCGCCCACCTTGAAGCCGAAGTGAACGGCCTGAGCCAGAAACTGGCTGTCGAAGGCGAAGTCATCGGTGTTCTTGTCGAAGGGGATCTTCTCGAGGACTTCGCGGCGGTAGGCCCGGAAGCCGCTGTGGAAGTCGCCGAGGTTCTGCCCGAGGGCGATGTTCTCGATCGTCGTCAGAGCCCGGTTGGCGATGTACTTCCAGACCGGCATCCCACCAGCCAGGGCTTCCTGACGGGTACGAACGCGGGAGCCCAGAATCACGTCGCAGATCCCCAGCCGCAGGAACTCAATCGCAGCTCCGACGACCCGGCTGTCGTACTGATAGTCGGGATGGATCATCACGACATAGTCTGCGCCGAGGTCCAGGGCCAGCTTGTAGCAGGTCTTCTGGTTGCCGCCGTAGCCTTTGTTCTTTTCGTGAACGATGACCTTCAGGCCCATGCGGCGGGCCAGATTGGCGGTCGAGTCGCGGCTGCAGTCGTCAACCAGCACGATCTCGTCGACCGTTCCCGGGGGAATGTCAGCGACAGTCCGCTCCAGGGTCTGGGCCGCGTTGTAGGCCGGCATGACTGCCACGACCTTGCCTTTGGCCGGTCGCTGGACATTCGCTTGAAGTTCGTTGATGTCGATCAAGGGGCCGTCGAGTTCGAACTCGGCTTCAAGGAGCTGGCGAACCGTCTCCGAACAGTCGACGAACTGGTCTGTCGTGTTCGAAAGGCGGTCAACAGGGGAAGTTGCGGCAACCATCGAGTCTCTCCGAAGTCCGGACGTGATCGGCTCAGCGATTCACGTGAGGGGGTTCAGAAAGACCCTAGCATTCGTTGGGGTTGGGCGCCGGAATTTTATCCAGATGGGGGGCGAAATGCAGCGCGAAGCGATCGACCTGGAGCCGAAATCGCCGTCCATTTGTCCCGGTTGTGGCGAAGATTTCGGTCACAGCGGCGGTTCTTATTGAAGAGCCGCAGAGAATTCACGTCGCCGAAGTCTTGGCCGATCCGGCAGTTCGATTTGACGGAGTTTCGAGCGGCGGTACTATGGAAGGTGTTGCCCAGTGAGTCTGTGGGCCTGACGTTGCGACCGGAATGGCTGTTCTGCAGCCAGCCGGTCCGAGAGAGGTGAGCCATGTTTGGTGCAAATTTCGGCGAACTGATGATCCTGGGGATGATCGGTCTGTTGCTGTTCGGCAAGCGATTGCCCGATGTCGCGAAGAATCTGGGCAAAGGAGTGTCTGAGTTCAAGAAGGGTCTGAGCGGATTTCAGGACGAAATCACCCGTCCGAGCCCCTCCAAGCCCAGCTACACCGCGACTCCGTCCAACAAGCGGCCTGAGCCGCTCGCGGATCTTGATGATTCCGTCGTGGCTCCGCGGTTTGAACTGCCGACATCGGCTCCGTCCGAGCTGAAATCGGAGGCGGTCTAATCCGGTGCCAGAATCTGCTCAGCCGTTATCCACTGTGCGGGACCTGTTCGAGGCGGCACTTCAGCAGCGAACACTCGTCAAGCTGGTGCTGAGCGCCCCGGACCGTAAGTCCAGTGACGCTGCGTCACGCTATACCGTCCGGTCCGTGGCTCTGAAAGACGGGTTCCATTTGCAGTGGACGGCTCGAGTCGGGACTCAGGAGCGTCACGAGAATCTGACCCTTTCAGCCAGTTTGTCGCGGCTGACTGAGCTGTTTCCCAAGGCATTTCGCGAGGTCAACCTGCTGACTACTGCGGGGGACTCGCAATTCCGGTCGCGGGACGGAAGTGCCGTTCAGGCTAGTCACAAGGCCTCACAGCGAGCCCCCGCTCCGGCTGAGCACAATCGCACGAAGCAATATCTGATCCCGGAAGGCCAGCCCTGCCCGTTTCTCGAAGCGATCGGGGTGATGACGCCCGAAGGTCGTGTGCGGGCGGCGATGGCTCATAAGTTCCACCAGATCAATCGTTTCCTGGAAATCGTCAACGACATCGTGCCCCATCTCCCGGTCGAGGGGTTGCTGCGTGTCGTGGACTTTGGCTCGGGGAAGAGTTACCTGACTTTTGCGCTGCACCATCTGCTGACGCAGATTCATCAGCGCGAAGTTCAGATCGTGGCCATCGATCAGAACGCTGGGATTCTGGAGACCTGCCGCGGGCTGTGTGAGAAGCTCCGGATCGCGGGAATCGAGTTCCGGGCCGCAGCCATCGGAGCTGTCCAGTTCAGTGAGCCAGTCGATCTGGCTGTGGCGCTGCACGCCTGCGATACAGCCACTGATCAGGCCCTGACTCAAGCCGTGCGCTGGCAGGCCCAAGTCATCCTGGCTGTGCCGTGTTGCCAGCATGAAGTGGCGAAGTCGATTCAGTCGGACCCGCTCCAGCTGATCCTGAAGCACGGAATTCTCAAGGAGCGGATCGCCGCGCTGGCGACGGACGCCCTGCGAGCTGAAGCCTTGGAATGTGCAGGCTACCGAACTCAGGTTCTGGAGTTCGTCGATCTGGACCACACGCCGAAGAATCTGCTGCTGCGGGCTGTCCGCACGCGGACTGAGAATCCCGAGCGAGCCCGCTACGACGCTCTGAAAGCCGCCCTCGGATTGGGAAATCTGGCGACCGACGCGATCGTGCCCGGCGAGTGACTCTGGCGCTCACTTTCCATTTGGCAACGATTCTCGACAATGCAGGCTGAGCCTGTTCCTCGAAGGAAGACCACCCGTGCCGCGCGACCTGTACGAAAGCCCCCTGAACACCCGTTATGCCTCGCGCGAGATGTCGGCGATCTGGTCGGAGCAGCGCAAGCACTCGACATGGCGGCGGCTGTGGGTCGTGCTGGCCGAGACCGAGCGGGAACTGGGACTCGACATTACCGCAGCCCAGGTCGAGGAACTGCGGGCGAACGTCGACAACATCGATTTCGATCGCGCGGCGTATCACGAGAAGATTCGGCGTCACGACGTGATGGCCCATGTCGAGACCTACAAGGAGCTGTGCCCGACAGCCGGCGGAATCATCCATCTTGGTGCGACGAGCTGTTACGTCACCGACAATACTGAGCTGATTCAGATGCGGGATGGCCTGCAGCTGATCCGCAAGCGGCTGGTGCAGGTGATCGATGGCCTCGCGAAGTTCGCCGTGAAGTACCGCGATCTGCCGTGCCTGGGGTTCACACACCTGCAACCGGCCCAGCCGACAACGGTCGGGAAGCGGGCCACACTCTGGTGTCAGGACCTGGTTCTCGATCTGGAAGAGATCGAACACCGTCTGGCCTCGCTGAGGTTCCGGGGAGCCAAGGGAACGACCGGGACGCAGGCGACTTTCCTGCAACTGTTCAAAGGCGATCATGCGAAGTGCGAGACGCTCGATCAGCGTGTCGCCGAGAAGATGGGTTTCCCTGGCTCGTACGCCGTGACCGGGCAGACCTACTCGCGCAAGGTCGACGCCATGGTGCTGTCAGCCTTGAGCGGCATCGGCCAGTCTGGCCACAAGATGGGCAGCGACCTGCGTATTCTTCAGAGCCGAAAAGAGATTGAAGAGCCGTTCGAGAAGGACCAGATCGGCTCCAGCGCTATGGCCTACAAGCGAAACCCGATGCGGGCCGAGCGGATGTGCGCCCTGGGCCGGTTCGCGATGTCGCTCACCTCGAACGCCGAGCAGACCGCAGCTGTGCAGTGGATGGAGCGGACGCTGGATGACAGCGCGAATCGCCGCCTGTCGCTGCCGCAGTCGTTTCTGTCGATCGATGCCTTGCTGATCATCTACCGGAACATTCTGGAGGGGCTGGTCGTCTACCCGCGCGTGATCGAGAAGAATCTGGCGGAAGAGCTGCCGTTCATGGCGACCGAAGAGATCATGATGGCCGGAGTTCAAGCCGGTGGCGATCGCCAGGTCCTGCACGAGCTGATCCGCGTTCACAGCCAGGCCGCCGGTCGGCAGGTCAAGGAGTTTGGGCAGGCGAACGACCTGATTGAGCGGCTGCGAAACGACCCGAACTTCGAAAAGGTCGATCTGACCAACGCCCTGGAGGCTCGCCGGTTTGTCGGCCGGGCTCCGGAGCAAGTCGACAGCTTCGTGGCGCAGCTCGTCGATCCGATTCGGCAGAAGTATGCCGCGGACTTGGGCGGCGAGGCGACTGAACTGCGCGTGTAGGCTGGCGGCCCTCTCTCCGCGAATCTACCATCGTCCCCGGAACTGGAACTTCCGTCTGGGGATTGATGATGCGACTGCAACTGCTGAGTTGGTGTTGGATTCTGCTGGCCCCGCTGGTAGCGATGGCCGAGGGCGAGATCCCCAAGGGCGAGGTGGCCAAGTACACCTTCCACAAGAGCCAGATCTTCCCCGGGACGGTCCGCGACTACTGGGTCTATGTCCCGAAACAGTACGACCCCGCCAAGCCCGCCTGCGTCTATATCAACCAGGATGGAGTGCAGTACAACGCTCCGAAGGTGTTCGATGAGCTGATCGCCAAGGGCGAAATGCCGGTCACGATCGGCGTCTTCGTGATGCACGGGCGCGTTCCGGCTCCGAACGATCAGGCTCTCGACCGCTTCAACCGCAGCTACGAGTACGACGGGCTGGGCGATGCGTACGCCCGGTTCCTGCTCGAGGAACTCCTGCCCGAAGTCGAGACCAAGAAGGCCGAGGACGGGCGGGCCATTGTCCTCTCGAAGTCCGGCAACGACCGCTGCATCGGGGGAGCCAGCAGCGGGGCGATCTGTGCCTTCACCGCAGCCTGGGAGCGGCCGCACGAGTTCTCGCGCGTGTTCAGTGCGATCGGGACCTATGTGAGTCTGCGCGGCGGAAACGAGTACATGAGCCTCGTGCGGAAGTACGAGCCCAAGCCGATCCGCCTGTTCCTGCAAGATGGCAGCAAGGACAACAACATCTACGGAGGCGACTGGTGGATGGCCAACCAGGAGATGCAACGGTCCCTCGAATTCGCCGGGTATGAACACAAGTTCGAATGGGGCGATGGTGGCCACAACGGGGAGCACGCGACCAAGCTCTTTCCCGACGCGATGCGGTACCTTTGGAAAGATTGGCCGGCCCCGGCGAAGGCTGGACCGGGGTCATCCCAGCTGCAGGAGATCCTGATTCCCGGCGAAGAGTGGCAGCTCGTCGGCGAGGGTTACAGCTTCACGGAAGGTCCGGCGACGAACGCCAGCGGCGAACTGTTCTTCAACGACGTGTTTAATCGGAAGACACTGAAGATCGGAGCCGATGGCAAGCCGGAAGTGTGGCTGGCGGACTCGAACGAGGGAGATGGCCAGAGGTTCGGAGCGGATGGCCTGCTGTACGCGGTGGCCCGTAAGACCTCTCAGATTCTGAAGTACGATGCCGCTGGCAAGTCGACGGTTCTCGCCGATGGTTTTCTCGGCAACGACCTCGTCGTGCGTCATGACGGCAGCGTGTATGTCACCTTCCCGGATTGGGAGAGGGGGCAAAACAGCACTGTGATGTATGTCTCGCCAACGGGCGAGAAGAAGCCCGTCGACAAGGGGCTGAAGTTTGCCAACGGCATCTGTATGTCGCCGGATCAGTCGCTGTTGTATGTCGCCGATTCGCGGTCGCACTGGGTCTACAGCTACCAGATTCAAGCCGATGGTTCGCTGGCTCACAAGCAGAAGTATTTCCACCTGCACGTTCCCGACACCGCAGAAGACAGCGGCGTCGACGGGCTGCGAGCCGATGCCAATGGGCGGCTATGGTGTGCGACCCGCATGGGGCTGCAGGTCTGCGATCAGGCGGGGCGAGTCAACTGCATCATTCCGACTCCGAACGGCAAGGTCGCCAATCTGGCCTTTGGGGGCGAGAAGCTCGACACGGTCTACGCGATGTGCGGAGACAAGGTCTACAAGCGCAAGCTCAAGGTGTCCGGTGCCCCGCTGACGCCAATCAAGCCCGAGAAGCCCCGCCTGTAGCATCGTTCGTGAGCGGCACGGCGCTAGCCGCCGGTGAGACGCGTGTTTCGTGGAGTACCGGCGGCTAGCGCCGTGCCGCTCTCTTTGACAAGGAGGCCTTTCCATGAGTTCAATCCGCCGCTGGTGTGTTCTGGGGATGGCCTGGGTTGCCGGGGGGCTGCTCCCCAGCGGGGTTCAAGCTCAGGAGCCGGTTCCGGAGTATCTGGCCCTGATGCGGGCGGCTGCTCATCGCGATGTGGCTGGGGACGGTTCGACTCTCACGGAGGTGAGTGCAGCCCGGCGGCTTCAGGAGGTGCGGAAAGACCTGCTCAAAGCGTGGGGTGGATTTCCGGAGACCACTTGCGATCTGGCTCCGCGAGTGCTCGAAACCCTGGATCGCGACGGCTACAAGCTTGAGAAGCTGTTGCTGCAGACTTACCCCGGCGTCTGGATGACTGCCCATGCCTACGTCCCGAAGCGGGAGGGCAAGCTCCCCGCAGTGCTGTGCGTGCATGGGCACTGGAAGGAGGCCAAACAGGCTCCGGCGGTTCAGGCCCGCTGCATCGGGCTGGCCAAGCACGGGTACTTCGTACTGGCTGTCGATGCATTTGGAGCGGGTGAGCGGGCTGTGGGGGAGGCTCTGGGCGAATACCACGGAGAGATGACCGCAGCCACGCTGTTGCCAGTCGGGAAGCCGTTGTCGGGGATTCAGGTCTACGAGAATATGCGGGCTGTGGACTACATCCAGAGTCGCCCGGAAGTCGACCCGCTGAAGATTGGGATTACCGGAGCCAGCGGCGGCGGCAACCAGACGATGTACGCGGGGGCGTGGGACTCGCGGTTCAAAGCAGTCGTGCCGGTCTGCTCGGTGGGAACATACAACGCCTATCTTGGCACAGCTTGTTGCATGTGCGAAGTGGTTCCCGGTGCCGCTCGGTTCTGCTGCGAAGGCGAGATCCTGGGCCTTGTCGCGCCGCGCGGCTTGATGCTGTTTAACGCGACCAAAGACTCGAACCAGTTCTCCGTGAAAGAGGCCCGCAAGTCTCTGGCTGTGGCGCAGACATTTTTCGATCTGGCTGGGGCTCCTGCGGGAGTCCAGCAGACGGTGTTCGACTGGCACCATGACTACAGCAAGACAATGCGCGAGCGGCTGTATGGCTGGATGGCCCTGCACTTGAAGGGAGAAGGCGACGGCTCCCCGCTGCCTGATCCCGCGATGACGCTCGAAGACCCCGAAGCTCTGCGCTGCTACCCCGGCACAGCCCGTCCCGATGACTGGGTGACGCTGCCGCAGTTCGCAGCTGCCGAAGGGCGAAACCTGCTCAGCCGCCTGGACCAGCCTGTGGGCGGCCCGGCGTGGCTCAACTGGCAGTCGATCACTCGTGAGAAGCTGAGAAAATCAACGGCGTTTGCGAACAATCCACGGGTCGATGAACCATCGAGCGGGATGCAGGCGGGTAGCGAGCCAGGCAAGTTCACCTTTGTGAGCGAGCCGGGCGTGACGCTTTCCGCTCGGTGTCGGATTCCCGCAGCCGCTCCGGCGCGGTTGGTGGTGCTGGCCAACCTGGATTCCGAGAACTCTGAGCAGGTCGAGAAACTCAGTGCAGCCTGCCTGGCCCAGGGTTGGCAGGTGCTCATTCCCCAGTTCCGAGCGACCGGACCAGGAGCCGTTTCGGGGGACAAGATCGGGAATGCCCCGGACCACAACTCGGCCCAGTGGGGCTTGTGGGTCGGGCGTCCTTTATTGGGACAGTGGGCGTACGATCTGCAGCGCGCCATCACTGCGTTGGAGTCGACTCCGTCGGGAGTGCTGGGCAGCGGACCGGTCTGGACTCAGGGGGGAGAAGTCGCCGTTGTGGGAGTCGGAACCGCCGGTCCCGTCGTGCTGTGCGCTGCGGCAACCGACCCGCGTTTTCGGCGGGTCGCGACGGTGAATTCCCTGGCCAGCTACATTTCGAGCGTTCCGTACCGGGGACAGCGGGCGGGCCTGATGGCTCCTGGAATCGTCCGCGATGTGGGGGATTTGCCGCAGGTCGCAGCTTTGATCGCCCCGCGCAAGCTGGTGATTGCGGGTGGTGTGTCGGGCGGCGGCGAGGCTCTGAGCGGTACGGAACTGCAGGCCGCCTGGGGGTGGACCCGTTCCGCCTACGAGAACCCCAGCGCTCCTGCCAACCTGTTCATCTTTCCCAGCGAATTCGATCCCGCTCAGCTTCTGAAGGACTGAAAAGCCAAGCAGAAGGGCAGGTTTGGATCGTTCCGCTCAACCACGTTGACCCCTTTTTCGAACCCACCTATACTCGTCCGCTTCGAATTGCCTGAGGCCCTGTCACACGACGGAGTTGTGTCGTTTCGACCTCTCTTCGTAAGTGGCCTTGGTCGGTTTCCTGACCTGACAAGAACGCGCTGCGACCATGAGCACTTCCACTCCCGAACCTGCAGACTCCAACGACCTGCAGCGCTGGCTCTTCGAGTTCCGCCAGTCTGTTGATAAGAACATCAACAAGATCATCGCGGGAGTGGTCATCGCGACGATTGCGATCGTCGCCTATCAGGTGGTGACCCGCTCCGCCGCTGCCAAGAAGGCCGCTCAGTGGAACGAGTACCACGCCTGCGCGTCGGCGGAGGACTACACGAAGGTCGCTGAGAAGTTTCCCGGCACGACCGTCGAACACTGGGCCCGGCTGGAGGCCGCTCGCCGGTTCATTCAGATCGGTGTCACTCAGTCACAGACGAACCGCGTGACAAGCGACGAGAATCTCAACAGCGGCAAGACCCAGCTTGAGAAGCTGCTGAACACTCCTGGAACCCCAGACGAGGTCCGTGAGCATGCCCTGTCCCAGCTGGCCGTCTGTCTGGAATCGCTGTGTGACGGGAATACGCAGACTGTCATCGATGCCTACGAGAAGCTGATCAAGGACTTCCCGGTTTCACAGTATGTGCCTTGGGCCAAGAGCCGGATTGAGTTCCTGAAGAAGCCGTCCACTGGTGAGTTCTACGCCTGGTTCCGCAAGACGAAGCCGTCTCCTGCTGATCGGCCGAAGCCGCAGGACGTGAAGCTGGACGAAGTGCCGAATATCAAGCTCGATGGTGAGAGTCTGACTCCGCCGGTTCCGGGTGAGACTCCCGCCGCAGAGACGAAGCCGGAAGGTGAAAAACCGGCCGAGGCAGCCCCTGCTGCTGAGACCAAGCCCACTGAGACCCCGGCTCCGGAAAAAACCGAAGGCGAGAAAACAGACGCTGCCCCGGAAGCCGCCAAGCCCGAAGCGGCTCCTCCGGCTGAGCCAGCGGCACCGGCTGCGGAGCCTGCTCCACCTGCCGAGAAGCCAGCGGACAAGCCTCAGGAGCCGGCTGCGGAAGCTCCCAAGCCTGAATAGAGATCGAGTGATCGCGAGCGGTTTCTCAAAAGCCGCAGTTGACGCCGGAACTCTGGCGAGCTCCGCGACGCCTTGGCGGACCTCGGCGGTTGTGACTTTGAAGGCGGCGTCTGCTCACCATGTCTATCACTTCTGAACTGTCCCAGTCCCGTTTCCTGCGCGCGGTTCGCGGCGAGCCGGTCGATGCACCGCCTGTCTGGATCATGCGGCAGGCTGGTCGGTACATGCCAGAGTATATGGCGGTCCGCTCGCGCGTGACCTTCATGGAGTTGTGCAAGCGCCCCGAACTGGCTGCGGAAGTCACGTTGACGGCACAGCAGGTGCTGGGTGTCGACGCGGCGATTCTGTTCGCCGATCTGTTGCCGATCCTCGAGCCAATGGGGCTGCATCTGGAATATCAGCAGGGCGAAGGCCCCGTGATTCACAATCCGCTGCGGATTCCCAGCGAGATCGACCGCATCCGCGCTGTGCCCGATGTCGCCGAACTCGGATATGTCTTCGAGGCCGTGAAGCTGATCCGAGCCCAACTGCCTGCGAACATTCCGCTGCTGGGATTCGCAGGATGCCCATTCACGCTCGCCAGCTATGCGATCGAGGGAGCGGGCTCCAAGAATTACTCCCACACCAAGCGGATGATGTATGCTTGTCCGACCGAGTGGAAGCTGCTGATGGAGCGGCTGGTCGACAGCCTTGTGCCGTACCTGATTGCTCAGATCAATGCTGGGTGTCAGGCGGTGCAGGTCTTTGACAGCTGGGTCGGGTGTCTCTGCCCCGAGGATTACCGCACGTATGTGCTGCCGTATACCAAGTCGCTGATTTCACGGGTCGAGCCACATGCCCCGGTCATCAGTTTCCTGACCGGCAATCCCGCGTTAATCCCCGATCAGATCACAGCTGGGGGTCAGGTTCTGGGCGTCGACTGGAGAGCTGACCTCGCGCAGGTTCGCCAGCTGGTCGGTTCATCGAAAGCCCTGCAGGGGAACCTCGACCCGGTCACGCTGCTGGGAGACTGGGCGACGATCGAAGCTCGGACTCGACAGATCTTGAAGGCCGGAACAGGCGGAGGCCATATCTTCAATCTCGGGCATGGCGTCCTGCCCGAGACCAAGGTCGATGTCGTCAAACAGCTCGTTGAGTTTGTACACGCCCAAGCGACATAGCCGCCGAGGGCGTTCTACTGCCCCTGCAGCTTCACAAAGTTGCCGCTGACCTGGACGCGATACTTCCCTTTGGACTGAGAGTTCGCGGGCAGGTTGACCTTTAGGAACAGAATCCCGTCGTTACGCGGAGCGATCTCCTTCTCGGAGCCGATCAGGAACGGTTCGATCTTCTGGTCCTTGGGATTCGCCCGCGGATCGCGAACGACTCCAACCAGAGCGCCGAGCGGAATCCCGTTGACCTGACCATTGGCCGGGTCCGGGCTTTCCATGCCATCGGGCCCCACTTGCTCGTTCAGAATTACTCGGAGCGACCCTTCCACGACCAACCGCAGTGGTTTGTCGCGGGTGACCCCGACACCGGCAGGAGTCCACCCCTTGGAGGCATCGACTTCGACTTCGAAGGTGTTCTCTTTATAGATCGCTTCTTCGAGTTCCTGGAGCCGGTTCCGGGCCGGTTCGAAATCGGGAACCACCGTCAGGATCGACTTCAGGGTCTCCTTCGTCTTATCTGTCAGACCCTGATCTTCGAAACCTTTGGCGACCTCAATCAGGCCGTTGACGTATTCCGTCTTGGCCTTCTCCGCCTGGGTTTCCAGAGTCCGCACCACGGCAGGGCTCGGCTCCTTCTTGTCCTTGTCCTTCGGCTTTTTGGCCTGGGACCACGAGACAGAAACTCCCGCGACCAGAACGACAAGCGCGGCGACCGACAGACGCCTAGACCATTGAGACCGGACCATGCAGCTTCTCCCCAGAATTGAACACTCGCTTCAGCCTAAACCACCGGAAACCCACTGACAATCGATCCGCACGAAATCGTTCCCAGTTGCGTCGCTGGCTTCCCTGTGCCACGATGCCTCGCGTGATCGAGAACAGGTCACACTTCAGGAGAGATTCATGGCAGGCAGTGTCACGCGGCGGGATTGGCTGGCCGCGACGACTGTGGGGCTGGGCGGGGCGATTGTCGCCTCATCGCTGCAGGCCTCACCGGAACAAGGGGAAGCGACTGTGGCGAAGAGTTCAGGACCGTTTCGTGTCTGTTTCAACACCAGCACCATCCGCGGCCAGAAGCTGCCCGTGGACAAGCAGATCGCCGTCGCGATCCAGGCCGGGTACGAGGGGATTGAACCGTGGATCGGCGATCTGCGGACCTTCGTCGAAGGCGGCGGCAAGCTCTCCGATCTCCGCAAACAGCTCGATGATGGCAATCTGCAGGTCGAAAGCGCCATCGGCTTCGCCCGCTGGATCGTCGACGACGAAAGCCAGCGGAAGGCTGGGCTGGAAGAACTCAAGCGGGACATGGAGATGATCCGGGCCCTTGGCGGTACCCGTGTTGCAGCTCCTCCCATCGGGGCCCACGAAGCCAAAGATCCGATCATGGACCTGCGAGTCGTCGCTGAGCGGTATCGTGCCGCTCTCGAAGTCGGCGTGAACGAAGGGGTCACCCCGATGGCCGAAGTCTGGGGGTTCTCGAAGAACCTGTCCCGGCTGGCCGAGACGGTTTCCGTGATCGTCGAAGCCGGTCACCCGTCGGCCTGCCTGCTGCCGGACTTCTATCACCTGTACCGCGGCGGTTCGTCGTTCGAGGGGCTGAACCTGCTCTCGAAGAACGCCATTCATGTGTTCCACATCAACGACTACCCCGCGCGCGAGCGGACCTCGCTGAACGACGGCGACCGCGTCTACCCCGGCGACGGCGACTGCCCGATCGTCCAGATCCTCAAGGGACTGCGCGCGAACGGTGTCAGCTGTGCTCTGTCTCTGGAGCTGTTCAACAAGCAGCTGTGGGAGCAGGATGCTTTGGAGGTGGCCAAGACTGGAGCTGCGAAGGTCCGGGCAATCATCGAGAAGGCAGTGAGTCCTTAGTCATTAGTCATTGGTCCCTAGTCCTTAGTCCCTTGTTATCGGAGTCAGAGTCGGCCGGTCGCTCGTATTCAGTCCCCGTCCTCTTTACCAATGACTAGGGACCAATGACCACGGACCAATGACAATGCCCCACGATCACCTCAGTGAGTTCCTGCAGAAGCTGACCAGTTCCGGTCAGCTGGTGCGGGTACGGACTGAGGTCGATGCGCGGTATCAGATCGCAGCCCTGACAGCGGAAGCCCGTCGGTCCGATCCAAGGGGCGGGCTGGCCCTGCTGTTCGAGAACGTGAAGGGAGCCCGGCAGTCGGTCGTGACGAACCTGCTCGGCACTGAGGAACGAGTACTGCTGGCACTCGGCGATGAGTCGCTGGGGGCTGCCCGCCAGCGGCTGGTCGACTGGCTCACCCCGCGCACGGGGGATGCGACGCCGGAGTCGATCGGATTGGCGGCCCGGCTGGCTAAGCTTGTCCCGCGCATGCAGAAGACAGCCTTTGCGCAGCAGGTGGCCAGGCTGGGGCGCGACATCAATCTGGAGGAGTTCGCGTTTCCGCGTCACTTCGAAGGCGAAACCGGGCGGACCCTCACCGCAGCTCAGGTGTGGCTGGTCACACCCAACGGTCAGCGCCGCTGGGTGAGTGCTCCGATACTCGAAGTGGCCGGTCCGCAGTCGCTGCTCGTCCATTGGACGTTGTTTGATCAGGGTCCCGACATCGTCGAAGAGTATCGCCACGACGGGAAACCGACCCCCGTGATTGTGTCGATCGGCGGTGACCCGCTGCTGCATCTGGCCGCCCAGCTGCCGGACCTGCCGGGGACGGATGCCGCTCAGCTGGCTGCGGTGCTGCGCGGCCAGCCGCTCAATCTGGTGCGTGGTCGGTCAGTGGAACTCGATGGTCCGGCGGATGCCGAGTTTCTCATCGAAGGGTACATCGACGCCAAAGAGATCGACGCCGCCCGCGGAACGGTCACCTCGCCCTCAGGGCTGCTGGTGGCCCGGCAGCGACTGGCTGTGATTCGCGTCACGGCGGTCACTCATCGTTCGCAGCCCGTACTCCCGTCGGTGGTGCATGCTGCCGGGAGCTCCGAAGAGATCGCGTGGTACCCGCTGCTGTCAGAGTTACTGACCCCGGTCATGCAGCGGATGCACCCGGCAGTGCAGACATTTCGATTCAGCCGTGATGGTCAAGGACGCCGGATCGGGTTCGTGGGTCTGCGAACTCGGTTCCCGGGTCATGCACGGCAGGTGCTTCACGGGTTGGCCAGCTGGCCCACTCTGGCCGATGCCGTTGTCCTGATCGCGGTCGATGAGGACCTTGATCTCTCACAATCATCCACAGTCTGGCAGCAGGTAGCGGCGAATGCCGACCCTGGTCAAGATGTCTGGACCCTGCCCGTGGTGCGCGACGCCAGCCACAGAGCCTGCCGAGACCTGAACGCCTCAGCCACGCTCCTGATCGATGCCACTCGCAAGCCCGACACAGCCACGGGAGATTGGGTCCGAACGGCGGAACTTCCGGAAGCGGTTCGTGAGGCCGCGAAGTTGCTTTGGCCGCAGATCGCTCGCTCGAAGTAGCCCCCTCTAAAGCGGTTTGCTTTGCGGTGTTTACACATCCAAGTGAGCCGTACGGCGCTAGCCGCGGGTTCTGAGAGCCGGTCCAAGAACCGGCGGCTAGCGCCGTGCCGCTCACTCCGAGAGTTGGTCAATGTGTCAAGACGACCAGCCAAACCCCTCTAATTCGGTCGCTGGGGCGCTCGGCCGGGAGTTGGACCCGCGAAGGCGGCGTTGAGGCCCGAGCGGATCTCGGCTTCCACGAGTTGACCGTCTGTGTCCTTGTCCCACCTCGAGAACCAGTCTGCGAAGAGCTTACTCCACTCGGCATCTGTGATCGAGGAGTCCTTGTCTTCGTCAGCCAGTCGCAGCAGTGGCTGTCCCAAGAGTGTTCCAGGGCCGAATCCTGTTGGCGGTCGGAATCCCCCGGGAGCGCCGGCGGGAGTCGGAACCGCCAAGGCACGATTCAGCCCTTTCGTCAGTTCGTCGAGGTTCAGCGACTGGCTCGTGTCCCTGTCCCAGTCCGAGAGCCACTGCCTAGCAAGTTGGCTGAACTCCTTGGTCGAGACTTTCTTGTCGCTGTCTTTGTCTGATGCGGTCATGAACTGCGGAGCGTGAAACGTTCCGGGGCCAAAGTCCCCACGCGGGCCTCCGAATCCGCCGCCGCCCGGAGGCCCAAACGCCATTCCCGGCTCTCGCCCTGGGGATGTGCCCGCCAGCTGCGCTGTGATCGACTCCCGCCGTTTCTGAAGGAACGTCTCCAGCGGCGCACCGGCAAACATGTTTCCTCCTCCTGGAGGTCCGAAGCCGAACCCCGGACCGCGCGGCGCAGCCGCTGCGGCTTTGGTCACTCGTTCGGTCTCGCGATCAAAGACCGGCTTCATCGTCTGGCGTAGCTCCACCAACCGCACCTGAGTCTTCCCGCCATCGGCGAACTCGGACTCCGTTATGCCCTGCAAGTGATCTCGATAAATCGCCTCGAACTTGTCCCATTCCATCAAACGCTCGATCAGTCGATTTTGCCCCATGTGCGGGTGACGGATGCTGAGGTCCTGTAACTGTTCCGCCGACCCAGCCATGAAGAACGCCCCCATCGACAGGTCCATGTCCCAAGGCAGGAACTCAAACTTCTTCGTGTCCGGCGGCAGGTACAGATAGTAGTTATGCACCTGAGTCAGGAAGCTGTCCATGTTGGATAGCAGCGTGTTCGCAGCCAGGAACCGGGCGAACTGATCAGTGTCGAGGAGCGAGTCGATCTCGCGGCGGAACTGTTCATCATCGGCCTTGTGAATCAGGCGCGTCAGGGCGATCAACGCGGCCTGATCTCCCTCAGAGACATCGGTCTTCGGCTCGTACCAGGCATAGTCCTTCCAGTCCTCGCCCTTGTATTCCAGCCCCTGAGTCCCTTCCGGTTTGAGCAGCATCCCCTTGCTCGATCCGTAGTGTCGCTTGAGGAACGCCTTGTCGACCTCTTCCACGATCGTGTACAGGCCGAGCGGCTCGCGGTCGCACTCGCCATCGATCGTCAGCGTGATCTCGGCATAGGCGGTTCGCGGTGCGGGAATCTCGGCATCTTGAAACACTGGATACGACAGCACCTGCCGCAGGTGGCTGGGGTCCATGATGTCGTTGTGCAGGTTCAGCTGTTGCAGTCCGTGATACTTCTGGTCCTCGTCGAAGCGATTGAAGTCGATCTTCATGGGACGTTTACGGCCCTGCTGCGACATCGCATACGTGCCGTTTCCCTTGAACCGCAAGCCGACATTCGGGAGGGTCTCTCCATTCAGCTCGATATCGGCTCTCACGTATTCGAACTCGAACCCAAAGCTGCCCGGCCGCATTGCGGGACGGGGAGCCGCTGACGGAGCGCCCACCGGCGGGGGATTCCTTGGAGCCCCTGGAGGCGGTCCTCCGAATCCTGGAAACCCTCCTTGAGGTGGCTGCATCGCCTTCCAGTTCTCGGCTGTGACGTGGAGATGAATCTGCCACAACTTTGTCAGCCCGAAGACGGCATCCGACTCCTGCGGCTTGATCTCGGCGGCTGAGAGCGGCAGCGCGCACAACAAGATTGCGAAGCCAACTAGCTTCAACACCATCCAGGATTTCATGGGAGCTTCACTTGCAGGGAGTCAGTGGTGCTTTTGATCTACCGCGCGACGGAACTCCGTCACACTACCCTATCGGAGACGGAGTGAAAACCGAGACACGGAGGAGATGCGCCAAGTCACTCCGAGGCACCCGCGAGGTTTCGCGACCACCCATTACATGTTCGTCTTGGCATCGGTCGCATCACCCAGCACCGCATTCAGAGCGGCGTGCAGCTCTTTATCGTGGGCGTGCCCCTGCGAATAGATTCGAAAGATCGTGAAGCTGACCGGCAGCGCGCGGAACAGCTCGTCATCGCTCAGTTCGACGGGCTGGGGCTGTCCGGGATCGAACAGGAAGTTCTGTCCGCCGGTCGGCAGTCGTCCGCTCGGGCGGTGATAGTGCCGGGCCACGTCGATGCGCAGCGGGATGTCGGCGATCGCCTTCGGCAACTTGGACCGCACGCGCTTCAGGACCAGGTCCGGCTCGGAGAAGATCGAGGTCCGTTCGCCTGAAGACGAGTGAAAGTTGATCGTCTTCTCGACCGCCATCTTCCAGGCCACCTCGCGGCACAGGATCTTCTGCCAGCGCTGGCCGAGTTCCTTCAGCTTGGGATCATTCGAGTCGGGCCAGCGATTGATATCGACCAGCAGCGACGACTCCGTCAGCTTCTGATAGGCCTTGAGGTTCTCGATCGGGTTCCCTTGGAACAGATGCGGCATCGTCTCGCCGAAGATCTCTTCGAGGGCCAGGTCCAGCGCCCGCACGGTCCGGTGAAAGTAAACCGTGCGGAACATATTGGCCCGCGTCTCGATGAAATGGATCAGCGTCGGCAACCCGCGAACGTGGATCGTCAGTCCTTCGGGAGTGAAGAAGCTGTAGTGGATCAGCCGCGAGATATCGAACGCCTTGGTATTGAACCCGGTCATGAAGGCGTCGCGCAGGACAAAGTCCATGTTGTCGACGGTGTAGATGCCGCTGAACAGGGCCAGCATCTTTACGAGCCACGCCGGGTGTCCCTGCCGATCGGCGGACTTGGGGCGACGGATCAGGAAGGCCACCTGCTTCGGGTCGATCTCCTCCAGCGGCTGGAGTGACCCACTGGGATTGCGGCGGATGCCGCGGAGCAGGTCCCCCAGTTCAGACTCGATAATCCGGGCTCCGATGTCTTCGTGAGTGATCCCGAACTGGTCGAGGTACTGGTCATCGAAGAAGTGCCCGAACGGACCGTGCCCGACATCGTGCAGCAGTGCCGCCATGCGGGCCAGCGACTCCACATACGCTCGCGAGGGAACATTCGGGCAGGACTCTTTCAGCGAGTCGTACCACTGCTCCATGACGCGCGAGGCCAGATGCATTGCCCCCAGCACATGCTGAAACCGGTTGTGCTCTGCCGACGGAAAGACCCACCAGGCGGTCTGCAGCTGATGAATATGCCGCATCCGCTGGACCCACGGATGGTCGATGATCTCCTGCTCGGAGACTTCCCCCTTGGGGAGCCCGGCCTTCGAGACGAACGGGATATACCCGTGAATCGGGTCGTGGGAGAGGCTTTCGTGAGAGAAGTCGCGGGGCATGGCAACGGGCAGGCAGTGAAGAGGGACTGTTCAGTTCCACGGAGATTAAGTGTGTCCGGGAATTTGAGCTATGGCAATTCGCACACTGGATCGTGCAAAGTCGCCGGTCCGTTCCATCCGCCAGTCTCCAATCCACTCACAAGGCACCAAGAACTAAGAACCAAGAATCACATCGCGGTGCTCTTACGACCGCTCCAAAAACTCCCGAAAGCACTTGAGTGTGGCCGCACTGACATGATGCTCAATCCCCTCGGCATCATCGGCAGCTGCGGATTCCGGAACGCCAATCGCCAACAGAAACTGGTACACCAGATCGTGGCGTTTCTTCGATTCCTGGGCCATCTTCCGCCCAACTTCCGTGAGTGACATCGGGCCGTACGGCTGGGTGGCAACCAGCCCATCGCGCGAGAGCCGCGACACCGTCCGGGAGACCGTCACGTGACTGACGCCGAATCGGGCGGCGAGATCGGTCACGCGGCAATGGCCGTGCTGTTCAATCAGTTCCGCGATGGCTTCCACGTAGTCCTCGGCGGTCTCCGAGGCGTGGTCCCGGCGAATCCGGGAGTGGCTGACTGACGGTTGTTTGGAAGGCATGAGTGTGTGCGGGCGCGTTGCACTAGACAGAAGTGTAACCCGTGCTACAATCTGTAGCGTCGGCTACAACTTCCGGTCGGTCATCGAATCGCGTGGATCGTACCCCTCTTCACTGGAAATAACGATGTTCACCGCTCAAATTCGCGCCAGGAGACTCGGCTTTACGCTCATCGAACTGCTGGTCGTAATCGCCATCATTGCGGTGTTGATTGCCCTGCTGCTGCCAGCCGTGCAGCAGGCCCGCGAAGCGGCGCGGCGGTCGCAGTGCAAGAACAACCTCAAGCAGTTGGGGCTGGCGATGCACAACTATCACGACACGTATGGGGCGTTTCCGCCGGGCTGGATCGCCGCGACTCGCGGGGTGGGACCGGACGTGAACGGCGGTCTCAATGGGTTCGGCTGGGGTGCGATGATCCTGCCAATGATGGAACAGGCTCCGGTCTACAACCAGTTCCGCTTCGAGCTGTCGATCAATGACACCACAGGCACGCCCTCCAATCGCAGCCTGCTCGCGACATCGCTGCCGACGTTTCGCTGCCCTTCAGATCCGGCTCCGGTCACGTGGCAGCTCAAGAACTCCGCGGGCACAACCGTGATCGCCGACGTCGCCTCCACGAACTATCTGGCCCTGTTCGGGCTGCGAGCGATTGAGGAGTGCTACCTGCTCCCCCCCGGTCAGACCTGCCGAGCGGAAGGGATCTTCTACCACAACAGCCGCGTGCGGATGGCGGACATTACGGATGGCTCGTCACAGACCCTGATGATGGGGGAACGGGTCCATGATCGGTTCCCCTCGACCTGGTCGGGGGTCATCATCGCCGGGGCAGATCCGATCGAACGGATCCTGGGACATGCGGACCATACGCCGAACACCGCGTTTCATAAGGAAGACTTCGGCAGTCGCCACATCGGCGGCACGCACTTCCTGATGGGAGACAGCAGCGTCCGGTTCTTCAGCGAGAACATTGACCTGAACACCTACATGGGACTGGGAACGATCCAGGGCGGTGAGGTCGCAGGTGAGTTCTGAGATCCAGGGTTTCGAGGATGCGCTACCTTTGCCCCGCTGCCAGTTCTTGAGCCAGTTCCAACACCTTCATGTTGGCCAGCCCGTCTTCGCCCGGATCGAGCAGCTGACCGGCTTCGATTGACTTGCAGAAGTCGTTGACCTGCTCGGCGTACTGGTTAGCGACCGGGATCACGATCTCTTCCCAAGGTGTCTTGGGATCGACATTCCGTTTGATCTTGATCACGCTGTGCTCGGGAGGCACGAACGCATCCTCCAGCAGGATGCGGCCCTTGTCTCCGACAATCTCGGCCTGACAGCGATACGGCTGCTCGAAGCTGCAGTCGATGTTCGCGAGCACCTCGCCCGGGAAGGTCAATCCGATCCGCATCGACATATCGACGCCGGTCGGCCACCAGTGGGCGCTGGCATCGATCCGGGTCGGCTCCGATTCGGCAAAGAACCGGCTGCAGTTCACTCCATAGCAGCCGACATCCCACATTGATCCGCCGCCCCGTTCCGGGATCAACCGCCAGTCGTTGCGATCGATATCGAATGAGAAGCTGGCGACGATCTGCCGCAGCTGGCCGATCGCACCCGAGCGGACCAGTTCGCGGGCGTGCTTGGCCCGTGGATGATGCCGCCACATGAAGGCTTCCTGCAGGATCACTCCCGCATCCTGGCAGGCGTCAATCATCTCTTCCGACTCAGCCACGGTCAGAGCCAGCGGCTTCTCGCACAGGACATGCTTCCCCGCTTGGGCGGCTGCGATCGTCCAGTGGCGATGCAGTTCCCCGGTGCAGGGGATATAGACCGCATCTACCTCCGGATCGGCCAGCACGGCGGCGTAGTTGTCGTAAGCCTTCGGCACCTTGTGAGTCGTCGCCCACTCCTGAGCCACACCCGGACGCTCACTGGCCAGCGCGTGCAGCACAGCACGATTCGAACCCAGGATGCCGGGAATCAGCCCGCGATGAACGATCCGACCGCAGCCGAGGATGCCGAACTTGATGGGAGTCATAGAGACCAACTGGGGAGGGACGGTACGTGGAACCACAGTCTAACGCATCCGCTGGCGATGGGCGAATGGATCCGCACGCACCGAGGATGCCGCACTGTTTCACAGTGGGCAAGTTTTCAGTCGTCAGTTCTCAGTTTTCAGTCAGCAGTGGATTCACCAGTGTGAAAGAGTGCGTTGCCGTATACAAACACCCAGGCGACAGGGCGAAGAACTGCGGCTCATTCTCAGCCAGCCAGTCGTGTAGCGATTCCGGTGTCCGGCGTTTTCGCCTCAGTGGGAGTGATCGCGAAACGATCACCGGTCAGGCGAGTGATGATGCGGGCCAGCGCAGCTTGTGCCTCTCCCAGCGTCTGGTCGTTGTTGAAGCCCACATAGTCGGTCGGGACGCGCTGCGTATGGGCCAGGAACATATCGCGGTCGTAAGCCGCGTGCCCGGCAGATGTCATCTCCTGCTTGCGCCGCATCACGTTCTCGAAGGAAACGCAGCAGTGAATCGTCGGAACCCGGCACCCTACGAGGTTCATCAGCCAGCGACTGCGGCCAAACCCGGGGCGGTCCGTCTTTCGATCCAGATAGAGAAAGTCAACGAGTGAGCGATCAACGAGCGTCAGTCGCTTGCCCCGAAAAAGGAGCTTGATTCGCATCGCAACTGCGGCCCGCAAATAGAGCCACGGGGCCAGAATCTCGTCGAAGCGTTCGCGAGAACGCGTGATGATCGGCCGGATGAAAATCACCGCCAGCTTGTAGAGCAGCGACTTCCGGTAGAGATGCTTCCCAGTGAAGACCTGGACCGATCTCGGATGCTGAGCGGCAATTGCCTCCGCCAGGGTGGTCTTCCCCGCTCCGTCACAGCCCATCACCGAGATCATCGAGGTCGTGCGAGGTGCCGCCAGTCGCGAATCCCAGAGCCGGACGATCTTGGACCAGGCCCCCGAGGAGACCGCCTGCAGTTCCAGGCGTGCCTGCAAACGCTGAAGAGTGACTCGCTCCGCCTCCGCAAGCTGTGCCGGATTCTGGCGAACCTGTTCGAGTAACTCGCCCAGTTCGGATTCTCCCTGCGAACGCAGAGCGTTGACATAGTCTCTCAGTCGAAGCTGGGCGCTGTCGCCGTTGATGTCCTTGCGTTTGCAGACCAGATGCTGGATGTAGATGCTGGCTTCGATTTCAATCGGGAGGCGAACGATTCCACCGGGGCGATCAGTGACCATGGCCCATGCCGCGCTGCAGGTGAGGCGTCTTTGGCCACGATCAAACTGGTCCAACTCCTGCCAGAGATCGAAAGTGAGCGCGTGCCGCCCATCCAGGGAAAACAGCACGAGCTCCGTCTTCCCCGGAGATCGCGTGCGGACGTGAAAATGACAGAGGCCTTCGCGCATCCACTCAGAAGCGGCGTTGATCAACTGATCGACGTCGCCGGGAGTGCCGAGGAGATCGACGTCATCAGCGTCGATCGCCTCGGAATCGAGCGTCCGCCCGCGCAGCTGGATCAACTTCCACGGGCCGCGATGGATGCGCTGCAGACATTCCTGCAACCCGGCAGCGGCCTCCGGAATACGGAGACGGACGGTGACAGAAGGTTGCTTTTCGACGGTCATCCAGCAGTCTCGAGAAGGCCTGATCCTTGGCTTCGACGATGCTAGTCCTGACCGCGAAAGGGTGTCAATTCCAACGTGGGCCCAGGGATTGACCCCTGGTCATTCAGTTGAAGTTGTAACCACTGGCATTCCCATACCAGTAGCCCCAGTAGCCGTAGCCTCCATAGCCGTAGCCGTAACCGTATCCATACCCGCCGCTCTGGCCGACGACTCGATGTGGGTCGACATCGATCATGCGGGTCACCGGCACACCGGCTTCAGCGAACCAGCCAATCGGAATGCGCAGCTAATTTCCCACTTCAAACAGCGGAGACTGCCACGCGATGATGCGATTTCGACCTGCCCGCAGCACATCAAAGGGCATCAGAGAATGTATTCCACTGCCAGAGCCAGAATCCGAACCGCTGCTGTACGGATTCCACCAACTCATGCTCCAGGTGTAACCTGTCAGCACATCGGCGGTTCCCGTCTGTGTTTCCGTGCCTCCCGCGATCTGGGTTAAGAGGCTATAGGTCAAGTCGTACGTCATTTGGTCGAAGTAGTTCGCACCTTCCGAGTAGGTCGACCCGTAGTACGTACTGGAATAGGTGTATTCCCCTTCGCTGATCCTCAAGCCGTCGCTGGCCCCGGCATCCTGAATCTGGCCACTGCGCGAGAAGGAGCTGGCCCCGACTGGCTTCACATGAGTAATCACTCCCAAGTACGAGTAGGTGTAGTTCTGATCGTCGTCGAAATGAGACTCGTCGTCGTAGTTCTCACTACCACTCATCCCCATTCCACTCCAGCTGGAGCCGAAATGATACTCCCAGTCTGACGCGTGGTCCTTGAATCCCGAGCCGGTTCCCATGAGCGACTCAGTGCGAGTCTCCCCAGAACTGTCCCAGACGGTCGTGTAGTTGTCGTTGTGGACAAACGAATCGGAATTCCAGATGTGATTGTCGTACTGGGTGTTCAATGACACTGTGCTGCTGCTGGTGCCATACATGGGGTCGGTGGAACTGTAGGAGTACCCATGAACAAGCGTCGACACGTAGTCCACCTTCTCATCGCGACCACGTCCGTACGCGCCCGACTGAATGACAGCCGATGGCGGCGGAGCGGTCAGACCGATGAGAGCCAGATTGGGATCGCCTCCCGTGGAATTGTTGAGAATGTTGTGGAAACCCAGCTTGCTGATTGGAGTTCCATCGTCGTTATGCACAGCGACAAACTCGGCATCGAGCAGATAGTCCCAGTCATCTCCGTACTTCAAGTCGTAATCGTCATCGATCGTGGTCGTCCAGGTGGTTCCGGAACCATCCCAGTCATAGGTCCCGTGCTTTCTCAGATTCCAGAACCCGTTGCCAAAGCCGACATCGTCGACGATCTCCGAGAACGTGTCATCCGCATGATAGACCGTCTCGTGATCGAACTTGTTGTAGTACTCGTCCAGGAACTGTTCATCCCAGAAATCGTCCTGGTTCTGTGTTCCAGTGTTCAGTGATCCGACGTTGGTGAGGGTACGATCGTATGTATGGTCACCATCCACCGAGTTCGCGTGCTGAAACAGAACGTCCCCGACAGTCACGTCCGTCCCCTCGCGACCTTCGATGGAATCGTCGGCCGCAAAAGTGGTTGTCAGATTCTTCTGAATCGATGAACCGATTCGCACATAGATCTCCGGTCGCCCGAGAACATTGTTATCGCCCCGCAGCTCCAGATAGTTGCGAGTCTCCTCGCCCGTGGTGTGAGACTCGCGTCGGATATCGAAATTGACAGCGAGCTGGCTCGCCTGCTGATTGGCCTGCGAGGTTTGAAGTTGCCGCGTGCCATCCGCGAAATAGCTCTCGATATCGACGTAAGAGACGTTCAGTGCATTCTGGAACGAATCGGACCAGTCCTGGGCCACCAGGTTGGTCATCGTATTTGTCGTTCCACTCCAACCGACCCACGTTTGAGTTTCCTGCAAATTGAAGGAACCATTGTGCTGGAAGTCATAGGCGGTGGACTGGCTCCCGTTTGTCGTACGACTTCCGACTCGTGTTGTGGGAGTCACGGCTCCCCCTGCATACGTGCCTGAGCCGGAATAGACCCCGGAGGATGATTCAGCGAGGTTCTCGTTGACGCCGCCCGCTTCGATCAGATTGCCGCCCAAGGTCCGACTCAGCTGTCCAGTCGCAAGTACCTGCGAGCTCCGGCTTTGTTGACCGCTTTCCGTGTAGGAAGAACTCCAATTCGAACCAGCCCACGCGAACGTGGCCGAGATCGTATCCGAGTACGTGCGCAATCCCGTCATCGTTCCCACGACCTGCACTGACACTGTTTGCGATGGCGAACTGCCATACCAGCCGCTGTAGGTCTGCGTGCCGGTCCCGTTCATCTCCTCAGAGAACTGATCGGTCCCCGACGAAGTCAAAGCATAACTGGTGATCTTTGCGCTTCCTACGGAACTCGTTCCGGAACTCGTGAACTCATAGTTGAATGAGCCGGCTCCGGCGAGTGATGATACTCGAGTCAGACTGAATCCAGTTCCATAGTTCCCCCAGTCATAATACCCATAACCATCGCCACTTAATGGCATTCCTTCCAACTCACTGGGCTCTTGCCAATTGTTCGTCGTCTCAACGAATGTATATACAGCCGCGACGCTCTCCGTGAATTGCCAATTCCCGGACGAGTCGATCGTGCGAGTAATCGTGTGCTGAGCGGAAATCGTCAGCTGCAGGCCGGCGCTGGTCGTTCCGGAGTACGTATGCAGCGACGTCACTGTTGAGTTCGTTAATGAGTCTGGCACGAAATCGTGGAGGTCATCAGAGAATCCCTGGCTATAAATCGCGGGAAGTGCGCCGGAAATGTCTCCCAGCTCAATCAGATTCGCCTCCTCGTCATACGCTTGAGCCCAAGGTCCCGTAAAACCTCCGATTGTTAATGGAGATTCGGATACTCCCGTGCCGCCAATATAAGTTTTTCCGTAGGAGACAGTGTCCAGCGGATAATAGAATGGGTACCCTGAATAATAATGAGGATTCTCATCGCCGACATACTGATCATACGGGCCGACCTCCATGGAAAGCTGATTCAGGTTTGCAATTCGAGTGTCGGCATTTGCAAATGCCTCTCGCACCTCTGCCACTTGCATACCCTGTCTCATTGCCAATACGGCAGGAGAACGGTCATTGTACGAAAGCGCGTATGTGCCCAGCGGAATATCCGCAGACAGGAGAACCCGTTGATCGAGTGCCTGCGCGAGAGCTGAACGATTTGCAGCCAATGATTGAGAACTGCGTCGCCGATGGGATTTCATCGTTACCTTCTGGCAAACTAGAGCCGGTTTCAAAACCCTTCCACAACAACTTTCAGTTGGCAAGGCATTTGCATGAGTGTTGAGCAAAGGAGTGCTCAGTCATGCTCATCACGCTGTCGTGGTTTCCGTCCTATGGGCGGTAT
>JBIIOI010000127.1:0-5921 GCA_044337025.1 Planctomycetaceae bacterium
ATACCGCCCATAGGACGGAAACCACGACAGCGTGATGAGCATGACTGAGCACTCCTTTGCTCAACACTCATGCAAATGCCTTGCCAACTGAAAGTTGTTGTGGAAGGGTTTTGAAACCGGCTCTAAGCACTTGCTCATTGATCAACGATTGTGGTCGGTCACCCATTTCTGGAACAGCATGTGTTTCCCAGCCAACCGTTAGCAAGACCTGGCGGCGAGTCTGTGCATGCACTGTGTTCCATTCATTGGCAACCTCTCGAGCAATTTCTCGCTCGCGTACGACATCGCTGGGTGAGGCGATCATTACTGAAATGCAGTTCGCTTGAAATGACATGGGAAGCATTCCTCGTCGGAGTCGTAGGGGCGGAGAGACCATCCGATGATAAGGGGAGTTTGTCTGGCGTCATAGTCGCCACAGCACAACTGCAATGGCCTTTATAGAAGGGCGATTCATTCTTCGCTCTTGGTTCCTCCCCCGCCGGGGGGCCTCTTGCTGATACCAGAGGGAACCGTGGTGGGGTATTGGAGACTTTATTTCTTGTACAACATTTTATCCCCAGTCGCCACCAGACCTTGCGCTATGCACGAATTCACAGCCCAGATCACGGACCTGCGGAACAACCTGGGCTTCACGGTCCGCGAGGTCGCCCGGTCGGGGAATCCGGTCATCGTTCGCCGCTACGACCGCGAGGAAGTCATCCTCGTCCCGCTGGCCGAATGGCGTCGGCTGCAGGATATCGAACGGGAGTACCTCGAAGATGAGTGACTTCGCTGCCCTGGTCGACCGGGCTGGCCAGCTGTGCCGAGCGATCGCCAGTCGGGACCTGGCCAGCCACGAGTTGTACATCATTCGCCAGTCGGAGATTTCGGCGGAGTACGGAACAGCGGAAGGCTGCGAAGCCTACACCTGCCCGTGCCTCGATCTGTACCTGCGGGAGTTCATCCCCAGCTGGCGAGGCCGGGGGCCATGTCTGGTCCTGAACGATCTGTCGCTGCGGGCGGATGTGCATCCCGAGGACTGGGAAGGCGTCGTGCTGACGAACACTGTCCACGAACTGGCCCACATCCTTGATCGGCCCACGTTGTACCGCGAACGCCGGGACGCGGAGCCTGACCGCCTGAAGTTCGAAGCCCTCGTCTTGGCCGACGAGGTGGGCCAGCCCCGGCCCACCGTGGCCCCCCAACCGTACGCGGGCCACGGAGCGTCGTTCATCCGGATCGCCCTGCACCTGCGCCACCGGGCCCGGGAACACGGTGTCCCACTGCTGGCCAGCGCCCTCTGCGGTGGCCCCCGGTATGGGCTGTCCCCAGCTTCGGCTTACCGAGCCGCCCTCGGCGACGAACCAGCCCGGCTGGCCCACCTCTCGTTCCGAGAGATCGCAGCCATCGAACCACCTGAAGCATTCACAACCCTGTGGGCGAGCGACGTCGCCGCCCACGACCATTCCTCACTTGGGAGTTTCGCATGAGTCTCACGAACCTGTTCGCCAAGATCGCTGGCCGTCACCAGGAACGCCAGCTGGCCCGGAAGGCCGACTTCAAGGCCCTCGTCAAAGCTGTGGCCGAGGAGCTGTTACCCGATCCGGAAGAGGTCGAACGCATCCTGGAGGAGTCCAACAAAACGCTGGAAGACCTCCAGCGAGCCGTCGAGCTGTACCTGAAGCGCCGAGCCCTGAGGGCCACCATCGACCAGAAGCCCAAGCTGGAGAAAGACCGCGAGCAGATCAACAAGCAGATCAGCCAGGCCGGCGAAGCCCTGACGGCCGCCGAGAAGAAGTACAAAGAGACGACTGATCCCCTGCTTGGTCAACGCGACTACATCCGCGACCAGATGCTGGAGATCGACCGGGCCAAGACCGAACTCGAACGCACCTGCGACGACCAGGACCTGCTGAACGAACTGGCCAAAACTGAGCGCCAGCTGAACGTCCTGCACACCCGCCGCAACGAAACCGAGTTTGCTATCAACGAACGCAAACGCCGCATGGCCGACCTGAAGGAGGCCGCCTATCGCCTGGAACATCCCCAGGAGGTCAGCAACAGAGACGAGACTGCCATCCGGCTGCAGGTCGCGGATCTTCGCGAGCGGGCGTCACATCATGAAAAGGAAATCCCGGTGTTGGAGAAGACGCTGGTGGCAATACAGAATGAGTTCGTGTCGACGGAAATGGCTACTACCAGCATGCGGGATCGCCTCTTGGTCCCGTAGTATGGTAGGCATTCAAGAAGAACTGGAAGCTGAGATAGGTTCTTGAGGTAGTCGCCGTCGGTCGGTGCGGTCGATCTGCATCACTCGACCATCCTGCACGATGATGGTGACCTGACCGTATTTCAGCCCAGCGAGGGATTGGGCGATCTCCGATAGAACAGTGTTGGACAAGTCGTTTGGAGAGACCGTTGTTTGGGGAGTGCTCATGGGGTATCTCCAAAGTCGAAGGTTTTGGGGCGGTCGTCGGCGTTGATCGGGGTGCGGTAGGCGTCGAACAAGGCGGTCGAGAGGTAGCGTTCGGCGGCGTCGGGCAGGATGGCGACGATGTTCTTGCCTTCGAACTCACGGCGGGTGGCCAGTCGGAGGGCGACGGTCATCGCCGCTCCGCAGCTGATGCCGCAAGCGATTCCTTCCTCGCGCATCAGGCAGCGGGCCATCTCGATTGAGCCCTCATCGGTGACGGTCTGGATCTCGTCGATCAGTGAGCGGTCGAGGATTTTGGGAACGAATCCGGCTCCGATTCCCTGGATCTTGTGGCGACCGGGGTTGCCGCCTGAAAGAACGGGGCTGGCTGCGGGTTCGACAGCGACGATGTGGACGTTGGCCTTCTTCTCGTGCTTGAGGTAGCGCCCGACGCCGGTGATCGTCCCGCCGGTGCCGACTCCGGAGACGAAGGCTGCGACCTCACCCTCGGTGTCATCCCAGATCTCGGGGCCGGTTGTGTCGAAGTGAATTTGGGGGTTGGCGGGGTTCTCGAACTGGCGGGGCATGAACCAGTTCGGCTGCTTCGCGATCTCTTCCGCGCGGGCGACCGCTCCCTTCATCCCTTCGGACCCCGGAGTGAGGATCAGCTCTGCCCCGAAGGCTCGCAGCATGATGCGGCGTTCTTCTGACATCGAATCAGGCATCGTCAGCGTGAGGCCATACCCTTTGGCTGCACAGGCGAACGCCAGGGCGATGCCGGTGTTCCCGCTGGTCGCCTCGACGACGCGGATGCTAGGCTTCAGGACTCCGCGTTTCTCGGCGTCCCAGATCATGGCGGCACCGATGCGGCACTTGATGCTGTAGGCGGGGTTGCGGCCCTCGATCTTGACCAGCACGCGGCCCGGCAGACCAGCGGTCAGACGCTGGATGCGGACCAGCGGCGTCTGGCCGATGGTTTGCAGATTGTCGTTAAAGATGGGCATGGTTCCTCCGGGGCGAGAGGGGCAGTGGGCAATTCAGGGGAGTGGGCAGTGGGGGGCAGGAGTTGGTGCTGGGTTTGCGAGCCCCACTGCCCGTCTTCGTTCATTCAGATCACGTAGTCCTCGGGCATGAAGACTCGAACGCGTTTCGGTGTCGCGAACAGCTCATCACCGGTTCGCAGTCGAAGTTCCTGATACCGGTCGGGAGACAGGTCGACGCTGAGGGCGACTCCAAATGAATCCGAGATCAGTCGCACGCGAGTCACCGGGCCGGCTGGGTTCACGTGGACGACTTTGACGGCCAGGCTGGTGTCGCTCTGCGCAGTGCGGCTGAGTTCGACTTCGTGCGGGCGGACATAGGCTGTGGCATCGCGGGACTCGGCCTGCTGGTACTCGGGGTAGTCGACCGCGAACCCGCCCAGGTGCATCTGGCCCGCTTCCAGGCGTCCATGAAACACGTTCACGTGCCCCAGGAAGTCCATCACGAACGGCGTGGCTGGGTGATCGAACACATCTTGCGGAGAGCCCGACTGCTCGATGTGGCCCTGCCGCATCACGACGACCTGGTCGGCGACTTCGAACGCTTCTTCCTGGTCGTGGGTCACGAACACTGTCGTGACGTGCATCTCTTCATGCAGCTTACGCAGCCACGTTCGCAGCTCCTGCCGCACCTTAGCGTCGAGCGCTCCGAACGGCTCGTCGAGCAGCAGCAACCGCGGTTTGACGGCCAGAGCGCGGGCCAGGGCCACGCGCTGCCGTTGTCCGCCCGAGAGCTCCGAGGGGTAGCGCGTGCCGAGTCCTTCGAGTCGCACCAGATGCAACAGCTCGTTGACGCGGGCCTTGACCTCGGCATCGGGGATGTGCCGCACCCGCATGCCGAAGGCGATGTTCTCGAACACACTCATGTGCTTGAACAGCGCGTAGTGCTGGAACACGAACCCGACTTCGCGTTCGCGAGCTGTCAGCTGGGTGACATCGGAATCTTGAACCAGGATGGAACCGGTATCGGCCTGTTCGAGTCCGGCGATGATGCGCAGCAGCGTGGTCTTGCCCGATCCGGAGGGACCGAGCAGTGCCAGCAGCGAGCCGGAGGGAACTTCCAGCGTGACATCGCCGAGGGCCTGGAATGTGCCGAACGATTTGGAAACGTTGCGGATGGAGATGCTCATGATTGGGGGAGTCCTTGGTAATTAGTCATTGGGGAAAGTTGCGGAGGGATTGGCAGCTCAGTGCACTTCGCATCATTTTTCCTCCTGCGAGGCGGCCATTTGGCGGGCGATGTATTGCTCCAGCAGGTACTTCCCAAACAATGTCAGCAAGGCCATCAGCGTCAGCAGCGAGGCCACTGCGAATGAGCCGGGGTTGTTGTACTCCTGGAACAGCTTCTCAACTCGCAGGGGCATCGTGTCGGTCTCACCCGCGATGCGGCCGGAGACGACGTACACCGCTCCGAACTCGCCAATTGCGCGGGCGTTGCACTGGATGATGCCGTAGACCAGCCCCCACTTGATGTTCGGAAGTGTGATCCGCCAGAACAGCTGCCACGGGTTGGCTCCCAGGCTGACAGCTGCGGTTTCCTCTTCGTCGCCAAGCGACTCCATCAGCGGGATCAGTTCGCGGGCCACGAACGGCAGCGTGACGAACGTCGTGGCCAGAACCACGCCGGGCCAGGCGAAGATGATTCGGATCCCCCACTCGCGGAAGGTCGGACCGAGCAGTCCCTGCATGCCGAACAGCAGCATGAAGCTGAGACCCACAACCACGGGCGAGATCGCGAACGGCACATCGAGCAGCGTGACCAGCAGTGTGCGACCGGGAAACTTGAACCGTGTGATCGTCCACGCGGCCGCCAGTCCGAACACGGTGTTAAACAGCACAGCCACGGGAGCGACCGAGACGGTCATCCAGATCGAGTGCCGGGTGTCGCTGTCGCGCCACAGGTTGTCGACATACCCCTGCCAGCCGTCGGCGAACGCCTGCACGAAGACGTAGGCCAGGGGGACCAGAATCAGCCCGCCAATGATGGCGTAAGCCGCAGCAATCAACAGGGCCCGCAGCCAGAATGGCTCGCTGGCCACCATCGCTCCGACACTCTTCTTGGTTCTTAGTGAGCTAGGATGCATAGCGGCGACTCCTTCGCTCGAGCCAGTTCACCGCAGCCAGTGAGACCAGCGACATCAGAGTCAGTACGAGTGCGATTGCGGTCGCCTCGGCATACGCAAACTGTTCGAGACGCCCCACGATCAGCACGGGAGCGATCTCGGTCTTAAACGGCATGTTGCCGGAGATGAACACCACTGACCCGTACTCACCCAGGCCGCGTGCGAATGACAGCGCGAAGCCAGTCATCAAGCTGGGCTGCAGTGCGGGCAGGAGCACTCGCCACATTGTCTGCCAGCGGTTGGCCCCCAGCATGGCGGCGGCTTCTTCGGTGTCCCCTTCGAGGCTTTCGAGCACAGGCTGCACCGTTCTCACAACGAACGGCAGCCCGACGAAGACCAGGACAATCACGATCCCCAAACGCGAAT
>JBIIOI010000023.1:0-81780 GCA_044337025.1 Planctomycetaceae bacterium
GCGTTGTTCCAAGGCCTCGTTCATGCCGCCTGCATGGTCATCGTGCTCAGACGGTTGTAGAAAACGACCATCCGGCGGCGACCCGCTTGAAAGCCCTGCAAACAGGTTTTGAAACCGGCTCTACGAGCATCACCAATCCACGCGGGTATACGGGAGCCATCCCGCTCTCCGTAAATGGCAGCCTGAACATGGTCAGTGATGTCGACTTCTATCGGTTCCGCCCGATTGCCGGAAAAGATACGGTATCGGTCCGACTCTGGGCCTCTGGAATCAGCCTCGTAAAGGCCAAACTCGAGGTACTCGACAGCCAGGGAAACAAGATCGCCGACATAAAGACGGACAGCGTCTTCGATAACAACCTGGAAATCGAGATCGGGTCATTGAATCCCAGTCGCGACTACTTCATCCGGGTGGCTGCGAATACCACGGATCTGTTTGGGGTGGGTGATTATCGTCTGGAGCTGGACTATCGAGCCCCGGAACTGCGTCCCTCAATGAACGGTCCGGCGCACGATGCGGATGCGGACGACGAAGACTCGACTCCCTTCCTGGATGTGACGGTCGACCAGCTGTTTTCGAGTGGATTGGTCTCGACCGAAGTGGGGCTCAACGACACTCGGGGCACTGCGACTGTTCTGGAGACCGCGCCTGGCTTCCTGGCCGGAACGCGTTACGAGGCTCTGGCCTCTCTCGGCTCAGCCGCAGATCGCGACTTCTATCGAATCGTGGCTCCCAGCCAGACAGGCGGGGTGATGAATGTCCACGTCACATCGCTGGGGAACCTGAATCCGAACTTGGATGTGGCTGTGCTGAATGGCCGAGGGGATCGCGTGGCTTCCCTGCTCAAAGAGCCGGGCAATGGGACGATCTCTGTCCAGGTACTGAACCCGGTCGCCAACGAAACCTACACCATCGCGATACGATCCGAGGGCGGAACTGCGGACCGGACGGGTAACTACATCCTGACCACCGACTTTGCCACCGAAGCGGCAGCGTTGCAGGAGTTCGCCAGCGGCTCGTTGAATGGCACGACTCCAGCATATACCTGGATGGAGACTGGTAAATCGCAGCTATTCCGATTCGACCTTTCGGCGAGTTCTGTCAGCAACCGCGACGGGGTTCAGATGACGATCATCGACGCCTTCTCCCGAGAGATTGTCGGGCTAGTCGGAGCTGGTGCGGGAACCGTTCGCACCGAGTTCTTCTGGATACCGCAAGGCCAATACATGATCCGCTTCGATGGGATCTCCAGCACGACACAATCGCCGGGACTCATCCACTTCCGAGTCATGGCCGATGCCATCAGTGATGATCAGGGGCCAACGCCGTTGAACCCACTTCTTCTTTATCCGCCACCCTCGACCTACATTCAACCGCCGCCGCCTCCCACCACCATTTATCAGCCTCCGGCAACATTCCCCCCCGTGATCTCCTATCCCCTGCCGATCCTGTACCCTCCCTGGTACACGTATCAGTACCAGATGACGATCCCGAACTACATGTTCCCGAACTGAACTGGCTTCGGTTCGAAGGGGTCCGCAGGGGATCGAGGCCTACTTCTTTAGCGCGACCGTCTCGTACAGCCGACCTTCCAGATCGAATGCCTTGATCTCGATGGTCCCGCCGTTGACCGCCATCAGGCAGTAGTGGTGGCCGTGTTTGACATTGTTGGTGAAGTACGGGCGAAACGGTCCTGTGGTCTCCAGGCCGCCACCATCTCCGCCCGTGATCATGTGGACGGTGCCGTCCCTTCACGGACCGGCCACGTCAGTTCGCAACTATGGATGTAGCCATTCCAGACGATGTCCACGTGGTGCTTGTCGTAAAGCGACGTCAACTTGTCCTGGGCTACGCGTCACCCGCCCAATTCGTCGAAGCCCTGTAACCCATTTCCCGCGCCCGCGAATCGTGGGAAGTCCAAGTCTGTGATATGAGGTGCTGCAGGTTTCACGGACAGTCCAACTCCTTACTTTGGCCAGTCGGGATGTTTGCGTGACCGGGTTTGGTGAACTCGAACAGGTGGGGTGAGGCGTGATCGAGTGAGCTGTGTTCGCTGCACGCAGCGGTTGTGTACCATCGGATCAAGTACTTCTGGAGCTCACTCATTGCTTTTTTCGATAGGTCGTCGCGTTGAGAACGAATGATCCGACAGGTGATCCGGAACGTCTCTGATGCCGTGCAGCGAACGCTGGGTTCGACGCGATACCGAGCTCCTAAGGGGACATTCATCGTGAAAATCGAAATCGTCAGTCGGACTCTCAATCTGGAGTCCGATTTGCGAGAACTGATTGAACGGAGAGTGAAGTTCGCGCTGGAACGATTCGAAGAACAGATTGAGCGAGTCTGGATCGCCCTGGTGGACATCAACGGAACACGCGGTGGCGATGACAAGCAATGCCGAGTGGTGATCGATCTGGCTCCCAGCGGATCGGTGCATATCGATCATGTGTCGAACACCATGGAATCCGCAGCCAGCAAGGCGATCGAGCGCGCATCGCATTCCGTCGCACGGACGGTGGAACGCCGTCACCGAGTGAACGAAATGCGAGTAGCGATCCGGCATCAGCGAGACACGCCAGAGAGCGAGGCCAACAAGCCCGAGTAGACTCCAATGAACGTTGTGTTCGCGGGCAGCAACATGTCCCCGATCGCGTGATCGATGAGTTTGCTGCCAATGGATTCAACAGGGTCTGGTTGCTGAGCGTCTGGTGGCACTCAGAGTCGATGAAGGTCACTCCCGGATGATGATGTCCGAGTGGGTTGTATAGCAGGTCACACAGAGGATGACTTCGATGAGTACCAGGAAGATTGGCGTATTGGGATGCGGAATGATCGCCGAACTCGGGCATCTGCCTGCACTGAAGCATACCCAGGGTCTCACAGTGGATGCGGTGTACGACATCAACTGGAGTCGCTCATTGGCGATGCAATCCAAGTTCCAGATTCCGCATGCCTACCCGACGGAAAAGGAGTTCTGGGATTCGGATCTCGATGCGGTCGTAATCTGCACGCCCGCGCCAATGCACATCAACAACGTCATCCAGGCAGCGCAGCACGGAAAGCATGTCCTCTGCGAGAAGCCTCTGGCTATGAATGAAAGTGATATTCTCCAGATGATCGATGCGATGAGCGATGCCGGAAAGATGTTCTTCACCGGATTGACCTATCGATTCAGTGGGTCTGCCCAGGAAATCCATCGTCTCGTCCGGGCAGGCACGATTGGCGAAGTTCGCAGCCTTCGGCTGAATTACCTGTGGAATCTGCATGGGAAATGGAAATGGAAATGGAACGATCAGGGCGTCCGTATCCCCAGCCCATTGCGAGTGGGGAGAATGGTGGAGGGTGGCCCGCTGGTCGATTGCGGAGTTCACCAGATCGATCTGGCCCGCTGGTGGCTGGGGTCGGAAGTCGAGTGGCATCGCGGCATCGGAGTATGGGTCGAGGATTTCGAGGCTCCAGATCACATCTATCTGCACATGGGACATGCCTGTGGGGCGCACACGATGGTGGAGATGAGTTTCTCCTACAACGCGACATCACTCGAACCACGCTCCCACTTTCAGTACGAGTTGATCGGGACCGACGGGGTCATCCGCTACAATCGAGAGGAACACTCGTTCGAAGTCCGGAACTCACACGGGACGCGCTGGATGACCTGGCATGCTGAGAAGAACTTTGGCGGCATGTATGCCGAGTTCTCTCATGCCCTGTTGACAGGTGAGTCCCGAAACATGCCGACGGCAAAAGATGGATTGCTGGCGACTCGGATTGCTCGCAAGGCCACCAGGCAGGCGATCCACGACCGCGAGCCGTCGAGCCAAAGCCATCACTCGACGCTGTTACGCTCGCAAGATGACTCGACAGAGTTTTCCACCCCTCTCGATCTCCATGAGGTGGATGAGACTGAACTGACTCGAATTGCCACTCCAACCCCGCGAAAGACGAGATGACAGACCTACTCACGGCAGAATCCCTCATTGCGCTATTGACGCTCACTTCGCTGGAGGTGGTGCTCGGTATCGACAACGTCATCTTCATCGCGATTCTTGCGAGCAAGCTGCCTGAGCATCAGCGGGATCAGGCTCGCAAACTGGGACTGACCATCGCAGTCGTTTCGCGAGTGCTCCTTGTCCTTGCCATCGGATTTGTGATGCAGCTCAATCAGCCGTTGTTCTCGGCCCTCGGGACGGGGTTCTCGGGTAAAGATCTCATACTCATTCTGGGAGGACTGTTCCTGCTCGGAAAGGCCACTTACGAGATTCACCATAAGGTTGAAAATGTTGGTGAGTCCCATGAATCCGCTCCAGCAATTACGACCCTGAGAGCCGTGTTGATGCAGGTCCTCATCGTCGATGTGGTCTTCTCTCTCGATTCGGTCATCACGGCAGTCGGGATGACCGAAGGTCTGGAATCGCCAATCCCCATCATGATCGCCGCGATCGCGATCTCGGTGGTCGTGATGCTGGTGTTCTCCAAGGCGATTGTCATTTTCATCGAACGGAACCCGGCCATCAAGATTCTGGCACTCTCGTTCCTGCTGCTGATCGGCACCTTGCTCGTTGCCGAGGGCTTCCATCAAACGATTCCGAAGGGGTATGTCTATTTTGCGATGGCATTCTCCTTGGGGGTCGAGTTTCTGCAGATGCGGATGGCCAGATCACCTGGTGGAACCGTGAAGGTCGAAGACAATTGACCGAGCGGACCCGAGCTGGCCCCTGCTCGACATTGGGGCTGTCGTCCGAGAGTTGTGGCTGCCGTGACCTGATCTCACGCTCATCCCGTGGTTCGCATCCCCGCAGCGATGCCTTGGACCGTCAGCCGCAACAGATCGCGCAGGCTTTCGGATTCCGGCACGGATTCATTTTGTGCTTGCCGTTTCCTACGCAACAGTTCGATCTGAATCAGGTTCAGTGGGTCGATGTAGGGGTTACGGACCTCGATCGAGCTCTGCAGCCAGGGAGTCGAAGAGAGCAGTTCTGATCCGCCCATCAGTTCAATGAGTACCAGTCGGGTCCGGTCGCGTTCACCGGCGATCAGTGACCAGAGCTTATGTCGAGTCACTTCATCACTGGCCAATTCCGAATAGCGTCTCGCAATGCGCATGTCGGCTTTCGCGAGAGCCAGCGCCGCATTGTCGATCGTCGCCTGAAAGAATGGCCATTCACGGTACATCCGCTGGAGCGCGGAGAACTCCTCCTGGCTGCTGTCACGCAGTTCGCCAAGAGCGGTTCCTAAACCGTACCAGGCCGGGATCAGGCACCGGTTTTGTGTCCACGAGAAAACCCAAGGAATCGCACGCAGGTCGCCCAGCGTTCGTTCACCGCGGCGGCGAGAAGGCCGCGATCCAATCGGCAGGTTCTCGATTTCCTCGATCGGGGTTGCTTCCGCAAAGAATCCAATGAAACCCGGGAAATCGACGAGTTCGCGATACGCCTTCAGGGATCTTCGCGAGAGCTCATCGAGAAGGCCGGTCCAGGACGGTGAGACTTCACGACCGGGCAGCGCGCTCGCGATCAGCGTCGCCCATGTCACTTGTTCGAGGTGTCGATAGGCAATCTGCACGTCATCGTAGCGCTCCGCCAGGACTTCGCCTTGTTCCGTGAGCCGCAACGTGCCGTCCAAGGCTGCGGGGGGCAGGGACAAAATCCCGCGAGCAGCGGGGCCGCCACCGCGTCCCAAGGAACCTCCACGTCCATGGAAGAATGTCAACTTGACCCCCTGCTGGTCGGCCACCGCATGCAGTGCTTGTTGAGCGACATACAACCCCCAACAAGCGGCCAGATACCCACCGTCTTTGGTGCTATCGGAGTATCCGACCATCACGATCTGCCGGTTGCCTTGAGTGTGGAGATAGTCGCGATAGACCGGATGCGCCAGAATCGATTCCAGTGTTTGCGGAGAGCGCAGCAGATCGTCGATCTTCTCGAACAAGGGGATGATCTTCAGTGCGGTCTCCGCGACCGGCGCAGTGACCAGCGGATCATTCGTTGCGAGTGCCCATTTCCACAGCCAGAGAACTGAGAGGACATCGCTGGGAACGCGAGTCAAACTGATGACGTGGCCCCCGATGACATCGGCTCCGAATGCAGCGATGGCCCGCCGGAGAACGAGAAACAGCTGGAGTGTCTCCTGACAGAGCGGCGAGAGATCCTCGATTCCGGAAATGACCGGATGATCCATCGACTGGGTGAGCCACGCTTGTCGCTCTGCCTCGGGCAACTCCTCGAATTTCTCGCTCTTGCCCAGTTTGGAGAAGATCTCGGTAAAGACCTGTTCGTGGCGGCGGGAATCCTGACGAATGTCCAGCCGAGTCAGATGGAGACCGAACACCCGCGCCAGGTCAAGCCACTTCTGGACTTCCACTTCCAGCAGCAATTGGCCGTGGTGATGCAGGCTGCTACAGATCTGCTGCAGATCAACGACCAGTTCCAGTCCATGGCGATACGCACCTGCCCGCGCGGGTTCATCCCACTTCGCGTGGAGGGATTGCTGTAATCTCCACCGAATCATGGTGACCCATCGACGGTAGATTTCGCGGGGAGCGACTTGTTCCAGAGCATGTTGCAAGGCTGGCCAGTTGGCAACCGCCGCAGAGAGTCCCTGATTCAGGGCTTCATCGGCATCGATCTCTCGCACCGATATGCTGAGAAAGTCGAACATCTTGTTGGCCAAGGCGAGATGCTGCTCGATCGCCGACTCGCGAAGCCACAAGAGTGTTTTGGCGGTGACTTCCGCTGTGACATTAGGATTACCGTCCCGGTCACCCCCCATCCAGGATCCGAATCTCAGGAACACCGGCAATTCAAACTGATGCCCGGGATAGCAGTTCTGCAACGCGGAGCGGAGCGCGGCATGCACCTGGGGAATCACCTCCCACAGTCGGGGTGAGATCGACAGACCGCGTTCCACTTCTTGCAACACCGTGGGTCGAGTCGGTCGTACGAACTCCGTCTGCCATAGGATGGTGAGTTCCGTCTCCAACTGTTGAGACAATCGCTGACGTTCCCGAGGTAAGAGGTCCACGCGATCCAATTCGAGCAGGCACTGCCTCATGCGCCGCAGCTTGGCTCGTATTGCTCGCCGCTTTGCCTCACTGGGGTGGGCTGTAAAGATCAGCTCAATCATCAGTCGATTGAGGGCCGCCTGAACCTGATCGGCCGTGAACCCTTCGCGTTTCAACTGGCTGATGCCAGCACCAATCGATTCGCTGATGGGCTCTGGCGCTCGGTCGGATTCCCGCTGCCTGAGCACACGCACACGGTGGCGGTCCTCGGCCAGGTTGGACATATCCAGAAAGACACTGAACGCCCGCGCGACGATACGGGCATCTGCTTCGTTGAGACCGGCAATTCGGTTCGCCAGCGCAGCTTCTGCTCCCGGCGAACCGGCCCGGCGATCGCGTGCGAGCTGTCGCACCTCCTCCACCAGCGTCAGTGCAGGAGCCCCGGCCTGCTCAGCAATGACCGATCCCAGTAAATCACCGAGCATCCGCACGTCTCTGCGGAGAAAATCGTTGCTGACCATGAGCGCCTGGAGTGAATGAGAGCTGACACTGTGACGGGACTGTAGATCATCAAGTGCGAATTCGCAGCAATCATTGTTCCGCAAAATCTGCGTCGTAGAAAAATGCTCCCCTCGCACGGTACCGCCAATCACGAGTCACCAATCCGCCTGCCCGGTATGGAGGCAGGCTGTCTGGAAAGCGGGCGGCGGACTGAATTTGCGAAGGCTTGTTGAGCCAAAACGAAAGAGAACGCATGCATTGAGTTTGTTGATCCTTCCAACCGACAAAATCGATGTTTCAGAAACGTCCCGTGTACGTAATGTCAGGTTCGGTGAGGTGAGAACAGAGCATTGCGACCAATCACGGTGACCGCAACGACAGAGGCCCTGACGATCTTTCAAGGAGATCCAGAACATCCTCCAACGCTCGGGAAGCTCGCCGAAATGCTGCACACGGCCAAGCGTACAGCTTACGTAGCCCTGCAACTGGGGCGAAAGATGCAGGCAGCTGGCTTGACCGATCCCTTCATCCCACTCTCGACGTGTCCAGACCAGAGAATCCCGCCCGCTGGAAATTCAAAAAGGCATGCTGAGTCCGAGGCAAGCATCGTCAAGCGACACAGAAGCCACGGGGGCCGACTGACATCGGCCCCCGTGCGACCGCTTGTTCTTAGCTATCAGCGACTCCATGCGAGGAGTTTCCTCTGCCCCCCATCGAGGGAGGGCGACCCGAATTCGTCGTTACAAGCTAGCCGCACACGCTGCGGATGAACGAGTGGTTCAGAGCTGGTTACACAACGGTCACGTTATTGGAGCCCAGTTCAGCCAGGATGAGCAGAGGATCTTGACTTGAAGTGCTGACGAGACCGCACGGCTGTGTGACATCACTGACCCTTTGGCCGTTTTGACCCTCGCGGAGCGAATCCTGGAACTTCAAGTCCGCACTGCCACGGATCTCGATCAGAACCTGAATCTGCGGACCCTCAAGTACGATGAGTGGCAGGCCAAGATCGCCTCACCCGAGTACAAGGCGATCGAGAAGAAGCTCGCCCAGCCCCAGCCAGCGCCCGCCTCCATCGCCGCGATCGCCGCACCCACAGCCCGTCACGAGCCATCGCCCTCCGCAGCGCCCCCGACTATCGAAGCCCTCCACCGCCACAAGCTCCCCGCACCCGTCTCGCCGACCAGTCCACCCACCCGCCGGGGAGACTACGTCGTGCTCCTCTATGTCCTGATCTGCGCCGGGTTGATCTCCCTGGCCCGGAAGCGGTGATCAAGGGCCTCCTGATTCCGAACGCTCCCGCTGGCGAAATCCTGTTGTTCAGGAAAGAATGATCCTCGAAGGCCGATCTAACCTCCCGCTATTGAAAGGGTCAACATGCCAGACTCCAGCCCCGTTGTGACTGGTCAAGTTTCGAATCTGGATCCGGAACTGATGGACGAAGAGAATCGCAAAGCCCCCGAACTGGGGATGGCTCTGTGCCTCTCCGGCGGTGGGTACCGGGCGATGCTGTTTCACGTGGGAGCGATCCTGCGTCTGAATGAGTGTGGCATGCTGGCTGGCAAAGCCGAGAAGCGGTTGTGCCGCGTCTCCAGCGTCTCCGGAGGTTCGATCACGGCAGGTGTGTTGGCCCTGAGCTGGGGCAAGCTGGCGTTTGACGCGAATGGGCGGACGGCGAAGTTGAAGGAACTGCTGGTCGATCCGATTCGGCGGATGGCCGACGTTACGATCGACCGCGGAGCGATCCTGGGCGGGATCTTCCTGCCGGGGACAATCAGCGAGCGGGTCTCGGCCCAGTACCGTGAGATCCTGTTCGGGAAGGCGACGCTGCAGGACCTGCTCCCGGATGACAAAGGACCACGCTTTGTGTTTAACGCCACCAGCGTGCAGACCGGCTCGCTGGTGCGGATGTCGCGGCCCTATCTGGCCGACTATCGCGTGGGGATGATTAAGAAGCCCAAGATCGGGCTCGCCGAAGTCGTGGCTGCCTCGTCCGCGTTTCCGCCGGTGCTGTCCCCTGCCGAGATCGACGTCAATCCGTCGGACTTTGACTCAAAACACCAGGGACCACTGTTTAAGCGTCCGTTCAACGACACACTCGTGCTGTCAGATGGGGGCGTATACGACAATCTGGGTCTGGAGACAGCCTGGAAGCGGTATCAGACGATTCTAGTCAGTGACGGAGGCGGCCAGATGGCTCCGGAGGAGTCGCCCGCCGGAGACTGGGCTCAGCACTCGAAGCGGATTCTGGATATCGTCGACAACCAGGTTCGCAGCCTGCGCAAACGCCAGCTGATGGACTCGTACAAGTCCAAAGCCGAGGACGCGAACCACCGAACTGGGACCTATTGGGGGATTCGCTCGGACATTCAGGACTATCAGCTTCCGGACTCACTCAGTGCGGATCATGAGCTCACAAAGCCATTGGCCGACATCGATACGCGGCTGAAGCGGATGTCTGTTGAGACGCAGAACCAGCTGATGAACTGGGGCTATGCCGTCTGCGACGCAGCGGTCCGCAAGCACACGCCGCAATTTATTGCGTCCGGATCACCTGCCGCGAAATTTCCGTTTCCCGGTGGAGTCGGCTAGTCAACGGTCGGCCGCATCTCCAAGCTGATTTCAGCGTCCGTTATCCGAGAGACTGATCATGCGGCCCACAGTCCCAGTCCCGGCGTTCCGCCGTTTGCGCGGATATGCCAGCGATCCCAGTTTGAGCTTGTCGTTGTCGACCATGCTGGTCAACGACTTGACCTATCAGGTTCCCTGGGAGGACCTGACGCCCTGAACCGACGGAACCGGCACTTCGTGGCCGCGTGGCGAATACCTTGAAATCGTGGACTATGACCCGGCGTCTGAGAAGTTCTACGAGCCGGTCGATCTCGATCACCCGCATGTACTGGCCCAGGAAAACGGATGCCTGGATCACATCCGGAGTAGGCTCTGGGGAGTTCCATTGCGGAAATCCCTCTGATAGACTGTCCGCGTTCTACTTTCGCTCTGGCTCGGGAGTGCGTGACGATGCGACAGATTCCGATGTGCCTGCTGGCTCTGATTGTGGCATTCAGCAGCCGGTGTTCGATCCACGCCGAGGAGCGGCCGCAGCTCGCCTCCGCAGCCAGTCGAATCATCGCCAGCTCTGAGGGGAAGACGATCGCCCGCTGCGGGGCCGGCTGGCTGGAAGAGATCAACGGCTACCCGGTGCTGCATCTGAAGGGGACTCCCTATGAGATGGGATTTCAGCACGGGGCACTGCTCAAGGAGCAGGTGCAGACGAACATGAACCGCATCCTCAACATTGAGGGCGGTCAGGAGCTGGTCAAATTCGGTCCGATCTCGCTCAAGCCGCGAGATGCAATCAAGTCGATCATCGCGATTCAGTCCCGGTTCATCCCGAAGAAATACTTCGAGGAGATCGCCGGGCTGGCCGCTGGTTCAGGACTCGATCCGGAGGAGGCCAAGATGGCCAACTTCATTCCGGAACTGTTCCACTGCAGCGGCTTCGCGATCATGAACGAGGCCACGAAGGATGGAACCCTGTACCACGGCCGCGTGCTGGATTACGCCATCGACTGGGGACTGCAGGAGCATGCGGTGATCATCGTCGCCGAGCCCGCAGGCGGAATTCCGTTCGTGAACGTTTCGTACGCCGGGTTTGTCGGATCGGTCACGGGAATGAATGCCGAGCATGTCGCGATCGGCGAAATGGGCGGTTCCGGGCTGGGACACTGGCAGGGTGTTCCGATGGCCTTCCTCGTCCGCGAGGGGCTGGAGAAAGGGCACACGCTCGCTGATGTGCTCTCGGTCTTCCGAAACAACCCGCGGACCTGCGAGTACTACTATGTCGTTTCCGATGCGAAGACGAACGAAGCTGTCGGCATGGAAGCCAGCTGGGATGTGATGCAGGTCATCAAGTCGGGTGAGGGGCACGAACTGCTCCCCAAGCCCGTGAAGGACTGCTCGCTGCTCTCCGCCGGTGGACGCTACGACGAACTGGTCGCCCGTGTGCAGGCGGGGCATGGCCAGTTCACCGCCGAAACCGCCATCGCACTGATGGATCGCCCTGTGGCGATGAAGTCGAACCTGCACAACGTCCTGTTCGAACCGAAGTCGACCCGGTTCTGGGTCGCCAACGCCGGAGCCGATAAGACCCCAGCTGCGGACCGTCCGTACTACCAGTTCCAGCTGAGTGAGCTGCTGACTCGTCAGCCCCAGAGTGGATCGAAGGAGATCCCGATGGTTGTGGCGGAGAACCGGTAACAACTCGCATCGGCTCCCATCTCATCTTAGCCCCCGTGTCATCCCCGGATGGGCGGGCTCATCCGCTGCGCTACTGACCCCGGCACCCGCGAAGCGACTTGTCCATTCACTTCTGCTGGGTGTGGTTCCCCGGTACAGTGGGGCCTTCAACTTGGTGGCACCCTGAAGTAGGAGTGAGCGGATGGCTTCCTGGCGATGGCTCTGTGGCGCGTGGATTCTCGGTGGTGCGGCTGTCTGGGCTGGCGAGTGGCATGAGTTCCGCGGTCCGACCGGACAAGGGACCAGCGATGCCAAGGGGCTGCCGCTGACCTGGAGCGAAACGGAGAACGTCGCCTGGAAGGTCCCGGTTCCTGGGCTGGGCTGGTCGTCGCCGGTCGTCACCGACGGCAAGATCTATCTTTCGACATCCGTCGATATCGCAGCTGAAGGGGACAAGCCGGAGGTCCATGAGTTGCGGGCTTTGTGCTACGACGCCCGGACCGGCAAGGAGCTGTGGAATCTCGAACTGTTCCATCGTGAAGGGGCCTTGAAGCAACACAAGAAGAACAGCCACGCCAGTGGAACTCCACTGATCGAGGGTGACAAGGTCTACTTCCATTTCGGCCCGCACGGGACCGCTTGTGTGACGACCGCAGGCGAAGTGGTCTGGAAGAACGAAGAGCTGACCTACGCCCCGCAGCATGGCACGGGCGGCTCACCGGCCCTGGCGGGCGACCTGCTCATCATCTGCTGCGACGGTGCGGACAAGCAGTTTGTCGCAGGGATCGAGAAGTCGACGGGGAAGGAACGCTGGCGAACACCGCGTGACACGATGCCGGTCAAGGGGTTCTCGTTTTGCACCCCGCTTGTGATTGAAGCGGGCGGCAAGAAGCAGGCGATCTGCCCTGGCAGCGACACGGTCTTCTCGTATGACCCAGCCACCGGTCAGGAGATTTGGCGCTGTCAGTATGGCCGTGGCTACAGCGTGGTGCCCCGGCCAATCTATGCCCAGAGCCTGGTCTTCGTCAGTTCCAGCTACGACAAGGCGAACCTGCTGGCGATCAACCCGACGGGAACCGGCGACGTGACCGGGACACACATCAAGTGGCAGACCGACCGCCAGGTCCCGCACAACCCCTCAATGGTGGCTGTGAATGGCTTGCTGTTCTACGTGTCGGATGGAGGGATCGCGACCTGTGCCGACCCGCTGACTGGCGATGTGTTCTGGCAGGAACGTCTGGAGGGGAATTACTCGGCGTCGCTGATGGCCGCTGATGGGCGAGTCTATTTCCAGGACGAAAACGGCAAGGCTGTGGTCGTATCGGCTTCGAAGGAGTTTGAAGTTCTGGCCACGAACAAGTTCGCCGAGGGCGAACGAACCTTCGCGTCGTACGCCGTCGATGGGAAGTCACTGTTGATTCGCAGCGAGAAGCACCTCTACCGGATCGAAGCGGCTCAGTCTGCAGCGCGGTAACACGCGGCGAACTGCCCTCTGAACGCCCTCGTGGTCGGGGCTGCCAAACCGCGATTTCTGAGTCGACCGCCCGAGAATCCGGATCACTCTTCGGGCGGCTTCTTTCGTCCGCGCCGCTTCCCCTTGGCCGGCTTACCCGGTGACCGGACCCGACCGCGGCGGGGCCAGCTCTTCAGCTGGTTCTGGAAGTCGTCTTTCGTCAACGGCATGGCGCCCATCGCCAGTTCTGCATCGGCGGCCGGTCGGCCGCCTTCGTCGGGTTCGACGACGTCGTAGACTTCCTTTTCCAGTTGGCGAAGCCACGGCGGGATGTCGACTCCCGAGCCCCAGGAGTCGGTCAGATACTCGTCCACTTCTTTGCGAAGCTGGTCGAACGACTCCGACGGTTGGGCCGCCTTGGAATCGTCGACAGCTTGCCGAACGAAGGCCAGCATCCGGTTCACAGCCAGCGGCTTCACGAACCGCTGGTTCAGATGATCTGCGATCGTCGGCATCCGCATGCCGTAGGCTCTCTGCAGCCCCGACAGGTCCTGCAGGTGCCGGGCCGCGAGGTCGGTCGTCTGGGCCTCGTAGGTTCCTTCCCACAGGCGGGCCGCTTCGGACTCCCGCAGCCGCGTCAGCATCTCGTGAACGAGCGTGATCGGCGACATACTCCACGAGTCCCGGTCATAACGGGCCTCCAGCCGCAGGAAGTCGAGCAGGCAGTAGAACATGTTGCCATAGTCCGACTGCGTGGTGGTCGTGTTGTACTCCAGGAAGCGATCGAACTTATCGACGACGATCGTATAGATCGTCTCCAGACACCACTCCGCGTGTTCGCGGTCGATCATGCCGCTGTCAAGATCCTCCAGCAGCTTCATCGGCTTGAGCGGGTCCTGCTGCTCTTCCAGGTAATCGAGGTACCAGTCGATCCCCTGGTGCAGAATGGCCCGCACATTCCCCAGGGTCAGCTGGCTGGCATGCAGCAGATCGCCGCCGTACTCGCGAATGAAGTCGGCCAGATCGAGCCAGTCGTCATTGTCACGCAGTCCATCGACCGAGGAGATCCGCATCGTGCGGCTATGATCGAGCCACAGGTCTTGGAACGGCTCGACGATTTCGCCGATGGCGTCGATCAACGTTTCGGTCGGATTGGGCTCGCCCCAGGTTCGTGCCGAGGTGATGACTTCTTCCAGCACATTTCGCAGGGCCAGGTCAAACAGTCGGTCGAACTCGGTAATCGCCTGCCCATCGGGACGCCACTTGCGCTCCATCTGGAACGCAGTCTGCAACACGTGGAAGGTCTCAAACAGGAGCCCCATCCGCGGCAGCTCGCGGAGCAGGAAGCGGATCACCGACTGCATCATCTGCGCCCGTAGAATCGGTGCGGGCTTGCCGCCGTTATCGAGCGGGACATACAGCAGCGCGTGCTTCGACATCCACTCCAGCACCGTCGACAGCGAGTTCTTGACCGTGTCGACATCGCGCCGCACCACAGCCCGGATCAGCGCTGCCAGTTCCGGGTCATCCTCGGCTCGCGTCCCCTTGTACTCGTCGACAGGCAGGCAGCCCGACAGCAGCCGGTCCGCATTCCGCAGGCAGATCAGTGTGCTGATCACCTGATGCAGCATGTAGAACTTGACCTGCAGCTGGATGTCGTATTCGACGTTGGCGTCGTGGTCACCCGAGGACCCGGCGATCTCGTGATCCCAGATCCCCTCCATCAGTTCGGCCAGATCGACCTGCCAGCGCTGGGCCTGGGTTCGCCAGTCTCGCACAGCTTGGATCGTCTGCTCCAGCGCGGGCGTAAGCGGCTGATCTCGCTGGGCATGCAGGTCGGCAGCCAGCCGCACTCCAGCCATCTGCCACAGCTGCCCGGCGGCGTTGATGAACTTCAGCCGCGGTTCCATGTCGCGGTTGATGACTTCGAACTCGGTGTTCCGAAAGCCGAAGTCGTTCTCGAGTGTATTGCCCCAGTTGCCGTCGTCGGCTGTGTCCTTGTAGGTCACATCTTCGTAGGCGGCGCCGAAGACATCGTCCTCGTCGCGTTCTTCGTCGGCCTGGGCTTCGTCTTTGAGTGGATCGTCCCGCATCGCCTTCTGAGCCCGCTCGACGGCTCCTTCCATGCGCGGCACGGTCCACAGCTCATCGGCGTTCGCTTCGAGGAACGCAAACATCCGACGCAGCAGGTTGGCCCGGTCGTTGATGCTCATCTCGGGCTGTTCCGAGACTGTGACCTTCATCCAGCGGATCAACATCGCGAACAGCGAATGCTTGGGCGATTCGAAGCCGACCCGTTCGTCATAGGATTGGCTCAGCCACTGCATCAGCAGCGCCAGCGACGCGACCGAGTCCTTGCGGTACAGCAGCGCATCGACCACCAGCGCATAGGCCTGGGCAGTGTCGAACTGGTCGACATGCTGCCGCCAGAACCCGACATCGCCAGCTGCCTCGCCCGCCCTGCGCCATTCGGTCAGGGCCTCGGAGACGTGCGTCGCCGCATCCAGGCTGTCCTGGCCGGAGACTTTGGGCAGGTCCTCGACCGTCGTGCTGGCGAACTTGTCCCACCATTCGGCGACCTTGTGGAACTCAGCCAGGATCCGTTCGCGAGCCGCTCCGTTGCCCTGTGCAGCAGCTTCGCTCAGCACGCGCGAGAGGGCTTCCAGCGTGTCTTCCACCAGCTCAATCAGGGCCTCGATCCGGTTATCCGGGATCGTGTCTTCTCGCGAGGAGAACAGCGGGAACTGCCCCTGGAATCCCAGTATGTTCCACGGGTCGACGAGGGCACCGCAGTGGATGCCACGCTGGAACATCGAGTACAGGCCGGTGACCAACTCGACCGCATCGGAGAGCTGATTCTGATTCAGCGCGTGATGAGCCAGACCGATCCGGCACTGGATCTCGCATTCAAAGCGGATCGATGCCGCTGGGATCGCGTCAGCCTGAGCCCGGGCTGCATCCGGGTAGCCCATCTTGGCATAGAGATAGGCGATTTCGCGGAACTGAATCTGCCTTGCCCCATACCCTGCCAGATGCATGTTCAGGAACTGGCGGATATGGCCAAACGGCTGCTGCGTCCGCTGCTCTTCCCGCTTGAGGCGCTTCTCGCGACTGCCATCCACGTTCTGCATCAAGCGTTGGTAAAACGCATCGCGCCGCCGCGCCACGATCGGGAGCAGCGACGTCAGAGTGACCGAAGAGTCATGGACTCCGGGGCCCGACCCGCTGATCGACGAGGCCATCAGCATCGTCCCGCACAAAGCCGCAGCGGCATCGAACAACCGTTCGGCCCGCGGAGTGCGGGACTTCGGATCATCGACCCAGGCCAGCAAAGCATCCAGGATGATCCGCCGCAGCACGACGCGGCGGTAACGGCCCTTGACGTCGATCCGGTGCGGGTCCCATTCCCCGAACATGTAGTTCGTGCGCTTGTTGACGGGATGCAGGTGATCGTGCGACCGCACATCGATCGCCAGCTCTTCCATCAGTTCAAAGTCAAAATGGGCTTCGAGCAGCAGATCCTTCGGAGCCTGCTTAAGGAACTCCACCGTGGCTGAGATCAAGTCAGCATACGGACCATGCGCGACTCCGACCCCTTCCATGTAGATCGGGACCGGGCGGAATCGCTCGTGGTCGTAGATCTCCATCTTCATCCCGTTCTCGAGGACCGGGATCGGGCGATAGCCGACAAAGTCGTTGGCCTGCTTCAGGGCTTCCGGAAGAATCCGGTCGCGATCGTCCCACGGAGCGCCCTGCGCCAGGACGACTTCGAAGAACGCACCAATCAGAAGCGGCTGCTCGTACTCAAGCGGTGGCAGGTGGAACAGCAGGTCGGTGTGATGCTGCCGGTACGCCGCCAGAAAATCGGTCAGGACCAGTTGAGTGACCTGCCGGGCCTGTTGCAGATCCTGAAAGACCGGCGATGAGCCCTGCAGCTTGTCGGCCTCAGACAGCAGCAGTTCCTGAAGCGCCGCTGCGGGAGCCGCACGATCCAGCTTGGGCCAGAGGCGGTTGATATTGGCCAGGAACTTGGGGTCGCGCCGGCCTCCGGAGAAGTTCAAGTGTGCGAGAATATCCCGAACGGCTGCGAAGTCGTCGTCGTCGAGTTTCGCAAGGGGCGGCGGATTCTTCCGTGAGGCCATGAATTCGGGGCTTTCCCAAGCAGCTTCAACCAGTCGCCAGGAAAACTTGGGCGGTCCCCGCACCAGTTTCGGCGATTCATCTATTGTGAGGGGCAGGTGATAGGGGCGTAAAGGGTGCGCCCGGAAAGTTCCCTGTCGGCGATTTCTCCGAAATCGCTGAAATCAAGTGACCAACGAACTGAACCTTTCGCCGGGCAATCCAGCTCTCCGGCGGAACGAGCCATGGGCCCGTTCCACGACTGAGGCTGATTGGCAGGTTCTGCCGGTGCAGTTGTGAGTTCCTGAAACCCTCTCTGTGGATCTCTGGACCGAGGATAGGCTGCGCAGTGTGAAACTTGTCAGGAGATTCTGATGCGTCAATTTCTGAGCTGGGTCGCTGTGATTGCTGTCGGGACTTCCCTCCCTGCGGAGGAGTTTCAGCCCGCTGCCGATACTCCGCAGGTCTCACTGGAGGTTCGCTTCGCATCCGTCCCAGCTTCGAGTTGGCAGAAGCTGGGACTGAAGCCGACGGCGATTGTCCCTCCGCAGGCCGAGGAGGCTCCTGTCACGCTCGACCGAGCGGAGATCGAACCCGGAAAGCAGGCCATCCAGCTGGTGAGCGCGATCGCGGTCACGGAATCCCGCCCGCCGGTGTCCTACCAGATCATGCCCCCCGAGCAGACCACGCAACTGATGAAGGTTGCTCAGGGGGATCGCAGATCCAACATCCTTCAATCGCCAAAGGTAACAGTTTTCTCCGGCCAAACAGCTCAGGTGCATTCGACAACCAAGAGACCGTTTGTCGTGGAAAACAATCATGTGTCGGATGAAGGCGTCTTTGGCATCGATATCAATACCGTGGAAATCGAGGAGGGGGCGATCCTGATCGCCAGGGCTGACATTTGCGAAGACGGTTCGATCGATCTCGCTCTGATGTTTGACGCAATTCAAATCAGCGGTGTGAGCACTAGTCAAGTCGGTCAATCCACCGTCCAAGTTCCGGAAAATCAGTCGTGCAAGATCCAGCTTGCCAGCCACCTTCAGAATGGTGAAACACTCGCAATCTGGTGCGACAAACTGAACACCACGAAAGAGAGAAAACGCACCGTTCGGAAGTGGTATGGGACCAGCTGGACTGCCGTCGCCCGGGAATCGACACCACTCCTGCTGATGGTCACGCCGCGAGTGATTGAAGCTGAGGACGTGGTGGAGCCTGAATCGAAGTGACGTTCGAAAATGCTCGGACTGCCCAACTCTGCGACACGTCGTTGCAGTTCAAAACACCGGATAGATGAACGGTGCCAGCCCGGTCGTGGACAGGAAGGCCAGTACGCCCAGCAGCAGCAGGACGGCCAGAATCGGGATCAGCCACCACTTCCCTTCCTGGCGCAGGAACTCCCAGAACTCGGCGATGATGCCCGGGTCCTGCTGCGCGGCGAGCTTTTCGATCTCGCTTGGCTCGGACTTCGCAGGTTCGGGGGTCTGGGGATCGGAACTCATGGTTGTGTCCGTTAGCCGTCGAGCTTGTTCGACGTGCCGGTGCGACTTCAGCACGTCGAACAAGTTCGACGGCTAACACGTTCTAATATTGACGAAAATGCTTTCGCGGGTCATCCGAGATTCGGTGAGGAATCCAGTAGCTCGTCGCATTCGGGTCAGTTCGCAGCTGAAGCGGGTCGCGTCCCAGGAGACGCATCAGCCAGCCGATGGGCGTGAAGACTCCGAAGTAGAGAACCGCGAGCGACGCCTGAAACACCACCCAGCCGATCGGGAAGACCAGCACCATCCAGGTGATATAGAACCGCTTCAACGCTTGAGGTGCCACAACTCCAATGAGTCCCAGCCCTCCGGCCATCAAACAGAGCCACGCTCGTAGCCCAACCAGCCGCTGCCCCCAGGCCAACCATGCTCCATATGCTATCGCCAGTATGCACAGCCCGATGGCGAACGTGCGGAGAGTCTGGCGGGTGGGATTCCAGTCGATAGAGATCATGGTGAGAAGACGAGAGAGGAGAGATCAGAGACGAGAGCCAGCAGACGAATCGGAAGTGCAAAGTGAAACTCTGGCTCTTCTCTCTCGTCTCTCCTCTCTCGTCTAATCCAGCGGGAACTTCCCGATGTAGTCAGTCAGATTCACCTCGGGCAGGTTGGTTTGAGCCTTCTTCCGGATCAGGCACCGGCCGATAACCAGAGCGTCCATCTGCGTGGCTGTGAAACAGTTCCAGGCGTCTTGTGGTGTGCAGATGATCGGCTCGCCCCGGACGTTGAAGCTGGTGTTGATCACCAGCGGGCTGCCGGTCTGGGCGTGGAACTCGGTCAATAACCGATGGAAGCGCGGGTTCCGGGTCGCGTCGACCGTCTGCATGCGGGCCGAGCAGTCGACATGCGTGATCGCGGGAACCGTCGAGCGGACGGCGTTGATAGAGGAGAGTTGAGTGTTGAGCTCACGAGTCACAACTTCTGGCTCCCCTCTCCCCCCGGGAGAGGGCCTGGGGGTGAGGGTGCTTGTCTCGCTCGCCGACGTCCGCGTTACGACCGCTGGCGTGTTGAGTGTCGCTTCGGTCTCCGCTCCGGGCGCTGATGCTTCCGGCTCGTTTTTCGAATTTCGTGCTTCGGATTTCGAATTTCTCCTCCTGCCCTTCTCCGTCAGCAACTCCTCCCGCACTTGCGACACCAGCAGCATGTACGGGCTGTCGAGGTTCGGCGTGGCCTCGAAGTACTCATGCACATGCTCACGCAGGACCGCCGGGGCGAAGGGGCGGAATGACTCGCGGTACTTGGTCTTGAGGTTCATGACCGACTGCAGGCTTGGGCTGCGGGCATCGCCGAGGATACTGCGGCTGCCGAGGGCCCGCGGGCCGAACTCCATCCGGCCCTGCATCCAGCCGACGACTTGCTCGCTTGCCAGGACCTGCGCCACCTCGCGGCATAGCTGGGCTTCGTCTTCGATATACTCGTAGACAACACCGCTTTGATCGAGGAAGGCGCGCGTCTGGTCATCGCTGAATTCCGGACCGAGCAGCGAGCCCTTCTGAAAATCGTGCCCCGTTGTGATGCGCGGCTTGCCGAGGATCTGGTGCCACGTAAACAGCGCCGCCCCCAGCGACCCGCCCGCATCACCCGCAGCGGGCTGAATCCAGATGCTCTCGAACGGACCTTCCCGCAGGATGCGACCGTTGGCCACGCAGTTCAGAGCCACTCCGCCAGCCAGGCACAGATGCTTCGCACCGGTCTCTTTGTGGAGATGATGGGCGATCCGCAGCAGGATCTCCTCGGTCACCTTCTGTACCGACGCAGCCAGATCCATCTCGCGCTGCGTGATGGCTGACTCCGGCTTACGCGGCGGTCCGCCAAACAGAGCATCGAACTTCGGCGAGGTCATCGTCAGACCATCGCAGTACCCAAAGTACGACTGGTCCATGCGGAACGACCCGTCTGGCTTCAGATCGACCAGATGCTTCAGGATCAGGTCGGCATACCGCGGCTCGCCATACGGAGCCAGGCCCATCAGCTTGTACTCGCCCGAGTTGACTCGGAACCCGCAAAAATAGGTGAACGCCGAGTAGAGCAGCCCCAGCGAGTGCGGGAACCGCAGCTCGTGCGTCAGCGTGATTTTGTTCCCTTCGCCGACTCCGAACGAGGCAGTCGCCCACTCCCCAACGCCATCGACGGTCAGAATCGCCGCCCGCTCATACGTGGAGGGGAAGAAGGCACTGGCTGCGTGCGAAACGTGATGCTCCGTAAACAGCAGCCGCCGCGGGTTCTTCATCCCGAGTTTGCCGACGATTTCGCGCCGCAGATGCAGCTTCTGCTTGAGCCAGACCGGGATCGCCGCCTTGAACGACGTGAACCCGCGCGGAGCAAACGCCAGATAGGTCTCCAGCAACCGGTCGAACGTCAGCAGCGGCTTCTCGTAGAACGTCACCCAGTCGATCTGATCGATCGTGAGTCCCGCCTGCTTCAGGCAGAACACGACGGCATTCGATGGGAACGCCTCATCATGCTTCTTGCGGGTGAACCGTTCCTCCTGAGCGGCGGCGACAATCTCCCCATCGACAACCAGCGCAGCTGCGGAGTCGTGGTAGAAGGCCGAGATGCCAAGGATGGCGGTCATGAGCGGAACGGTGAAGGGGATTTGTGCGCCGAGCGTAAGGGCTGGCGCGAGTGGTGTCTACATCTGGTCAGGGTCCTCACTATCCATCAGTGCCTGCTGCAGGTCGCCGCCAGTGACGGCTCGGTAGGCCTGTTCCAAGGCCTTTCGATGTGGCGCGCTGGTGCTGCTCTGATATTCGGCGACGAACAACTCGTCATCGACAAACCAGCGGTAGGTAGACAAAGTCCGTTCGCCCTTCGAAGCGATCTCGGGGGCCTCTGATCGAAGGCGGATCAGAGCGTTTGTGACTTGAGTATTGACGTGATACTGCGCGAGCCACGCCGTCAACAATGAGATACACAAGCCAAGTGTCAGGCTGACTCTTGAACCTCTTCGGGGTGTGAATGAGACGGTTTTCCACGCTCGAATCGCGTTTCGACCGAACACTGCTGCTGTGGCAAACGGCGACAGGCCCAGCAGACCAAATCCCCAGAAGAGGATTCCCAACAGGCTGAATGGCAGAAGCACCAGCCCCCAAAGTGCCGCATAGACTGAGATTCCCGCCAGAACACCACACAGCAGAGGAGGGGAACTCTGAAACTTTAACCAAGTGATCAGAGCCGCAATCCCAAGAACGATCACTGTCCACGGTGCAGCCGCATACTGAGTGAAGATTGGCCCACCCATGTGTGTTTTGCGGAACACGATGGGGTCGATCGATAAGCATAAAATCGGGGCGATCACCCCGAACGTGAGGTCGAACAGAACTTGATCGAGAGTCATGTCCCCGGAGAACTGACGCCCCCAGAAAGAAAGCGGTCGTGGCTGCATCGAGGGCACCTGTGACTCAATCAGAAGAATGGAGTTCATCGCATCTCTGACCAACCCCGAAGACCGATGCACTACTTGCCTCCCAGCGTCAGCCACAGACTTGTCGTCGTCGCCTTCACTCCATCGATCGGACCTGTCGCAGAACGCTGGAGGTCCGGTCCGGCCGTTCGCCCCACGATCTGGATCGGCCCCCGCGCGGCCGCCGCATCTGCTGCCACCGCGAGCTTCAGCGTCACAGCTTTCGCGGTGTCCCCCTCCGGCTTCGACTCGACCGGCTCCAGAGTGACTCCGGCGGGAAGTCCTTCGACCGTGAACTGAATTGGGACATTGAGGCCAGCTGTACGAGTGATCGTTACTGGGATCTCCAGCGGCTTGGTGCGGTCGAGCGTGAACCGGTTGCCAGCTACGGAAATCTCAAACCCCGGAACCTCTGGCTGGATCTGCAGCAGATAGAAATGGTGCGGTCCGCCGGAGGTATATCGGTCGGTCACTTCGAGCGAGTAGGTTCCGTCCTCGGGCACCGTCCACGTGAAGTTCGGATCGGGAGCACTCCCCTCGTCGTCCTGGTCCGTGAGCGATGTTCCGTCTGCTTTGATGACTCGAATACGAGGATCGACCAGTGAACCGAGAATTCGCGAGATCGTGCCGATTCGCAGCACCTGCCCCTTGGTTCCAGTGAACGAGTACAAGTCGGCGTCGCCCGCAGCCTCGATCCGTCCGGTCATAGAACCGGGAATCGCGATCGAGCTGCTCGCCGCGTTGGGATCTTCCACGCTGGCTGCACCCACCGGATCGGGCAGAGCCTCGAATGGAAACGTTGGGGCGACCAGTACTCCATGGGCGAGCGGTCCCAGCCGCAGCTGAGGCGGCTCGCCGACGATCGCGAGCGGCCCCTCGGGCAGATTCCAGCCTTGCGGAGTCACGGCTCCCGCCTGCTTGACGAGCGGAGTCACGTGGTCAAGCGCCGGCCCCGTGGTCAGCGAGAGCCGATAGACATAGTTCTCGCCCCCCGCGTAGTTGATGCTGGAGTCGGTCTGCGCGGGAAAGGCAAAGAGCCGCACGTGCCAGGTTCCATCGCTGGGGGCGGTCCAGACCACACGCGGGTCGTTGCCGATCCAGTCTTCGTTCTGCTCAATCACAAACCCACGGCTATCGGTAATCTGCAGTGATGCATCCATGGGGGAAGGGAGCAGGCTGTTCGCCTGAACCCAGGCCACCAGCGTCTCGCCCGCCTTGAGCGTGACTGCGAAGGTGTCGACCTCGTTGCGTTTTTCGAGTCGCCCATTGATCAGGACCGGCAGAGCGGCGATCTTCTGGGCGTCTTTCGCGGCGTTGTTGGGCTCGGCCTCGACGACCTCGGGAAGCTGGCCGACAACGAACGGACGCAGGTCACTGGCCCCCTCCGCATTGTGCCATCGGAGCCACGCGACACCGGGGCGAGCGTCGGCGGGAGCCGTGATCGACCACTCATTCGGCTTGTCGGTTGTCTGCACAGTCAAATCGGGGCGATCGCACCATAGCTCCGTCGGGGCGGTCCCGATCGAGCCATAGACGATGAATCGAGTCGTCTGTCCGGCCTGGGTGCCGCTGGGATAAGTCGCGATCACACCAGGGACTTCGGCAGAAGCCACGCGGACGACGAACAAGGCGATCCAGAGCAAGGCCAGCCGCATGCAGAGACTCCGCGAGTTGAGTGAACTTCGAAGAGATACGGTAGCAATTGGCAGCGGACTCTCCGAGTCACGCCGCCGGTGAACTTACTTTGCCAGGCGGGAATCGGATCACGATGTGGGCTGCGCTCGGCAACCCTCACCCCCAGCCCCTCTCCCGGGGGGAGAGGGGAGCCGGAGGGAAGAGAGGTGGGGGTGGTTACATCCGCATCCATGCCAGGCACGCCAGTCCCGACACCGCCAGCAGCGAACCGAGCACCGCCTTCATCGTCGGGCGGTCCCGGTCGAGGTGCTTCGAAAACGGCAACAACAGCAGCGGGGCGGTAGAGGTGATTGCGGACACGATCGCGCTGGTACCGACCTGCTGCAGCGCCACCTGCATCGCGCTCACTCCCGCCACCGGGCCAAAGAACGACGCGCCCAGCAACCACCAGGGCAGCTTCGACGTGCGGGCGGAGGGCGGAACGATCTGACGACCTTTCAGAGCCGACAGCATCACCGCCATCGCGATCCAGCCTACGACAACACCGCCCATGGTTCGCTGAAACGCCTGGGCCGGACCCGAGACCACCAGTTCCTGCTGTTCCATTACGCGGTGCGAATACCGGCTGACGGTCAGTCCCAGCCCCTGGCAGATTCCCGCAAACAGCGTCAGCACAATCCCGACGTTCAGGCGCAGCGGTTCGTCCTTCTTGTGCAGAGCCAGTACCACTCCCGTCATCGTCAGCCCCGCAGCTCCGATCTCCCTCAAGCTTAGCTGAGTTCCCAGGACAAGCTTGTCGGCAATGGCTCCGCAGAGAGTGGCGATACACAGGTTGATCAGGACAGCTGTGCGTGCCCCCACGAGCGGGTAAGCCAGATAGAGCGCTACATCCCCCAGCCCGAAGCCGAGGATGCCGCTCAGGAACAGCCAGCGAAACGTGGCCCAGTGCAGGTGCCCCGGGAACTGCGAGAAGGTCCAGATCCCCAGCAGAGTGCAGGCGATCGTGATCCGAAAGCAGTTCGCCTTCACCCCGCCGAGCTGACGACTGAGCGTCTGGCCGCAGACCGCCGAGGCGGCAAATAGTACGGCGGCCAGAAATGCGAGCCACATGAGAGGGAGGTTAGAGGTTAGAGATACGGAGAGCACGAGACGCGACTCATGTGAGTCGCGCCCACGGGTTTGGCTCCCCTCTCCCCCGGGAGAGGGGCTGGGAGTGAGGGTTCTTCGCCCGCGGAGAGTTCTCGTCAGCTTAGCACCGATTCCGGAGAGTCGTGCGACTCTCCGGAGGGCACTTCGCACGTTACACCTTGGTCAACGCCGCTTTGACCGTCTTCAGGCACTGCTGAATGTCCGAAGCCGGGTTCTCCGGGTGTTCTTCGTATTCCAGCGATACACCGTACTGATAGTTCAGCTTCTTCAGGGCCTTCAGGCAGCCGACCACGTCCAGTTCGCCTTCGCCCAGAATCGTGAAGATCTTGCCTTCCTTCTTCAGGTCATTCGCCCGGTGCTGGGGCAGTTCCTTCAGCAGCTTCTCTTTCTCGGCATCGTCCTTGATCGTGCGGACATCCTTGAAGTGGACGCCGAAGACGCGGCTGCCGAACTTCTCGATCACTTCGACGATGTTCTCGTCGCTGCGCAGGTAGTGTCCCGTATCGACACAGGCCCCGATCTTGGGATGACGATCCTTGACCCACTTCAAGACGTCGTCGGCCTTGTTGTAGTGATGGAACGGGCCGTGGTTGTGAATGCCGATCGCGATGTCGTACTCAGCCACCAGCTTGTCGAGCAGGTCGAACGTCGCCTTCTCCGGCTTCGGATCGGCACTGATCGACAGCAGCCCCATCGCCTTCGCAAAGTCAAAAATCTCGCGGGCCTTGGTTTCATTCGTATCGAAACCGACCACCCCGTAGGCAATCATCTGCACGCCAGCCTCGGAGAGCTGCTTCTTGTACCCGGCGATCGTGGCGGGCAGCGTGGTGAGTGGCACATGGTCTTTGAACGATTCCCAGTACTTCAAACCAAATCCCACCGTCTGCTTCAGTGCCTCAGCGGTGTTGAATCCGCGGAGCGTGTAACTCTGCAGCCCCATCTTGAAGCCGCCCCAGTCGTCCGCCGCCATCAACGACGAGACACTCCCCGAAACCGCCAATGTGGCACCACCGACAGCTGCTGACTTCAGAAAATCGCGACGCGAGACAGACATGGAGCACTCCTGAGAGCTGGGGATTGGAGACCGGCGAATCCTTAATCTAGCCTTGCCTGCTGGGTCCGGAAAGGCTGGCACAAGTTCCTTTGTGGCACCAGTTTGCCTGAGGTTGACTCAAAAAAAGCCCAGGGGTCGCAACCCCTGGGCTTTCGAACAGACTGTACTCATTAGTCCTGAGCCGGTCGCTCGCGATTCGACCAGTGCCCCGTCTCATCGGCTCCGGCGACCCAGACACCCTTCTGGTTCCAGCCCAGATGGGCCCGCACGTCGGCAGCTGCGTACCGCAGCGTCAGCGCACAGCGGCGGCGGTTGGACGTGTTGGCCTCCGAACCATGCAGCAGCAGGTCAGAGTGGATCGACACCTGCCCGGCCTTCAGAGGGTTATCGACGATCGTCCCGTAGTCGGTCGGGTTGTCGATCGACTGATTCAAGACGTTGTGATCGTCGGTCTTGCTCTCACGATAGGTCAGATGGCCGAAGTGCTGGGACCCGGAGACGAATCGCATGTTCGCGTTCTCGGGATCGGCATCATCCACAGCCAGCCACACCGTGACCGCCTTCGTCGGCGTCAGTGGCCAGTAGCTCGAGTCCTGGTGCCAGGCGACGGTCTTGCCATCGTTCGGCATCTTGCAGAAGAAATGCGAGCCCCAACCAACGACGTTCTCACCGAGGACGTCTTTGACCGCAGCCACGATCTTGGGATTGGTCAGAATGTCCCAGACCTTGCCGTATTTCAGATGGGCCGAACTGATCGAATAGCTGTCACCACCGGCGGCGACGACCTTGGCCAGGAGTTCGTCGAAGTAGCTGCGGATCTCGGTGATCTCGGCATCGCTGTAGATCGAGATCGGGCGGATGTAGCCATCGCGGTTGAAAGCCTCGATCTGGTCGCCGGTCAGGACCTTGGGGTCGGTCGTTGTACTGGGATGAAACCGCAGATCGCGACCGATCTTGGCGAGGTCTTCCGCATCGGGCAGGACTTTGAATTCGGTGGGTGCAGTGGCCATGAGCTTCTCCGAACGCCAGGAGGTGAAGGGCATATGCTACTCCGATTCGCTCGCCGAGTCTTGCACAATTGGGGCAAAGAATTGTAATAAAGACGCACCATGCATACGCATTCTCAACAAGCCTTTCTGGGCCAGATCGACGGAGCCCAGATGATCAACCTGTTTCACCTGATGCCGGAGGTGTCGTTCTTCATCAAGGACCGCCGCGGGCGGTTCGTCGTCTTGAACCGGCGGGGCTGCGAGTTCTGTGGAGTCGCCTCCGAAGCTGAGGCGCTGGGCAAGACCGATCGCGATTTCTTCCCGCGCCGCCGCGCCGATGAGTATATGCGGGATGACCGGGCTGTCATGAAGAGCGGCCAGCCGATCATCAACCGTGTCGAGAGTGCCCCGGAGTCGGAAGGGTCAGCCCGGCTGGTGATGACCAGCAAGATCCCGCTCCGGGATGCCGCTGGCAAAGTGATCGGACTGGCGGGGTTCTCTCGGCCGACCGAGCAAGTCCGCGAGCGCCCCGAGACTGTCGAACGCTTCGCCGGGGTCTTGAAGCGGCTGCATGCCTCGCCGTCGGATCAGCTGACCAGTCGCGATCTGGCCCGGCTGGCGGGGCTGTCGGTCAGCCAGTTCGACCGCACATTCCGGCAGTGCTTCGGCACCTCACCCCGGCAGTATCTGGTCCGCATCCGAGTCGAAGCAGCCTGCCGTTTGCTGGCCCAGACGAACAAGACGATCGCCGCGATCGCGGTCGAGACCGGCTTCCACGACCATGCCCACTTCACGCGGTCTTTTCAAAAGGTCATGAACGCCGCTCCGTCGGCTTATCGGCGGCAACATCAGTCGCCGCAGCTGGAGTCCGAGTGAGTCGCAAAGTCGCTGGACTCTCCGAGGCCAGTGGGGGGAGTGGGCGGTCACAGGCGGGTGAATAGAACTCTGGAGTGCCCGGTCAGGCATGCTCCCTGTCCGACGCATTGACTATGTCAGAGCGCTCGAGTGGCGATAACCCTCACCCCCAGCCCCTCTCCCGGGGGAGAGGGGAGCCAGACAGGCTTCAAACGCGGCGAACAACGACCCGTTTCCCCGAGCAATCGACGACCTGGATCGTCGAACCCTCCGGGATGTACTCCCCTTCTGAGATCACGTCCACATATTGCCCGTCGATCTCGGCCTTGCCGCTGGGTCTCAAGAGGGTCTTGGTGACTCCGGACTGCCCCAGCAAGCTCGCAGTGCCGCTGACCAATTCGGGCTTCAGGCGCGGAGCTGCGGCCTCGGCCTCTCCGGGTGGCGTCAGGATCATGTCGCTGAACAGGGGGATCGACGGCAGGTACTTGGCCAGCGCGACAGCTGTCACAATCAGACCCAGCACAGCTCCTCCAAAGATCTTGAGAGTCTTGGCCGATTCGCCCAGGTCCGACATATTGGGGCCCAGATGACCGAACGTCTGCGAGGCCATGATGATCGAGGCCAGGATGAGCAGGATTCCAGTGACACCAAAGACCCCGAATCCCGGCAGCACCAGGAACTCCAGCAGCAGACAGCCGACGCCGAGGATGAACAGCACGATCTCCAGCGACCCAGCTGTGCCTCCCAGGACCTTGCTCCAGAAAAACAGACCGAAGCAGATCGCCGAGACCAGTCCAAAGATCCCGGTCAGTGTGTGCAGCTCGACATAGATCGCCACCAGACCGAAGAAGAACAACAGCCCCATCACGACCGGGGCATTGAGGATGAACACCGTGTCATCGACCCACGTCCGTTTCATCGCGACCAGCCGTTGATCGGCGGGGATGCCCAGTCGCAGCTTCAGGTCATCGAGGCTGTCGACGGGTTGCTGCGCGAGCTGCAGCTCGCTGGCTCGCTGTCCGTTCAAGGTCAGGAAGCCGGTGCCCGATTCGCGGACCTGCGGCCCCTTGATCCACTCGTCGCCCTTTTCGTGGATCTCCTCCTCGGACATGTAGGTCACGGTCCCCTTCGTCTTGTGAGTGACCTGAAAGACCTTCATATCCTTCTTGGACATCGCCTGCACGAGGGCTTCGGGGCGTCCTTTCTTTCGGGCCAGTTCGGAGAGGGTCTCGCGCAGCGGGCTGAGGAGTTTCTCGGGCACATGCTCGAAGCCTCCACCGGCCTGCAGCTCGGCAATCGCACCAGCATCGCCGATATCCGCTTCCGGGTGCATGTAGATGTCGTCCGCTCCCAGCGAAATAATCGCCGCACCGCTATACGCAGTGCGGGGGACATAGGCAACCGCGTGAACTCCTCGCCCTTTGAGGTCCGAAATCGCGAAGGCAAGTTCCTCAGACTCCAGGAGCCGACCTCCGGGAGAGTTCACATCGAAGATGATGATCTTGGCCCCGGCGTCAATCGCCCGCTCGATCTGCCGGTGCAGGAACGAAGCCAGGATCGGCTCGATCGGACCGTGGATCTCGATGAGCTCGACATGCTGGTTCCCTTCCAGGACGGGCCGCTCACGCATGGCATCGACCGGCAGAGCATAGGCGTCGGTGATCTCTTTGCGGTTGTTCGCCATGCGAGCGATCAGGATGCCCCACTCGGTCGCCTGATTGGCGGTCAGAGTCCAGGGGGGCCCCTTGTCTTTGATCGTCTGCGAGTCGCGGATCGCGATCCCGGCATCTCGCATCCGCTGGGCCTCTTCCTGGGTGACCAGTCGCTTCTCAACAGCCCCCGGCACCGGCTCGACGGTGATCTGCAGGATCGTGGCCTTCGGATCCATCAGGCCGATGGCCAGTGCGTCGCTGACCCGGCGGTTGCGGCGTTTGGCGACGATCGACTTGACGATCGTCTGCTCACTGTCGCTGAGGGCCTCGCCGCGCCCGATATCACCCACTTTGGCATCGGGATGGACCACGATCTCGTTACAGGCCAATGCCACGCACAGGTTGGTCCCGTTCAACGTCTTGGGGATCCAGCAGATCGTGGTCAGATTGGCTGTCGCTTCGGAGGCCAGGAACTCGGTCAGTGCAAACACATGGTGGAACTCGCTGGTGCCGCCGGTCAGCTCTAGAACCAGATAGGCCTGCCGGTTCTCCTTCAGCGCCCGCGTCTGGAGCTCCAGAGCTGTTCGTCGCACGGTGGCGGTTACGCTGTCACTGATCGTGCCCGGTAACGTGACAAAGGCCCCCACGTTGCGGTCCGCAGCTGGAGCGGCGGCGGGAGCCGGCTGCTCATCAGCGGCCTGAATCGCCGAGCCGAGCAGGAATGCCAAGGACCAGACAAACGCCAGGACTTTCGAACAAATCCATCGTCTGGCTCCCCTCTCCCGCCGGGAGAGGGGCTGGGGGTGAGGGTTTTCGCCACGTGAGTGCTTGTGGACTCTGTACGAAATTTCCGGGTGCATGGTGGCCAAAGTTCAGAGGGAGAAGCTCCGGAGTCCGACAGGACTCGTTGATTGCTCCTGGTTCAGCAACGAATTGCCGCCCCAGAAGGATCACCTGACGCAGCCGATTATAGGCCGAACTGCCCGAAAGTTGTCACTCGAAGCGTGGCTTCATGGATTTCTTGCGCCACGGTCAGCGAATCGATTCAGCGTCTCGGGTCGGGTGATACGGGTTGTAGCAGTCCCGAAATCGGGGAAGCGAAATCTGGTGTGAAACGCTCAGGGGAGGCCCAATCGGTTGTGGTCGACCACGGAAATCTGGCGAAACCGACAACGGCAATCTGCGCAAAGTGCTTTCGCAGTGCGGGTTATGCGGTCTTTTCAAAAGGCCGTGATCCAGCTGACCCGCGACCGCGTTCACACTGTCAGAGAAGTCCGTCGGAGCCCGTGAATATGTCAGACATGCCTCAGTTTCCGAAACGCGGCCAGCGACCTCCCGGTCGCTCGACGCTGCCGGGGTTCATCACCTTGGTCTTCATGTTCATCGCCCTCAGCTGGACGGTGTACAGCAGCTTTCGTATCGACATCGGCGAAGGCGAGATGGCGATCCTGATCAAGAAAGTCGGGAAGGACCTGACCAACGGAGAAGAGGTCGCCCCATCCGAGGAGTACAAGGGGGTGCAGCGGAAGGTCCTGACCGAAGGTCGGCACTTCTACAACCCGTACTCCTGGACCTGGGAAGTGGTCCCGCAGGTCGTCATCCCGCCCGGCAAGATCGGGGTCAAGGTCAGTCTCACGGGGAAGGACCTGGGCTATGCCGAATACCTGGCCAAGGTGGACGAGAAGGGCGACGCCCTCACCAAGGGGATCATGCCCGGTATTCTGAATCCCGGTCGTTACCCGCTGAACCCGTACCTGTACGCGATTCATGAAGCTGAACCGATTACCGTCCCCGCCGGTTTCAAGGGGGTCGAAACGAACCTCGCCGGACCGCTGGCCAAGGACGCGAACCAGCTGCTCGTGGAGCCGGGAGAGCGGGGGGTGCAGAAGATCGCCCTCGAGCCCGGAACACACCAGGTCAACCCGTACCTGACCCGCATCAACCTCGTCGACTGCCGCAGCCAGAGATTCAACCTCGGCGAAGAAGGCGACATGGGGTTCCCCTCGAAAGACGGCTTCTGGGTCAGCCTGGACGGGATCATCGAGTTCCGCGTCAACCCGGACAAAGCTGCTGAGGTGTACGTGCTCTTCAACCAGAGCGAGGGCAGCTCGACGGTAGACACGATCGACAAAGAGATCGTGCAGACCGTGATTATGCCCAACGCCCGCAGCTTCTGCCGCCTGCAAGGCTCGAACGCATCGGGACGCGATTTCATTCAGGGAACTACGCGCACCGAGTTCCAGGAAGCGTTCGAGAAATCGATGAAGGAGGCCTGCGAGCCGCTGGGAATCGAGATCATTCAGGCCCTGATCACCAAGATCCGGCCACCGCAGAAGATCGCCTCACCGGTCCGCGACCGAGAAATCGCCAAGCAGGAGGAACTGCAGTACAAGCAGCAGATTCTCCAGCAGGAGTCGGAACAGAAACTCGCCATTGAAAAGGCGATGGTCGATCAGAAGCAGTCTCTGGTGGGAGCCGACCAGGACGTCGTGAAGGTCACGACCAAGGCTAAGCAGGAGATGCAGGTCGCAATCACCAAGGCCAACGAACAGCTGGCCGTGGCCAAGCTCAGGCTGGATGCGTCGATCGACGAAGCTGCGGCGATTGAAGCGAAGGGGAAGGCCGCCGCGGATGTGATCCGGTTCCAGAACGAAGCAGAATCGGCGGGTTGGAAGAAGGCCGTCGAGGCGTTCGAGGGAGATGGTCAGGCATACGCACAGTATGTCCTGTACCAGAAGCTGGCGGCGTCGTACCGAAAGATCATGGTCAATACGGCCGACAGCCCGATCATGAAGATCTTTGAGGACTTCGCCCAGAAGAAGGGCCAGGCCGGTCCGGGCAAAATGCCGGTCGCTCCGGAAGCTGTACCAACGAGCCCCGGCGAGAACCCGGCTCCGATGACGACCGCAGTGCCGTAAAGACGGCCGAGGGGCAAGGGTCTATGGCGTAGGGCCAGCAGCAGAGGACTAGTGACCAATGACTAGTGACCAAGGACCAAGGACAATGAATACCAACAATCGTTCTCGCGGCCTGATCGCCCTCGGCGTCTCGGTCGTCTTTCTGGCAGTCATCGGCCTGGAGGTCTTTCACTGGACCTTCAACCGGATCTACGTGCCACCGGGGTACAGCGCGGTCATGCAGTACAAGGGGCCGCCGCTGCCGTTCTTGCCGGGGGGCCGTCCCAATGCGGAAGCGGGGCAGTTCGCTAAAGTCGACGAGAACGGAAGGCCGCTGGAGATTGGCATCCTGAAAGAGATGCTGGGACCCGGTCGGCACTTTCGCTGGATCGGCTGGTGGAAGACCAATGCCCTGGTGCCCGACACCAAGGTCGAGCCCGGCTCGCTGGCGCTGATCTCCAGCAAGATGGGCGGCGATCTCAAACAGGGGACCATCCTCGTGGATGGGGAACTCGATGAGACGAAGGAGAAGGGGTTCCTCCGCAAGGTCTACGGTCCGGGGACCTACCGCATCAATACCTATGCGTACAACGTTGAGCTGATTCAGGAAAAGACGACCACCTCGGGTGACCAGATCAAGCACTCCGGGTGGGTCAACATCCCGACCGGCTCTGTGGGAGTCGTGACGAACCTGACCGACAACCCATCGACCGGGGCCAAGGCCGGGATCCAGGACCAGGTCCTGCAGCCTGGAATCTACCCCGTCAACCCCCGCGAACAAGACATCGACATCATCTTCATTGGCTATATGGAAAAGTCGCTGAAGTCGAATCTGGTGATGCGCGGCGATTTGCCGGTCCTCGATGACAGCGGTGAACCGACCGTCATGGAAGATGACAGCGGGATCACGTTTCCCTCCAGCGACGGTTTCAAGATTCACATGGACTTTACAGCTGTCTGGGGGATCATGCCCGAACAGGCCCCCGATGTGATTCGGAAGTTCGGTAACCTCGCTGCGGTTGAATCCAAGGTCGTGGTACCTCAGATCGAAAGCATCTGCCGCAACAAAGGCTCCTCACTGGGGGCGGTCGACCTGCTCGTGGGGGAGACCCGCCGAAAGTTTCAGGATGATGTCTCCAACTCGTTCCACAAGATTATGGAAGGGAAGGAGCTGACCCTGCTGCATGGATTCGTGCGGAACATCCACATTCCGCAGGAGGTCCGCAAGCCGATTCAGGAGAGCTTCCTCGCCGACGAACTCAAGCTGACTCGCGATCAGGAGCAGCTGACTGCCCGGACGGAAGCGAATCTTCGCGAAGCCGAGAAGAAGGTCGGTCTCGAAACGGAACGTATCAACGCCGAGACGATGAAGCTGGTGGCTGAGGCGATCGCCGAGGGGAATAAACTCGCCGAAGAGACCAAGGCCGAAACGTCCAAGGAAGTTGCCACCGTGGCCCGCCAGACGGCAGAGCTCGACGCTCAGGCGACCGTCAACCTGGGAAAAGCCGAGGCGAGTGTCAAACAGCTGGAAGCTGAGGCGAAGTCCGAGCTGTTCAAGCTGGCCGTCGACTCGTTCGGATCGGGCGAGGCCTACAACCAGTGGGTCTTCGCGACGGGGCTGCCCCAAGATGTCCAGCTCGACCTGTTCTACGCCGGCGAAGGGACGTTCTGGACCGACCTGAAGGGGTTCAACGAGACCATGCTCGGACGCCAGGCGGCTGAGGCGAAGGCCAAAAAGTAAGTCCCGGTTGAAGTATCGTCGAGATCTGAGCAATCAGTCGCTGGCCTCCGAGGGCCAGCGGCGTGTGGGCCGTGGAGTGGTCAAGAGCCCCTGGGTGAGCCCAAGGTGGGGCTGGGGTGAGGTTCCATGCCACCTTGGGTGTTTTTGTCTCGTCCCTTCCCGGGACAAACCGCTCTTTTGTCCGGTTGAGCCTCAGCTTAGAATCATTTCGGTTGCAGCAGACCGGCCAGAGAGGGCCTGCCTGCAGAAGACTGCGATGTCAGTCTTTGAAGCTGGTCACGGAAGGACAGTGGCATGATCCGTCGGAATCGATTCTCAATTTCGTTCGCACTGGCGATGACATTCGGCTGGCAGCAATTTGCGTGCGCCCAAGGGCAGGTCGTCCCGGCTGCCGACATACTGGAGCGATATCGCCCGATGCAGCTGGTCGATATCGAGACCCCGGATAAGGCCGAATGGGGCAAGTGCCAGAACAAGGTGGCCCAGATCGGCAAGGGCAGTGGTTACGTGGTGACTGGACCTCAAGGTCAGGTCCTGCGGCGGTTTGTCGACCTGGATGGAAATTCTTCGGTCGACCAGTTCCGCTACTACAAGGACGGCATTGAGGTCTATCGAGAGATTGACAGCTCGGGCAACCCGAAGTCCCCTGTCGTCGACCAGTTCCGCTGGTTCAATACGGGCGGAACCCGCTGGGGTGTGGACTCCAACAAGGACGGGGTCATCGATCAGTGGAAGATTATCTCCGCCGAAGAAGTCTCAATGGAGGCTGTGCGGGCCCTGGCGACAGGCGACGTGCGTTTTCTGCTCCCGCTGCTCGTCACGGCCGAGGACCTGACAGCCATCGGCGTTGAGAAAGGGGCCCAGGCCGCGATCCTGAAGTCGCTGGAGAACCCCGAGAAGAGTCTCGCCGAGATCCTCAAGTCGTCGAAGCTGATCAAGAAGACAACCCGCTGGATGCAGTTCAACTGCGCGATGCCTTACATGGTTCCCGCAGAGCCCGGCAAGAGCGCCCAGGACCTGTACCTGTACGAGAATGCGATCGCGATTGTTCAGAACGGCAACGACACCGGATCGGTCCATCTGGGCGAGATCGTGCGGATCGGTAATACCTGGAAGCTGACGGTTCTGCCGCGCCCGGTTGAAGGTCAGGAGTCGTTCGTCGCGGAAGGCGGGGGGCTGTTCCAGCCCAGTTCTTCCATGGCTGGCTCCACGGCGAATACCCCCGATGGCAATCTGAAGCCCGAGATTCAGCAGCTGATCGATGCGATCAAGAAGCTCGACGAAGCGATGCCTGGCCCCGAAGCCAAGCCCGCCGAGGTGGAAAAGTACCACGCGACGCGGTTTCAGTATCTGGCCAAGCTGGCCGAACTCTCGGGAACGCCCGATGAGCAGGACAGCTGGCGTCGCCAGTTGATCGAAGGGATCTTCGCCGCCACTCAGATGGGCGCCTACTCCGGTGGGCTGCCGGAACTGGAGCGGATGGAGGCCCAGTTCGCGAAGTCTGCCAAAGACGACCCGATCTATCCGTTCACGGTGTTTCGCCGCATCCTGACCGGCTACATGCTCAGCCTGCAGAAGGCCGAAGTGGCTGAGCGGCAGAAGGTTCAGGACGACTTGATGAAGTCGCTCGAAGAATTCTCTTCCGTGTTCCCGACTGCCGAAGATCGTCCCGACGCTCTGCTGCAGATCGCCGTCACGCAAGACCTGAATGCCAAGGCTCCGGAAGCGGTTAAGTGGTACACACTGATCGCGAAAGATCATCCGCAGAGCCGAGCGGCAGTACAGGCTCGGGGAGCCGTTCGCCGGTTGAGCCTGAAGGGGAAGAAGTTCGAACTGACCGGCGCACTGCTCGGCGGCGGCAAGGTTGATGTCGCCCAGTACGCTGGCAAGGTCCTGATCGTCACGTACTGGACCACTTACTGCACCGACTGCACGAAAGAGCTGCCGCTGCTGATCGAGATGTACAACGCCAACAAGGCAGCGGGGATGGAAGTCCTGGGAGTCAACGTCGACACCGAAGGGGCTCCGGTCCAGCAATATATCCAGCAGCACAAGGTGCCGTGGCCACACATTGCCGAGCCCGATGGGATGCAGGGAGCTCCCGCGATGAGCTATGGAGTACTGACCCTCCCAACAACGTTCATCATCGACAAGGCCGGAACGGTTGTCGCGGTGACGAATTCGATGGAAGATGTGAAGAAGCTCGTCCCCGAGTTGCTGAAGAAGTAGGGACAGCGGCTCTCGCATTCCGACGGAACTCCCATGCTGAACAAGGTGCTGATTATCGTGGGCGATGCCACGGAAACCGTGGATACGCTCTACCCGTATTACCGGCTTCAGGAAGACGGGTTCATCCCCGTTGTCGCGGCGCCGGAAAAGCGGCTGTATCAGATGGTGATGCACGAAGTCCGTCCGGGGTGGACGATCACCAAGGAGTGGGAGGGGTACACGATTCAGGCTGCGGTCGCCTTCCGCGACATTCAGCCGGAAGAGTACGCGGGGATCTTCTTCAGCGGCGGTCGGGCTCCGGAGTACATCCGCTATGACGACGACCTGATACGGGTTACTAAGCACTTCTTCGCCACTAACAAGCCGATCGCTTCGGTCTGTCATGGGGTCGAGATCCCGGCCTTTGCCGATTGCGTACGCGGGCGGAAGATGGCAACCGTTCCCAAGTGCCGGTTCGACCTCGAAGTCTGTGGCGGGACGTTCGTCGACGCCCCGTGTGTGGTCGACGGGAATCTGGTCAGCGGACGGACCTTCCACGATCACGGGCACTATATGGGGGCCTGGATGAAGCTGCTGAACGACGTCCGGGCTCAGGCTCGCTGAACGAATCAGGGGACTCGCTTGAGGCTGTTCGTCTCGGAATTCGTCTGCGGAGGAGGCTGGTCGTCTCCGGATCGCCCGGACAGCCTGGTTCGCGAAGGAGCCGCCATGCTGCGGGCCTTCGTGAGCGATGCGGTCGATGCGGGCTGGGAAGTTGTCGCGACCTGGGACCGGCGGCTGAGTATTCCCGACGAGTTGCGACAGAGCGGACTCGAACTGATCTCTGTCGATGATGTTGAGGCCGAGCGAGTTCGATTCGCTGAACTCTGCCGAGCCGCCGATGCCGCGTATGTGATTGCACCGGAACTCGATGGAGAGCTGCTGCGCCGCGTGACTGCGGCTCAGGCACTGAACCACCGCTGTTTGAATGCTTCGATCTCTGCCGTCGACCTGTGCGGCGACAAGTGGGAGTTCTTCCGGCACTGCCGCCAAGGGGGGCTACCGACGATTGAGACCGAGCTGCTGCGAGGCTCCAGTGACTCGCAACTGGACTGGCCGCGTGTGGCCAAGCTCCGGTTCGGTGCAGGATCGCAAAGGATGCAACTGCTGACGCCGGATCTGGAGTGGCCGCAGTGCGATCAGACAGATCGCCATTCAGAACTCCTGCTTCAGCCTTATGTTTCGGGCTTTGCAATATCGGTCGCGGCTCTTGTCGGGCCAGATCAGCGCTACGAACTGTTTCCGGTGGCGGACCAGTTCATCTCACCTCAGCGAAGCTTTGAGTACAGCGGCGGGCGAGTCCCCTCGCAGTGGGATTCCGCTGTCGTTCGGCAACTCGCGGGCCGCGTGATGGAGTCGATCCCCGGACTGAGCGGGTATGTCGGCATCGACCTGCTGATTCCCGACTCGAATCCCACGCAGCCCATCGTCGTGGAGGTGAACCCGCGGCTGACAACGAGCTACATCGGCTACCGCACGCTCTGTCAGGAAAACATCGTGCGGCACTGGTTGGATACACGCCCTGAACCACTCAGCTGGCGGCCGAATGCCATTACCTTCGACTCCCAGGGAATGATCCAGTGAACGTCATCGGACTCGACATCGGCGGAGCGAATCTCAAAGCGTCGAATGGAAACGACTGGACTGCGGAAGCTTCGTTTCCAATGTGGAAGCACCCCGACAAGCTGGGTGAGGCCTTGCGCTCGCTGACCGCAAACCGCGTGAATGGGGAAACCGTCCTTGCTGTCACGATGACGGGCGAATTGGCTGATTGCTTTCGCACCAAGACCGAGGGAGTTCACGCGATATTGGATGCAGTGGACCGCGCCTTTCCTCAGGCTCCCGAGCTGCGTGTCTGGCAGACAGGCGGCGAGTTCTTCACGCTCGACGAGGCCCTGGAGTTTCCAATTCTGGTCGCAGCTGCGAACTGGCATGCACAGGCCACATGGGCGGGGCGGGCCTGTCCCGAGGGGGCCGCACTGCTGATCGACACCGGCTCGACCACGACCGACATCATCCCGCTCTGGCAGGGGACTCCCGTCGCGGAGGGCGGCACCGACCCGCTGAGGCTGCGGAGCGGCGAGCTGGTCTACACGGGCGTGCGGCGGACACCGCTGATGGCCCTGTCTCCTGATGTGGATTATGAGGAACAACGGTCAGGTGTCGCAGCGGAGCTGTTCGCGACGACGCGCGATCTCTATCTCTGGACCGGCGAGCTACCGGAATCCCCCGACGACTGCGAAACCGCCAACGGACGCCCGGCGACTCGCGAATGGGCGTACGATCGGCTCACCCGCATGCTGTGTGCGGATCGTGATGAGATCTCGCCGCCCGAGATCGATCAACTGGTCAAACAGTGGATCGATCTGCAGCAGAGCCAGATCCGGCGAGCCATCGAGCAGGTCATCGCCCGGCTGAAGGCTCCCGTGAAGATGGTCCTGCTATCCGGGGAGGGGGAGTTCCTCGTGCGGCGAGTCGTGGCCAGCACTCCGGAACTGGCTCAGGCCGAACTGCTGTCCCTCGCAGGAGTGCTGGGCCCCACACACTCCGCCGGGGCCTGTGCTTATGCGGTGGCTCGGCTGGCTGTCGAGCGACCGCTGTAACGGGTCAGGACCCCATCGAGCGCGAGACCAGGCTTCGGTCGAAGTAATTGATCCCCATCCCCGCATCGATCACCAAGCCCTGGGCATTGATCCCCGAGGACCGGGGGCTGAGCAGGAACACAGCTGCGTTGGCGACCTCTTCGGTCTGCACAGCTTGTTTACGCAGAGTCGCCTGTTCGGCGAACAGGTACGAATCGACATACCCGGGGATCCCCGCCGAGGCCGAGGTCTTCAGCAAGCCGGGACAGACCGCGTTGAAGCGCACCTTCGAAAACTCAGAGAACGACTTGGCGAGGAAGCAGACCGCCGAGTCGAGAGCGGCTTTCACGGGGGCCATATAACCGTAGTTCTCGGCCGCCATCCGCGTTGTCGAGATCGAGATCGTCACGACGCTGCCTTGATCCTTGTCGAGCAGGTCACGGAAGGCATTCGACAGAGCCATCAGCGAGAAGCAGGAGATGTCCACCGCCTGGAGAAAGGCTCCGCGTGGTGTCGCGTGAAACGGCTGCCATCCCGCACTGTAGTCGGCGAACGCGATCGAATGGACGAGGCCCGCCAGCTGTTTGCGATCGCGACCGACCTCTTCACGCAGACGGTCGATCTGATCCTGCTTCTCGACATCGCAGATATAGATCGGGGCGTCGCCGACCAGCTTGCGGATCGAGTCCTGGCGGGCGGTCGATCGCACTGCGTACAGCACATCGGCTCCCGCCTCTTTGAGAATCTGTGCCACGTGCCAGGCGACGCTCTTCCGGTTCGCAACCCCCATGATGAGGATCGACCGACCGGCCAGCTGCAAAAAGTCCATGAGAACCTGTTTCCAAGAGTTTGAGCGCGGAGCGAGTCAGCGGCAGAACGTTACGCCTTGCGACCGAACACCATCAGTGTGATGTCGTCGTTCTGCGGAATTCCGCCAGCGTGACGACGGACATCAGCGCGGATCTTGGTGCCCAACTGCTGCGTGTCGCCGGACTCCTTCTGAACGAGGTTTCGAAGGGTCTCAATGCCGTACAGGTCCCCGGCGGCGTTCATCGCTTCGCTCACCCCATCGGTGTAGATCACGAATGTCTCGCCGGGGTGAATGTCCCGCATCACAACGTCATACGGGTAGCCATCGACCACGCCCAGCGGAACTCCGCAGATCTCGTCTGGGAACTCTTCCAGAGTCCCATCGGGCTTGCGGATGATCGGCGACATATGACCGGCGTTGACGAACGACATCGTGTGCTTGACCGGGTCGAGAATGATCAGCACAAAGGTCACAAATCGGCCTTCGACGGCTCGGGCACACATGTGGCCATTGATCTTCTCGATTGCCTGGCCGGCGTCGTCCAGGAACTCGGTGACCGAGCGGACGACCGTCGAGAGCCTCGACATGATCAGAGACGCGGGAACCCCCTTGCCGGCCACATCGCCGAAGGCCACGGCGATCTTGCCGTTGGGGAGCGGAACCACGTCGTAGTAGTCGCCGCCCACCGCCTGAGCCGACTCATACATCGCGAAGAACGAGTAGCCATCAACTTCCGGCATCGACTCCGGCAGCAGGGCCAGCTGGACATTGCTGGCGATCGCCATTTCGTTGTCCTGCTTCTGCTTCTCGACATACGACTGCAGCAGCCGAGCCCCTTCGTAAGCCAGCGCCGCGGGCACGGCCACCGCCGTCAGGATCTGAGCATCGTCTGCCCGGAACTGGGCCAGCGGGTTCTGCGTATCGATGTTGATGACACCCAGCACGTCCCCGTTGAGCCCCAGAAGTGGGGCGCACATCATCGACCGGATTGCCAGCGACGAGATCGACTCGCTGGCGTTGAACTTCGAGTCGCTCGAAGCATCTGCGGACAGAATCGTTTCCTTGGATTCCATCACCGACTTCAAGATCGTCCGCGACAGCTTGACCGATTCGTCCGCATCAGCCCGGCGATGTTTCATGGCTCGGGGGATCATCTGCTGCGTCTTGTTATCGAGCAGCAGCACACAGCCACGGTCCGCATGCGGGAAGATTCCAAACAGCGTATCCAGGATTTTCGGGAGAATCTTGTCGATGTCGATCGTCCCGGCCAGACTCTTGGTGATCTCCAGAACGGCCTTGAGCTTTTCGGCGGGCTTCACATCCAGCTGATCGAAGGCACTGCCTCCGACCCGTCCGGTGATCGTGGAGGTCCCATCCCCGGAATCGATACTGACCGTCCCCAGGGATGATTCATCATCACTGTCAGCACTCGCCCTCTGGTCTCCCTCGTAACGAAACAGCACCGGACCGAGTTTGATCCGGTCGTTGGTCTTGAGGACCAGAGCCTGCTCGACCTTCTGCCCGTTCACAAAGGTCCCGTTCCCGCTACCCAGATCCTCAATCAGGAAGTCAGTTCCCTTCGAGAAGACCTTCGCATGCTTGCGAGAGACCATGTTCGAATCGATCTGGATGTCGCACTCCGGGAGTCGACCCAGAACGTTGTCCCCGTTCTTCAATTCATAGGTCTTGGCTTGCCCCTGAACGAGCAGAATCAATTTGGCCATGGGAGGTCTCCGGCGGCAGCTGAGCCCGGAATGAGTAGGATCGACGAATCGGCTCACAGCTGTGGTTTCAATTATTCAGAGACGCGTCCCAGACCGCAAATGGTCGACCGATTCCGAACGTCTCGGCAGCCCCCAAATCCCGACCCGTTTGTCGAGGTCCAGGGTGACGCAACCGCCGGCTGACAGGCGAACGCCGTGTGGTTTTTCTCGCAGCTCATCATGAGTTTTCACTTAGAATGCCGGTGTCGGACCACTGGGCGAGTGGGCACTGTTCCCTAAGATGGGAACGACCCGCTGGTACAGTCCGATCCGCACCTATGGCCACCCTTCTCGTCGTCGAAGACCATCTCTCATTACTGGCCAGTCTGAAGACCGGACTGGAACAGGAGAGCTATAGTGTCTTGACAGCGACCAGCGGCGTCGAAGCCTTGACGATCGTTCGTCGCGAGCCCCTGGATGCAATTCTGCTGGATCTCCAGCTGCCCGATGGAGACGGACTCAACACGCTGCGAACCATCCGCGAGATGGGTCTGGCTGTGCCGGTCTTGATTCTCTCGGCTCGCGATTCCGTGGAAGACCGGATCCTGGGGCTCGACGCGGGAGCGGATGACTATCTGGTCAAGCCCGTGGCCTTTGCCGAGTTGCTGGCCCGGTTGCGTTCACTGCGGCGGCGGAGTTTCTCAACAGAAACGGTCTTGCGGCATGGGGACCTGCAGATGGACTTGCTGGCCCGGCGAGTCACTCGCAACAGCGAGTCCATCGAACTGACCCGCCGCGAGTATGACTTGCTGCAATACCTGCTTCGCCACAAGAATCAGGTCGTGACGCGCGAAATGCTGGCTCGGGATGTCTGGAAAGCCTCGACGGCGACCTGGACCAATGTGATCGATGTGCAGGTCAAATCACTGCGCAAAAAGATCGAACGCACCGACTGGCCCAAGCTGTTGCACACGGTTCGAGGTGAGGGATATCAGCTGGGGGATCCGCCATGACTCGCGAGCGCTGGACAGTCCGCTGGCGGTTGACTGTCTGGAATTCCGCAGTTCTGACGCTGCTGTTTTGTCTGTTTTCGGTCGCGATGCTGTATGCCGTCCATAGCCATCTGGCCCACAAGGCCGACCTGGTCTTGAAAGAAGAACTGTTCGCGCTGCAGGATGAGGTCCAGCGTTTCACGGATGATTCGGAGACTCTGACGCTGGTGCTGCAGCGGCGATTTGTCACTCATGCCGAGATCCATTTCCAGATCCTCGGCCAGAATCTTCAACCGGTCTCGCGCAGTCGCTTTCTGGATGAATTCGAGTTGCCGCGTCCCGCCGACCCGTTTCGCATGGAGGGACAACAGTTTCAGGACATTCGCTTGCCTCAGGGGCGGTTTCGGCTCCTGAGTATGGCGACGCGGAACGCTCATAATGAGCCACTGCTGCTGCAGGTGGTCACTCCACGCGCGGCTCTGCGGCAGGAGTTCAGCTGGTACTGGAGCACGCTGCTGATCGCACTGCCCATTGCCATTCTCACATCAGTCGGGGCCGGGCACCTGCTCGCCAGTCAGGCGATGCGCCCCGTCGAACAGATGGCAGCCACAGCCGACCGGATCTCCGCCGAGAACCTGAGCGAGCGACTGACCGTCGATAATTCCCGCGACGAGTTGGGGAGACTGGCGGTCACACTGAACAAGATGTTCGACCGCCTGCACAAGTCGATGGCCCAGATGAAGCAGTTCACGTCGGACGCAGCACATGAGCTGCGTTCGCCGATGGCGGCGCTCATGACTCGGCTGGAGGTGGCGCTGCGCTCGGCGACCTGCCCCGAGGGGAGTCGCCAGAACTTTGAGGAGCTGCTGCGTGAAACCAACATGATGTGTGAACTGGTCGATCAGCTGCTGATCCTGTCGCGCCATGACTCGGGGCAGGAGATCTCGATGATCGAGGAGGTTTACGCCGATGTGCTGCTGCTTGATGTTCTGGAACGAGTGCGACCACTGGCGGAGTCCCGGGGAATCGAACTGCATCTGTCGACGCTGCCCGCCTGGATCGTGCTGGGGGACTACATCGGACTGAGTCGTGTGTTCTGGAACCTGTTGGACAACGCGACCAAGTACACGAGCCGCGGCGGCGAAGTTCGCGTCAGTGCGGAAATTCGGCAGGGCCGCTGGGTCTGCTCCATTCGGGACACGGGTCGCGGAATTCCGAAGGAGCACTTGCCGAACATCTTCAACCGGTTCTACCGCATTGACTACTCGCGCACGCGATCCGAGGGCGGAACCGGACTGGGGCTGGCGATCTGCAAGTCGATCGTGGAGGGGCTTCGAGGCAGGCTGCATGTGGAAAGCGAAGTGGGCGTCGGGACCGAGTTTCGCATCGAGCTGCCCGGGAACGCGCCCTCGGGAGACACGGAGGAGAGCGGCGTGGCCCTGGAGCGGGCACGACCAGCGGTTTCCCGGCCCGCGAATGCATGAACCTGCCGCACTGCCGCCCCGTCTCTGCAAGAAATTCCATCTAGATTGCAATTGCTCCAATTTCGCGATTTGAGCTACAAGCCGTTACACAATGTGGCCTTGCAAGGATGCTTCGATCATGAGTCTGGCGAACAAGCCGGTGGAACTGCAGCTGGAACCGACTGCGATCAGTTTGAACAGCGACGTCATTTCTCCCGCGGTGATGGAGACGGCGTCCGTCCGGCAGTCCTATGCCTACCGAAACCGGATGCGGTTGACGGGCGTGTCGCTCGTGTTGGGTTTGGTCGCGACGTGGCTGCTTGACTCCGGAGCCGGTGTTCCGTTGGCCTGGAAGACCGGCCTGATGATTGCCGGGTGGGTCTCGCTCTTTGCGGGAGCTGCCATTCGCATCTGGGCCTCGACGTACATTTGTGCCCGCAAGAGTGCGGCGGTCGTTCGCTGCGGCCCCTACTCGCTGTGCCGGAATCCCCTCTACTGGGGAACCTTTCTGATGATCGCGGCCTTTCCGCTGATCACAGCCAGCCTGCCGCTGGGGATCTCGATGCTGCCGCCGATCGCCCTGTATCTGCTGGCGGTCGTTCCCGTCGAGGAAGCAGTGATGCGCCGCCGTCACCCGGTGGAGTACGGCAGCTATTGCCAGTCGGTGTCGCGCTGGATGCCAAACTTCTCGAGCTACGATCGCGGGGTCGCTCTCGATGGAGGTTCCATCGGTTTCCGCCGTGAATGCGGCCGGATGATCTGGTGGGTCGCGTTCGCTGGGATTGCGCAGCTGCTGGCCAGATAGTGGAGCAGTCATCGTGATCGATGTGACATGCGAAACGTGCCAGGGAGAGTTTCAGGTCAAGGACGACGCCAAGAACCCGGTGCGGTGCAAGCTGTGCCAGTCGCCTTGCGATGTGCCCGAACTGCGAAAGCGGGACACGAAGGCGGCCAAGAAAGGGCCGAAGTGCCCCGCCTGCGGAAGAAAGCTGAACGAGGGTGTGAAATTCTGCTCTGCCTGTGGCACGAGCACAGTCGACGCTGGTGCCGCCCAGCTGGCGATGTGGAATGCGGACGAGACCTCACGCAAGCGGCGGGCCTGGAACGAGATGTGGTCGTGGCTGTTCGGCTGGTGGCGATAACCCGCTTCGCCCACTCGAGTATCACGTCATCGACATCCACTTGCCGACGATCAATGCAGGAATCACCAGTAACGCTGTCGCCGCCGCAAAGACCATTCCCGGGTCGCCCAGCTTGAAGTAGATGCAGGTGGCGTCGAGCATGATGACCGACAGCAGCATGACCTTCACTCCGGATTGTACGTAAGCCGGTTCCGGGTGCTGTATCGCCATCAGAATCCGGCGATTGATCGACAGAGCAATCATCCCCAGCATCAGCAGGACCAGCTGGGGCTCGCGAACTCCCCCGGCACCGATCAGGAACCCGGACGAGATCGTCCAGCCACCAATCCAGGTGGCCAGGCCCAGCATTCCGAGATTCACAATCGCAGCTGCGAAGATCAACAAGCTGCGGCGCGAGGTGGCGGCCTCAGTTCGTGAGAACCAGGTCACTCCGCAGATATAGACACCCAGACTGGCCGCGACCCACCATTGCGGCAGAACCCAAGCCGAGGCGAAGCGAATTCCGGCGGAACTCGCACCCAGAATGACATTCAGGAACCGGCAGCCCCCCATGATGAACGGACCGAGAAACGTCCGCTTCATCAGCCAGTCGTACAGGAAGATCGCCCCGGTCAGCATCCCTGCCACCATCAGGCTCCGCATTCCCGCAGCTGCGGCACAGCCCAGCCCGGCGAGCATCAGCACGCTCGCGAACAGGATCGCGGAATTCAGGGATACGCGTCCCGAAGGGATCGGTCGGCCCGGTCGTTCGCGGGTATCTTCCTCGCGGTCAAAGATGTCATTCCAGACCATGCCAGAGAGATACAGCCCGGCTGAGGCTCCCATCAGGCACAACAACTTTGGCAGCGGGTCCAGGCTGTTCCGCGTGAGCAGGAACCCCAGCATGATGTCTGCCAGGGCCGTGAAGAGGGCCGGAAAGCGACAGAGTTGGAGGTAGGCTTTGAGTGTTCCCATGGTCTGCGAATGGTAACCGACAGGCGAGAATTTCTCTGCGGCGCCAGTGACCTTACAGGCCGAGGACGTCATTCATCGAATAGAGCCCGGGCTGCTGGGTCGCCACGAACTTGGCGGCTGCCAAGGCTCCGTAGGCGTAGCTGTCGCGCGTGTGGCCGCGGACGTAGACCTCCAGGGTTTCGCCCATCATGCCGAAGATGATGGTGTGCTCGCCGACGTTGTCGCCGGTGCGGATGGCGTGGTAGCCGATCTCGTTTTGCGGGCGTTTTCCGGTCTGGCCCTCGCGACCATGCACATGGTTGGGCTGGCCCATCTCCTCAGCCACGATCTGGCCGAACTTCAGGGCGGTGCCGCTGGGGGCATCTTCCTTAAAACGATGATGCCGTTCGACGATCTCGACATCGACACCGCTCGGCAGGTTCTTGAGGGCGCGCGACGCCTCACGCACCAGCTTCATGGCCAGATTCACAGCCAGGCTCATGCTCGGCGAATAACAGACGGCCGTCTCGTGAGCGGTCGACTGCACAGCCGCCCGCTGGTGTTCATTGAGGCCGGTCGTGGCGACGACGAGCGGGATTCTCCGCTGTCCGCAGACTTCGGCGATATGCACACAGGCTTCCGGGACGGAGAAATCGATGATCGCATCGACATGTTCCATCAGCTCGGAACTGATTGCGACACCGATCGGCCCGATTCCGGCCATTTCGCCGGCATCTTTTCCCAGGAACTTACTGCCGGGAGACTCCAGAGCGGCAACGACTTTCAGGCCGGCATCCGCAGCTGCGAGGGCGGTGACCCGTTGCCCCATGCGACCAGCGGCTCCGTGAACGGCGATGCGCACCACTTCTCCCATCATGTTCCCCAGCAGGTGTTGAGTCTCGGACTGCGACTCATCCTACCGAGGGGCCGACCGGGGAACAATCCGCCCGGTGAGCAATTGAGGATGGCGAATCCAATGTCGCCTGTTTGGCTCCCCTCTCCTTCCGAGAGAGGGGCTGGGGGTGAGGGTTTTCGCCACTCGGGTGACCTTGCAGCGTCAATGCCGCGAATTGACCTGACCTGCAATCTCAGATTTCGATTGAGCGAGGCTGTGACCATCGACTCGGTCCACTGGACTCGGAGAGTCCAGCGACTTTGCCAAGTGCGTCTCGCACTCGCACCGACGAAAATCGCTCAAACACTCTGTCCGCAAGATCGGGGGCCTACTATCCTTCGGTGACTTTGGTCGTGGGTCGTCCGAAGAGCGTCTGTCAACGAGGTCCAGTGTCGGCTATGCGGATTCGTGAGCTGTTTTCGTCGCGGCGGTTCGTCCTGTCGATCGAAGTCTTCCCTCCGAAGACGGAAGCGGGGGATGCGGGGCTGTACCAGGCGCTGGAACGTCTGCAGAGATTCCAGCCTGCATTTGCCTCCTGTACTTACGGAGCCGGGGGAAGCACGCAGGGACGGACGATTGAGATCTGTCGACGGATTCAGTCCGATTTTGGCCTGCCCGCGACTTCGCATTTCACCTGTGTGAACTCGACACGCGAGGAACTCCTGGACTGGCTCAGCCGCGCCACGAGCGCCGGGATCCGCAACATTATGGCTCTGCGGGGAGACCCGCCGCAGGGGCAGACTGCGTTCCAGACCAAAGACGGGGGACTGTCTCACGCCAACGAACTGGTCGCCCTGATTCGCCAGCATTATCCCGACATGGGGATCGGCGTCGCGGGCTATCCGGAGAAACACCCTGAAGCCCGCGACCTGGAGACCGATCTCGCGAACCTGAAACGCAAGGTCGAAGCCGGGGCGGACGCGGTCTTCTGCCAGCTGTTTTATGAAAACAGCAACTTCCTGAGGTTCCGCGACCGGTGCCAGCAGCTGGGAATTCAAGTGCCCGTGGTTCCTGGCATCATGCCGATCACGGAGTTCGCGCGGATCAAGCGGATCACGTCGTTGTGCGGGGCCGTGTTTCCGACCGCACTGGCGTCGCGTCTGGAAGCGGTACAGCACGACGCTCAGGCGCAGTTCGAGATCGGCGTCGATTTCGCCGTCCAGCAGTGTCAGGAGCTGATTGAAGCTGGCGTCCCCGGGATGCATTTTTACATGCTGAACCGCAGTGAATCGTGCGAAAGAATTCTGGGAGCGCTGTCTCTCGGCTGACAGCTGTCCTCCGACTTGCCACAATCAATTGGCCAGCATCGGAGCCACCCCGCCTTGGATCCTGAAGTCCCCCCACCTGACGATTCCCCCGAAGCACCGCCCTTGGAAGCTGAAGCGGGTTCCTCTTCGGAGGCGACCTCGTCGGAAACCCGGATCGTTCCCCGCCCCGAGCCCCAGACGTCGGCAGGCTCTGAATCACCGGCTCCCGTGCCACCGCGATCGCACTCGGACAGTCTCTCGGACGAGACAGTCTTGTTTTCCGGGGTCAATCGAATCTCCCGATTTGGTCGATATCTGATTGAAGGCGTGCTCGGAATGGGCGGGTTCGGAACCGTCTTCCGAGCCTTGGACGAACAGCTGAAACGTCCCGTGGCAGTCAAGGTGCCACATGCCCACCGGATGACCAACGAGGCCCACAAGAGCCTCTACCTGGCAGAAGCCCAGACGCTGGCCAGCCTGGACCATCCGGGAGTCGTTCCGATCTATGACTATGGAACCCTGGACGACGGTCGCTGTTATGTGGTCTCGAAGCTGATCGATGGGCGCAGTCTGTCCCAGGTGATTTCGGAGTCTCCTCTGTCCTGGGATGCCTCTGTTCCGCTGCTGATTTCGCTGGCCCAGACGATGCACTATGTGCATTCGTGTAAGCTGATTCACCGGGATATCAAGCCTGGGAATCTGCTGCAGGACAGTGAGGGTCGGATCTACGTCGCGGACTTCGGTCTGGCCATGCATGAGACCCGCGCGGAGTCTCATCAACCCGGTGCCGGGACGTTGAATTACATGAGTCCCGAGCAGGCGGGCGGCGAGGGACACCGCATCGACTCGCGGAGCGACCTGTTCAGTCTCGGCGCCGTGATGTACGAGATGCTGACCGGGGTCAAGCCGTTCAAGGGCTCGGGGAACACCTCGACTCTCGAGAACGTGATCACCAAAGACCCGCAGCCACTGACAGCCATCAATCCCACGATCCCGGCGGAGCTCAATCGCATCTGCCTGAAGCTGTTGTCGAAGCGAGCTGCAGACCGGTACCAGACGGGACAGGAACTGGCGGACGACCTGCGGTACTTTCAGGATCAAGTACACGGGAACGCAGCAGCGTTCCCGAAGCCGGGAGCGAGTTCTTCGCCGCAGTCCAGCGATGCTCCGGAGGTGATGCCCCGCGGACTCCGCTCGTACGATGGGCAGCATGCATATTTCTTTCTGCAGCTGCTACCGGGGCCGCGTGACCGCAACGGGCTGCCGGAGAGCTTGAGTCACTGGATGCGGTGGGTTCAGCGCGGAGTCGAGCATCCTGAACGACATCGGATCGGTGTGATTGCGGGACCATCCGGGTGCGGCAAGTCGTCATTGGTGAAGGCGGGACTCGTTCCGCTGCTCGCCAAGCAGTCGATCTCGACCGTGATGGTCGAAGCCTCAATCGACCGTACCGAATCGCAATTGGCTAGCGCCCTCAACAGCCGGTTTCCGGAACTGCTCACGGAGAAATCGCTGACAGACAAGATTGCGGCGATCCGGCGCGGCCAGGTGCTACCAGAAGGAAAGGAACTGCTGATCGTCATCGATCAGTTCGAGCAGTGGCTGCACTCGAATCAGGACCAGGAGCATTCCGATCTGATCCGGGCCTTGCGTCAATGCGACGGGCAGCGGGTGCAGTGCATCGTGCTGGTGCGTGATGACTTCTGGCTGGCACTCAATCGCTTTATGGAGGCCGTCGAGGCCCCGCTGGTGGTGGGCGAGAACGTCACGATGGTCGACCTGTTCGACCTGCCCCATGCCGCCGAGGTGCTGACGAAGTTCGGACGGGCGTTTGGAAAGATCCCCAAGGACGGAACTGCCATCAGCCCCGCGAATCAGGAGTTCATTCGCCAGTCGATCGACTACGTGGCACGTGACGGCAAGGTATTTCCTGTCCACTTGTCTCTGTTCGCAGAAATGGTCAAGTCTCGCGACTGGACCCCGGAGACTCTTCGCGAGTTGGGCGGTGCCGTGGGCATGGGGCTGCAGTTCCTGCGCGAATCGTTCTCCGTGGCCCACGCCCCGGCCGCTCAACGCATGCATGAAGAGGCGGTCCGCAAGACTCTGGAGAGCCTGCTCCCCGATGTGGGGACCGAGATCAAGACCCAGTGGCGGACGCGAGATCAACTGATTGAGGTTTCCGGGTATCGCGAGGATCCCAAGAGCTTCGAAGGCCTGATGAAGGTCCTTGAGGGGGACCTCAAGCTCATCAGCCCGATTGACGCTCTGGAGAAGTCGCGGAGCTCGTACGAAGTTCGAAACATTGAATCACGTTACCAGCTATCCCATGACTTCCTGGTCCCCTCGATTCGGGAGTGGCTGTACTCCGAGCAGCGCAAGTCAGTTCGCGGCCGCTGTCAGCTGCTGCTGACGGAGCAGGCGGCCACCTGGTCCAAACAGCCGGTCCATCGCAACCTGCCGCTGTGGACCGACTGGGTGATGTTTCGAAGCCTGCTCTCGAACTCAGCCCTCAGCGAATCCGAGCGGCGGATGCTGCGTGCGGCGGACAAGTATCGTGGGCTGCAGACGCTGGCTGGTGTTGCGATTGCGATTGCCGGTTTCCTGGGGTTTCGGTTCTATCAGAATTCGAGCGCGGCCGATGCTCTCACGCAGCAGCTCGCGACGACTGACTATGCCTCGGCTCCGCCAATCATCGACAAGCTGGCTCAGTATGGTTCGTACGCTCATCGTTCGGTGAGTTCCGCGCTCCTGGAAGGCGAAGGCGGAACGGCCCGCGATGTCAGACTGAAGCTGGCCCAGGTCCGGTGGAATCCGCAGGCGAGAAAACCTTTGGTCGAACTGGCCCTGGTCGGCGGACCCGATGAGATCGAGGCCGTGAATCAGGTGCGTGAGGCGGTTCTGCCGTTTCGCAAAACCAGCTGTGAGGATTGCTGGAAGGCGGCCGAAGACGGAATGAGCGAGCGGGCCACTGAGGAGCAGAAGCAACGGGCATTTCGCTCGCTGTTGCTGCTGGCGAAGCTCGATCCCCCTCAGCCGACCGACCCCCAGGATCGTTGGCGAAAGTCGGGTCGCTTCGTCGTTGAACGCGTCCTGGAGTGGATTCCCAGCCATCCTGAGCAGTTCACAGCCGTGGTGGAGGGTCTGAAGCCGGTCGCAGAACTGGTGTGCGAGGAGTTTCGCGGCACGAAACTTCTCGAGAAACAGGAAGAGAACGATCAGAGTCGCTGGGCGGCACTGTTCCTGAAGGAACTACTTCGGGATCCAAAGCAGCGCACACTGTCGGTCATCGAATCGGCTCCCTGGCTTTGGAAGTATCTGCCGCCGTCACAGGATTTCATTTCACCGAGTGTTCTGCAGGAGGTTCTGAAGAGTCCGGCAACCGACCCCGCCGATCTCCAGGCCGCCCGGAAAATCGCGACCGCTGCCGTGATCATGCTCACGACCGATCCCAATTTTGATCATTGGGATCTGCTCAAACGCTCTGCAGCCCCAAGTGTTCGCTCGCTCTGCATTCAGCGTATTCCGGTGCTGGGTGTGCCCGTCCGCCGGATCGAAGACCGGTTCCGGATCGAGACGGACCCGGGTGTCATCAGCGCCTTGGCGATGGCCCTGGGAGGATACAAAGACGCCAGCTCATCGATTCAGGAATCGACCAAACAACGGATCCGGCAGCTGTACGAAACGGATAATGACGCAGGGGTCCACTCCGCCTGCGAGTGGCTCATGAATCGAGTGGGCATCCCCTTGAAGCCTGAGACAATCGAAAGTCCGAGTCTGGTGACCAAGCCGGGGGCGCAGTGGAGGCTCACGCCGGAAGGACACTTGATGGTTCGTTTCGATGCGCGTCACGTACCGGCCATTGGGAGAGTCTTTGAGATTGCTGCGAAAGAAGTGTCGGTGAAACAGTATCAGAAGTACTACCCGGACGAATGGTACAGCAAACTCTACTCCCCCACAGTGGATTGCCCGATCAACGTGGTCCGGTGGCCCGAGGCGATTCGGTACTGTGATCGTCTCTCACGAGATCACGGAATCGATTCGGACCAGTTCTTCAGTCCGCCGGCGCTGCGAGACGAGTCGAACAATCTCCAGCTGGTCGATTTTCTCCCGGGGCCGGCGGATTTCGATCGTACGGGTTATCGACTACCGACCAGTGCAGAGTGGGAGTTTGCCTGTCGCGCAGGAACCGTCACGGAATGGTCGTTTGGAGCTCATTCCGAACTCATGACCCATTACACGGTCTTCGAAGATCACATCGATCATTACTGTTTTCCCTGCGGATCGAGGCTGCCGAATGATGCAGGGCTGTTCGATATGTATGGAAATCTGATGGAGTGGTGCGCCGACGCTGTGCCTTCGGACTCTCAGAAGCGGGTCGTTCGAGGCGGCTCGTGTACCAACGCACTGGGGGCTCTGACGACAGATCGAGAAGGAACAAGCCAAGCCAACGAGGACTACAACTCGTTCGGGTTCCGAATCGCCAGAACTGTCACGGAATAACTCCAAGGGGAGAATTCGGATGTCGACAATCGTGGAGTGAGTCTCGCGAACGGCACCACTACATCCGCAGACCATCGCATCATGCGTTACCGATTTGTTGCGGGATCATCTATCATGAAACAAGCTGGAATTGATAGTTACTCGCTGCCGCGTGGCAGGTGAGTTGGGTTCCGGCGGTGCCTCGTGAACGAATGGTCGTCATGTTGCGAACATGTCTCCTCCTGCCTGTGGTGGCATTGGTCCTGCTGAGCCCCGGCCTGTCTGCGGCTCCGGTCGACTTCAATCGCGAAATTCGCCCGCTGCTGTCGGGGGCCTGTATCCGTTGCCATGGTCCCGACGAAGCCGAGCGGAAGGCCGACCTGCGACTGGACGTCGAAGACGGAGCCATCGCCGATCTGGGTGGGCACGCTGCAATTGTTCCGGGGAAACCGGACGAGAGCGAACTGCTCAAGCGTATCACCAGCACCGATCCGGACGAGATGATGCCGCCGCCTGGACAGGGAAAACGTCTCGAGCCACGCGAGGTCGAGTTGCTCAGGCGCTGGATCGCGGAGGGAGCCAACTACGCCGTTCACTGGGCATATCAAACTCCGAAGAAGGTCACTCCCCCGGAAGTTCGGGAGTTCGCGAAGTTCGCTCAGTCCCCGATTGATCGCTTCACCGCAGCCCACATGAAGCTGCATGGGCTGGCCCCCTCGGAAGAAGCTGACAAGGCCACGCTGATCCGGCGAGTCTCACTCGATCTAACGGGGCTGCCGCCGACCGATGAGGAACTGGCCGCGTTCCTGGCGGACAACGCCGACGGAGCCTACGAAAGGCTGGTCGATCGACTGCTCAAGAAGCCAGCCTATGGGGAGCACTGGGCTCATTTGTGGCTCGATCTGGCTCGGTATGCCGACTCGTCGGGGTATGCCGATGACCCGATGCGGACGATCTGGGGCTACCGCGATTACGTGATCCGGTCGTTCAATGCGAACAAGCCGTTTGACCAGTTCACGATCGAGCAGATCGCGGGGGACCTGCTGCCGGATGCGACCGAGGACCAGATCGTCGCGACGGCGTTCCACCGCAACACTCTGACGAACAATGAAGGCGGAACAAACGATGAAGAGTTCCGCAATGTGGCAGTGGTCGACCGGGTCAACACGACGTTTGCTGTCTGGATGGCGACGACGATGACTTGTGCCCAGTGCCACACTCACAAGTACGACCCGATCACGCAGAAGGAGTACTTCCAGGTCTTCGCGATCTTGAACAACACTGCCGATGCGGATCGCAGCGACGACTCGCCCCGGTTTGAACTTTACTCAGCTGAACAGAAGGCCAATCGGGCGGCGTGGCAGGCCGAGCTGGCTGTGCTGGATGAAGCCCTGAAGACTCCGACTCCAGAGCTGCTGGAATCGCTCGCCAAGTTCGACCGCGACTTCCCACGCGATCTGCCGTGGGCGGGGCTGAAGCCCGATACGGTGACCAGTTCCAGCGGAGCCGAGTATGCGATCAACGAGGATCAGTCGGTACTCGTCGCCAAGCCGCCCAAGACCGACACGACGACTGTGCTGCTCCCCGCGCCCGCTGGCCCCCTGTCCGCGCTGCGGCTCGAGGTTCTGCCCGACCCATCACTTCCTGGTAACGGTCCGGGCCACGCGGGCGGCAACTTTGTGATTACGCATCTCTCAGCTGCCATCGTCCCCAAGGGCGAACAACGACCACTGGCCCGGTATGTCCGCGTCGAGTCACCCGGCAAGCAGCGGTTCCTGCATCTGGCCGAGATCCAGGTCTTCAGCGGAGCCGAGAACGTCGCTCTCCGCGGCAAAACTTCGCTGAGTACGACGGACTTCGGCGGCACCGCGGAACGCGGCAATGATGGGAACACCAACGGCCACTACTACGAGGGCAACTCGGTCTTTCATACCGCATTGCAGGACGACCCGTGGTGGGAAGTCGATCTGCACGCAGCCACACCGGTCGACAAGGTGGTGATCTGGAACCGCACCGATGGAGCGGGTGACCGATTCAAGAACTCGAAGGTGGTTCTGCTCGATGAGAACCGTAAGCCACTCTGGGAGCAGGCGATCACCGAAGCTCCAGCCAGCATGGAGTTCATGGCGAGTTCGACTCGCGGGATCAAGTTCTCTGCGGCGATTGCTGACTTCACCCAGTCGGGTTTCAACGCGGCGGATGTGCTCAACACCAAGGCCGATCCGTCGAAGGGCTGGGCCGTGGGAGGCAGCGCCGGTCAGCCACACTCGCTGGTCCTTGTCCCGGAAGCACAGGTCGATATTCCCGAGGGAAGCCAGATCCAGTTCGTGATCGAACAGCAGTCGAAGTTCGAAAACCACGTGCTCGGTAAGTTCCGCGTCTCGACCTCGTCGTCTCCGAGGGCTGCGGAAGTGGCTCGAACTCCCGCGAACATCCGCGACATCCTCGCGCTGGCCGCCGACCAGCGAAACGCCGAACAGACCTCGCAGCTGCAAACGTGGTACTTCGCCAATGTGGCCCCCGAGCTGGCGGTTCAGCGCGAGCGGAAGGCCAAGCTCACCACTGATCTGGCGAACCTGAAGCCCGAGACCAGCGTGCCGGTCTTCCGCGAGCTGACCGGCAATGCCCGGCGCAAGTCAAACATCCAGCACCGGGGGAACTTTCAGGATCTCGGAGAGGAGGTCAGCGAAGGGGTGCCGACGGTGTTCATGCCGCAGTCTTCCGAGATCCCCAAGGACCGGCTGGCTCTCGCGAAGTGGCTGGTCAGCCGGGACAACCCGCTGACGGCCCGCGTGATGGTCAATCGCCTGTGGGAGGCCCTGTTCGGTCAGGGGATTGTGACCACCAGTGAGGACTTCGGAACGCAAGGCGAACTGCCGACGCATCCGGAACTGCTCGACTGGATGGCTGTCGAGTTCATGGACGGGAACTGGGACATGCAGCAGATGCTGAAGCAGATCGTGATGTCCGCGACCTATCGCCAATCTTCGAAGGTGACGCCCGACCGTCTGGAGAAAGATCCTGACAACCGCTGGCTCTCGCGCGGGGCGCGGTTCCGCATGTCGGCGGAGATGATCCGCGACCAGTCCCTGGCCCTCAGCGGACTGCTCAGCCCCAAGATGTTCGGCCCGCCGGTCCGACCGCCGCAGCCAAAGCTGGGCCTGACAGCGGCATTCGGCGGCTCCACCGACTGGGAGACCAGTGCGGGCGAGGACCGTTACCGCCGAGGGCTCTACACGCAGTTCCGGCGTTCGAACCCCTACCCCTCAATGGCGGCGTTTGATGCGCCGAATCGCGAAGTCTGCACGCTGCGGCGTATCCGCACGAATACTCCGCTGCAGGCACTCGTGACGCTCAACGACCCCGTCCATCTGGAAGCCGCCCAGGCTTTGTCGCGGCAGGTCGTGAAGTGGGAAGGGCTCGACAGTGATCGAGCGGCCCGGCTGTTCCGGCACTGCACTTCTCGCGAACCCCAGCCCGAGGAGCAGAGCCGCCTGACCCAGCTGCTGGAGTCGGTGCGGGCTCAGGCGAAAGCCCAGCCCGAGTCGGCCAACCTGCTGGCGACCGATCCGCTGGGGCCGATTCCCGAGGGGATGGACCCGATTGAGCTGGCGGCCTGGACGGTGGTCAGTAACGTGATCTTGAATCTCGATGAGATGCTGATGAAGCGGTAGCCGTCGGGCTTGCCGGACGTGCCCACCACTGGGGGATCGATGGCTGAGTTCGTACCACCCCGCTGCGAGGTCATCCCGCTGCCCGAGCAGCAGTTCTCGCTGCGAATCGAGGGGCGCGAGGTCGCCTGCTGGAATGCCTCCCCAGCCGCCCCGAGGCCGTTTTTGTTCCCGGTGCTCGGACCGTCGGGGGCATGCCTGACTCGGATGGGCCATCCGGGGGCTCCGAACCACGATCATCATCGCTCGATCTGGTTCGCGCACAGCAAGCTGCTCGGGATCGACTTCTGGAGCGAAGACACATTAGCCCGCATCCGCCAGACCGGGTGGCTGGTCCTGGAGGACGGTCCCCGAGCGGTGATGGCTGTCACTCTGGGCTGGTTCGATGGCCACGATCCCCAGCCACTGCTGGAACAGGAGACGATTCTCGTTCTGCAGCCGCTCGCGGACGGCGAATATCTGCTCGACTGGCAGCTGCGATTCACCCCGCGGTCTGCTCAATTGGAGTTTCAGCAGACGAACTTCGGCTTCCTGGCGGTGCGGGTGGCCAAGAGCATCTCTGCCGTCTTCGGCGGCGGACAGCTGACCGATAGCGAAGGCCGCACCGGCGAGAAAGCGATCTTCGCTCAAGCTGCGAAGTGGGTCGATTTCTCCGGGCCGGTCGTGACGGCGGAGCAGCGGACCGTGATGGAGGGGATCACCTACCTCGACTATCCCGGCAATCTGACATACCCCTCGCACTGGCATGTGCGTGACGATGGCTGGATGGGGTGTGCTCCGTGCCTGAAGCAGGGGATCGTGATCGGGAAGGAGCAGCCGCTGGAGCTGCGTTACGCGATGCACATTCACAGTGGCCAGGTGGATGCGAACCGGGTCACTGAAGTGCTGAAGGCCTGGTCTCAGATCCCGCGATGGCGGACTCGCAAGGGGACCAAACCTCATCATCAGTTTGAGTTGGAAGAGACACCACAGCCGTGAGCCGTGGGGACCGCCTCGCATTACATGATCGAGAAGTAGTTACTCACCGCTTGGTCGATCGCCTCGCGGGTCACGACGCGTTGCAGGTTGTGGAGCGTGCAGCGATTCTCGACCTGTCGCAGCAGGTCGCGCGGGTGGCAGAATCGGAAGCGGCGATTGACCGGCGTGTAGTGTGTCTGGATCAGGTAATCGACCACCGGGCCATCGCACTGGAAGTTCATCTGCTTGGCCAGTGAGAGCAGCAGTGCCTTGAACTCGGCAGCTGTGGGGTCCTTGACCTCAATCTTGTAGGGAATACGGCGCAGGAAGGCATCATCGACCAGATCGCGCGGCTCCAGGTTGGTCGAGAAGATGATGAGTTCATCAAACGGAACCTGGATGCTGCGACCGCTTTCCAGCTGAAGGAAGTCGTGCCGCTGTTCCAGGGGGATGATCCAGCGGTTGAGCAGTTCATCAACCGGCATCCGCTGTCGACCGAAGTCATCGATCAGCAGCGTGCCGCAGTTCGCTTTCAGCTGGAGCGGGGCTTCTCCGATCCCCGTATTGCGAATGACGGTGATCTCCAGATTGTCCATCCGGAGTTCCCCCCCGGCGACGATCGTGGGGCGTTCAATGAGAATCCAGCGCCCATCGACCTCATCGATAATCTGAGGATCTTCGACAGGAACGGGACGATGCCGGTTCGGATCGAAGAAGCGAATGATCTCTCCGGCGGCGCTGATGCACTTGGGAATCCAGATCGTATCGCCAAAGGACTTCGTCACGCGTTCGGCGATGCTGGTCTTACCGTTGCCGGGGGCTCCGAACAGGAACATCCCGCGGCCCGAGTGAATCGCCTGGCCAATGTTGCTGAGCAGGGCGGGGTTGATGTTCAGGTCGCTGAGCGCCCCCCGGATCGCCTGCAGAGATGGCTTGAGCGCCGTGATCGACTGGCTCTTGACGCTTTGAATGTACTGAGAGAGCGGGACCGGAGCTGTTCCGTAATACGTGCAGGTGACGCTGAGCTGGCGGGCCCGGTCTCGGCCCAGATCCGTCAGTTCGTACAGATAGTCGCCGCCGGTCATGGAGGACTTGTAGACCACCAGCTTGTCGATCTTCAGCTGGCGCATCACCGGTTCCAGAACCGGGAACTTCAGCCCCAGATGGACCGCGATGCGGAACCCCGCTTCCGTCCCCCGGTGCGACAGGAACTTGAGAATCAGGGACGTCAGTTCCGATTCGGTCACCCCGGCATCTACCAGCGAGCGGGGGGCGCGGGGCCAGTACCCAGATGCGGGCGAGTGCTCCGGAGCGAATTCGTTGGGCTCTGGGAGAGTCGGCGGCTCCGCTTCGAATTCCGGTTCCGCCACCGATTCTGAGGGGGGGGCCGCTTTGAGGCGGGCCAGGGTTTCTTTGAGCCGAAGCTCGGCCTCGCGTCGCTTCGCGTCCGAGTCGGATGTGGGTCTTGCAACAGTTTCTGAAACAGGGCGGGGAGCGGTTCGCACAGGATTTGACGGCGGCGCTGGCGGTGCGGGGACGGCGGCGGCCGCTGGCGGCGGTTCCGCTTTCTTGTGCCCCAGACCCAGGCGGGTCAGGAGATCGTCAACGCTGGAGGTTTGTGCCATGTTAGGAAACCGCGCGATGCTACAGGACGAAACAATCGCCCCTGGATCACACTGTCATATCGACGCCCGTGAGTGCGGTGGGATGTGATTGTCAAACTTCGATTGTCGTGAAGATTGAGTCTGCTCTCGGGTTGGTCCGATTCTCCCGCACCATCGGATTGTGCCAGTTCTCCTCATGAGAGCGATCGTGCGGAATCTTCTCACGATTCGAGTTCGTTACATTTCGTCATCAGTACCGACCAGCGAGGGAAAGTTGCTGGTGACTCTTGGTCGGATTGGGCGGGAGGCTCCCTCCCCAACGGCTTTTCGGAACTAGGCTTCAGTGTTCCCGACTGCGCCGATGCTCCGTCTCCTGCGGGGAATCGGCACAGTCTCACACGGTGCGTGCCATGAAGAAGTCGTTATCGGTCACCAGCCGAATCACTCTCAGCCTTGTGGCCATGGGGCTGACCATTCTGCTGAGTTCGCAGCTGCTGGGGATATTGCCCAACGAGCGGGATGCGATTGTCCGGGGACGCAGTTCGCTCTGCGAATCGATTGCGATCCAGTTCTCAGTTCTTGCGGTGCGCGGCGATCAAGCGGGTATGGAGGCTTCTCTCCGGGCGGTGATGGGGCGCAATACAGAGATCCAGTCGATCGGACTCCGCCAGGAAGGTGGCAGCATTCTGGTCGCGACTCCCGGTCATCAGGAGAAATGGACGGCTCCCGAAGGCGGACAGTCGACCGAGACCCACATGCAGGTGCCGATCTTCGAAGGGGCAAGCCGCTGGGGCACGGTCGAAGTGCAGTTCCAGCCCCCCACAACCAGTTGGTTGGGGAAATACTTGCACCCCCTCGTGGCTCTGTGCCTCTATTTCGGATTGTCCACGTTGCTGGTCTTCGGGGGCTATCTGCGCAAAGTGCTGAACCAGCTGAATCCCAGTCGAGTCGTCCCGCAGCGCGTGAGAACCGCGCTGGATACCCTGGCGGAGGGCCTGCTCCTGCTGGATCCTCAAGGGAGGATCGTTCTGGCCAATCAGTCGTTCACCGAAACGACGGGGCAGAACCTCGACGACCTGATGGGGAAGCCCGCCAGCAGCCTGGCCTGGATCGATAAAGAAGACAAAGAGCGATCCGATGAGTCCGGAGACACGAAGGTCCGTTCCGTTCCTCCCTGGCAGCAGGTTCTGGATGATGGCCAGTCTCGACGGGGGCGGATCATGGCTCTTTGCGATTCGGCTGTCGGCGATCGAACATTCGTGGTCAGTGCCTCGCCCATCTGCGATGAGTCCGGACGCCAGCGCGGAGCAATCGCCAGCTTTGAAGATGTCTCGCGGCTGGAACAGAAGAAGATTGAGCTGTCGACGGCGCTCCAGACGTTGCGACTGACGACCGAGAAGGTCAAGGAGCAGAACCAGATTCTGGAGCGGCTGGCCACGCGGGACCCGTTGACCTCGTGCTTTAACCGGCGGTCGTTCTTCGAGCAGTTTGATTCGCTCTGGAACTCGGCCAAGCGCTACAACCAGCCGTTGTCGGCCGTGATGGTCGACATCGACCACTTCAAGTCGATCAACGACAATCACGGTCATAGCGTCGGTGACACGGTCCTGCAGAAGGTGGCCGAAACCCTGATGAAGACGGCGCGCGAGACGGATGTCGTGGCTCGTTACGGGGGAGAAGAGTTCTCGATCCTGATGCCGAATACCGACATCCTGGCGGCATCGGTCTCTGCCGAGCGAATCCGCAAGGCCCTGGCCGCCATGAAGTTTCCGAACCTGTCAGTGACAGCCAGCCTGGGAGTCTCCTCCATCAGCCAGCGAGCCAGCGGGCCGCAGGAACTCCTGGATCAGGCCGACAAGTGTCTCTACGTGGCCAAGCGCAACGGTCGAAACCAGGTCGTGCGTTTCGACCAGGTGGCTGCGGATCTGGTGATCGATGAAAAGAGCCTTTCTCGAAAGCAGGAGCCCCAGGTTCCGCAGACAACGATCCCCTTCCCGGCGGTGACTGCCCTCATCTCGGCGCTGGGGTACCGCGATCCCGATACGGCCTCGCACAGTCGTCGCGTGGCGGACCTGTGTGTTTCGGTGGCCCACGGTCTGATGTCGATGAGCCACTGCTATGTGCTGGAGACGGCAGCTCTCCTGCATGACATTGGCAAGATCGGCGTGCCAGACTCCATTCTGCGGAAGCCCGGGAAGCTGACCCCTGAGGAGTGGGCCTATCTCGTGAAGCATGAGCGAATCGGACTGGAAATCATCCGGGCCAGCTTTGCCTCGGAGGAGATGTCGCTGATCGTTGAGAACTACCGCCGTCATTTCGATGGACGCGGAGAGAACCTGGGCCCCACGGGCACGCGAATCCCGCTGGGAGCACGCATTCTGGCGATCGTCGACGCCTACGACTCGATGGTCTCGGCACGGTCCTATCGCGCCGCCATGTCACAGAAGGAAGCGTTCGCCGAGTTGAGGCGCTGTGCCGGAAGCCAGTTTGACCCGGAACTGGTCGAACGCTTCATCAAAGCCACCGGACAGAATCGACAGGAAGCTGTGTTTGCCAATCGGGTCTCGAAAGAGACCGCACTGCGCATCGGCCAGGAGATCGAACGCCTCGCCGAGGCGGTCGACCAGCAGGATATCGCCGGGCTGAAGGTCATGGCCGGGCATCTGGCCGAGTCCGCCGCCAAGCAGGGGGCTCCCGAAATCGCCGCCAAGGCCCTTGAGTTGGAGCAGGCCGCCAAGCAGAAGGGCGACGTGCTGGGCGTCATCCAGCGGGCCTGCGAGCTGCTCGAATATTGCCGGGCGGCCCAGTCTTCGTACCTGGAGCATGTCCCCGAGACAGAGGTCTGTGCCGGTTCCGGGGCTTGATCGGCGGAGAATGCCGGACACCGGGCTCGGGAATCGGTTGCTGAGGAACTGATCTTTACCGATTCCCGGCAGAGGTCTACGTTTTGTTCTGCAAAGTCGGGGTGCCAAGGATCGTGCCCCTGCAACAGACATCGATTCGGAGATCATCCCGATCCCCGATTCTGCCGCCCAATTGGCAACCCGTCGGAAGGAGCCGAAACAGATGCCCCGTACCTCATTGACTCTGGTTCTGTGTGCCGTCATCGCTCTGGGAGCTGGCGCTGCCGGATCCTGGTTGACCCGTGCCAAGGCCGGTGTCGCCGTCGTCGACCTGGACAAGGTCGCCCAGGAACTCGGTCGCGATACCCAGATGAAAGGCGAGCTGATCGGTCAGCAGAACTCGCTCGCCAAGGATCTGGGGGCCATTCAGAAGAACTTCGAAGGCCAGCTCGCCAAGATGAAGGAAGAACTCGGCGAAGAGCCCGCTCCCGAGAAACTCCAGGAGTTCTCGAAGGCTAAGCAGGTCGCTCAGTTCAAGTTCAACGGATTCCAGCAGCAGGCCATGTCCAAGATTACCACGCGCCGCGATCAGCTGATCGGCGAGTTCCGGACCGAGGCTCGTCCCGTCGCAGAGAAGATTGCGAAGTCTGTCGGTGCGACTGCCGTGATGACCCGCAACGATGCGGTGATCTTCTCCTACGACAACACGATCGACATCACCGATCAGGTGATCGCCGAGATGAAAGCCAATCCGACCAAGCCAGCAGCGAAGCCCGCAGCCGCTCCGAAGTCGGACAGCAATGTTCGTCAGGCCTCGGCGACGACCACCAAGCCAGCCGCCAAGCCCGCCGCCGCACCAGCGGCCAAGGCAGCTCCGGCGAAGAAGGCCGAGTAGTCGAACTGAGACTCCCGCACGAATTCGAAGACCTGCCCCTGCGAAGGAGGCAGGTCTTTTCGTATGATGAGATCTCATTCCGCCCGAATCCCTACTCAGCGACCTCCCCATGCAGGAAGCCAAAAACACGGCCCGGGCTCTTGTTCGCATCGGCTTCGATGGCAGCGTCCACAAATACTTCAAAGCAGCCAGTGCGGCCGAGCGGTTCGAGAATGAACTGCGTGTGCTGCAGTACCTGGAACGTCGCGGCTGCCCGTTCGTCCCGCGAGTCCTCGGCTTCGACCGAGACACGCTGGAACTGGTGACCAGCAACTGCGGAGCCCGCGTCGAGCAGCTTCCCGACGAGAAGATCAAGGAGCTGTTCGCGGAACTCGAACAGTTTGGAGTGCGGCACGAGGACGCGTTTCTCCGCAACGTGACGTACCGCGCCACCGATGGGCGGTTCTGCCTGATCGACTTTGAGTTCGCCACGATCCTGGAGCCCGATGCAGTCGCCAGCGAGACTCCGGAACTGGAAGCTGCAGCTCATGCGGCCGATGCCTTCAAGGCCGACTCGACGACGCTGAAGCTCAAGTGGTCCGCAGCCACCGACATCGGGAAGTATCGCCCGAACAACGAAGACAACTTCGTGACGATGGCCTTCAACACCGACGAGTTCAACTACCTGCCGCGCGAGGGCGAGGTCCACTTTGGGGATTTCGACTTCGTATTCGCGGTCTCCGACGGCATGGGGGGCGAGAAGTCCGGCGAGTTCGCCAGCCGCTTCGCGATCGACAACATTACGCGTTTGCTCTCCAAGCGGTTCTCGCTGACGATGGCCCAGACGGCGACCGGCATCCACAGCTGCGTGGATGACCTGTACCAGGGGATTCATCGCCAGCTGACCCAGCTGGGAGAGAGCTACGACGCTGCCAAAAACATGGGGGCCACGCTCAGCATGGTCTGGTACGTGCAGGGGCAGTTCTATTTTGGCCATATCGGTGACAGCCGGATCTATTACCTCCCCAAGGCCGGCGGCATGCGGCAGATCACCGAGGACCACACCTACGTCGGCTGGATGCGCAAGCAGGGCCAGCTCAACGAGCGCGAGGCCCGGTTCCATCCGCGCAAGAATGTGCTGTCACAGTCACTCGGCTCGGGGAATCAGTTCATCAACCCGCAAATCGGCGAGCTGCAGTGCGAGCGCGGAGACCGGCTGCTGATCTGCAGTGACGGCGTCATCGACGGGCTGTGGGACAGTGGAATCGAGGAGTTGTTGAACTCGGCTCCCACCCATCTGGCGGAACTCAACGCCGCCCAGCGAGTCGTCCGCGCCGCTGTTGATGAGTCCGGACGCGACAACACGACCGCGGTTGTGCTTGAGATTGTGTAGCGGAAGGCAATCGCAAGATCCCCGCTGCTGAGTCCCTGCTTTCTCCCCTCTCCCCCCGGGAGAGGGGCCGGGGGTGAGGGTGCCTTAGCGCAGCCCACGATGTGCCGCGCACGGGGTGGCTGGGGTCGACCAACGGGAGCCCCCAGCCCGAGCGCAGGGTGCCGGAGCGAGTCATGTGTTGGCTCAAGTCGTAGGCGCGCCTCGCTGGGGGCTTCGCTTCGCTACGACCCCAGCCACCCGTCCGACGACATACTGCCGGCGGGCCGGACTCACGGGGACAGCTTGCCGCGAACCTCCGCCACCAGCGGACGAGTGGCTTGTACATCCTTCTGCCACATCACGTTCGTCGGGTCGCTGGCAGCCAGGCGTTCGGCGATCGCCAGGCTCTGTTCCAAGAGGGGCAGAGCTTCACTCCAGCGTTCCTGCGGCATGAAGATTTTGGCCGCGAGAACGCAGTAGCTGTAGAACAGATCCCGCTGCCACTGGGCGTTCGCCGGGTCCGACTCCGCCAGCCGCTGCCGAATGAGTAGCGCCTCGCCGAAGAGCCGCTGGGCCTCGGGCAGATTCCCCTGCGCCACCGCCAGTTCGCCGAGCTTGTTGAGCGAGACCGACAGATCCCGCTGCCACTCCGCGTTCGCCGGGTCCGACTCCGCCAGCCGCTGCGCGATGCGGAGGTCCTCGCCGAAGAGCCGCTGGGCCTCGGGCAGATTCCCCTGCGCCGTCGCCAGTTCGCCGAGCTTGTTCAGCGAGACCGACAGTTCGCGTTGCCAAGCCGGCGTGGCCTTCTCTGTTGTGGACGCCCGATCCAGCCAGCGCTGGAACGATTGCACCGCACTCAGTGCAAAGTCCAGCCGACCGCGACGAATGCCCACAGGATCGCTCTCATGGTGATAGACGATCGCAATCACGAGAGACCGAAGGACGCGGTCCTCTCCATCATGTTCAAGCAGCGAAGTCACATGAGCCAGGGCCAGACCGAGCGGATCGGGCCCCTCCTGCTGGCAGCGGGCATCGGCGGTGGCGATCCCGGTGATCGCCTGTTGTCCCAGTTGGGCCAACAGCCCGTTCGGCAGCGGCAGTTCGCGGGCGAACTGTGCGGCCAGGGCATGGTCAAACTGCCAGCCGGTTTGATCGCCGCTCAATGTGAGAAACGAGAGTTGCACCAGGCGTTGCAGGTCGGCTTCGCTTCCGCCCGCCACTTCGGCCCAGGCCTCATCGAACGGTTCCGAGATCCGCGACACCGCCGCCAGGACGGTCCGCGTCGTCGGGGCCATCAGGCGGACACTGCGGTCGAACATCCAGCGAAGCGTGTGCTGCGGATCGCCGCCCGGTTCGGTGAGCTTCGTCAGCGGCGAAGCCTGCAGATCGCGGAGGAAATTCTTCGGTGGCTGGGTGGCATCGCCCAGCTGACTCCCCGCCCAGGTCAGCGCCAGCGGATGCCCGCCCAGCCGCTCCTGCACCGCTGCGAGGATCTCCTTCGGCACACTCTTCCCCGCCAGATGCCGGAGCAGGGCAAGGGCATCGGACTTCTTGAGCACCTCGTCCAGCTTGATCCGCCGCGCGGCCGCAGTCTGCGACTCCTCGCGGGTCAGGACCAGCAGCGTTGACTCGGTAGCGATCACCGAGATGAACGTCTCCAGCTGGTCCCGCAGCTCTTCCGCTCCCTCCAGAATGATGAGCGCCTGCCGCTGGGCACAGGCCCGCGTGGCTCGCACCTGAGCCGGCATATCGGTGGGTAGGGAATCATCAAACGCACTGGCAAGCGCCTGCCAGGCCGACTGCAGGTCGTGGTGCCGGTACAGGTCCAGAAAGACCACCCCCTGCGGAAAGGGACTGGCTGCCAGGTCGGCCGGATCGTCGCCCACGACCGCAGCCACCGCTTCGGCAGCCAGAGCGGTCTTCCCCATCCCCGGCCCGCCCCAGACATCGGTCCGCTTGTGGTCACGCAAACGGGTCTTCAGATCGGCCAGCTGTGCCGCGCGGCCGAAGTATTTGGAGGCAGCGATAGGGAGTTGCCGGGGGATGGCGCGGAGAGTCGGGCCGCGCAGCAGGGCCAGGATGCGATCCAGTTTGACATTGGCCGACTCGACACCCGCCTCAATACGTCCGACGACCTCGGCCAGATTGGTGAGTTCCTGCTGGGCTTTCTCGCAAGCCGTCCGATCGAGCTGATGGAGGGTTCCGACAGCCGCAGCCACCGCTGTCAGCAAAGAGGCGACCGAGTCGACGGTTTCATTGCAGGTGCGATTGTCGTGAGTCGATTGCAAAGGGGTGTTGTCGAACGTTCCCCGCTGGACGCGCTCACGGTGTTCACTCTGGAGCCGCTGCTTGCGTGCCACATCGGCGGCATCGACACCCTTTTCGACGAAGCCCGGTTGCGACAGAGGGGGCGCACAGACGAAGGCGATGACGCCCTTCTGATCGAAGTGCCCGTGGTAGTACTCGAATTGGGTCCAGGAGCATTGAAAGCCGGGATGCCCCGGAAACGGATCGGTGGCGTCAGACCCGTAGCCCAGTCCCGCAAGATGAATAATACAGTCGCTATCAGCGATCGTCTCAACGAGTAGCCGCTTCACATCGCCGGGGGCCGAACGCAGGCTCTTGTCCTGTGTCAGTACGCGAAATCCGCCTCGTCGAAACGCGCCATCGAGTACATCTCGCCACTCTTTGAGATCGACCGTGGCCGCACTGAGAAAGACGGTGGGGTGGGGCATAGCAGTATTGTGTGCAGAATTCGTCGATGGCCCAGAGCTGAGGATCGCTCATCTTGTGAACGTGATAACGGAACACCAGACGACTGGCAAGGCGGTAGGTGCCACGGTTACGGCTGAGCAGAGAGGAAACGAGTTCCGCCCCTCACCCCGGCCCGCTCCCCAAATTCCCCACTCTCTGTTGGTGAAATCATTCGTGGTGAGAGGGGGCTGGCACAGAATGTTGCCACCGAGTTATGCGGGCCTCAGCAGTCTTTTCATCCCTTGCGTCAGCACATCATCCACCCCCGCGTCGCACCAGGCGACGCTGACTTCGTAGCCGCCCTGGGGGTAGGCTTCCTTAGTCGGGATGTACCACGGACCGCCGTCTCCGTAGGCGGCGCAGGCGACGAACCGGCCGGCGCCGAGTTGTTGGGCTCGCAGCTGGTACTCGATGAATGATTCGGCGGGGAGGTGCAGAACCGAGGCTCCGTTGAGGTGCAGCCCGCTGAGCACGATCGGTGGCCCACCGGCGGCGCAGCGATCGAGCCAGGCGACGGTATAGGCCGGACGATTGCGGGCCACGACCGGCTGTGTCGAGTCGGCGATCTGCTTGCGGATCGCGTCTGCACTCCAGACCGCAGCGGGGCCCGGCAGGATCTCGCAGCTGGACCAGCTGACCGACTGAATCGGCTCGGGCTTCAGCAAGGCGAGCGATGCCTGCATCCCGGCCAGGATGCGATCACGCAGGACAGGCCGCATCGCGGGTGTTCCGTCGTTGTACTTCCCGGCTGCGACGTTGCCTCCGCAGCCGTTGAAGTACATGTGCGTGCAGCCGGGCTCGGCCTCCTGCTGCAGCTGACGTGCGAGTCCGCAGAAGTCGGGTGAGACCTGCCCCTTGCCATAATGGCTCATCGGGTGACAGGCATAGTAGTGACAGGCGGCGATCCGCTCGTCGCCGCTGTAGAACGCGATCGTCCGCAGGTCGGGATCGATCAGCCCTTCGGGCTCCGCACGCAGGACCGGGTCCGCACAGCTGCTACCTCGCATCGTCTTGACGCGTCCATCCGGCCCGAGGATACGGCGGTTCGCAGCGACCTCTAGGACCGGGGCCTTGGCGGTCGCGATATGGGTCAGCGGGCGGGCGGGCGGGATTGCGGCCGCGACGGCATCTTGCCCAGCCTTGAGGAGTTGTCCGAAGAACTCGACATCGACGATCGCTGGCAGTTCGGGGTACTGGGCCACGATCTTCTGGGCATCCAGGCATGCAAACGGCGCATCATGCGGATGGACGCACTGTACCGCGACTCGGTCCGGCGTCGTGCCCGCTCCAGCTGCGAGGGCTTTGCGGAACTCGATATGAGCGGAGTTCAGCAGCCCGGTCCAGTCGACGGCACAGAGCACGATTGGCTGTCCGGCACCGAGGATCACGAGCCCGATTGCCTGCAGCGGGGTCTCGACGTTCTGGACGGGAGTGATCCAGCCACCGCAGAGCGAGTGCCCCTTGGGAGGAGTGACGTCGAACCGAAACGTGGCCAGCTTCAGATCTCGGGCCGGTTCATCCGACCAGGCGGAGCGCCCCAGTACAGCTCCCGCAAGTAATCCGGCGGACTGAGTCAGAAAGGTTCGACGCGACACAGTTCACCTCATTGAGAGCGACCAGTTACGAGTTGAGAATCCGAGCGACTAGAGTCTCGTCCACTCCGTCCACCAGCTCGACATGCCCCATCTGCGTGGGGAGCACGAAGCGCAGCTTGCCCGCTTCCGACTTCTTGTCGAGCCGCATCCGGCCAATGACTTCTGTCGTGGGCCAGTTCAGGTGCACTGGCAGGCGTGTTGGCAGGTGCAGAGCCTGCAGCAGTTCGACCTGCCGCCGCGTCATCGAGGCGTCGATCCGGCCCAGGGCTTCGGCCAAGCGGCTGGCGTAGACCATCCCGATCGCGACCCCTTCTCCGTGCAGCAGTTCTCCGTACCCGCTGAGGGCCTCGAACGCGTGCCCGAAGGTGTGGCCGTAATTCAGGACCGCCCGCAGGCCGGTCCGCTCGTACTCGTCGTGCTCGACGACATCGGCCTTCAGACGACAGCTGCGGGCGATTGCATGCTGCAGAGCTTGCGGATCGCGGGCGTTGAGTTCGGCGATGTGCGACTCCATCCAGGCGAAGAAGTCGGCATCCAGGATTACGCCATACTTGACCACCTCAGCCAGGCCCGCCCGGTACTCGCGATCAGGCAGCGTCTTTAGCAGGTCGGTGTCGATCACGACGCCGAGTGGCTGATGAAAGGCTCCAATCAGGTTCTTGGCCTGGGGGTGATTGATGCCGACCTTGCCCCCCACTGAGCTATCAACGTCAGCCAGCAACGTCGTCGGACACTGCACAAACGGCAGCCCGCGGTTGTAGGTGGCTGCGGCAAAACCGGCTGCATCGCCGATCACTCCGCCCCCCACAGCAAAGACGATCGTGCGGCGGTCGGCCTGCATCGCGACCAGCCGGTCATAGATCGAGGAGATGACTTCCTGGCGTTTGGTCGGCTCACCCGGTTCGAGTTCGATGACCTCACAGGCCCAGCCTGCATCCCGCAGTGAACGAGCCGCGATATCCGCCGCGTAGCGGACATTCGAGTCCGAAATAATGGCGGCCTTGCGTGAGGGTTTCCCCTGCCCGAATCGCACTCCCCAGGGCTCGACAATCGCAGCCAGACGCGGCAGGCAACCACTCTCGATCAGGATGTCGTAGCTGCGATCTCCCAGGGCCACGGAGACGTTTTGCGAGGACGATTGCACAGTCGAACCAGTCTGCTGAGGCGGGAAATCCCGCGGAATTCCCCGCCAATCACGAGGCAGAGATCTGTGAAAAGATTGTCCCGGCTGCAGACGGCTCTGACAACCGTGTGTCAGCAGGTTCGACGAAACTCCCGTAGATTTCACGCAAGTCAGCGGGGAAACGTTCGATGAGTTCAAAAACTGCACCATTAAGGTTTTCCCCACCGGAATTGTGAGGATCGCCAGCCGACCCATTGAACGTCTCAACGGGTCACCTATCCCATACTCCAGGAGTCACGGGCTGTGATTGCAAACGCGAACCGACGGATGACCGTGTTTATCGTCGATGATTGTCCTCTGCTGTGCGAGGCGTTGACCGCTCTGCTGGAGCGCGAGAGTGATTTTTCCGTACTGGGGGCGGCTCAGGACAGCGACGATGGATTTCGCCGGATCATGGATCTGAAGCCGGATCTGGTTCTGTGCGATGTGGAGTTGCCGGGGCGCGGGGCCTTTACGATGGCCGAAGAGGTGCTGGCCCGGCTCCCGGAGCTGACGCTGGTGTTCTTCACGGATTACGTGACCGATGTGTTTCTGGATCAGATGCTGCGGGTCAATGCCCGGGGTTATCTGGTCAAAGGAGAACAGCCAGCCCGGATCGTTCAGGAGCTGCGGAAAGCGATGCGAGGCGACCGCTGCTTCTCCAATGAGGCTCTGGATCGCCTGGATTACAACCCGGCGATCAAGCGCTATCTGGTCCGATCGACGAGTTACCTGCTGACGCTGACCAATCGCCAGCTGGAAGTGCTGCGGCACTTGGCCCGAGGCGAAAGCGTCAAAGAAGTCGCCAAAGCGATGGTCCTGTCCGAACGGGCCATCGAGAGCCACAAGTACCGCATCATGCAGAAGCTCGGCATCCACGACCGTGTGGAACTGGCCCGCTATGCCATCCGCGAGGGCCTGACCGTGCCTTAACGGTCCGCGGGAATGACTTGTGGCTTGGGCTTCGCGGCTGTGATTTCACAAACGCCGGACATGGGCGGGACGCCCATGCTACGCTTCTCAGGTCGACTTGCCGGTCAGCCCGCCGATCTGAGCGATGTAGTTGCCCATCAGGTGCCGCTGAATTCCCGAGGTGGCTTTCGTCCAGACTCCGTCCAGCACCGCTTGGGTCATTGCCGTCTCCCCGGTGCCCGAGGCGAGAGCCTGAATCGACTTCGCGGCATGCTCGGTCTCGCCAACGACAACTTCCGTCAGGCAGTGCCAGTACTCGTTGGAGAACAGGCTGATCGTTGGCAGCCGGGGAACCATGTCGCCGCCATCCACGTACCGATAGATCCTGCCGGGAAACTCCTTTTCGAAGGCTTTGGCCGCCACGTCGTTGCCAACCATCGGTGCCCCGAACGTGTAGACATTGTGGACCGCGATCATCTGTCGCTGCAGTCGCCACGCCGCCAGCAGCGCCAGGGCCCCGCCCAGGCTGTGACCCGTGACGAACAGAGGGCGATCCTTCTTGGCGACCACTGCGTCGAGCTTCGTGAACATCGGCACCCAGATCTCATCCAGAGCCTGCATGAACCCGCGATGGAACCGGGCTCCGACTCCGGCTGCGACAAAGTCCGTGCCGATTCGGCCTTCGGGCAGGACGAGAAAGTTCTTGGCATTGGTCAACAGCCAGTCCTTGAACCCGTCGATCGAATTCGGCATTTCCGACCCGCGAAAGGCCAGCACGATGACCTGGTCGTTTTCGCCGACGTAGCACTGCGTGTTATCCACCGAGACCAGATGCGCATCCAGGCCCAGCTTGGCTGCGAATTCGGAATGCCCCTGATCTTGGGGCAGGTAGGCCAGATCACATGCCATGGCCAGAAACAGCGCGTTCTGATCACTGCGGGTGGGGGACTGGGGATTGAGGGTGAGCATGTCAGGAAGGGACCAGGATGCGAGAGCACAGAGTGGACGCCAGAGATTGATTCATCATATCGAGTTCCCGAACTGCCGTTGATGGCCTGTCGGAGAATTCTCCCAAGTCGTTTACCAGCGTAGCATGGGCGTCTCGCCCATGTCCGGTTTCCAAGAAATCACGGCTGGAAGGCCCTCCGTTCTTCTCAGTGCGGGTTTTCAATTGTGTTTCGGGAGAGTGTGTTACAGCCATGGCGCAAACCGCCGAAGGAGTTATGATCGAAACCGAGGACTTTCGAGGAGCGATCAATGTTGCGTGCGATCTGTGTTGTCTGGACGGTCTTCTCGCTCGTTGCCACCTGCAGTGCGGAGCCGCTGCGGATCGTGACGCTGGGGGACTCGATCACGAAGGGTGTCCGTGCCGGAGTGGCTGAGGACCAGACCATTGCGGCAGAGCTGCAGCGCCAGCTGAGGGCCAGCCAGTTCCCCGATGCCGAGGTCCTCAATGTTGGCATCGGCGGTGAACAGGCGGGGCAAGGGCTGGCCCGACTGGCCCGCGATGTGGTGGCGAAAAAGCCGAACATTGTCACGATCATGTACGGCCACAACGACAGCTATATCGATGCGGGCAAGACGAGCGTCCGTGTGCCCATTCCCCGATTCCGGGCCGATCTCTCGCAACTGGTCGAGAGGCTTCGCGAAGCGGGGATCACTCCGGTCCTGATGACGCCGCCGGCCTATGCGGAGAAGTCGTCGCCCAATGGAGCGGGTGAACACTGCAACGTGAAGCTGTCTCGTTATTCCGAAGTTGTACGGCAGGTGGCCGAGACTCTGCAGGTCCCACTGATCGATCATTTTGCGGCGTGGGAAGTGATTTCGAAGAAGGGGACCGATCTCAACGAGTGGACGACGGATGGGTATCACCCGAACCCGAAGGGGCATGTGGATCTGGCGACAAGAATGTTGCCGGTCGTGAGTTTCTTGACCACTCCGAATTCGAAGGAATTCATAGGGTTGATTCCTTGGCAGGAACTTCCCGTGCAAGGCGCGGAAGCTTTTCGTAAATATGGTGAGTTGAAGTTTGCTAATATTCATCGAAACACCGAAGAGATTCGGTTCCCCAGACTCAATAATGTCGTCCGTGTTGTCCTGCTTCACTCGTCCCGAAGTATCCCGACGGAGTTGAAGGTTTCCCAATCGCCCACAGAGTGGAAGATTTCGATCCCCATAGTGGATCGAGTGGATATTTCGGCTGGAGGATTTTCCGTTCAGATGCTGGTTGATGGAATGCCGCGACTCGCCAAGACCCCTGCGGTATCTCGCCCGGGTCCAGATGGTGTCATCACCCTCTCAGCTCGAGACGCTATCGTACATGGAGAGAAGCTGCAGTTTGAACCACTGACCCACAAGAACACGGTAGGTTACTGGGTAAACCCCAGCGACTTTGCCGAGTGGAGTTATGAACTCGACCAACCAGGCGAGTTTGAAGTGGAGATTCTGCAAGGCTGCGGTGGCCATGCGGGGAGTGATGTGGAACTCGGATTCAAGGAGGGAGTCGTCCCATTTGTTGTGGAAGAGACGGGCCATTTCCAGAACTTCGTCTGGAGGAAGATAGGCAAGATCGCATTGCGGGAACCGGGAGTGCAAGTCATGTCACTCAAGTGCCGAAAGCTGGCCAAAGGGGCTGTCATGGACATGAGACAAGTCCGACTCGTGCCGGTCACGAGGAATGCGAACTCTGCTTGCAACATGCACGACGTGGAACCCGATTTGGTCCCACCGCTGGCTTCGTTTCTGGTCACCCCCGAACCCGGTAAGCGAATCCTCAAGCTCAGTTTTTTTCAGAGTCTCCCCTCCGCGACACTTTATCTTCCGACCAATTGGAGCAAAGACCGGAAGTGGCCAGTGTTGGTCGAACTCACCGGAAACGGTGGTTACCGAAACGACTTGGGGGATACATGCAGTGGATCGGCAACTGAAGCCCAGCTTGCCTACGGGTTATCCGGCGGCTACGACGCGATCTGCTTAAGCGTTCCCTTTCTGAACAATTCGGGTGATAACCAAGTCGGCCTATGGTGGGGAGATCCCCCCACCTACGATCCGGCGGAGACAGTTCGAATCATCAATCGCGAGGTCGCTGAAGCTTGTGAGAAGTATCACGGTGACCCGGACCGCGTCATTCTCGTCGGGTTTTCGCGTGGCTCCATCGCTGTCAACGCCATTGGTCTTTCCACAGCACATGCAGCTCGTCTCTGGAAAGCGTCAGTCTGTTTCAGCCACTACGATGGTGTGCGGCAGTGGCCGTTCGCCGACAGCGATGCGGCGTCGGCTCTCGTGCGACTCCAGCGGCTTGGGAATCGACCCCAGTTCATCATCAGCGAATCTGCCGCCAACGGACCGTCCCAGATTGTCGAGACGCGGGCCTTCCTGGAGAAGACCGGCGTGAAGGGGAACTGGACCTTCGCGGAGACCGGCTTTATCAATCACGATGATCGCTGGGCTCTGCGTCCCAGTCCGGCCCGGCAGCAGATTCGGGAATGGCTGAAGACTCAGATGCAGTAAACGCGGAAGCCCCCTGGGCGGAGTCTGCCAGTTCCGTCTCGCACTGCATCAAGCGAGGAACCTGGTTCAGCGTCTTGAACTGGCGTGATCTCGCGAAGCCTGTCGTTGCGGCTCTACGGGCAGCAGCTCGTCGCTGGGCGCCGCCGTGATCTCTTTGGAGATATACCACCGGCTGAACTCTTTCAGCGAGTCTTTCCCAGCTGCAAACGCCAGCAGCAGCGTTGTACCGACAAACAGGAACACCAGGACGCAACGAAAGACGAATTGATGCAGTTGGAGAGGGGCTGAACTCATGACAGCTTCGATGTTGGGGTGTCCGGAGCTGGCACGGTAGCGTTACGGGTCGGGAACTCAATTCGGAATGACGCTGTGGGAAAACCAAGCGGGAAGCCGTTGTTCGTAAGTCTCACAGACCTGTTAAACCGGTTATTCCGGACCGGCCGAGCCTGTGCGGTGGCGGAACACATCGGTGGCCACCCATGTGTCAGAACGAGAAGCGAAGATTCCGGCACTCAGGTTTTCTCCGTGTCCTTTCGGGCCGGCCTCGGCTCAATCGTCGTCCCGGGCCGCAAGCCGTGCGAGAAATCCGACCGGGACAATTGGCAGCATCCCGCTGGACCGTCAAGATACGGAGAGTTCTCGTCGCCGACGAGACTCTCGAACTTCCCACGGACTTCTCAGCCATGGCTCAACCTCGGGTGTGCATTCTGCGTGCACCGGGTACGAACTGCGACCACGAAACCGCTCTGGCCTTTGAGCTGTGCGGAGGACAGGCCACGCGCGTCCACCTGTTCGAGCTGCTGGAAACCCCCAGCCTGCTCAAGGACTATCAGGTTCTGTGCGTGCCCGGCGGATTCAGCTATGGCGACGACATCGGCGCGGGGGTCGTGTTTGGCTCCCAGCTGAAGGGCCAGCTGGCAGAGACCATTGGCGAGTTCCTGCAGCGTGACACACTCACGCTGGGGATCTGCAACGGGTTTCAGGTGTTGATGAAGGCGGGCGTGCTGCCCGGCGGGTCAACGACCTGGCCGCCCCAGGTCGATCAGCCTCCTTCGGCGACACTGACTTGGAACGAGAACGGAAAGTACACCGCCCTGTGGGTCAAGCTGCGGGGGCAGGGATCGACGAACGTGTTCCTGCGAGGAATCGACGAGATCGAGCTGCCGATCGCACATGCCGAAGGGCGGATCGCGGTCCGCGACCAGGCGATCCTTGATCGCTGGGCCGCTCAGGGTCAGGTCGGTTTGTGTTACTCGACGGCAGAGGGTCAAGTCCCCGCTGACGGATCATTGCTGCCTTATCCGGTGAATCCCAACGGATCGATCCGCAATATTGCGGGACTGGGAGACCCGACGGGACGAGTCTTGGGGCTCATGCCGCATCCCGAGCGGTTTCTGTTTGCGACCCAGCATCCGCGCTGGACGCGGCTGGGGCTACGGGGTGAAGGGGACGGGATCAAGCTGTTCCGCAATGCGATGGATTACTTCCGCGCGGCGTAGGATTCGTTCCAGAGTCACGGTCTCGGAGTTCACCACGGAGGCGCTGAGGCACGGAGAAGCAAAGAGATGCCGCAAAGTCCTTTGGGAACGACAGCCTCAGAGCAGCAATCTCCAACCTGCAATTACCTTGGAAGTTGAGAACGAATTCTTCGACATTCAATCAATCATCGAGACTCGGTGATCATGCACCGAGTCTCCCGGATTTCTCCGTGCCTCTGCGCCTCCGTGGTGAATCCTTCCAGTTGCGACGTCTCATCGACCGCCATTCGTTGGTCTCTTCCACGACAGGGCTGCAGCGCCGACGAAGATGATCCATTCGGTGGCTGCCAGGGCATAAGTTGTTGTCGGGATCCCGGCGAAACTGATGAACCCCGCCGAGCGAAACGCGACGAGGCAGCCGTGGATCAGCAGGCACAGAAACAGGGTGTATGCGGTCTCTGATGGACGGACCAGCGGCCACAGAAACATCAGTCCTAAGGCCAGTTCCAACCCTCCATACACGGTCAGAAACTCGGACTGCCCTGAACCCGGCTGGAGTGTGAAACCGACCGAGTTCGAAGTCGTCGTCGGCAGCCAGGAACACCACACCGCCAGAACGATGTAAGCCATGCCCACAATTGCCAGGAAGATTCGGGCCATGGTTGGTGCTGATCCTCTCGCTGCGATGTGACACGACAGTGCCACGCTCTGAGGATTGTTAACGCTCGGGGAGCTCTGCCCACCCGCAAAGTCGAATCTTCCGCCCTCGCGGCGATTTCGCCGCCACCTTCGCTCTCTGCGATTCTGGCCATCCGCCATTTGCCACCCACCACTCGCCAAATGCCATCCCGGCACACCAGTTGCTCGACATTCGACCTCCGGAAATGCAAGATGGCAGTATCGACATTGGGAGACTCTCGTGACTCAACTCAAACAAACCCTCCTCGGGCTCCTCGCCGGGCTGGTCGCCACCAGCACTGTGGCAGACGAAGACGCTCCGGACCGCCCACCGGCACCGCCGCAGTCGGTGTCGCTGGAGATCGAACCGGCTCCCACAGCCAAGAAGCTCAACCCGGCGGGGACCGTACTGCTCGACGTTGCCAACAAGAAGGTCGTCCTGCGCGGTGAGCTGTGCCTGCGCGAAGGGCTCCTGGAGATGCTGATCTGCAAGGCCAAGACCAAGGAGCACGAATCGATCGTGTCGGTCGACGCCGACGCCTATGTGATCCATGCGGCCCTGATGGCCTTGTCGGCCAAGCCGGGGACACCGGTCAAGTTCCAGCCGGAGTTCACTCCTCCCACTGGCCAGAAGATCGAGATCTATCTGGGCTGGACGGACGAGTTCGGTCGCCCGCATCGCTACCAGGCTCAGAAGCTGATCCGCCGCGCCACCCAGCGGTACTACACAGCTGTGCTGGAGCCGCTACCGGGTGATCTCAAGATCGATAACCGCGGCGACCTGCGTTATGACGAGATTACCCATGAAGTGATCTGGTTCGGCCCCATGAACGACGAGCAGAAAAAGTCGCTGCTGGCCCGCAGCCAGGACAAGAAGTACCACGAGATCATCGAGAAGTTCTACAAGGACAGCCAGCCGCAGGAGATGAAGGCCGATTTCGTTTTCGCAGGGAGCGGGTTCTTCAAGCAGAAGGACGGCACGCAGTACTACATGGCTGAAGCCGGGAACGTCGTGTGTGTCGCGAACTTCGGCGATGCCATGATCGACATCGCTCAGCTCAGCTCCGCCGACAATGGGGGGCTGATGTACGAGCCTTACACCGAGCGACTCCCGAGCCGCCGGACGGCCATCACGGTCGAACTGATCCCAGTGGACCTGCCGAAGTAACCCACGCAGGGCGGTGCCCAAAAGCCGAGCGACCGGTCCCTGCGGAAGCAGAGACCGGTCGCTCGCGTCATTTCGAGGTTGCTGATGCTCTGGGCTACGGAGCCAGCTTGCCCTTCGTTACGCCGTCCCAGTCATCGGTCCGGAACGGATAGGCCGGCAGGTAGATCTCGCTGTAGAGATTCCCCTGCGGATTGTCGGCCCAATTGTACCGCACTGCGACCGGCTCCTTGATGTCCGGATGGCTGACCTCGATGGTGTCTTCGTCGACAATCTTGGCGTTGCCCCAGACCCACTTCTTGTCGGCCCCGGCGATGGCGAATCCGCTGAGCGGCTCGTTGTAGTAGGGAATCAGCTTGCGACCGCCATTGTCGAAATCGACCAGTGCCTTCCCATCCTGGAACGACGAACTCTTGTAGACCGGACCGCTGCGGACGATGTTCTTCATCCCATAAACATCGACCAGAGCCAGCCGCGCCAGCCGCTTGGCGACATTCTGCTTGTCCTTGGGATGAATGTCCTTGGCCACGCCCAGGTCGGTGATGCAGGCGGCATCGACAGCCGGGATCGTCTGCTTGGCCAGAACCTGAGCTTCACGCAGTTCGGCCCATTCACTGTCGCCGGGCTCGGTCTTGATCTCTTTGAAGTTGGCCAGCTGGACCTGATAGAACGGGAATTCGCCCTGTCCCCAGTCGTCGCGCCAGCTCTTGATCATCGTCGGCATCAGTTCGCGGTACTGGTAGGCCCGCCCCGCGTTCGACTCGCCCTGATACCAGATCGCGCCTTTGATGGCATACGGAGTCAGCGGCGCGATCATGCCGTTGAACAGCACGCACGGGTAGTGCGGGTTGGCCTTGGGAGACTGAGGATCGCGGGGCCGCTGCGGAGGCTGTTTCCCTTCTTCTTTGGCCTTGGCGACCGCCGCTTTCCACTTGTCGAGGGCTGCGGCGTGCTTGGCTTTGGCATCCTCTTCGTTGTGGTTCTTGGCGCGATCCGCCCACGTGTCGATGATCGGCTGGAAGTCATCATCCGCATCGAGGTGATCGTAGCGGGTCCACGCCTCAGCGGGCGTTCCACCCCACGCGGTCTGAATGATCCCCACGGGGACATCCAGCGTCTCATGCAGCTGACGGCCGAAGAAGTAAGCGACGGCTGAGAAGCTCGGAATGTTTTCGGGAGTACAGGCCTTCCACTGAGCCGGGACATCGTCCTGGGGCTCGTGGGCGATCGTCTGCGGCACCTGGAACAGGCGGATGCCGGACTGCCCGGTGGCTGCGGCTTCCAGATCGGGATCGAGAGCTGACTGCACTGCCCACTGCATATTTGACTGACCGGAGCAGACCCAGACCTCGCCGACCAGCACATCGGTCAGGTCGATCTTGTTCGTCCCTTGAATGGTCAACGTGCCGGGCTCGCCCAGAGCCAGCGGAGCCAGCTTGGTCGACCACTTGCCGTCGTCGCCCGTCTGGACTTTGACCGATTGATCGCGGAATGAGACCGTGACCTCTTCGCCCTTGTCAGCCCAGCCCCAGACCGGGACGGGCTGGTCCCTCTGCAACACCATGTGGCTGCCAAACACCGACGGCAGCTTCACAGCCGCCTCCGCCTGCGAGGCGGCGAAACCCGCCAGCCCCAAGACCCAACCTGTCGTCCAGCGCATCGTGATCTCCAGCAAGTCGTTGACGTGGGCGGCCCGTGCCGCCTCTGACCCATCAGCCTAGGGAGATGCGATGGCCGGAACAACCTCGATTGACTCCGGAGATAGTTGTTGAAACAATTGTTGTTCAAACACCACTCCAGAGGCCGATGATGTCTCAGCGTGCATCCAGTACCCGGTCGCGGCGACGGTTCGACTCGATCGAACAGTCAGCATATCTGAACCTGTGGAGAACGTACGACCTTCTGAAGAGTTTTGAGGACCGGCTGTTCGGCCAGCACGATCTCTCGGCCCAGCAGTACAACACGTTGCGGCTGCTCAAGGCGGTTCACCCGACCCGAGTGCCGACGCAGGAGCTCGCGAGCCGCTTGATCTCCAGGGCACCGGACATGACGCGGCTGCTGGATCGACTGGAGGCTCGTGGTCTGATCGATCGCGAACGCCTGCCGGGTAATCGCCGTGTGGTCGAGATCGGAGTCACTGCCGCCGGGTTGGAGCTTCTGGAAGCTCTCGCCATTGAGGTTCGCGAATGCCACAAGCAGCAGCTGGGGCACATGTCCCCGGATGACCTGGCTGCGCTCAACGCCTTGCTTGATCGCTGCCGGGCTCCGCACGAGCCACCCGACTCCCACTGGCCCGCCACCACGTAGCAGAATTCGTAAGAATTCTGGCGTCCAACCTCTCATACACGTCGGACAAGTCCGACGGCTAACCTCCTGATTCTGATCGCCATGTTCTCCATCATCGCCGCCGAGTCCGCTCCGTCCGCGCTCCCGTGGGCCGCCGATGCCGCCAAGGCCCTCAAAGGTCTGCACGTCGAGGCCGTCCTGCTGCCACTCCTGTGGCAGGTGGGGCTGATCATCCTCGCTGCGCGCTTGTTCGCGATGCTGTTCCGCAAGTTGGGCCAGCCGACGACTGTGGGCGAGATCGCCGCCGGGCTGATCATCGGTCCGTCGGTCCTGGGCAAGCTGGCTCCGGACCTGTTCAATGCGATCTTTCACCCCACACTGGAGGGGCTCTCGCAGGGCATGTCGGACCAGCTGATCCGCTGGATTCTGACAGCCTTCAGCCAGTTCGGACTCATTCTTCTGTTGTTTCTGATCGGGATGGAGTTCGACTTCAAGCACCTGAAAGTCAGCGGCAAGTCCGCCATTGCCGTGTCGGTGACCGGGGTCTTCTTCCCGTTCGCGCTGGGGCTGCTGGTGGCTGCGATCCTCTGGCCATACGTCGGCCAGGGAATCGACAAACTCGGGTTCACACTGTTCCTCGGGACAGCCATGTCGATTACCGCCATTCCGATTCTGGGGCGGATCATGATGGAGATGGGGATCACGCGCTCCCGCATCGGAGCCCTCACGATCAGCGCTGCTGCGGTCGATGATGCCCTCGGCTGGATTCTGCTGGCGACGGTGGCTGCGATGGTCAAGTCGAGTCAGGCCGGTGAGGGGGCGATCAACTGGGGCCATACCGGTCTCATGTTGGTCGAGACCGTGATCTTCGCTCTGTCTATGGTGTATGTGGTCCGTCCGATCCTTCGCCAGTGGATCTCAGCTGCGATGGCCAGCGGGAAAGGCGAACTCAGTCTGAACAACATGGCGATCCTGCTGGCGATCCTGCTGGGCTGCGCGATTGTCACCAACCTGATCGGGATTTTCGCGATCTTCGGAGCATTTGTACTGGGGGCGATCCTCTCGGAAGAGCACGAGTTCCGCGAAGCGGTTAATCGCAAGTTCAAGGACTTCGTGACCGCGTTCTTCCTGCCGATCTTCTTTGCCTACACCGGCTCACGAACCGATATCGGCACGCTCGGAACTCCGCTGATGTGGGGGCTGTGCGGGCTGGTATCGCTGGCTGCCATCGTCGGTAAGTTTGGGGGCTGCGGCGTGGCCGCTTGGCTGACGGGCAGTTCGAAGCGCGAAGCCGCCTGTATCGGCATCATGATGAACACGAGAGCCCTGATGGAGCTGGTGGTCGTCAATGTCGGCAAGGACCTGGGAGTGATCCCGGACAGCGTCTACTGCATGCTGGTCATCATGGCCCTGTTGACGACCGTCATGACGACACCGATCCTGCTGCGAACGATGCGCGGGACCGAGATCGAGCCACTGATCGAGGGCTCGGGGTTCCTCAAGCGAGCGGGGTAGCGATGGTCGGCTCATATTCAAAGAGGTGATCAAGCCAGGTTCTCGGGGGTACATCCGTCAATTGGTGGGGAGAATACAACCACGGAGGGCACGGAGACACGGAGAATTGCAATCGAAACGAACGAATGGTTTTGGTAAGTCCGAATCCCCCCTGCATCGACGATCAGCGATCAGGCGGTTTTACTCGCGAAATTTCCCTTCCAAGAGTCCCTGGATGAACGGGACCTTTGATTCGTTTCGCTTCGTCCGTGCCCTCCGTGGTGAATTCTTCTTTTTTAAAGGCGAGAATGTGTGCCCCACCCATTCGCGAATGCACTCCCCAAACCAGCGAGGCAATGTCGGCCACTTATTGTCTGACGATGTCTGAGCTATAATCAAAATCCAATCTCATTTCGTCCTCCCTTCCCGGAAGCGGCCATGCGTTTCTTGCCTCGCGTACTCGTTGTTTGCCTCCTGCTCGTTCCACTCACGGGATGTAGCGAAGCTCCTGATACCCCGATCGTCTCCAAGATTCCCAAGGCTCCGCAGAGAGACTAGAGCCGGTTTCAAAACCCTTCCACAACAACTTTCAGTTGGCAAGGCATTTGCATGAGTGTTGAGCAAAGGAGTGCTCAGTCATGCTCATCACGCTGTCGTGGTTTCCGTCCTATGGGCGGTA
>JBIIOI010000128.1:0-5900 GCA_044337025.1 Planctomycetaceae bacterium
CCGCCTGCATGGTCATCGTGCTCAGACGGTTGTAGAAAACGACCATCCGGCGGCGACCCGCTTGAAAGCCCTGCAAACAGGTTTTGAAACCGGCTCTAAGATGTTTGGAACACCGGTCGCGATTCGAATGATCTTGCCCGCAGTCACGCCGGAAGTCACCCAGGTAATGCTGGTCTCGGTCAGGCCGAAGGGGCGCAACGAGTTGGTCGAAGTCTGCCAGCCACGATCTGTGATGAAGACCGTCTGGCCGTCGGGAATGTCGGCGAGCGCCATCAGCGCGATCGAACCCTGCGGGACTTCATCGGATGAGTTATAGGCAACGACCACCAGGTCTCCAAGCCCCACGCCCGCATCAAGCACCAGCCGTGCCTCCAACATCGCGGCCTGGCTCGACCACTCATTCCTGCGTCCGCGCAGACGGCGCGTACTCTTCGACAAGGACTTCCAAAGATTGCTGATGCAGCTGTTGACGGTACGGAACATGGGGGGCTCGCGAAGTGAAGAAGGAATCGGTGAGTTTGGTTTCAGCGGGTTTGGGATTCAGCGGTAAGGACGGAAATCGATTAATCCATCAAATCGTTTCAGTGCCCGTTCCAGGAGGATACTGCTGTGTCGACAAGGTGCAACTGCAGGCATGAGAAGTTTCTCAGACTGCCTGAATTAGCGGATCAGAACAGCCCGCGTGATCGCTACAACCCGGAAAACGGGGAGGCTCAACGCCTCCCCGTTTCGGCAAGCGGACTTAGGCCTGCGACGGGTAGATTCCCTGCGTGGCGATGCAGTAGTTCACAACGATTGACGGCTGGCGGTTCTCGTGAGCCTGCGACCCACCAACGTTCGCCGTGGGCAGCATGTTCGTGTCCGGGGCGAGGGCGCTCCAGATTGTTGCCGACCCCAACACTGCGTTCGTTGGGTCATTTGTTGCTCCTGGCTGCGAGGTCGCCATGAGATTGTGAGTGTGAGCCGGCAACTGCCCAGGCTGCAGGGTGACAGATTCGGCTCCGCTGAGCTGCCCCAGGACGTAAGTGGACAAGCCCCCACCCGTGCCTACGTGCACTGGGGAACGTCCCCGCAGATCGGGAACCCCAAAAGTGCTCGCGCCATCACCGCCATAAGTGGTGCCCAGCAGCGAAAACAGAGCATCGTTTTCGGCAATCGACAACAACTGCCCGTTACACAGCGCCCAGCCCACGGGGGGAAGTTGAAACCGAACGCCATGATCGTACCAAGGAATGGTTCTGCCATCTGTGTGTCTCCAGGATTGAGGAGTGTGTGAATGTGGAAGGGATTGAGTCAATTCGCGGGAAGCGAAAGCTCAAATTCAGTGACCAGCGACTACTGCCGTTGCGGGTAGACCCCGGACATGCAGATGCACCAGTTCGTCACCAGAGTGGGCTGCCAGTTGTTGTGCGCCTGATTTCCACCAGCCGGGGCCGTTGCTGCGGGGCTGGAGACTCCCGTGGGAGATGTGTTGAAGTACTGGCCTGCTCCAATCGACTGGTTTGTGGGCGAATTCGATTCGGCTCCATCATTGACAGCCCGCAATGTGTGATTGTGCATCGGAATCTGCTGGGTGTTGAGAGTCACGTTCTCGACACCGAACTTTTCGCCCATCGAGTAGTCTTGCAGGCCGGGGCCTTGCCCCTGTCCCACAGGGATGCGACCACGCAGGTCGGGCAGCCCAAAGGTCGTCGTCCCGTTGCCACCAAACTGGGTTCCCAGCAGGGAATAGAGTGCAGTGTTCTGAGCGATGGAGATAATTGAGCCGTCGCACAGCGCCCAGCCCCTGGGGGGGAAGTTGAAACCAAAGTCCTGAATTTGACCGAGGAATGGGTCCATGTTGAGAATTCTCGTCGGGATTGTCGGGGGAAGAGAGCGTGAAGATACGACTCTCGATGAAATCAGTGCGGCGCGGCGGAACTAGTTCCGTGAAGGGAAGATCCCTTGCAGTGCGATGCACCAGTTCACAGCCAGAGTCGGCTGGGTGTTGGGATGAGCCTGATTGTTCCCCACGGGCAGCACGTTGGCAGGACTCGTGGCCAGATTGGGTCCAGTCGTGTTCCAGGCCTGCAGAGCAAGGACAGCGTTCAGCGGATTCTCCGCGTTGGCAGCACCGGTTGATCCCGAAATACTGTGACTGTGAGCTGGCATTTGGTTGCTGGTGAGCGTCACGGTCTCCGTCCCCATTTGCTGTCCGATGGCAGCCGGCGTCAGCCCCGGACCCGCCCCCTGCCCAGCGCTCACGCGCCCTCTCAGATCGGGAAGCGCGAACGTTGTCTGTCCGTTACCCCCATACGTTGTCCCCAGCAGGGAGAACAGGGCTTGATTTTGATTGATCGGCAACAGTTGCCCGTTGCAGGCTGCCCACCCCTTCGGGGTAATGCCAAAGGCAAACGGCTGAATCTGCCCAAGAAACGGATCCATGAATGACCTCTCAGTTGTTGCAGAATGGGAACTGCTGGACCGCCACCAGGCGCTCCAGCGTGGGGAAACTTCAATCGCTGGCCTGGAACTCCATGGCCACGTACGGGGCAGTCTCAGAGATGCACCGGAAGCCAAGCCGCTCGTACAGTCGCCGCGCCGGGTTATGGGCGACGACCTGCAAGTGGATCGGTCTTCCCACTGCTTCTTCAATCAATCGCCTGAGCAGGTCACCACCGATTCCCCGTCGGTGATACGCTGGGTTCAATGCGATATCGATCAGATGCAGTCGGTCCGGATGTTCGTCGACAATCATCCGCCCGATGGGAGTTCCCTGGAACTCGACAATCCGACGATCCGCGCTGGGGAAATTCTGGCGGTAGCCAGTTTCCTGAGCGAAGGACTGCTGCTGCAGAAGCTTGGCCAGCATCTCGGCCGGCAACCCCAGTGGCGCGAATTCAGGAGCATGCACAGCGGCATACAGCTGGGTCAAAAATGTCGCATCTGCCTCCTGGCAGGGGCGGCAAGTCAGGCTCGCTCCTGAATCGATCACTGGACGACGCCTCGCTCCCACATCGACGGATTGCCAGACTCAGCGCTTCTGGCCCAAGTGGTTGAGGCGAAGCAGTCCTCAGCTTGACTGTTCTATCTGGAAGCCATCCCATTGAAATGACCTCGCGAGATCATTCTGCGAAAAAACACTCAAATCGTTTTCCGAGACAATCTTCACCGATTCTTCAAACAACCGACCCGGGAGCGACCCGGACCGGGTTCACATCGCCAACCGATCAATGCTTGAAGTGCCTTCTTCCCGTGAAGATCATCGCGATGTTGTGCTCGTTGCAGGCCGCGATCACCTCGGAATCGCCCTTCGACCCGCCCGGCTGGATCGCAGCTACGATCCCCGACTTGGCCAGCGTGTCGATATTGTCGCGGAACGGGAAGAACGCATCGCTGGCGACCACCGAGCCGTGGCTGCGGTCACCGGCTTTGTGACCGGCGATCCAGGACGAATCGACGCGGCTCATCTGCCCAGCCCCGACGCCAATCACCATGCCCCCCTTGGCCAGCACGATCGCGTTTGACTTCACGTGTTTGCAGACGCTCCAGCTGAATCCGAGGTCTCGCAGCTCCTCCGCCGTCGGCTGACGGTTGGTCACGACTCGCCAGGTGGCAGTGTCTTCCAGCTGGTCATCGCGCTGTTGCACCAGTAGCCCGCCCGTTACGCGGCGATACTCGAACGAAGCCGCCTGAGCCGCTGTGAAGTCCGGACAGCGCAGCAGGCGGACATTGTTCTTCCACTTCGGCTTCGTGGTCAGGATCTCAAACGCCGCCGGGTCATATGACGGAGCGATGATCGACTCGATAAAGCGGCTCGGCTCGCACAGCCGCTCGGCCGTCTTGAGATCGACCGTGCGGTTGAACCCGATGATCGAGCCGAACGCGCTGACCGGGTCGCCTTCATAGGCCCGGTCGAACGCCTGATCCAGCGTTGCTCCGATCGCACACCCGCACGGGTTGTTGTGCTTGATCACCACAGCTGCGGGCTCGGCGAACTCGCGCACGATCGCCATGGCGGCGTCGAGGTCCAGCAGGTTGTTGTAGCTCAGTTCCTTGCCATGCAGCTTCTCGGCCGCTGCGAGAGACGAAAGCGGCGGGTTCCGCTCAACATAGAAAGCGGCCGCCTGATGCGGGTTCTCGCCATACCGCAGAACTTCCTGGCGCACAAACGAGAGGCCGAGTTCTGCCGGGAACGGACGCAGCGTTTCGTCCGTGGCTGTGATCCGGTCGAAGTAGTCGGCGATCGCCCGGTCATAGCGGGCCGTCATGCGGAAGGCGTCGAGGGCCAGCTCCCGCCGGAACGCCAGCGAGAGCCCCTCGCCCCGCAGGGCTTCCAGCACTCGCGGATACTGCTCGGGCTGGGTCACGATCCCCACATAGGCGTGGTTCTTGGCCGTCGAGCGGACCATGCTCGGCCCGCCGATGTCGATGTTCTCAATCGCATCGTCGATCGTCACACCGGGCTTGGCGACCGCCTGCTCGAACGGGTACAGGTTCACGACGACCAGCTCGAACGGAATGATCCCGTGTTCCTGGATTGCTGCGGCGTCATGGGGCAGATCGGGCCGCCCGAGGATCGCCCCGTGAATCTTCGGGTGCAACGTCTTGACCCGCCCGTCCATGATCTCCGGGAACCCGGTGTACGACGACACGTCAATGACAGCCAGCCCCTGTTCCTTCAGGAACTTGGAGGTTCCGCCGGTTGAGAGAATCTCGAAGCCCAGACTGGCCAGCCCCTTCGCGAACTCGGCGAGACCGGACTTGTCACTGACACTGATGAGAACACGACGAGGAGCAGACATGCGGGCGATGGTTGGGAGAGGAACGGGGCGGTGACGGGGAATCGGGGCTGCACATCACGAGCAGCCACTCCCCTGGTCCGCATGCTAATCACTCCCCGCCCAAAATGCGCCAAAGCCGACGCGCTTGGTCCATGTGTGCGTCTGAAACTTTCAGTGACTGGAACCGCTTTTCCCCCTCGCCCCCGCGAGGGATGCGATTCGCGAGGAAAACCAGTACGGTGGAGAGGGCCGGGGTGAGGGGGAACTGCTTGGCCCCACACCCCGGCCCTCCCAAATCTCAATCTTCTTCGAGTCTCAAGTCATTCTTGGGAACAGGTGGTCCAGCACGTATTGAGTGGTCAACGTTCTACGCCCTCCCAGAAGCCACGCCCTTTCGCAGAGCCTTCAGGGCGTGCCACCCGAGCCGCATCCTGGAAGGGATGGAAAAGGTCCTCGAAGCCGGTCCCGGCGGCGGTGCAAAGTTCGACCGGCTGATCGTGGTTGGGCGGGCGTGGCCCGGTTGAATGCTGACCTGTCGGGTGCCACGGCTCTGTGAGCCGTGGCGTGTTAAGCCTTCGGAAAGGCATTGCTCGAAGAGCGGTGGCAGGCAACTGTTACGGGTGGAACAAGAGGTTACACAGGACACGTTCGACTTACACCCCCTCTTGTTCCTGCGTCACTCAGACATCCAAAGCGATGTCTGGGCCACCCAAATCAAGAGACATCTGGGGCCCCCAGCGCGTCTGGTGCGCCCCGGCTAATCCTTTTTGTTATTCCTAACTAAGGAAATGTACACAAGTAGGACAAACGAACAAACAAGTCCAACCTTGGCCCCCAGTATAAAGCCGTAGGACATCATGTGCATGGCCCATGATGTTCTGCTTATCGAATTCTCTGGAGCTCCATAAAGAATTCTCTCAGACGCCAACACGTAAAGCGACCCTGCGATTGAACTAATGACAACGCAAGCGAGCTGTGCGAATAGATAGTGCCTTGAGTGCAATTTGCTGGAAAGCCTCCAAAAGGCTAGAGCCGGTTTCAAAACCTGTTTGCAGGGCTTTCAAGCGGGTCGCCGCCGGATGGTCGTTTTCTACAACCGTCTGAGCACGATGACCATGCAGGCGGCATGAACGAGGC
>JBIIOI010000086.1:0-19008 GCA_044337025.1 Planctomycetaceae bacterium
TACCGCCCATAGGACGGAAACCACGACAGCGTGATGAGCATGACTGAGCACTCCTTTGCTCAACACTCATGCAAATGCCTTGCCAACTGAAAGTTGTTGTGGAAGGGTTTTGAAACCGGCTCTAGCGAAAACGCACCTGGGCGGCGAATCTCTCCCGCCAATATCCTCGACCAAAGCCCCTGCATTTTCTCGGAAGACACTTCCTGCGCGGACTCAAAAAAGCGGGTAACCCAATCATCATCCGGGGAATCAGTTGGGACATCTACATCATTCATGAGTTCGACAGCTGCGTTCGATGTGATGCTTTCAATATTGAGCTGTCTCTTCTGCTCTTGATGTTCCAGCCGAGCCTCCGCTCTGCGCGAAATCGGGCTTGAGTCCAAGCTAACGCTATCGGCTATCGGTACCATCTCGATTACACCCTCTTTGTAAGTTATGGACAACGACTGAGCTCGTGCGACATCCCCAATCGCAGAGGCTATCGTTCGAATCTCATGAGCTCGCGCGTCCGAATTCTTTCTGATGAAGTAGGGGCCGGAGACTCTACCGATAGCCCTCGTGACGACTTCGATCAAACGAGTCAACGGACGACGGAGTCCGCCCAGATCACTGATTTCCATGTTTTCGCGAACTCCCTCATCGCCAGAATGCAACTCGTGGTCCCATCACGACTACACCGAACAACCCGTTGAAGTATACGCAAAACCACCTTGTTTGGATCACAAAGGCGTTGAGATTTTGTTTTCATCTGTTTTCTCTCGGTCCCAGACTCCGGTTAGCCGGAGCTACCCGGAGCTAGGGACCGGCTCGGGTGGCACGGTCTGAGGCTTTGCGAAGGCCGTGGCTCGACGCGAAGAGACGCGCCTGAGATGCGTTGCCCTCGTTCCCAAACTCCGGTTTGGGAACGCCTATCCTCGAAGCTCTCCATCGGCGAGCAACCCAAGAGTTCCGCCTCCGGAACCACTGATTCCATCTACAACGACCGATAGCATCCGATGAGAGTCCAACGCTCCGGTGGCGAAGCGGAGCTTCGGGGATATCCGGTCCCAAGCCAGGAGATTGGGACCGAGATGACAGGCGAGTCTATCGGCGTCCGATGAATCGCGAGTCGCGTACCCTCACCCCCAGCCCCTCTCCCGGGGGGAGAGGGGAGCCGGAAGCAGCCAGAGGGGGTGGCGGGTTCAGGAGCCGATCGCATGGCCCCGCTCGTCCGGCGAACAGGCTGCCAGCCTATGGCGATTTGAGCCGTACATGAGCCTCCGAATGACCAAACACGACAGCTGAGACTCCGCGTGCGCACGCGGGGCCATTCGCTCCGCTCCTGACCCCGGCACCCATTGTGAGAACGCCGCGCCGATGCAGACTCCTGCGGGACGGTCTGGTAACTTAAAGCAGATCTCATTTCAGTGTGCGGCTCGGACTTCCTGGAATCGAGGCACGTCGGGCCAGCCCGACGGCGAACGGGCCGCACACGGAATCGAGGATCGCTCTTGTCACAAGACCGAGATCTCCGGGAGCTGATCGTGTCAGGTTTGATGCACACCCCCATTCATCGCCGCGAGGCGCTCTTCGGGCTGGGAGCTTCGCTGGGCAGTGTCACGCTCACGTCACTGCTGGCAGACGACGCACTCCAGGCCCGCGCACCTCACCGAGCCATGCAGGCCAAGCGGTGCATCTTCCTGACCATGGAGGGCGGCCCCTCGCATATCGATACGTTCGACCCCAAGCCGGCGCTGGAGAAGCTGCACCTCAAGGAGTTTCAGCGGTCCGGAGAGCAGAAGTCGGCGATGGAGAGCGGTCGGCGGTATTACGTGCGCAGCCCATTCGCCTTCGCTAAGCGTGGCGAGTGCGGCGCGGACATGGCAGCTCCGTGGGAGCATCTGGCCGGTGTCGCGGATGACCTCTGTTTCTATCGAGGCTGTCAGGTCGACTCGGTCAACCACCCGACCGCGATGTACCAGATGAACACCGGCAACCGGTTCGGCGGCGACCCGGCTCTGGGGGCGTGGGTGACGTACGGGCTGGGGACCGAGAACGCCAATCTGCCCGCGTTTGTCGTGCTGCCGGAGGTCTCGTACCCGCAGGGGGGATCACCGAACTGGGGCAGCGGATTCATGCCGGCCCAGTTTCAGGGGACAGCCCTGCGGCCCACCGGATCGCCGATCCTCGATCTCACGCCGCGTCCCGGCATCGACATGGCACACCAGCGGGCCAATCTCGACCTGTTGAAGTCCCTCAACGAGAAGCACCTTGCGGCCAATCCTGGACGCGACGAGCTCGCCGCCCGGATCGCCAACTATGAACTGGCCTTTCGGATGCAGTCCGTGGTCCCGGACCTCCTTGATCTGAAGCAGGAGACAGCTGCGACTTTGACGGCGTACGGCGTCGGAGCCGAACCGACCGATGCATTTGGAAAGAAGTGTCTGCTGGCCCGGCGGCTGATCGAAAAGGGAATCCGGTTCGTGCAGGTCTACGCCGGGACATGGGACTCGCACGATTACATCGAGCGGGCTCATGGAAATCTGATCCGGTCGGTGGATCGTCCGATCGCCGCTCTGATTGCCGACCTCAAACAGCGGGGTCTGCTGGACGAAACGCTGATCGTCTGGGCCGGGGAGTTCGGCCGGTCACCCGACAATGGAGTCCGCAGCGGAATTGCCTATGGCCGGGATCACAATCCGAAAGCAATGACGGTCTGGCTGGCCGGTGGCGGAGTGAAAGCCGGCCACACGATCGGGGCCACGGACGAGATTGGGGCCGAAGCTGTCGAGTGCGTGCATCCCATTCGCGACCTGCACGTGACGCTGCTGCGTCTGCTGGGGCTGGATGACAACAAGCTGACCTATTTTCACGCGGGTCGGCATAAACAGCTCAGCCAGTTCGGGGGCGAGGTGATTGAGGAGCTGATTGGCTGAGCCGATGTGATCGGGTAACTACCCAAGGCGACGACCACGTCGATACGATGAGTCTGTTCCATTGCCGACCTCTGGTGAGCGCTCTCTCATGGCATCCTGGTCTTCGTGGCTGACAGCGTTTGTCAGCCTTACATTTCTGGCAACTTCCCACGCACAGGCGACCGAACTGCCGCTCCTCCTGACCGAAGACTTCGAGTCCGGCACCCTCTCCCGTTTCTCAGCCACCGATCCAAACGCCTGGAAGATCGAAGAGGTCAACGGCTCCAAGGTCGCCCATCAGTTTCAACAAAGCGCGCTCCAGACGCGGGTGCGCTGCCCGTTCAACCGAGCTGTGATTCGTGGCACGTCCGTGGGAGATTTTCAGCTGGATGTCGACCTGCAGTCGACGGCCCGTGACTACCCGCACCGCAGCTTGTGCCTGTTCTTTGGTTACCAGGACCCGTCGCACTTCTACTATGTCCACCTGGGCCAGAAGGCCGACGATCACGCCAACCAGATCTTCATCGTGAACGACAAGCCACGTGTGAAGATTTCCAAGACCTCGACGGATGGAACTCCCTGGGATGACAAATGGCATCACGTCCGCATTCGCCGCGCCACCGGAACGGGTGACATTCAGATCTACTTTGACAATCTGGAGTCGCCGGTGATGACAGCTGTCGACACGACGTTCAACTGGGGCGAGGTCGGGATCGGTTCTTTTGACGATACGGGCCGATTCGACAAACTGGAATTGCGAGGGATACCCGCCGCTCGTTAGACCTGAGTGACCGGTCCGTTGCCGGGTGTTCGTGTTCCCTCGTTGAGTGCGTGCGATGAAGCGTCTGCTCCTGCTGGTGGTGTGCTGCGTGGGCCTCTTTGCTGTCCCGGCTCAGGCTGACCCGACGGTCTATTTCCGTGGCAAGAAGCTCACACTGCGGCACTACGTTTACGGAGAGGTGACGACCGCGACCCGAATGATCGGATCGGTCAACCTGGGCTACGCACACGGCCTCGACACCGATCAGGAGATTGGTGTCATCCGGAGCGTCGAAGGCCAATATATCCCGATCGGCATTCTGCGGATGAACTCGGTCCAGGCAGGCGAGTCCCGCGGGCTTTACGAAGGGGAACTGCCCCTGCGGAATACCGACCTGGTGATTGTGGCTGCCCGGAAGTTGGACTTGTGGTCCGGTCGCACTCGCATGGATCAGACCGCCATCCGCACCTTGACCAGCGATCGCACGCGCGGCTATGACACCGGCTCGGTCAATCCACGACTGGTTCGGGAACTGGGAAAAGATGACGACCAGATCCGCCGGCTGCCGCTGGCTTTGCACGTCAACCTGGACCTGTTCGATTCTCGGCGTCCTGTGCTGGAGGCCCCCGTCATTCGTGGAGCGTTCGTCCCTTCGTCGACATCGACTGATAAGGCCAACACCACCTCAGAGGAAGACCGAATCCTGGCCAGCGATGCGCCGACGCTCAATCTGGAAGAGTCGCTCGTCCGCTTCGTCCGGGCCAACACTCTGGGCCAGGTCAGTCTCTCCGATCTCGAAATGGAACAGCTCGCAGCCTCATTGCCGGAGCAGACCGACCCCGCCCTGCTGCGTTCCCGCCTGAACGTAGCGAATCAGCGGATTCGCAACCTGCTGGCGCCATAGTGCGGCGTCCATGCGAGAACTTCGGGATCAGCCGGAACGCGCTAGCGTCCGGTTACTTCGCGAAAACCGCGGGCGAGCGCCCTCCGGCTGATGAGTTCAACCAGTAACGTATCGAGCGCTGAGACGCAGCACGGGGCGAGTGCCTGGCGTGCGCCGTCGGGCTCGCTCGACGTAACTACCCCGGCGGCCATCCGAGGGCTCGTTTCCCCATCAAATGAATATGCAGGTGGTCAACGGTCTGCCCCCCGTTCTTGCCCGTATTGATGACGGTCCGGAAACCATCGACCAGCCCCTGCTCGACCGCAATCTTGCGGACCACGTTGAACAGATGGCCCATGAGCGCCGCATCCGAGTCCTCCAGATGGGCGATCGAGGCGATCTCCTTCTTCGGGATCACCAGAATATGCACCGGAGCCTGGGGACTCACATCGTGAAAGGCCAGCGACAGGTCGTCCTCATGGACAATCTTGGCCGGGATTTCCTTGTCGATGATGCGTTTGAAGATCGTCTTGGACATGGCGAGTGAGGGCTGAACGAGGAGGGAAGAACTGAGAAGTGACTCCGACACATGGCTGGCATGATCAGAGTTCAATTTTGATGATGCGGCGGTTTCGATCTTTCGAGGCTTACCGTCAGCGCCAGCGAATGCAGCCGTGTCGCCGGATCATCGGCACGTGACATAAACACAATTGGGCAGGCGGCATTGCGAAGGACTCCACCGAAGCGACAATCCGCAGTATACATGATGGCCTTCACCGTCAGGTTTGCGGACGTGAGATCCGGGAACAGCATGGCGTCGGCCACTCCCGCAGTCTGACCATCGACTCCTTTTCTCTGTCCGGCCACTGGGGAGTAGGCTAAATCGAAAGACAGCGGGCCGGAAATTACGCAGTCACCAAACTCCCCAGCAGTCCCCGCAGCCACGAGTTGTTCCGCTTCCAGGGTATCGGGAAGGGACGGATTCACCTTTTCTGTAGCTGACATCACTGCGATGTGAGGCGTCTCACACCCCAGTCCTGACGCCACGTCAATCAAAGTCCGCGTCAGTTCTCGCTTCTGGTCCAGAGTCGGTGCCGGAATGATTCCTGTATCTGTGAGCAGAAACCGCTTTGCATCCCGTGGAATCTCCATCAGGACCACCTGGCACAATGGACGCCCGGTCCGCAGACCAAAATCTCGATCGAGGACGGCCTTCATCAGCTGTGGCGTGGAGATTTGCCCCTTCATCAGGAAGCGGGCCTCGCCAGAGCGGATAAGAGCGACAGCTGCACTTCCGGGATCATCGTTCGTATCGACGATCTGAAACTTTGTGAGATCGACTTCCGCTGCATCTGCTGCCTGAACAATTGCCAGCCGCTCACCAGCGAGGATGGGACGCACCCAACCTCGTGCAGTGGCCTGAGACAGGGCTTGCAGAACCGTGATGTCCGCTCCACCCGCAGCGACCACCGGTGCTGCGGGAGCAGACCGATCCATGCGGGCAAAAAGATCATCAAAACTCGGGAGGGGCATGTCTTACTCACCGGTCCATTGGGGGGAACGCTTCGCGAGGAACGCAGAGATTCCCTCTTGCGCGTCGTGGGCGATCGCATTTTGCGAGATGACCTCGACGGCCTGACGGTAGGCTTCCGGCTCGGGCAGCGACATCTGATCGTAGAACGCCGCCTTGCCCAAGCGGATGGTGTACGGGCTGGTGGCCAGGATCGCACGCACGATTCGGTCAATCTCGGCTTCGAGCCCGCTGGTGGGAACAGCGGAATTGATCAGTCCTGTTTCGACTGCTCTGCGGGCGGAAATCGGTTCCCCGGTCAGCAGCATCTCCATCGCCACTTTCGGTGACATACTGCGAACAAGCGGCACCATCGGTGTCGCACAAAAGAGCCCGATCCTCACCCCCGGCGTCGCAAAGGTCGATTCATCAGTGGCCACTGCAAGATCACAGGCCGCGACCAGCTGGCATCCGGCTGCAGTCGCCACGCCCTGCACCTGCGCAATGACGGGCTGAGGGATCTGCCGCAGACGCTGCATCATTTGGGAGCACGACCTGAAGAGGTCGGTATATGTCTCATGATCGAGCCCCGACATTTCGGTCAGATCATGCCCGGAGCAAAAGACCGGCCCGTTGGCACGCAGGACAACAACCCGAGCTGTCGAATCCGCGCCGATCCGCAGAAGCTCCGCATCGAGGATTCCCACCAGTTCCCTTGAAAGCGCGTTCCGCCGTCGAGGTCGATTCAAGGTGAGTCGAACGACTCCCCCGTCCTGTGCCACCAGCAGTGGAAGGGCCTCCGAAGTCTCTCCGGAACTCATGACACACTCCATCCCTGACTTCGAGATTTGAATCCCGCTCCCGCTGAGAGTTTCATGGGATTGCATCTCCGGAGCAAGCCAACCAGCCAGAGCACCTCATCTGTTCTTAACAGTTGATTCTCGCCGATTCCCGAGTGGAACTTTCGTCATGCAGCCGTTTCGCATTCAGGACAGAACTGGACGCGCGCATCGCTGGAGCTTTGCGACACTCAAACCCCAGCCACACTCCGTGAGCAACGCATGGCGTCCCTGTCACCGGGGACAGCCCCAACATAGTATACCGGGTATCGCGAGTGCCATCGTTCGCAACATGCAGCGAGACCCCGTGAAACCGTCGAGCGAGAAGGAACAGGCGGAAATGTCACAGCGTATTTCCTATCTCGTGTTGCTGCTGGTCCTGCTCAGCTGTCAGGGGCGAGTCTCAGCGGCCGACGCACCGGCAGTCGAATCTCCGATCAAGACGGATGAAGAGGTCGTGTTCTTTCCGACGCGGGCGTGGCCAGCGGATCCCGGCCCCGACTCCGACTGGGAAGTGGAGATTCACGGCTGGATCTTTGAGCCGGACGAGCCCGACCCGGGGCCTGTGCTGCTGAAGCAACTCACGGGGATCGATCTCGATGCCCTGCAGCCGACGGAGTTGCTCCTGCTGAAGCAGCGGGCGGCGCTCTTCACGGTCGACAACGAGCGCGGCAAGGCCATCCCCATCCGCATCGGAGAGCGAGTCGAAGTTCTGCCCAAATCCGAGGCGAATGGACATTTCCAGGGACGGTTCCGTCTCACAGCCGCAGAGGTACTGGCGATCGCTGGCGAAGCCCGGAAGCAGCTGACCTATCGAGCAGTGATGCGCCCCGGTGATGAGCGCCTGATCCAGGGGACGGTCCACCTGATGCCGCGCCCGGCGGTCCATGTCGTGTCGGACATCGATGACACCATTAAGGTGTCGCAAGTCCGGGACAAGCCCGAACTGCTCATGAACACCTTCTGCCGCCCGTTCCGCCCCGCTCCCGGAATGGCCGAGCTCTATCGGAAGTGGGATACCGAGAACGTGCGGTTCCACTACGTCTCCGCCAGCCCCTGGCAACTCTATCCGCCACTGGCTGAGTTCATCCGCGAACACCAATTCCCCGGTGGAACCTTCGCGATGAAGCCGTTCCGCATCCAGGACGGAACCGCCCTGAACGTACTGGGCACACAGAACACCTACAAACGCAGCATCATCGAGCCCCTGATCCAGCAGTTCCCCCACGACCAGTTCGTACTAGTCGGCGATACCGGCGAACAGGACCCGGAAATCTTCGCCCGCCTGGCTGCCGACTACCCACAGGTTGTCCGGGTGTTCCTCCGCAATGTCACTGACCAAACCCCAGCTGACTTCCAAAAGCTGTTCGAGATAGTCCCCGCCGACCGCTGGCAGCTGTTTCGTGAGCCTGCGGAGATCCGGTGGGGCCCGGAGGAGGTCAAATAGCAGAGATCGCAGCCAAGTCGGTCAGGCGGAGTGACCCAGGAACAAGAGGGGATTGAAAGGCGAGCGGACCTACATAGCCTCTTGTTGTTCCACAACCCAGACGCTCAAAGCAGCGTCTGGGTCACCCCGTCAGCGGCACTTTCGCGGGTGGTAATTCCGAGTTCCTGGTCTTCACGCATCCATCTTCCTGGCCGCCACGGGCAGGCCACAAGTTCGCCCAAGAACTCCCACGCGATCTTCCGTGACCTAGATCGTTCAAAGCAACACCCCTCCCCAAAACTATCCTGCCGTTGGTCAGCTCCGTTTGCGGCCGCGCGTGGGTTTGGTCTTCGCGGGCTTGGGAAGCGGTCGGCGGCGAGTCTTTTCGGGGAGGGCGTTCAGGCGTTTCTCGATCTGGTCGAAGTAGACCTCCGCTGTGGTGCGAACCTCGGGGGCGAGGTTCCGAAGAAACCGCCGGTCGCCCTTGTGGAGAGCGACCAGCGCCTCATACCAGGGCCGCAACCGCGCATCGTCGCCTCGCTCGCGGAGGAAGGCGAGGAGCTGTTCGCCGTAGTTGAGGTGCAGTAGAACGGCACTGGCACGTTGCCAGTCATCGTCAGTGCCCTTAGTCACGTGACTTAATGCTCGCTCAATCGCATTTCTAGCATCTCCCCAGTTCTCGGCATACGCTGCGAATAGAGCGATGTGCAGCTCAGCAGTGTCTTTCAACTCACTCTGGCTCAGTATATTCAGTGCCTCAAACTGATGAAGAGATTCGCTTCCCTCTGCAAGGAAGTCTCGATGCAAGAATATCAGGCCACTAAGGGCCTCTGCATAGCCAGGAGAAATCGACAACGCTTTGTTGAATGCAATGTCGGAATCGTGAAATCGATTAAGATGATCGCAATAAATATTCCCCAAGTTCTTCCAAGGAGTGGCGTATAACGAATTTACTGTGGCAGATTCCAGATAAGCCGCTTCCGCCTGTTCGTACTGACAGAAATGCCTCGCGAGGAGATTCCCAAGCCCATTCCATGGGTAATGATGCGTCGGAGCAAGTGCTATTGCTTGTTCATAAGCCGTCCTTGCCTCCTCATATCGATGAGTGCCTTCAAGGATATGAGCGAGGTTATTCCATGCCTGAGCAAGTCGCCCGTCGATCCGAATTGCATTTCGATATGTGACTTCTGCTTCTGAGAGTCGACCAAGTTTGACTTGTAAGAAGAAGCCCCAATTTGCCAAGCGTTGCCCCTCCTCGGCATCTGTCGACAAGATGCACTCGCGAATCCTTCTAATTGATTCTTCGGAGAGTTGTTCGCCAACGGCCAAAGGAACAGTGTCTGCGAGAGCGTGAATAGCAAGCGAAGAGGGTGCTTGCCGGATAGCAGATTCCCAGTCCTCGGCATGGTTAAAGTCGGCAAGAAGTCCGGTCGATAGGCGATGACTGAGCCATTCCATTGATAACCCGTCATATCGTTCTTCATTTGCAGCACGTTGGAAATGTAAGCTTACTTCAATAGCCGACATCTCAATCTTTGACATGGCTGTCTTTGAGGCGAGACGAAGCCTTTCCCCCGTTTGAAACATCGCGAGGTCACCAAGAATCAAGTCTGCAAACTTCTCTTTCTCAACAATCGCATCTTCAGGAACAAGTTCAACGAGCTTTGCACGAAGATCGCTGAACTTCAACAGCGATGGTTCCAGCTTGGAAAAATCGATGACCTCCTCAAGCTTACGACGGGCTTCTAACCCCGTCTGCCGTAGAGCATCGAGATCCGCATGCCGCTGCAAGTCGCGACCATCCCCATTGTCGAGCGTACTCGCCAGCGAACGAGCAAACATTTGACGGTCAGGACTGAAGTCTCGCTCCGTGAGCATCAGTTGTGCGAGCCGCGACCGGTCTTCAGGCTCGTAGAACGACTCAACAAACCCGGCCAGAAACTTCACTTCTCCTTTTTTGCGGCGTGAGGAACTCCGCATCAGGAACCAGACGTTGAAGAACCGTTCGGCGATCTGGTAGCCGGTCGACGACTCTTCAAACAGGGTCACGCGCTCGATGAACCCGATCCGTTCCAGGCGGTCGAGCTGGGGGCTGATCCCGGTGATCGGGAGGCTGGTGGCGTCGGCGAGTTGGCGGGCCGTGACGGGGTTCCAGTGGTTGGCGATCGCGCTGGCGACGACCTGCTGCTGAGCGGAGAGTTCCTCGAAGCGGGCCTTGTAGAGCGGGGTGACGCGGTCGAGCAGGTTCTCCAGGTCACCAAAGACCGTAGCAGCGAAGTCCTCGGCATACAGAAAGAAGAGCGTGACCGTGGTGCGGGGGTTGCCGCCGGTCATCTGCCGCAGCACGCTGAGCCGGTGCGGGTGCCGCGTGATGCGGTCGCGGATCGTCGTGTTGCCGAACTTCTCGGCCAGCGTGAGCATCAGCTGTCGCATCTCGGCGACGCTGAGCGGCGGGAGATAGTGGGTCTTGAAGTGGTCGTAGAACGCCGCCCCGTAGTCCTGACTTTCCGGCGGCGGGCTGGGACTGGCCCCGATGAGGACGGGTCCGCCGGGCCGCATGAGGAGTTCCCGGAGGACATGTTGCTGTTGCTCTGTGATCCGCTCGAAGACCAACTGAAGGTTGTCCACCAGCAGGACGGGCCGACGCTGGAGCGTCCGGGCTTCGGCCAGGAAAGCTTCGAGAATCTCGGACTGGCCTTCATCGATGGCCGCAGTCGAGCCGGGTCGTGACTCCAGCTTCCGGACAAGGTCATCGATCCGTTTTGGAGCGACCGTATCACCGATCTTCTCACAGGCATCTGCCAGCGAGTCGAGACAGTTCAGCCAGAACTTCGACAGCCGGTCGACCGCGTATTGCTCCTCGGCGAAGACGAGCGGGATGTAGACCGCTGACAGCTCCGGCTTCGTTCGAAGCTCAGCTGCGATGCGGGCGAGTAGCGTACTCTTGCCCATGCCGCGCTGGCCGACGATCAAGTGATGCTGAGCGCGGCTTTTGGGTTTTTCAGACGCAATATCGGCGAGGATGCGATCGAACACCGCTTGGCGTGCGGCGAACGAGGCGACGATCTCCTCATCCGACAACCGCGACGGGTTGTAGAGAGAGAGCTGGCTGATGCTGAGTTTGCGCGGGGAGGTCATCATACGATGTATCGCCGGTGCCAGTAGTCGCGGAGCAGGAACGAGCGGAAGGCGTAGCGGCCCTGGCTCTCCAGCAAGTAGCCGTCGCGCTGCAACAGTTGCAGCAGCCGGGCGAGTTCTTCCTCAACGGCTTGCGAGTCAGCCGTCGGCTTTTTCTTCATCAAGGCGTTCAGGCATTGCTGGCGAGTCCGGCCTTGAGCGTGCTGGCACAAGTGACTGAGGATCGCCTTCGCAGCGGCGGCGACATCGGGGACGAACTGCTCATCGAGCCGCTGCCGCCAGGTGTCGAACTCGGTGAGGTGTTCCGGCCCCAGCAACTGGACGAATGCCTGATCGAGAATCGCGAGGTCGGCCTGGACTGCACCGAGATCCCGCATCGCATGAAATACGATCTGGAGATGGTGCGGCAACGGCCAGCCAACACGGGCGATGATCTGCTGTCGGATATCGGGGGGCAGCGGCAACCCGTTGTCCCGTCCCAACCGCTCCAGAAATGTTTGAGCCTCCAGCGGAGACAATGCATCGAGCGAAAACGCGGTGAGGTCATTGATCGTCTTGCCGAGTAGGCGCTCCTCGACGAACCCCTCCAGCCCAATCGATCCGAGAAAGATCCAGCGAATGTGCCGCCGGTAAGTCTGCCGCAACGCTCGGAGCCAGTGCAGGAGCTGGGACACTCTCTGCGGCCCGCTATCCGCCTTGGAGAGGGCCAGCAGAATCTCCGGCATCTCATCGATGGCGATCAGAACTTCTTTGCCGTCCGCTTCGATCTGCTGGAAAACCTTCTCCACCGCTTGTGCCAGGGTGGACTGTCCAGCAACACTGTCTCCAAGTTCCAGGTCGAGCCCGACGCCGACCTTGGATAGACCGACTGCCTTTCTGGCATTCCGTAGCAAGAGTTTGAAACCGGTGATGGTGTCGGGCTGCAACCCCGCACCTAACAGTGAGTCGAGCAGCTTCTCGACGAACGACAACTCGTCGGCTTTGTCCTCGACGTTGAGGAAGACTGCCTTCCGCCCCTTCATCCGCCAATCTTCGCACAGCCGCAGTACGAGCGAAGTCTTAAAGACCCGCCGGGGAGCGTTGATTCGAAGGTTCGCCCCTTGCTCCAACTCATGCAGCAAGCGGGCCAGTTCCTGGGGACGATTGAAGAAATCATCTCCCTCAGTGGGCGATCCAGTGATGTTTCTCATGCAACAATGGTATCACGAACCATCTGACAGTCAATATACACCATAGAATAAATTCACATGTGAATAAATTCGTGCTGCCTGTGGCATCAGTGCCCACACAGTGATCTAGTGGATGGCGGGGTGGCCTAGGTTGGCCGCTTTGGGCCTACCTGGGTGACGGAGGAACAGGAGACGTTGGTGGGGTTTGAGTGAGCAACCGATTGAAGATTGGTTGATGGGGAAGTTCAGTTCTCTCTGTGCACAGGTATTCGGCGGGGTGGCGCGGACGCTGCGTTGAGCATCTGGATTGCAGAGCATCAGGAGGTTAGGGAGCACACGCTCACTGATCAATCCCTCTTGTTCGTCTGTCACCCAGACATCCAAAGCGATGTCTGTCACCTCATAAATGCCGCTGCCAGCCGCTGCACGCCCGCGTGCGGTTCCGGGTGCATTCCGCATTGGGCAGAACGGAACCTGGGCACAATGGCTGGCACTCCGCGTTAGCCGTCGAGCGAACTCAACGTGCGGAGCATTCGCGTTCACCCGCCCACAGATCGGCCAGCTTGGATTCGTCCTGCGGAACCTGCTAGAACTCTCTTCGATCAGGTCTCACGTCAGTGCGCGGCTCAGATTCCTGGAAATCGAAGCACGTCGGGCAAGCCCGACGGCTAACGGGCCGCACACGGAATCGAGATCCGCTCTAGCACTCACCCCACTTTCGAGGTCTCCCATGGCTCGTTCTTCTCGTCGCGCGTTTCTGGCTCATTCGGCGGCACTGGCTGCGGGGTGGCATGTGGCTGCCTCGCGTCCGGCGTGGGCGGCTCCCTCGCCGAATGAGAAGCTGAATGTCGGGGTGATCGGGCCGGGTGGTCGCGGGTTCGACAATCTGCAGGGAGTTGCGGGCGAGAACATCGTGGCTCTTTGCGACACCGATGAGCGCCGCATGGCTCCGGGAGTGAAGCAGTTCCCCAATGCTGCCAAGTACCGCGACTTTCGCAAGATGATCGAGAAGGAGAAGCTGGACGCGGTCGTGGTCAGTACGCCGGACCATATGCATGCCCCAGCCAGCCTGTGGGCGATGCGCCGCGGGCTGCATTGCTACTGCGAGAAGCCGCTGGCGCACTCGGTCTGGGAGACCCGGATCATGACCCAGACTGCGAAGGAGTATCATCTGGCCACACAGATGGGGACGCAGATTCACGCCACGGACAATTACCGCCGCGTTGTGGAGGTGATCCAGTCGGGAGCGATTGGCTCGGTGACCGACGTGCAGGTCTGGGTCAACAAGGACTGGGGCGGCGGGGAACGCCCGACCGACATGCCCGCAGTGCCAGCGGAAGTGGATTGGGATCTTTGGCTGGGACCCGCGCCGAAGCGTCCGTACTCGCCGGTGTACTTGCCCGCCGAGTGGCGGCGGTGGTGGGACTTTGGCAACGGGACGCTGGGTGACATGGGTTGCCACTACATCGATCTGATCTTCTGGGCGCTCGAACTGCGGCATCCGACCACGATCGAGGCCAGCGGACCCGCTGTGCATGCGGAGACCTGCCCACGGGGGATGAAGGTCACTTGGGAGTTCCCCGCCCGCGGCCAGCTTTCGGCGGTCAAAGTCACGTGGACCGACGGGAACATGACCGAAACCAAGCACGACGGGCATGAGTTCCCCGGCGCAGGAATCTATTTCAAGGGGACCAAGGGCTCGATGTTCGCCGATTACGGCGGGTACCGCCTGTTTCCCGAGGAGACTTACAAGGAGTTCAAGGCTCCTGAACCGACAATCCCCGCCTCAGTCGGTCACCACCAGGAGTGGATCAACGCCTGCAAGACCGGCTCGAAGACGCTGTGCAACTTCGACTACTCCGGAGCCCTCACCGAAAGTGTCCTGCTCGGGATGGTCGCCTTCCGGGCGGGTCAAAAGCTGGAGTGGGATGGCCTCAAGATCAGGAACAGCGACAAGGCCCAGGGGCTGCTGAAGCGGGAATACCGCCCCGGCTGGGAGATGTAGAAACTCGAGCGGGCCTAACTCCGCCGCGCCTCTTCCGTGTCGTTTCGACGCCAATCGGTTGCCCGGATTCTCTGTGGGCGACTTCTCCGAAGTCGCTCGGACCCGTGTGACCAATCGCTCGCGTTTCGCTGGACTCGGAGTCCAGCGACTTTGCGCCTGCCAGGTGCCCCCCAATCCCGTGATTCGCGAAATCGCTTCCCGCCCCCAGTTCCAGGTCTCGCCAGAATTGCCAGCGTGACTCGCGCAGGCAACAATGCGGGGGTTCCCGCTGACTCGACGATGGGGTCGGTCACGGAACGGCCCGCACAGTCCTCTGCCCCCGCATACTCATGACCGGCAACGCTTTCGGCTCACGATCCTCCCTCCAGACTCTCAGCGGGAAGGTCGATTACTTCAGCCTCAAGAAGCTGGAGGCTGCCGGGCTGAAGGGGATCGACACGCTGCCATTCTCGATGCGGGTCCTGCTGGAGGCCTGTCTGCGGAACGTCGACGGGTTCATCGTCAACGAGGAGCACGTCTCCGAAGTCGTCGATTGGAACGCCACCAAGCCGAAGGAAGTCGAGATCCCGTTCATGCCGGGACGGGTCGTGCTGCAGGACTTCACCGGGGTCCCCGCAGTGGTTGACCTCGCAGCTCTGCGCGAAGCAATGGTCCGCATGGGCGGCGATCCCAAGAAGATCAACCCGCTCGTTCAATGCGATCTGGTGATCGATCACTCGGTGCAGGTCGACCAGTTCGCCACCGAAGGAGCCTTGCAGGGCAACATCGACATCGAGTTCGAGCGGAACATCGAGCGGTATCAGTTCCTGAAGTGGGGCCAGAAGGCATTCCAGAACTTCCGCGTCGTGCCCCCCTCGATCGGAATCGTCCATCAGGTCAACCTCGAGTACCTGGCGACCGTGGCCCTCACCAAGAACGGCGTCGTCTATCCCGACTCGCTCGTCGGAACCGACAGCCACACGACCATGATCAACGGCCTCGGCGTCGTGGGTTGGGGCGTCGGCGGAATCGAGGCCGAAGCTGTGATGCTCGGCCAGCCGATTTACATGCTGCTGCCGGAAGTGGTCGGGTTTAAGATCACGGGGGAACTGCCGGAGGGAGCGACCGCCACCGACCTGGTGCTGACCGTGACCCAGACTCTCCGCAAGCACGGCGTCGTTGGCAAGTTCGTCGAGTTCTACGGTCCGGGCCTGACGGGGATGAGCCTCGCCGACCGGGCGACCATTGCGAACATGGCTCCCGAGTATGGAGCAACGATTGGTTTCTTCCCGGTCGATGCCGAGACGCTACGGTATATGGAGCGGACCGGTCGGTCGAAGAACACCGTGGACCTCGTCGAGCGCTACTACAAGGAGCAGGGTCTGTTCCGGACCGATGCTTCGCCGGAGCCACGGTTCAGCAGCAAGCTGGAGCTCGATCTGTCGACGGTCCAGCCCTCGATGGCCGGCCCGAAGCGGCCACAGGATCGCGTGCTTCTGAAGGATATGAAGGCGAATTGGCAGAAGGATCTCACGACGACCTTTGCGAAGCCGAGTGCAGCCGCACCAGTGGCTGTGGGCTCGTCAACGGCTTCGATCTCCGATGGCGCCGTCGTTATCGCGGCAATCACCAGCTGCACTAACACCAGCAACCCGAGCGTCATGATCGGGGCTGGTTTAGTCGCCCGCAACGCAGTCGCCAAAGGCCTGACCAGCAAGCCGTGGGTGAAGACCAGCCTTGCCCCTGGAAGCCGCGTGGTCACCGATTACCTCGACAAGGCCGGGTTGACCGCGCCGCTGAATGCCCTGGGGTTCAACACCGTCGGCTATGGCTGCACGACCTGCATCGGGAACAGCGGTCCTCTGCCGGAAGCTGTCTCGCAGGCGATCACCGACGGGAACCTCGTCGCCGCAGCTGTGCTGTCGGGGAACCGGAACTTCGAAGGCCGCGTGCAGCCGCAGGTGAAGGCGAACTACCTCGCCAGCCCGCCGCTGGTGGTGGCGTATGCGATTGCCGGGACGACCGACATTGACCTCACCACCGAGCCGCTGGGTACCGGCAAGGATGGGAAGCCGGTTTACCTGAAAGATATCTGGCCGTCGCAGAAGGAGATCGCCGACGCGATCGCTGCTTCGCTGGCTCCGGAAATGTTTACAACTCAGTACGGCAAGGCCGCAGCTGGGCCTCCCGAATGGCAGCGGATCAAGGACACGACTGGCGACCTGTACCAGTGGGACGAGAAGAGCTCCTACATTCAGGAGCCGCCGTTCTTCGTCGACATGCCGAAGGTTCCCGGTGCGATTCGCGGAATCAGCGGAGCCCGCTGCCTGGTCTCGGTCGGCGATTCCGTCACGACCGACCACATCAGCCCAGCTGGGAATATCAAGAAGGACTCCCCCGCGGGCAAGTTCCTGCAGGACAGCGGCATCCCGCCCGAGGATTTTAATAGCTACGGAGCGAGACGCGGGAATGATCGTGTGATGACTCGCGGAACGTTCGCGAACATTCGGCTCAAGAACCTGATGGTGCCGGGCAAGGAAGGGAACTACGCCGTTTACCTGCCAACGGGCGAAGTGTCGAGCATCTATGACGCCGCGATGAAGTACAAGGCGACGAGTACTCCGCTGGTGGCTCTGGCCGGTAAAGAGTACGGCACCGGTTCCTCCCGCGACTGGGCGGCCAAGGGGACCTACCTCCTCGGTATCCGCTGCGTGATCGCCGAGAGCTTTGAGCGGATTCACCGTTCGAACCTCGTCGGGATGGGTGTGCTGCCGCTGCAGTTCCGCGAAGGGGAAAGCCGCGACATGTTCGACCTCGACGGGACAGAAACGTTCGAGATCGCCCTCGATGACACCCTCAAGCCGCGCCAGGCTGTGGAAGTGACGGCCCGCAAGGCGAACGGCGACGAAGTCCACTTCGTCACGACCTGCCGCATCGATACCCCGGTCGAGGTCGAGTACTACCGCCACGGCGGGATTCTGCACAAGGTGCTGCGGGACCTCGTGAAGGGGTAGGCTGCCGCAGGCCGAGATTTCGCGTAGCAGAATTCGCGAGAATTCTGGCGTTCAGGATTTGCATCAGCCGCAGCGCGAGGAACGGCAGCGGAGAGCAGAATTCTGACGAATTCTGCTACGTCTTGGTGGCCAGTTTTGTGATCCTGACATGCCGATCATGGTGAGCGGTCGCGACCTGCAGGCCATCGGGGTGCAGGTCGATGTCGCGGGCCAGACTGGGAAGGTCGAAATGGTGAAGATCTTTGTCGGGCGTCCAGAGGATCAACAGCGGCCTAGAGCATGTTCGGAATTGAAATTCAGCCAGGGGACTGGAACACTAATCACCACTAATAAACACGAATCCGGGAAAGCTTCTCCTGGAATCATATTAGTGAGGATTAGCGGAGATTAGTGTTCCAATTCCCTTTCATTCCGCATGGTACGACTGAAGACCTTTTCAGAACGTACTCTAATAGTCGGGGCTTCGCCGCTTTGCCCTCCCAAACACACACACTTCCGAGACAGACCTATAGGCCAGCCGTGATTGCACTCTGGAATTCGGGGTGCAAGATCCACTTGCAGAGTCGCCTATTCGATCGCTGGAAATGCCGGTCAGGTCAATCCGCCGACTTTCTCAAGCAAGACACTTGGGTGGCGAGAACCCTCACCTCCCAGCCTCTCTGCCGAGGGGAGAGGGGAGCCAAGCAGGAGGAGAGTCAGGAAGTCGAGACAGACGAAGTGCGCCTCGCGCGTCGGCTCTCTGACTGGAGTATCTCAGCCGCCAGTCAGCAACTTTCCTGAAGCCAAGATGAAGCCTGCCGAGATTCCACAAACTTCCTGAAGCTGAAGATTCTGCAAAAGACAGCCCCAGTCCCCCCCTTTCAACGCCTGCCGTTGTCCGTACACTAACAGTGGGGGTTCCCTCCGATACTCGCCTCTGAGGAACAGGCATCATGTCCGACAAGCTGCAGACTCCACTGATTCAGCTTCAGGGAGCGATTGACCAGCGGGTGCAGCAGGAAGCTGAGTTTGCCGCCCGGTTTCTGCAGGGCACCAGCGACGATGAAAAAGCGCTGAGCGCGGCAATCAAACTGCTGCAGGACCAGCGGCAGACCTGGCTCGATGGGCTGGATCAGCACTACCAGCAGGCCGCCTCTGTCGTCGCGGACGAGATCAATGATCTGCTGATTGATGCCGAAGGGCAGTTTCAAGCGGCGTCGGGCGATATGGCTCGGGCCCGCGATGCCGAGCGCGACGAAGTCGAATCGAAGTTCCAGGATAGCACCTGGGTCACCTCGTCGCTCATGGACGACACGGCAGATGACAGCCCCAAGCGAGAGTTCGAGAAGCTGCAGTTCTCGATCGAGAAGCAGCGGGAAGAGCTCTCGACGATCGTGTCGACCCTCGCAACC
>JBIIOI010000087.1:0-18705 GCA_044337025.1 Planctomycetaceae bacterium
GCTGCCGTTCGTGTGATGCCCTCCGCTCATACCAATCCGGTTTTCGTCCTCGTCGACAATCGTCCAATCCGAGCCAATCGCCACAGCGCCCTGTGGTGCCTGCAGTGCGTCGATCAATGCTGGAAATTCAAGGCCCACACCTATCGCCCTGAGGAGCGGCCCACCGCAGAACAGGACTACGAGACCGCCCGGTCCGTCTTCCGGCAACGGCTTTCGATGAACACACCGTAGTTAACCCTGATCACATGACGGTTGTGTACGACCGTCTTCTCCTCCAGTGATTGACAACCTGATCGCTGGGTAATCGGGGTATGTTCCGGGGCAGCGAGATTAAATCTCAGTCGCCATCCGACATTGAACGCGTCCATCCGTCTTTCGATGCTTCTGCCAATTCAATACCTGTTGACTCCAGTCCATCTCCATCGCGATCCTGCGAACATCCTTCTCCTGAATTTCTCGACGCCCTTCCATGGTTCGTGGCAGTAACAGGATTTCCTCCTGAATGTCCGGCGCCAGGTTGAGGAGCGTCAAGATCTGAGTCAGTCTCGCGGGCGTGATCTGGGCGTACTCGGCGAGAGCTGATTGGTTGGCCACCTGGCCAGTTCTGAGCAGTTCATCGCAATGGATTGCCAACGCCATCAGGCGGCTGATGCGGGGGATCTTGCCTTGCGGGGTTTCTGGGGCGGGGCCAGAGCTGAGGTGTTGCTGGCCGTCACGGCGGCGTGTGGTGTGGAACTCACGGGTGATCGTGAAGGGGCTGTTCATACGGCGGTCTCCTGGGTGAGAGTCTGGATGCCACTAGGGCGGAACGTGAGGGAGATCTGGCCCTCCTTCCCTCTGTAGTCGATGCGTTCGATCAGCAGTTCGATGATTCGGGCCTGGTCGCGGGGGGCGAGGGCTTCCCAAGTCTGGTGGAACTCGGCCAGCAGGCGGGTGACTTCGGACTCGTCGATCTGGTTGGCTCGCAGAACCGAGAGCTCGCTGTCGATCTCGGTCAGGCGGCGTTCGGTGATGCCGATTCTGTCCTGGAGATCGGCGAGTTGGGTGACCCGCTTTGTGGTACTCGGCAGGCTGGCGGTGGCTTGCAGATCGGCGTGTTGAGCTCGCATTTGCTGTTGGAGCGAGGTGCGTTCTTCGGCCAAGTGAGTGATGCCGTCTTCGGATTGCAGTCGGACCTGTCGGATCGTCTCTGAGATCAGCTTTGGGTCTTGTCCGATCTGGTGGATCTGGTCGACCACGAACCGTTCGATCTCACCTGCGGGAACCGAAGGAGCCGGGCACTGGTCGCGTCCATTCCTTTGGGCATGGCCGCAGAGGTAGTAGCGGTAGCGGCGAGTGCCTTTGCAGGTGTACGTGTGGGACATTGCACATTGGCAACTGCCGCAGCGGAGCAGGCCTTTCAGCAACGCTCCGTGTTTGTTGCGGACGGCTCGGCCTCCCGAGTGGCCATTGCGGAGCAGCGTCTGCTGCACGCGGTCGTACTGGTCCTGCGTGATAATCGCGGAATGCTCCCCAGCATGGACCTCGTCCTTGTATTTGATCTGGCCGAGGTAGGTCACGTTGGTCAGCAGGGAGTACAGGCTGTTCTTTGTGAACGAGCGACCGCCTTTGGTCGTTCCCTTCTTGGTCACCCAGCGTTTGGTCATCCAACCACGCCGGTTCAGCTCTTTCACCGTGGGCAGCAGAGCTTGGTACTCCAGATAGAGATCGAAGATCTGCCGGACTTGAGCGGCTTCGGTCTCATCCACCACCAGCTTGGTGTTCTCGACGGTGTAGCCCAGGAGTGGCATGCCGCCGGACCATTTCCCTTTGCGGCGCGTGGCGGCGATCTTATCCCGGATGCGTTCGCTGATCATCTCGCGTTCGAACTGGGCGAACGAGAGCAGGACGTTGAGCACCAAGCGCCCCATCGAGCTGGCGGTGTTGAACTGTTGAGTGACGGACACGAACGAGACTTGGTGTTGGTCGAACACCTCCATCATTCGAGCGAAGTCGAGCAAGGACCGGCTGAGGCGATCGACCTTGTAGACGATCACGCAGTCGACCTTGCCAGCTGCGATGTCGGCCATCAGGCGTTTGAGTGCCGGGCGGTCCATGTTGCCGCCAGTGAAGCCACCATCGTCGTAGCGATCGGGGACAAGCTGCCAGCCTTCGTGACGCTGGGCGGTAATGAACGCTTCACCCGATTCGCGCTGGGCGTCGAGGGAATTGAACTCCTGCTCCAGGCCCTCTTCGGTGCTCTTGCGGGTATAGATGGCGCAGCGAACCACGGGGTTCTTGGCGGCGGCAGAAACATTCTTGCGAGGCATCAATGGTCTCCAGTGGAGTTAGTGAGTTGGAAGAACCGATTCCCACTGCAATGGGAACCAGTGATTTGCTTGGCAATGGCACTCAGCGATCGAAATCGCTCGCCGAGATACTCGAACCCGTCAGCCAGGACGCGTACCTGGATCAGCTGGCCCTTGTAGCGGCGGGTGATGAGCATGCCGGGGAGCGGGGTCCGGGAGGGGGCCATCGGACACTCAATGGTCCGTATGGTTGCCCCTTCGGTCGTGCGGTGACGTGTCGGAGCGGTCACCCGCAGGTCGGAAGTGGCTGCCAGTTCTCTGGCTCGTTGCAGGGCACGCTCCGACAGCCCACCCTGTTCGAGCGACTGCATCCGCCAGATGATCCGCTTGATCAGCCACGGTCGGTTCCGGGCCTGCGTCGTCTCCTGAAACAGTTCGGTGTAGCGTTCCCGAAGATCGCCGACCGTGAGCTTCTGCAGCGCGGCGAGTTCTTTGGCGACATTGAGTGGCATAGAGCCTGTCCTTCGGTTCGAGGTCTCGATCGGTTAACCCGCGTGGACAGTGGGCCGACTGTGGACCGAGACCTCAAGTCTGTTCCGGCCAGATTCCGAGAGTGGGCGATGAATGACTCGGCGAGGTCGATCACGTCGGGTCTGTCGGGGGGACTTTGACAACTCGACATCCATCGGAACCTGTAAGACCTCCGAACGCTTCGTTCGCTGCCAGTGAGCAAGAACACCCTTGGCCAGGATCGAAGCGATCTGCGTACGCACGTCTTCAGCAACACTTGTCATCAACGTCTCCTGAGAGAGAACTGTGTGTGCGGGAACCACGCTGGTCGCCCGCGAAGCGATACATGCAGGCTCATTCCGAGACCTGCTGAATTCGTAGGAAAATGGGCTCGCAGTCGAGTGGATGTTGTTTCGACATCGAGGTATCTCATGTCGCGTCGGCGGCAGGCATCAGCCGGAACGCGCTAGCGTCCGGTTCCAACCGGGGGCTAGCGCCCAGCGGCTGATTGGTTGCCTTGATCGTCCTGACGCCTGGAGTCGCCCTTGCTACGCCCCTTGAACCAACTCCCGCCGGGAACGCGGTTCCGGCAACCGAACCTGAACATCACCGGCAAGCTGTTGATGGTGAACGAATGCCGGGCCCGAGTGCGAATCGACCAACCGCAACAGGAGGTCGAGTTCGCCGCCCCTGACGGCTCGATCCGCACGTTTCAAGCAAGCCGAAATCACGAAACCTCTTGGGCCCCGACCGTGTTGGTCGAGGCCCTTACCTTTGAGCCCCTGTCCGAAAGAGATGTCACGATGCCCACGAAGAAGACCGCTTCCAAGTCCACCAAGAAAGCTCCCGCACCAAAGGGTGCCAAGCCCGCTGCTCCCTCGAAGGCCGCCGCTCCGGCCAAGACGCCAAAGGCCGCGAAGCCCGACGGCAAGCTCAGCCAGCTCGACGCAGCGGTGAAGGTCCTGGCCGAAGCCGGAACACCGATGACGACCAAGGCGATGATCGAAGCGATGGCCACCAAGGGCTATTGGACCAGCCCGGGAGGCGCGACCCCGCACGCCACTCTGTACTCCGCACTGATCCGCGAGATCAGCCAGAAGGGTGACGCCTCCCGGTTCCTCAAAGCCGACAAGGGACTCTTCGGACTCAAACAGTAACATTCAAGGTGCAGAGACTTTTGTTGTTGACTCGATGCGGATATCGACATCCGCCTGAGAGACCACGGGCCAGCGATCATCCTGCAGCGAGGTGGCCTTCAGCGTCCAGAACCAGCATCCGAGGAGTCGCGGGTCCGATTGTGTGCGGACTTTCAGAACACCTTCAGAGACTTCAGCGGAAAGCGTTATCGGGTCGCACTCAACGATTCCTTTCAATTCCTCCGGAATTTCGAGTTCGACTGTCGTTGGAAGTGGCAACTGGACGCCGCGTGAGACCACAATGGGGATTGATATTTCATCGCCGAGGTGAGCCTGCAATTGCGGAGTCGGACAATCCAGCTTCAGAAGAGCCGCCTCCATGATCATCGTAATCCGGTTATCACCTGCCCGGGTCAGGTAACGAATTCGCCCTCGCGGATCGGGGACCGCCCCGATGCCATGGACCACCATCCGGCAAGTCAGTTCGATCGCCAGCCACTCCGGCATGAAGATGGGATAGTGCACACGAGTTGCATCCGTGGGGACCGGCATCAATGGTCCACGCATCCCTTTGCGGTGCCGGTCCTGCTTGGCATTCATCGCAATCTGCAACTCTCCGGTAAAGCCTGGTTGACGGACGATTTCCAGAGGGCAGAGAAACGTCGTTCCGCGCGGAAGCTCGTTCGAGGTCTGGCGAGTGACGACTTTGATCTCAAACGGTGCTGGCATCGTCACGGCCAGCAAGCTCTCGGACCTCTGGAGTTCGGACGGTGATCGAGGGGCGAGATTCCCGGAAAACTGCGTGCGGGCTGGGTGGCTGACCTCCGTTCCGGCGACGGTGGCACGCCCCTGAAAGCGAATGACACGGGCCACTACCTCGGCAGTCGCCTCTGACTGCAACGTGGCGAGCAGCTCATTCTTTCCCTCTGGAATTGTCCAGTCTCCCGCAGCCATCGTTCCGGATGGGAGTCCTTCCACCGACACAGCGACAGGCCCCGTGAAGCCACCCTCGCGCTGCAGTGTGAATTTGATATCCGCCTTGCCGCCGAGTGGAACGTTGATCTGCTGAGGAGCGATCAGCCGAAAGTCTGGCTCCAGTCGGTCGATCTCCAGCCGGTAGATTTCGCAGAGCGAACCGAGTGGTGGCGAAGTGGATCGAATGACAATGCTGTAGCGACCAGTGGCAGGAGCGACGAACTCCGCTTGAGCATCGACCGTACCCGGCTGGTCATCGGCCTCAGCCAAGACCTTCCCCTGGGCGTCGAGGATACGCAGGTTGACATCGAGTGAGCTGCCGAACTCCTGCGAGGCTGCCCGGATGGACCACGACTCCTTCTCGACTGCATCTAAGAGATACCTGGACTCTGCGTGCTGTGCTGGAAACGCCGCAGTCACGCCGATCTGCCCCGAAAGCAGCGGAGTCCCATCGATGAACGTGAGCGATGGTGAAGTGACTTCCGGAAGCGCGCTGACTGGAATTTCGACGCTCGTATTTCCAAAAGCAGTTTCAACGACTTGACGATGAACAGCCGCCTGTCCGGCAGCAGGAAACGTGACCTGCTGACGAATCGATTCCTCAACCGCTGCTCCCGTCGCGAGTCCGATACCGACGAACTCCACATCCATCGTCGCTCCGGATGCCCCTTGTGCGGGTATTGTGGCGATGACTCGTGGCCCTTCCGTGATGGCCAGACGGTAGATGTTGGCCCGGTCACCGCGGAAGTCGGCATCGTAGACTGAAATCGAATAGGTCTGGCCGCTCGTGACAGCAAACGTGACCGCGCCATCCTGGCCGAAGGCTCCTGAAAAACTGGTGAGGAGTTTCCCGGCCTGATCACGGACCTCCAGCACGGGCTGAAAGTTGGACCCCAGACGCCGCGCGAAGAGGTCGACCGATACGAGTCCTGACTTCGCGGGAGTGATCTCGTATCGGTCGACCTCCGTCAGTCGACTGATCCGTCCCGAGACAGCCACGGGAAGTGCCGAGATTTGCTGAGGCAGGTCACGGGATCGATTCTCGACAATCTCAACGCCATCACTCACGTAGAACAAGGCTGTGGCTGACGACCCGTTGGCGTTGGCCACTTGCCAATAGACTGGTCCGACGGGAACCTCCGCCGGACAATTGATCGTGGCTGCGATCTCGCGCGGAATCGGGGGCGGTGCGATCCCGGCCCGCTTCCCGACCCAGTAAGGGGGAGGCGTGATCAGATAGTCGCTGATCGGTCCATGGGGTTGCAGTGTGATCCGTGGGTCGTGAACGAACCACTCCAGATCGTCTGTCCAGTCGTAGCCCCCCAGTTGAACGTCGGTCGTGGCCCCTCGTTGCACAACGGGCGGGAAGACATAACCCAGTTCCGGGGGCAATGCACCGGGGGCTTGAGCGTGTGCTGGACCTTGTCCCAGAACAACCAGCGTCACACAGATCAACGCCAGAAGGCGGATTGGGGAATTACGTTCTCCTGCGGTCACGCCAGTACCTCGTCGATCCGCTTCCCACCGGTGACAATCGGCACGGGGCGTCCCAGCGGGTCGGGATAGACCTTGTCGGCATCGACTCCCATCAGGTGGAAGATTGTTTGCAGCAGGTCATGAATCCCGTAAGGCTGAGTGATCGGGTAGCTGGCGGTCGCATCGCTGGCACCGACGACAGCGCCCCGTTTGATTCCCCCACCCGCGAGAATCACGGTCTGGCACATCGACCAGTGATCTCTCCCCGCATCCGCATTGATGCGCGGAGTCCGTCCCATCTCTCCCATCATGACGACGAGGGTCTCATCCAGCAGTCCCCGCTCGTCGAGGTCGGAGATCAGCGTGCTGAAGGCCCGGTCGGTCGGGGGACACAGCGTCTGCTTGTGGTTCGTAAAGTTGTCGAAGTGAGCGTCCCAGCTGCCATGATCGATTCCGACGAACCGGCATCCCGCTTCAATCAGCCGCCTGGCCATCAGAGCCGACTGACCAATCGTTGTGTAGCCGTATCGCTCCCGCATCTGTGGTGACTCGGCTCGGATGTCGAAGGCCTGGCGAGCTTCTGGCGAGGTCGTCATGTCGATCGCCTTTTCATAGTAGTCGGTGAGGACTTTCGCCTTTCCGGTGGCCTCTCGACTGGTGCCCAGCGGTTCGAGATCGCTCAGCAACTGACGCCGACGAGAGAAACGTGTCTCCGATAGTGACATGGGAGAGTTCAGGTCGCGGACCTGGAAGTCCGGTTGAGCTGGGTCGTTCTTGATGGTAAACGGGGCATACTTTGGTCCGTAGAAACCGGGGCCACCCGGGCCGAGGGGATTCGGCATCTCGATATAGGCCGGCACGTCCCCAGTTCCTCCCAGTTCGCGGGAAATGATCGACCCGATGGAGGGATAGCGGGCGTTGAATGTCTCGCCTTGAGCCTGCCCATCCGCGAATCCCGGTGGGTACCCGGTCAAGACCCAATGACGACCGGTCTCGTGCCCATTGTCTTCATGGCTGTGAGATCTCAGGATCGTGAACTTGTCGGCAACTTTGGCGCACAACGGCAGGATTTCGCTGATCTGGGTTCCTGGTACGACCGTCGAGATCGGTGAGAAGAGGCCGCGAATCTCTGAGGGAGCCTGAGGCTTAAGATCCCACATATCGATATGACTCGGACCGCCTTCGAGCATCAAAAAGATGCAGGATTTGGCTTTGGCGGCAGTCGCCGAGGCAGCCTGAGCCTGCATCTGCAGCAAGGCGGGAAGGGAGAGCCCGCCGAACAGGCCGGTCGCCCCCAGTCGCAGCATCCGGCGCCGGGGAACACCGTCGCAGTAACCGAGAGTTGTCCGGCCGGGGCGATGATCGAATTTCATCAGTGAAAGCCTGTGGGACGGGTAGGGGTTAGTGGTGAGAGGTGAGTGGTGAGAGGTGAGGGGTGAGGGGTGAGAGGTGAGGGGTGAGGGGTGAGAGGTGAGGGGTGAGAGGTGAGGGGTGAGAGACGGATCAGTGATTGAACACGAATTCCTTTGTGTTGAGCAGCGTCCAGAGAATGTCCTCGACAGCTTCGCGACGATCGGGTGAATCCGCGAAGGCCTGCAGAACTCGCTTGCGCTCGTCATCGGAGGGGAAGCGTGTGAGCGTTGTCAGATAGAGCTCATCGATGATCTCGGAATCGGTCATGGTTGAGGCCGCCAGTCGGGCCGCACGGCCATCGCGCGATCGAATCTTCGCATCGGTCCTGGTCGAGTTCATGAGGTGCAAGGCCTGAGCAATCGTCGGATCACTCCCGCGCTCACACGCGCAGACCGACTGCCGTACCGGACGGCCAAAGACTTCGAGAAAATCGGAAGGCAGGCGATTGTCCCAAACCTGGATCGCCCGGTATCCGACGGGCCAGCCGTTGAACTCCTCGGGAATGTCGGTGGACTGGGAAATCGCATCGAGCAGAACCTCCGCCGGTAAGGCCTTCCAGCTGGCGTGAGAGTGGTTCTGCTCATCGGCGGCATTTGTTCCCTCCGCGCGAGATGCGAGCTGGTAGACCTGAGAGTCCAGAATCGTGCGGATAACGGCCTGAAGATCATACTTCTGATCGATCAGATGCTGTGCCAGTGCATCCAGCAGCGGCTCATTGCTGGCCGGGTTGGTGACCCGCAGGTCATCGATCGGCTCCACCAGACCACGCCCCATAAAGTGGGCCCACAGACGATTCACGATGCTGCGAGCGAAGTACGGGTTCTCGGGTGCGGTGACCCACTGCGCGAGTGCTGCGCGGCGATGGGGTGTCTTCGAGAAGTCCGCTGCAGGAGCCCCCAGTCCCGCGGCGGGAGAGATCTCCTGGGAACGCGGGTGGGGCAGATCGGTCCCTGCCTGCTCCACGATCTTTTGCCCCCCGCCTGGCCCGGCGCGTCGATCGACACCCGTAAAGAATCCGGCAAAGGCCACGTAGTCCTTCTGGTCCCAGCGTTCAAACGGATGGTGGTGACACTGGGCGCACTCGATCCGGACACCGAGAAACAGCTGACTCACCGAGCGGGCGAGCTTTTCGGGATCTTTCTGAACGATGAAGAACCCCGCCGGAGACTCAGCGAGAGTGGCTCCCTCCGCGGTGAGTATCGAGCGGACAAACTGGTCAAAGGGAACATTTCGTGCGATCTGGGAACGAATCCACCGGGTCATCGCATGGGCACCCTGTGGTGTGACCAGATCCTTGTCGACCTGCAACAGGTCGGCCCAGCGCTGTGACCAGTAATCGGGATACTCCGTCCGCTGGAAAAGTGAAGCTACGAGCCGCTGGCGTTTGTCGGGAGAAGTATCACTGAGAAACGATCGAGCCTCCGCAGCTGTCGGCAAGGTTCCGATCATGTCGAGCGAAACACGGCGCAGAAACGTCGCATCGTCTGCGGGCGGGCTGACGGGAACTCCGAGTAGATCCAGCTTGTTCCAGACCAGCGTGTCAATAAAGTTTCGTTCAGCGGGGCGGACGAACTGACGCTCCGCTTGAGGTCGTGTGACACGGCAGACGGCGACCTGCCCTTGATAGCGAACCAGGATCGCTGCCTCGCCGGGAATATCCGTGACCGCGATCCGGCCTGTCGCGTCTACGCTGGCGATCGCATCCTGATTCGATTGGAAATCGCACTCGGCCGTCACACCGTGTCGACTCCCATCCGGCCGAACGGCCACCACCCGCAGCTGTTGTGAGGAGCGGGGGGCGAGCGTGATCTGACGCGGCTCGACTTCAATGGACGAAAGGAGTTCACCGGCATCGGAGTCGTAAGTCGCCCCTTCGGAGACCCAGCGCTGCAGCAGTCGATACCAGCGTGACCCGGGTTCCAGCTTGCGTCCTCCGCCGTGCGGAATCCGGCCAGAGCCCTTGAGCAGCAGCAGGCTGCCTTCCGGGTGGCTGCGAGAGACCCGCCGCCCGTGAGCCTCCATGGTCAGAGCCTGATGGTCACCGCGCGTATCAAATCCGAAGACACTGAGCTTGAACCCATTCTGCCCCTCGGCCTTGCCATGGCAGCCACCGGAGTTGCAGCCGGCCTTGGAAAGAATGGGCACCACATCTCGTCGAAACGAGACCGGTGTCGGAGCGGCCATGCCTGTCACGTCGACGGGAACCGACGCAGAAAACGCCCCCTGCTGGATGGCAATGACAGCTTGACCATCCCTCAGAGGGGTGACCAGCCCCGAAGGAGTGATCCGGACGACGCCTTCGGGAGTCGACGAGAACTCCAACTGGCCCGTCGCATCGAACTCTGGACCGTCGCCGATTTTTGCCCAGACGATGAGCTGTTCAGAAGTCTCAGGAACAGTCAGCCGGACGGTGTCCGGTACAACTCGCAAACGCAGGGGTTGGTCACACCGAGCCCACGTTGGGATGCAAATTCCCAAGATCAGCAGTGATAGCAGTGATCGAACTCGCCGTGCGCACTGCATTCGATGAATCCTCCTCGGGACCGGGCTACCAATCTTAGATCAAGCGGGCTTGATGTGACAGAGTTCCTTCTGGATTTGAGATGCGATCAATGGGTGATCGCGCCCCCAACATGTCGAATTGACGGATTCGGAGCTTGGGGCGTATCGAACATCGGATGAACTGCTCGATCCGCTGCTCGATGCGGCTCGTGTGCGAGCGATTGTTGTTCACCTGGAATGGGCACGACGCGGAATCCGTCTGTCTATTGTGCAGGCCTGTGAACAACCGATTCTCGATGCTGGTTTTCACAAAATGGACATTGTCGCAACGCTGGCCGGGAACGAAAACAACGTGACCAGAATCCTTGCCAGACGGACATACTGTTCGCCCAATATCCCCTGACCGGAACATGTTGGACAGACCGGACGAAATCGAGTTGTCCCGATGGACTGGAAGTGATCGGACCAAATGGAGTTGGTCCAATCCCGGTTCGATGCATGTTCCAGCCAGTGGGGCAAAACTGGTCCGGCTGGTCCGGTGAACCATCCGTCATTGCGCGACGGTGGGGAGACGGTGGGAAAAACACCTTTCCCACCGGGACGACCAGTATCTGCCAACAGGGAATCAAGGAACGCGTTGGCAGTCGGAGAACAGAACTCCACCGTGACATTGATTCCACATGCTCTTTGCCCCCATGACATGAACTGCCAGAAGCGTTGCCAAGGCGTTCACGATCAACCACAACGCCACGAGATCACTCCAGACGAAGGAGTAGTCGTCTAGCAGGACCATTGCCATGACGATGCCTCCTGTTTGATTTCGAGTTCCGTTCGATCATCGATAATCGAACCCAACGGTGTTCGAAACTGGGAATAGTGACGCGAGTTATAATGTGGCGTCGACTCACATTAACATTCGCGAATGGTGCCAGTGTGGCATTGTTAAATCGCAGTGGTCTGCCAGCGTGTAAATTACCTTGCGCACGCATTGCCAGACTGGCAGAGTTCCACTTACGGCGATGGCAATGGTTCCTTCCCGTTACAGGGTAAAGACTTATACCAGGGGAATCCGTGGTGGTCATAAAGATACTTTCTTTCTGTGACACCTGTGACAAAGTGTTTGACCATCGGCCACAAAGTGTGTTGTGGTCGACAGTACGGGAGAGGGCGCGTGTCGTAACTTTTGCGGCACGTTGGAACGTCGCGGGAGCCTCGATTCTGCGGATGTCGCCCAGCGGGGCGGGCCTACGGCCTTGCCAATTTGGCCAAGAGCTGGTCGGCCAGTTCCTGACCCCATTCGGTCTGACGGAGTCCGGTGGCCACGCCTTGAATCTTGGCCCCCGGGGCTGTGCGAAGAGGCCAGGTTAAGCCGTGGAGGGTCGGGACGAGGCATCTCACTCGATCGCGTTGCGATTCCGTAACGCGGTAGAGATAGCGATCCTGCTCCAACTGTCGACAGACGCGTGAGCATCGTTGGCGATGGCCACTGTCCAAATCGCCAAACCATTCCGCCGGAGAGTACGGAACCCCCCGGTAGTAGAAGTCGACAAGGTAGCGGTCAACAGATCGACCTGGTGTAAACCGAACCGTGCCCCACCAGGCCAGATCGTTCGCCATGGCTCGCAACATGACAGCTCCCAGGGGATCGGGGGGCGAACGGGGAACGGTCCACGATTCGATTTCATCGAAACTGAACCAGTTCATCTGCGTTTCCAGTTGTTCTTCCATTTGCACATCCATCGTGAAATCTCTCCCGAGTGATTGTGAAGATTGCCTCACCGATAGCGATCCTCTGGCGCTTGGTGCATCAAACTCCCGATGGCCGCCATGGTGACCATGGAGGGGCGTCTCCCGAAGACGACAAGATCGGGCCGAAGGCGACAAGCGCCCCCTCTCACTTTGAATCTTGTCGCCTTCGTGCGCAGTGTCGTCGTAACTCGTTGCCACGTAAGGCTCCGTCCGAAGACGACAACACATGCAAAATCTGTCGTCTTCGAAGATTCTTCGAAGGCGACAAGATTCCACGAAGACGACAACCTCGAAAATACCCCTTGTCGTCTTCGGAGAGTGTGTTGATAGACAAGGACTTACAACGACTCCCTGTACGAAGGCGACAAGTCCAGAGCGTATAGGGGGGCCTGTTGTCGTCTTCGTCGCCTTCGGACATCGCCGCCCTTCGATCGATGAAGTGCTGCAGCCAAGTTCGAACACCGTTGGGACCGATCATCCTGATCGAACGGAACTCGAAATCGCACCGCTGGCACTGTGCGAGCCATCGGTCACGCGGACGACAACTCGGTCGCCAACGACCTGAATGTGGCGTTGTGAGCGATCCTGTCGCGCCTCGTAGCCCCTTCGGTCGGTCGCGTCCTGCCGGACCGCAACGGTCTTTCGACTGACAATCTCCGCGTGCGAACACGACGGATCCCTCTCCCGGTAGACGCGGGGTTTCCAGACCCCGCGCCTACCTGGGGGTATGGGGGGTGGAAGTGAGCGTGCACTTTCCACCCCATTTTTCATTCGCAACCATCCACTCATTCACGAGTTGCGGAGTGGAAACATGGTGGAAACGAAAACTCGACTGGAAACCGTGCGGTTACGCGGTTTCCACGCGGTTGTTTCCAGCACTCAAAGTCTCCAATTCTCGACGCACTCGATTGACCAAAGTGTGCGACACCGAGAGTTGCTCCGCAGCTTCCCGATTCGAGAGCTGAGGCTCCTTCTCCAGCAATCGCCGCACCACGATCACTTTGTTCTCTGGCTCCGGAAACGGCACAGTCGCGTATTCAGCAGGTCTGTTCTTCGCGGCCTGTTGCCGATAGATCAGCTTCTCGCGAACGGCTTTCCGGAGAAGAGTCTCCACCTTGCGTTCGGGTAACCCCGCGTCTGTGGCTGCGTCGAGGATGTCGAGGAACTCCTGCGGGATGGCGGTGATGAAGGTGTCGACGAACTTCTTGACAGTCCAACGGATCTCTGGTTCCTCGACCTCTTCCCTTTCAGAATCCGCCTTGGGCCGATGCCGACTGGGTTCCATCTTGAGCCTTGATGGATCAAGGCTGTCCTCGGGGACCCAGATCGGGAACGACCAGCGGAACACTCTCGGCTCCACGGGTGGCCAGGACCGGACTGCCGATTCGAACACGGCACAGTTCGGCTCTTCGTGCGGCCGCAGGATCAAGTGCGCGTCCGCTGCCCGGCTGATGGCACCTGCTCCGCTGCCCACGTCGGTGACGCTCTTCCCCGCTTGGCTGCCCTTCGATGAATGGTGAACCAGGATGAACGAGGCATGCAGCATCTCAGCGTACCGATCGATGGCGTTGTACACCTGACTCATGGCCGCGTTGTCGTTCTCATCGATTCCAGCGGGCAGCATGCGGTACAGGCTGTCGAGGATCACGACCTTGAACTGCCCTGGTCGGAAGTGCTCGAAGTATTTCTCCATCGCATGGATGTCGACGAGTCGACCCCGCAGGCACTCCACTCGCAGCTTTCTGGCGAACTCAGAGTTGAAGACCTTGCGCGCATCGCGGACCTTGGCCAGGCGGTACTTCACGGTCTCCTTGTGCAGCTCATTGTCGATCAGCAGTACTGGACCGGGTGTCGTGGGATGAATTCCGAACCAGTCGCGTCCCGACGCCAGTGTGATGGCCAAGTCTCCGGCCAGCCAGGACTTGCCGGCCTTCGGGCTGGCGATGATGTTCATCGTCTCGCCTGCTCGCAACAGGCCGAAGATCACCGGCTCACGCAGATCCGGATAGTCCGCCTCCAGTTCTTCGAACGTGGGTGGATTGGGAACCAGGCTCGGCGTGACCGCCGCACCTCGTACGCAGCGCTGTTCCGCTTGTCGCAGCCGCTTCAGGATCTCCGCATCGGACCAGGGCATGGGAAACGGACGCTGGCGTTCATAGGCCCGGAGGCAGGCCACCGCATCGACATCTGTCAGGTTATGTTCGATAGCCCGACAGCACGCCGTGTACAGCCGTAGTGATCCGTCCCGATGATCGACCATGTCCAGCTTGAGCATCGAGTTCAGGCAGACCTCCAGGGCTGGGCGAACGATCTGCGCCGGAACCTGGGAAGCAGGAATCGCAGGAGTTGGTGCCGGCAGCGATGCAGCCTTCGGAGCATGGCTCCCCCAGAACTGAGTACACAGCGCATCCAGGTTCTCCTGACAATCCAGCACCTCACCCGGGCGGCCATCGAACAGCTGTCCCGTGATCGCGAACAGCCGCTTATGGTCATAGACCTCAATTGTTCCGGCATCGAACCAGTTCGCCTTACAGCGTGCTGACTTTGGCTTCTTCCCTCGCATGATCAGCTTAAGACCACGTCCCGAAGGGGACACCTCACAATAGGTTGGGAACAGCTCCAACAGATCCGATCCCCACAGCAAATGACCTTCTTCATCGAGGCAATCATCCACATCGATCCCACAGAATGGATCGTCTGCACAGAACACATATGAGATCCCACTGAGTGTCTCCGACGCTTCATAGACCGCCAATGCTTCCTCAAACGTGGTCCAGGTTGCCGGTTCCGAAACGCTGGCATGCTGGCCAGTCTTGGCATCCAGCGGCACCTTCGTTCGCTTCCCCTGCCGAGTCTCATATCGCCAGACCACCCACTGATCCCGCTCCCGCAAAGCCAACGGAATCGCAGCTGCATCGATCGACATCTTCACCATCGCGTTCTCCAGAATGGAACACAGAGTTCGGAACCGCTCACCATGAGTGGCCCCAGCGGATTACCACTTCAAATCAATCGTTAGGAGCAGAACTGACCGGACTGGATCAGCTTCGCCAAAGCTCAGGAACGTCCAGGCGATCCTCCAGCTTCCCTGTTGCCAGTGCGATGAAGGTATGCCCCTTCTCGAAGGTCAGCTCGTACTCAAAACAGTGGCTGTTCTCACAGAAGCAGGACAATGTCACTTGAGAACCTTTGTGGCCCTGATGACGCGTCGAGGGCTGGATCTGTACTTGATCGTTGGTCGCAGCCAACGACACGTGCCCTTGGTTCACGTCGACACCGGCGATGTGGACAAACGGCAAACCACACTCCGGACAGAGCAGGATCGACTCATCGGTTCCGAACACGGCATGACGGATCGGAACATGCACATCCGGAATCGACGACAACACTGCATTGGACTCCATACAACTCTCCGACAGAACACGAAACGTGATCACGGCACCGTGCCGCGATCTTTCCGAGACAGGATCTCACGATCCTGTGGGTGAACACTTTGAGCGCAGACCCACTGGCGAGCGACTCGCCATGAGTTTCATCGAGTCTCTGAGTACAACCTCAACGCCAAACCGCCAGCTGATGTCCAGCCACGGGCTTGCGGGAATCTCCGCCTGATCACGGTAAGTGATCGCGACAACGTGCCTCGCCCATCCTCCATAAAGATCACACGCCTCTGCGTATCAACGCCGCTAGCGCAGACTGGCTGGCGAGTGATTCGCCAACAGATCCATTGAGTTCCAGATGGTCCGTGGCCCCCTGATGTCACCACGGGCACAGCATCAGCGCCGCCCCAATGGCTGATGATCAGCCAAGGGCACTGCCACTCGCCTGACGACGACAAGTGATCACGACACCATGCACCGAAATCGTCCCCTGCAGGACCACCTGATCCAGCATGGAAACAACTCCAGCGCCGACCCATTGGCTGCATCGCAGCCAAGGGCACGTGGGCACTCCACCTCAAACGACGATTGCCCGTGGATGAAACGCTCTGATGCCACCACGAGCACATCTTCAGCGCCGACCCTTGGCTGAAGTTCAGCAGGGCGCGGACACTCTTCTCAAACCACGTCAAGTGATCGAAGCTCCATACCCCGACCACCCCGCGCAGGTTCCGGCATGTGAACACATTCAGCGAAGGCTCTCTGGCGAGCAATTCACCAGGAGCAAACCGAATCAACGCCAGATGCGGCAGATCTGAGCGACGGCATGGTCGGACGTTCAAGCGCAGACAAGTAGCACCTGCGACAAACGGCTCCGAACTCCGAAAGTGTACATGCGATCACACTCCTGTTCAAGTGAACACTAAAGAATTCAGTGAGATTCTGGAATCTTCAATAGCGACCAACGCCGAATGTATCGTATTTGGGGTCGACGCCTTCCGGAGCGACTGGCCTAAAACTCTCCCACCACTTCGCCCCCCGCACGTGTCGCGAGAGATCGCAACACGACACTGTCAACGCTCTCGCTGATGAAGCGAGCGCTTCCATCAGTGAGGGCGAACTGCGCTCCGCCAGTGTGCTGGCTGCCGAACGCGCACATTCGTCGTATCGACTCCTGAGAGGCGTCAAATGTCGCTGCACTGGAATGCTGCCGGGACGGTTCGGGAAGTTGAACGGCATTCGATGGTTGACCGTCACGTAGCTGCTCATGGTCAGGTCAGTCAGGCCGAGTTGTCCTCCAGCAGGAGCCCAATAGCCCCAGCCGGCCATGGGATTCTGGGTGTATCCGCTTGCAAAGAATGTGTCGTAGTTCGGGTCAAAGTGACTGCGTCCCCCGAACAGGATCGTGCTGGAAGTTCCGTCGATCACATCGCGAATCCGCACGAGTCCATGCTGCACGGTCGGCGGGGTCGTGATCGCGGGACCGGTCCCAGCAAAAATCCCATCTCCGCTGATTGACGCCGGGGGATGAGACTGCGTGCCGCCGTAGCTGGTCAGCGCGTACTTGGCTCCGCTCAACTTCGTGTAGGGGTTCTGAGGAATCTTTCCCGATGAACAGAGCAGAACGGACAGGATTACTGCCGTGTTCCCATTGGATTCGTTGGCGATAGGATTCTCTTCAGGAATGAGAATCAGATGCACCTTTTGTCGCGTGACACACCCAGAGGGACGCAGATTGGTACGCTCACAACAAGCGGGAAATCGCTGTGTGGAGAGCGAGACGGATGACCTGTGTAAGCGTACCAACCTGCGCCGAACGTTGCATCCGGAATCAAGGCGAATCCCGACGAGATCGTTTGACTGGACTTGCTCCTCGCCAGAAACCGAAACTCGATGAACGTCTACCACCGAAGAGCCTTCCGTTTCCGACATCCGACAAACCTTACTTGCTATTCTAGCTACAATCTCGCTTATTGTTGTGCCTTTTATCTTCTTGAGCAATAGCTAATACTGATCGGCCCAAGTGACGAAGATGTTCCACGGACTGTCTACGCTGCCTCATTTATGAACGCGAGAGTTTCTCGTACATTCTAAAGAATCCACATACGGTCAGAACGCTTTCGACGATCCCCGTCCCCACGGATACCTTCATCACACGTCCTGCGGTTCGAATCCTGCTTCCAAAGGACCAAAGAACGCCGACACATTCGCTTCCGACATACGTGACATCCAACAGGTCGAGCTCAACATCGTGTGTAACGCTTTCGGAGTACGGAGCCAGAAGGCGCTTGAGTGTGGCGGCTGCATCGGAGTCGAGTTTCCCATGCACCGCGAGACGAAAGACTCCATTGCTTTCCGATACTGAGACTGACGAGACCACAGCACGTTCCTCAGGTCTTTCTAGCGTAAGCGTGTCTGGCTTGTCGAGTACCGGGAAACATCAGCCACCCTCTCGATGCTGCCAGATGACGTCTCAGGCTCGTACGTTCCAATCGTCGTAGTCCATTGAATCAAGGCCAGCGGCACAGAACTCACAACTAGCAGCATCGTAAATACGCAGACTCGAGATCGAAATCTCTGGGGCTCAGTGACAGGGTCTCCATGTACGATTCCTTCGATCGCATTGTACTCCAGGCTGTTATTGATCGAGAACGATTCTTTGGATGTCAAGATCCTCTCCCCCCGAAATGCAGTCCACTGTGAACAACAAGAAGCTTCATTCTCTGTTAAGTTGGAGGCAGCACTGTGATCACGCACGTGCACTCCTGCGGGAAATCTGAGGGAACCGTGGTCAAGTGATAAGTGATTGCCCCAGAGTTTAACTGCTGGACTTCACAATCTCCATTCATGAAGATTCTCCCAACCGGTGCTTGATCTGACCACAGGCGGAAAGCGGGCATCGTTGTCGCGGCAGCTTGCGGATCAGGATCCAAGAGCGAGAGATGTATCATGTAGCCCTCCGTTGTATTGGAAATGCACTTGAATGATGCCTCGGATCGTCGACAACTCGGAGCTTCCGTCGTGCTGATGACAGTGACCCTCGGCCCGACTCGTACACGATATTCTTGCCTCGCGACGCGGACGTCTGCGATCGCCTGAGAACACACCAGAGTTGCGAGGGCCAGAAGCCTTTTGTTCAGCCGCATGGATGCTAGAGCCGGTTTCAAAACCTGTTTGCAGGGCTTTCAAGCGGGTCGCCGCCGGATGGTCGTTTTCTACAACCGTCTGAGCACGATGACCATGCAGGCGGCATGAACGAGGCCTTGGAACAACGCG
>JBIIOI010000024.1:0-79756 GCA_044337025.1 Planctomycetaceae bacterium
CCGAGCCCTTGTCTGCGGGCGGCGACGGGTTTTGTCCAGGGGGTCCCACGGATACAGATGATCCCGGCGTGTATTGCTTCATCCTGTAAATGACAATCCCCGCCAGAACCCCGATGCCAGCGATCAATCCGACAAGGAGCCACCGCGGAGCCCCGCGCGGGGGTGAAACTGTGGAATCCGATCGACTGGAGGAACTGAGATCAAACGGGAAATTCTTTCGCCACTCTTCCAAGGCATCGGCCAGTTCTCGGCACGTGGAATAGCGTCCTTCCGGGGAGAAGGCCAGGCACTTCATGCAGATCGAAGACAGCCCAGGCGGAAGATCTTCGACCACGGAACCCAGCGGGCGAGGGGCTCGCGTTGCAACCGCTCTCAGATAACTGTCGGAGTCTGTCTCGGGATAGGGGAGTCGCCGTGCCAGCATCGAATACAGGACCAGGCCCAGACTGAAGATGTCCGAACGATGATCGATACTCGCCCCATCACCACGGGCCTGTTCCGGTGACATGTAACGAATGGTACCAGAGACACTGTCTTCTCGGACAAGATCTCGTTCGGAAATCGCCAGCCCGAAGTCCGCCAGGACCGCCGCTCCGTTGGCACGCAGCAGTATGTTTCCCGGTTTCACATCCCGGTGAACCATGTCTCGGATGTGAGCATGGTGCAGTGCCAGAGCAATGGACACGACCGTCGTCACGGCAAAGTCGACGGAGACCGGACCGGATTTCATCCGCTGCGACAGTGTTTCTCCGTCAATGAATTCCGAAACGATCACGTACCCATCGTCGACGCGGGCAATGTCATAGACTTGCACGATTCCGGCGTGGGACATCGATGCGGCTTTGCGGGCTTCGTCGAGGAGTTTCGAGAGCATCTGCTCAGAAAACCGGCGATCCCGTCTCCCGAGCTTGATTGCGACCGGGCGATCCAATTCTGGATCGTAGCCTTTCCAGACTTCGCCGAATCCCCCTCGCCCCAAAAGTTCGTCGATCCGATACCGACCGACCGTTGTCCCTTGAATGGACTCGGATGACGAAAGTGAAAGTCCTGTGGAGCCAGGTGACGTTGCTGTTGTCTCCATCGAAATGCTGCGAGACTCTTCTGACGGCGGACCGATTTGACTGTGATCGACGAACTCTTTGAGTTCGGAGTAGGACTCCAGGATCCTTTGAATCACGCGCTGCCGATCCGTCTCTCCCAGCGTGACTCCCCGTTCGGACATGTACTCCCGCAAAAATGATAGGCGTCCGTTTGCAGGCAGCCTTTCCAGGATCTGCTTCAATTCCTCAAAACAGCGTTGGCCTTCTGAACTGAGGCCGGTCGAAATGCTGTTGGCCAAGGAGTACTCCTCTCGCTGGATGGAGTGGGCAATGTCGCAGCGTTCAGTTTCCAGCCGGTTCGATCCCGTGTCAATCAGTAGCCGCGATTGGCATGACAATGATTGAAGAATGACCTGATCAGGTCACCTTCCAGGCAACCTGTGTCTTGCGCTTTATCTCAGAGCCGACTAGATCACGCCTTTGCGCAATAGCCCGAGGAACCGCTGGTACTGAGCGTCCCAGGCCCCGATATCTTGCGGCGGGAAGGTCTCCATCTCGTGCTGGAGGAGTAGCGTACGACATCACGAATCTGCGACAGCGAGCCGATATCGTCGCTCGCGCGGGCCTGGATCAGCACGTTGCCCGGCGCGGTCGCCTTGGTCGAACCGGCGGGCGTGGCTGGGGCCTCCCGAGACTGACAGGGGCCGATCATGTTCCTTCACAGCTGATTCGTGACTGAACTGAGTTGTTGTGTTCCTAAGCCCCAGTCTGGTGCTGTGGCTCTGGCCGATCGCGCCGCGGGCGAACATCCAGCATGGTTACGCTCTTGAAGAGCAATGTCGATGGCCTCGGCCCCCCGGTCGATGCACTGCATCCCGGAGTAGAAACTCCGTCTCGCCAAATAGCTGCCGGTTCGCCTTACTGGCCATCAATCGCGTCATGTAACGCGAGGTGATCACAGACATCTGACGCATGACCACATCCTCCCTGGACAGCCAAAACTCCCTCGCCTCCCTGCTAAATCCCTCCCTGCACCGGCCCGAGGACCCTGCCGAAATCCATTCTACGCACGGTAGGCGGGAAAGTTACCTGCTTTCCTGACGCACACACATTCCGCCCGGTTGCAATCGATGCAGCTGGCTGACGGATGTTGCGAGTCGATTCCATCGCCGGGCAGGTATTCGCATCTCTCGGCGGAAATGCCTTTAAAGGCCGAAAAACGCAGTTCCCCCCTGACCCCCTGGGGTATTGAACGTTGTTTGCCCACCCCTCCAAACATGCCAGAGACAGAGTCTGGGCCAGTGTGCCACCCGAGCCACCACGCGGGGACGCAGGAGTACCTTAAGGCTGGGGGCATTGTAGCGTATGCTACACTTTGAGCGGGTCCCTGTGAAATCGGCCTCGAACAGGAACCACATTCACGACCGGCACGGTCATAGAGAGTTTTGTTTGCCGATGGAAACAGCGTCCACCGGGTGGGGGTCGTTGCGCGCCACGTGAGGAAGGGAAAGTCACTGACACCTCTCGATGGTGTCGGATGCGGTATCAGCACTCTTGTCTCCGGAAGGCCCCATAGGGGGGCAATCCTAGGAGTCCGGGACTTCCTGCCCCTCCCATAACGGTTCCCCTCCTGAGGGGTGACCGGGGGCGGTTCGGTGCTATGCATCGCAGATTTTTTGTCCGAAGATCGGAAACCATCCCCATATGGTTATGTGTCTCGCGCTAACTGCATCCAGCCGCACGGATCAGCGAGAGGACCGCCACTCGAATCGGTTCGGACAGTTGCGGCCATGTCGCGACGATTTCCGCCAAGCGCGCGTCGGGTATCGAGGCTGGTTCGACCAGCGCGCCGCATAGCGCGTCACGAGTCGAGGCATTCCGCTGTTTTCTCAGGGAATTTCGAGAGCCTTCGAATCCTGTCCCCGCCACTTTGGTGTTTTGCATAACACCGCAGTTCTTCGCAACCCTCGGCAGTCCCGAGGGTTGCGTCGTTTCTACGGTTTCGCAATTCTGGTCATTGCGAACCATTTCGGATGGTTGCTGCACCGGAATCTGCACCGCTTTTTCGTCCCCTTGGACAGCCGCATCGAAGTGACCATCCGTGGTCATCAGGTAATGCTTCATCGCGACGCTGGGAGTATTCCCGAGCCATGCCGTCACGGTCTGAATCGGGAAGCGTCCAACCAGCTCGGTCTCTCGTGACGCTCGCAAGTTGTGGAACAGTCGCGGCCACGGGGTCAGCCCGGCCCGTCGGACGATCTTCTCAAACGATGTCCGCGGATTGGCGTTCAGCCATCCCGCCGGAGACATCGCAGCTTTCCGATATTTCGGATCGACAACGTACTCGGCTCCGTCCGGAGCGAGTTCCATCGCTTCGGTGAGGATCGACCGCAGTTCCGGTATTGGCGATTGAACTCGGAAGTCACCGGCTGGATGCGCCACATGTTTTGATTTAGCAACGCGGGAAGAACGTCAGCCGTTACAACGCCGGTCTTTCCGAGACTCCCGCCGACCATGACGACAAGTATGTCGCCTTCGTTCAGATAGAACCTCTCGATCTGGGGCGTGATCTTGTCCGCGGGCATGAAGACGGCATCGTTCTTGGTGATTGACCCGTCTGGCTTGACGTTCGTCACGCGAAAGACAAAAACGCCTTGAGGGGTGTAGTCCGGGCTCTTGAAGACATAACCCGTGGACATGCGAGTAACGCCTCCAAGCGTGGTAGCCGCCCAATTCGCTGGCAGAGGGAAAGACAACTTTCGCGGATCCACAGCGGTGACAACCGTTCCCGCGGGAAATGCGTCTGTGAGGCGAGATAGCAGTTGAGGTGCCGGTTCTTCGTTCGGGTCTTGCGGAACCAGCTTCCCTTGCACTGCCAGTTGCAGAATCATCGCCCGCAGCTGGTCCACTCCGTTCCGAGCTTCGGCGAAGGTCTCGAACTGTAATGCGAGAATCCCCCATCCCTCCAGGACGGATTGGCAAGCGGATCATGACCGGTGGACTCGCTGCGCTCGGCCACCGGCTATGATCTCTCATCCCTGCGGGATGAACTGCAGTTTTGCGTTGCCTGACCGACCCCCGAACTTCACGATCAAAAACGACCACACCCGTTGCAATGCTGAAAGTCATTGGGGCTCGGCCATCGGCGGCAAATCTCGGTCCCGGCTCTCGGGGCGACCTTCCCACCAGAGCCAGGTGGCGAGTGCCCCCACCAGCGGCAGACATCCCGACAGCGCCAGACCCGCGTCGAACGGACCAATCCAGGGTGTTTGGCCAGCTGCAACAAGAGCCTGGTTGTGAGCGATTGTCTTGTCGATCAGCAGCCCGTAATACTTGTGCATGGGGGCTGTCACGCACCAGGCGATCAGGCCCAGGGTTCCGGTGACCTTTCCCTGATGCGACTTGGACAGGTCCTGAGACCAGGTGTAGTAACACGGGAACAGTCCCAGCAGCCCGCCGGCAATTACCAGCAGCACACCCAGCAGGAGCGGCCCTTTGGGGAGCCACGGGATCACCAGTGACAGCGCACAGCAGACCCCGCATCCGGTAAACACAATCCGCCGCGCCCGGCTGACAGTCTGCCCCCGGTTCTGCAGCCAGACACTGGCGAACCCCGCCAAGATACAGCCGACGTCGGTGGCTCCGTTGAACACCGATGTAAACAGCAGCCGCTCCTTCTCGGTATAGCCGCGACCTTGTTCGAGAAACTTGGGCAGCCAGGCCCGAAACAGGTGCCACGCGATATTGATCGAGACCACCACCGCGATCAGGACCAGAAACCGCCTCACAAACGTCGGTTCCTGCCACCAGCCCGCATCTCGCGCCGCTTCCTCGGTCGTCATCTGCGGGCGCGGGCGAAGATCGACTGCGTGCGACACCGCAAACCATCCCAGCAGCCAGAACGCCCCGAGAGCTCCGATGACCAGAAACGGCAATCGCCAGCTGCCGACATCAGCGGTCAACATCGCCCCGATCATCAGTGGGGTAATGATCGCTCCGATCGAGGTTCCGCTCTGCAGCAGGCTGTTCCCGAATGTCCGATCCGATGGAGCCAGGAGTCTTTGTGTCGTCCGCAGCGCACATGGCCAGTGGGCCGCCTCGAAGAACCCCAGGAGCGTCCGCCAGAGCAACAACTCCTCATAGCTGCGAGAGGTGGCGGTCGCGGCCCCCGCTGCGGACCAGAGCAGAATCATCAACGGGTACAACCAGCGGACGTTGACCAGATCCGCCACGATGCCGAAAACGAGCGAGCCTCCCGCGAAGGCGTAGCCGAACCCCTGTTCCAGCTTGCCATACTGCTCGTTGTTGAGCTTGAACTCCTTCTCAACGCGGGTCTGCACGTTTCCCAGCGTTTGGCGATCCATGTAATTCAAGGTGCTGGCCAGCAGCAGCACGATGCAGACGCTCCAGGTCGCGGCGGACCACTTGGTCCCTTCAGGCTGGGTGAACATGGAGTGAACTCAGGAGGGGGCGTTGAACAGATCAGCAAAGATTGACGCCTGCCGGGTTCTGGGGCAACCATCAGCCGTACTCGCCTCACGTCTCTCCTGTTCAATCAGGCCCGTCTTCTAAAACGCGGTCTGGCGAAATCTCCACGAGCAATTGAAACGCGTTCCAACGCTCGGTAGCCTCAAGGCGAGTTCCGCCCCACAGATTCCGGGGCAACAAGAGGCGTGACTCAGAGTGAGACATCCAGGCGGAACTGGGACGAGTTTCCGACAAGGGCGACATCGATGAAATGCTTGGGCTCCATGCTTTGGGTCGTGATCTGTGGGTTGTCTTTCACCGCAGAAGCCTCGGCTCAGGGCAACGACCGGCGCTGGCAGCAGCGGACATCCGTCCACGCAGTCGCCGTCCCGACGGAGGATGTCCTGAAGGATCTGTGTCAGAAGCACAAGATCGAAGTCGAGTTTGACCCCGGTCCCGGAAATGAAGGCGCCGCGGACTGGCCGTTTACCATGGAGGCGGATGGGGTGAGTGTCGGCTCAGTGATCGAGATCGCCTGCCGATCAGCCGGACTGAGCTACATCGTCGACAAGGGGACCTTGAAGATTCGAAGTTATGGTGAGGATGACATGAATCCTTATCCGGTGCTGTATCCCCTGAACCAGCTGGGACCGATTCCCGATCCGGCTCTGTTTCTGGATGAACTGAAGTTCATGACCACTCCGTTCTGGGACGACGACAGGTACAAGATTGCGATCGGACCGAGAGGATTGGAGGCCACTGCCTCCCGCCGAATGCACGTCAAAGTCGAACGTTTTCTCGACGTTGTCAGCACTGCTGTGGCCACTCGGCCTCGGGCACCGACTGTCGAGGAGAAAGCCAACCAGTTGTTGTCTCGGAAGTTGCAAACCCCGAAGGCATTCAGTGGGGACGCGACCACCGTGAAAGATGCGCTCGACCAGTTGCTGACTCAGAATGACATCCCGCTGTGGATCGACGTGATCGCCATCGGCGACGAAATGCTCGACCTGAGCCAGCTGACGGTGACGATCGATCCGAAGAAGGTGCCCACCAGCGCTCGTCTGGATGCGATGCTGACGCCGCACAAGCTGACGTGGCAAATCCGGAATGAGGTCGTCCAGGTGACGACGCTCGAAAAGGCGAGCGACGAAGATTACGTCGTCGCCTACCCGATCCGGCATTTGATCTCTCCGACCCGCTCTGCTCAGTCGATCGTGGAAGAGATCATGACCCACCCGGATATTGATTTCGAGTACGGCCACGCGATGGAGTTCCAATCCGTTCTCTTCGTGGACCAGAACATTATCGGCCATTCGAAGGTGGCGGCACTGCTCCGCTGATCGCCGTCACGCCGGTTCGATCAGCTTTCCCGTTGCGGTAGCGTGACCCAGCTGTGACAACCTGCGATTTCGGGAGTCTCGCGCACCAAGAACGGGCTGGCGGTCAGCTGACACGTGACCTCGATCGCGAACAGCTCGGGGCGTTTGTAGTGGAACCGCTGCAGGACGGTCTCCCGAGAGAGGATCTGCCGATCCAGGAATGGCTCGATGTCGCTCGGCGAGGTGAGCCGATGGGTCGCGTGAACTTTTGCGAAGAGTGAAATCGGCACCAGTGCCGGGTCAGCTGAGGCCTGAACGTCAAAGAGCAAAGCCGCTCCCGCTGGTGTCAGGGCGTCGGCCCCCTGATGAAATCGAGTCGGATAGAGCCAGAACTGCTCGTGCTCACACCGGAATCCGCCGCCGGGTTCGGAGATTCCTCCCTTGCGCAGCAGGACGGTCTGAATCCCCAGTTCCAGAGCCCGGCAGACGACGGCCCACTCTTTCAGGGCGATCGCGCGGCTGAAGGGGATATCGATCGGAGAGACGGGGTCGGCCATGTTCAAGACTCGTGTTCTGGTCACTGGTCCGGCAGGAGCAGTTTCTCCCGCGCGCTCTGGCGATCACCAATCAGAGCCGCACAGGCCCCCCATAGCCCGACAATCGCCAGATAGTGCAAGATCCCCAACAGCGGGTACAGGAACCGCCCCGCCACGGACCAGGTTATTGCGATGGTCAACGTCTGTGCCAGGAGGATTCCACGGGCGGCGCGGCCCTCCGGGGTTCGCCACACCAGGACCAGCCCCAGCGCTGCGAACGCGAGGACAAACAAGTCCCCGGGCCCATGCGGTCGGTACTCCTGAAAGACGCGCAGCGGAGGGAGCAGCATCGTTTTGAAGGGATGCGCCTTCACCCAGGCCCGCGCCGCTGCCTGGCTGAGTTCCGCGCGGCGGATGGCCAACGGACGCGAGCTATCTTTCGAGACATTGTCGAAGAACCCGGTCTCATCCGGGTTGTACCACATCCCCCGACGGGCAAAGGCTTCGTCCGAATGCCTGGCAGATGCCTGCTCCTCGCCCTGAGTGCCTAACGGATAGAACTCTCCAAGAACCGTCACGTTGCGATAGCCCCAAGGCAGAAAACAAAGCAGCGGCAGACCACAGAAGATCAGCAGGGACCGTACTTTGTCCGTCGCAAACGTTCCCCAGTTCATCCAGGTAGAGATAGCCAGGATCGGAATCCAGACGACGATCATCGTCCGGCACAGAATCGCCAGGGCGAGTGCTCCTGCGGCAATGATTGCATATCGGTAGCGGGGGTGTTGATCCCATTCCGTCAGCGCCAGCCACAGCCAGGTGACGAGCCCGCAGGCTAATGCCTCCGTCAGAATCTCCGCCCCCATGGTCCGTATGCGCGGATCGGCGATCAATAGCAGCGGAATGAACAGAACCGGGAGGGCTCCCAATCGGCGACACACCTGCCGCGCGATGGCTCCCGCCACCAGAGCCAGAACCACCGCCTGCCCGAGCCTGATCCAGTCAAACCGCACGCCCGACCGAAACGTGATCGACAATAGCCACGGATACAGCGGCGGGCGATCCACCACCGGAGTCACGCCATCGCGAGTGAACCCCTTGCCAGCTGCGAGCTGAGTCGCAATCTGCACGTAGTCGACCGCATCTCCGCCGGGAGCCGGAGGGGCATCGAGCCCCCTTTTGACTCGGAGGTAGGCGACCAGGAACGCCAGCGTGCCAATAAACACCAGGACCGCCAGCACTCGGGCCGTCCTCGGAGTCGACCAGCGCTGGTTCCAGTCCTGCAGCAATCCAATACCTCCAGACAAAGCCCAGAGGTTGCAACCCCTGGGATTTCGCTCACTCGTTCCAATCCGCGACCCACAACTGGCTGGTTCCATCCGCCGTGCGGTTCGAGGTCCACATGAGCTTCTTTCCATCGGGACTGAACACCGGCAGCACGTCGGCCTTCTCGTGATCGGTGATCCGCACCGGCTCGCCGCCCGAGACTTTCCCCTCCTCAAACTTCAGGTCCATCTTCCACAAATCGAAGTTCGCGCCCATCGGGCCCTTCGAGTAATCGGCACCCGACCAGATCAGGTACTTCTGCGACGGATGCAGATACGGACACCAGTTCACCTGCTCCAGGTTGTTGGTCAGCTGGAACTCCTGCTTTCCATCGACCGACACGATGAACAGCTGGAGCATGTGTTCCTTCTGCCGGTCGCTGCGATAGATGATCCATTTGTCATCCGGCGAGAAGAACGGCCCGCCGTCGTACCCCGCGACGTTCGTGATCTGGCGCACGTTCGAGCCGTCGGCATCCATGATGTACAGGTCAGCGTCGCCATCGCGCCCGCTGGTAAAGACGATCTGCTTTCCATCGTGCGAGTAGCTGGCCTCGGCGTCGTAGCCGGGAGCATCGGTCAGCCGCTTGAGCCCTGTGCCATCGTGATGGATGGTGTAGATATCCATGTGCGGATCGAAGTCCCACTGATACTTCGGGCGACCGCCCTGGGCTGCCAGTTCGCGAGCCGCCTTCTCAGTCTGCTCAATCAGCGGATCGGAGTGCGAGGACGAAAACAGCAGCTGTTTGCCGTCTCGCGTGAAGTACGCACAGGTCGTGCGTCCGCGCCCGGTGCTGAGCATCCGCGGCTTCTGCTCGTTCAGAGGCTGCACAAAGATCTGATAGAACGGATAGCCCAGCGGATAGGCCTGGAAGACGATCTCCTGGCCATCGGGAGAGAAATACCCCTCACCCGCACGCGGGAACTTGGAAGTCACCTGCCGCAAGTTCGACAGATGCTGCGCCTCATGAGTCGTCAGCGGCAGATCCTCTGCCGAAGACACAGCTGCAGAACAGACGATCAATCCCCAGACAATCCAGCGCATCGTGCCACTCCTCAAAAGGTGAAGTGGTCGCAGTCTACCGGGTGGAGCGTTGGGCTGTCACCGAAAGCCCGCGAAAGAGATCGGCCTGCCGCTTTACACTACGACATCACCGACTCGCCAATGGTCCAGCGGGCCCCCTCTCGGATCACTCGCCGGTACAGGGTGTCTCGTTCGACGGGCTCGCGGCCGGCTTCGCGAATCATTCGCAGCAGCTGTTCGACCGGCAGCCCCTCGGGGGTCTTGGCTCCGGCATCGTGATAGATCAGTTCGTGGACCACGGTCCCGTCGATATCGTCAGCACCGAATCCCAGAGCCACCTGGGCGATCGCCTCGCCCAGCATGATCCAATACGCCTTGATGTGGTCGAAGTTGTCGAGCATCAGCCGCGAGATCGCCACCATCCGCAGGTCCATATTCCCGGTCGGCTTGGGGATGTGGGCCATCCCGGTGTTCTCGGGGTGGAAGGCCAGCGGGATGAATGTCTGGAACCCGCCCGTGTCGTCCTGCAGAGCCCGCAGCTGGCACAGGTGGTCGATCCGGTGCTTCGCCTCTTCCACATGCCCGTAGAGCATCGTCGCATTCGACCGCAGACCGAGTTCGTGGGCGGCTCGGTGGATGTCGACCCAGCTGCGCGAGTCGGCCTTGTGCTCGCAGATCTGTTCACGGACGGACTGGTCAAAGATCTCGGCTCCTCCACCAGGCAGGCTGCCGAGGCCAGCATCGCGCATCTGCTGCAGCACCCACGAGTACGGCTGCTTGGTCAGGTGCGCAAACCAGTTGATCTCGACAGCGGTCCATGCCTTGATGTGAATCTCAGGCCAGGTCTCGTGAATCACGCGAATCAGGTTCACGTACCAGTCGAACTTCTTCAGGTGATGCAGCCCGCCGACGACATGGATTTCGGTCGCCCCACTGGCCTTGGCTTCCAAGACCCGTTCCCGCACCATGTCGTCACTGAAGACGTACGACTTTTCTGACTTCAGGTCCGACCGGAACGCACAGAACGTGCAGCGGTAGACGCAGACGTTCGTGGGGTTCAGGTGGATGTTCGTGTTGTAGTAGGCGAAGTTGCCGTTCTTTCGCTCGCGGACGACGTTGGCCAGCCGCCCGAGCGTGAGCGTGTCGATCTGGTCTTCGAGGAACAGCCCCTCCTCGAACGTCAGGCGTTCGCCTGCGTAGACTTTGTCTTCGATCGATGAAGCGGTGATGGACATGCTGGTTCCGAGGCAGGGCGGGTTCCGTTCAGGGGGTATTGAAGACCCTGGAGACCGAACCGTCAAACCTGCACGGAGACAACTATCATTTTCGGCTTCTGGACAATCGCAGATTCCTCGAGATTTCTACCGTCCCGAGGCATCGGCATTCCGATCGGACGCTAGAATTCTCCCGAATTCCGCCACGGGAGTCGGGCATGGGATACGCCATCAGCTACACATCTCTGCAGCCAGTCGGCGAGTCGGAATTCGCCGAGATCGAGCTTATCGCGAAGGGGCTCGGGGCGGCTTACACCTGGCTGAGCTGTGAACCCATCTGGTTGAGCCGGGACTCGGATGGATATCTGTCGGGGTTCAGTAAGCCGAACTTCGAACCTCATCCTGACAATCGACGCTCCGCCGAGGCTGAGGGACTGCCGGATGGCACGCTGCGGGAGCTGCTCGATGGATTGTGCCTGATTTCGAGGCGGTTCGGCGTCGACTGGCAGGTGGGGGACGATCACACCGAACAGATCGGCTGCATCCGGGGCGGCGACTTTGATGACGCGGTCTGGCGGCACTTTGACGCCATCGCCGAAGCCTGCCAGCAGTCAATCCTGCAAGATTTCGATGATCTCGAAGGATCAGGCGACGACGGCACCGACATCGACCCGGGGGACGATGATGATCCGCCGATCTTTCGGTTTCCTGGCTGATATCCGCAGCTGCAGGTGCCGAACCAGTCGGTCCGGCTCCCCGGCAGCGGTCGCTACTTCGTCTCGACAGTGATCGCCATCGTAACCGGAGCTGTCACGTCGCGATCGACAAGCTCGATCTCGGAGATCGCCGCAGTTCGCTTCGGCTCGATCTTCAGGTATCGCACCTGCTGCGAGCCGCGCATCGAGTAGGCGAACTTTGACTCGGGCACATCGACGCGGCGGATGTAGTCGGCGAAGTGGACTCCGTTCTTCAGCTCGTGGTCCTCGGTCTGTCCGTCTGCATAGTGCAGCCGGACGATCATCGTGACCGACTTCTCTTCGACCGCAGGGAAGTTCCAACCGCCGATGCCGCCCAGCATGTGAATCGCCTTGGCGGGCGAATTCACCGGCAGCTTGGCCGAATGCGGCATCGTCGGGGCCCGATCCCCCAATTGGCCATGCAGCATGATCGCGTTGGCCACGCGTTCGCCCTGCGGGTCGATCAGCTGGAACGGAATTCCATCGAAGACCTTGGGGTCCCAGCTGTTGAAGACGAGTCGTTCGGCCTCTCCGTTGGCGTTGAAGAACATGCCGCGGGTCGTGACAGTTGTGGCCACCTTCCGCAGGTCCAGCGGCACGAACTTTCCTTTCTGGGTCAGGAACTCCAGCAGGTTGCCCAATTCGTCCGGCGTGGCCTGCTTCTCGAACCCTTCGGGCATCAGCGACTTGGTTCCGGCGACCAGCTCGTCGATCTCTTCGCGGGGGATCGGCTTGCGCTTCCCCTCGGTGTCGATCAGTTCGATCGAGGTCTTGGTCTCTCCGGCCAGCATTCCGGTCAAGACCAGACCGTCGACCGTGGTGACGGTGTAGATCCGGAAGTTCCCTTCCACGCTGCGGCTGGGGTCGAGGATATGGATCAGCAGCTCGTGCTTCGGATGGACAGCCATCCCGGTCAGGTCGGGACCGATCTTGTTCCCTTCGCCCGAGTGCATGTGGCACTTGGCACAGTTCTTGACGAAGATCACCTTGCCCGCGACCGGATCGCCGGTCTTCTCGGTCAGGTGGTGCAGCTCCTTCACGACCTTTTCCCGGTCAGCATTCGGCAGCCCGCCACCCATCGAGAGCAGCTTCTTGGCGCGGTCGCGGATCGACTGCTCAGGGTGATTGGCCAGAGCCTGCTTCTGATCGAGCGAGAGTTCATCGAGGGTCGTCTTGCCGCCTTCAACTCCCATGAGCAGAGACTTGGTCGTAGCGGGACGAGCGAGCAGGGTCCGCACCGCAGCCCGTTTCACTTCGGGAGTCAGGCTGGCCAGCCGGGCGATGACCAAGTCCCCGGCGTTCTCGGCGGTGCTGCCACCGACCGCTTCGACGATCCCGACCGCGAGGGTGTTGGAGACCTGCGGAGTGATCGTCGCGACCAGTGCCTCGACGGCCGAGTTGTCAGTGGGAGCGAACTCGATCCACTGCTTGGCCGCCTGGATGCGGTCGTTGTCGGACTTCTGGGCATCGGCAACGGCCGCTTGCAGGGACTTGGCGATTTCGCCGATGTGAGCGGCGAATGCCTTGCTGCCCCAGTAGCCGGTCGAGAGACGGACGAGTTGTCCCCGAGTGCCCGGCGGCAGATCGGCGAGTCGAGCCAGCAGGGCCTTTTCGTTCTCTTCGCTGATCTGGTTCTTCTGATCGCGCGGCCAGCCTTTGGAGACGCCGTCGACCAAGGTCTCTGCCACTGCCGGAGGAGCTTTCGCCACTGCGGCCAGAAGGGCATTGAGCTGTTCGTCAGACGGCTTGCCACGGGAGATATGCTCCGTAGCCCGGGCTGCGATCGCCATCGACAGGGCGCTCGGCTCCTTCTGCTCGGCCAGACCGTCGAGGTACGAGACCGCGTGCGTACAGGCTGCGGCGGTCATGGCGTCCATCAGCCAGCGGTCTTCCGTGGGGCGCTGAGTCAGCTCTACCAAGCTCTTTCCGATAGAAGCGGAAGAAACAGATGTCTCTGCAGCTTTCAACAGAACTGCCAGTTGAATCTGCGGAGACAGAGCATCGAACTGATCGATCCTCAGATAGAAGTGAGCCTGTGGAACGAAGTCCTTCGGTTCACGGACTGTCGTCGTTGAGGCGAGAACTGCGTTTCGCTGAACCGCTGACGACTTGTGGCGAATTGCGTGACCAACCGCGTGATTAGCGGCACCATCTCCGTTTACAACGCCAAGGCCGTGAAGTGTCCAGATGGCATGAATTGCACCGACGTTCAGGCCAGCGGCATCCACGGAGTCATCCTGAACGAGGGCAACCAAAGCAGGCACGACGCTCTCGTCACCCTTCTCGATCAGCAACCGCTGAGCCTGCAACCGCCGCTCCATCGACTGGTGCTTGAGAGCCGCAACCAGTTCGGCGGGAGTGGCCTGGGCGAGGTCAACGACTGTCGACTCGACAGCAGTCTCTTTCGGCACCACGCGGTAGATGCGTCCATGCCGCTTGTCGCGCAGGTCGCTCTCGTAAGCGTTCCCCTTGCCGTTCTTGAAACCGGCGGGTGTCGGGTTGTGCTGGACGATGAAGTTGTACCAGTCGAGGACCCAGACGTTTCCGTCGGGACCAACCTCAGCCATGATCGGGGCGGTCCACTCATCATCGCTGGCGAACAGATTGAAGCTGTTTTGGGAGCTGTATTGCGTGCCGTCGCGACGCAGGACGAACGCCCCGACAATGTGGGCTGTCGGCTCACACACAAAGGCGATGTGATTCCAGTATTCCTGCGGATAGGTCCGCCCCGTGTAGACCGCGTGGCCCGCCCCAGCTGTGTAGCCGCCGAACTGGTCGACCTGGCGAATCTTGTCGGTCGGAGCCTGGAACAGGAAGGTATCGGACATCTGCGACAGCACCTGCGGAGCCCAGCCGCGGACGTTCTCGTAGAACCGGTTCGGGATCGCCATGTGAACGCTCGGGCAGTGGTTGGCGGTCGAGCCGAAGATCTCGCCGTCTTCACCGATCCCAAGGCCCCAGGTGTTGTTGTTCGTCGAGCGGAGGAACTCGACTTCCGCGATCTTGATCTCGTGATCTTTCGTCGGCTCGACCCGGAACCGGAAGAAGCCCATGCGGAACCGCTGGAACTCCTTGGTCCCTTCGGCCGGGGTCGAGTCGTTGTACCCCTGCATCGCGTAGATCCAGTTGTCGAGCCCGTAACGGAAGTTACTGACCCCGCCGTGCGTATCGCCCAGTCCCCAGCCGGTCAGCAGCACCTGCCGCACGTCAGCCTTGTCATCGCCGTTCGTGTCCTTGTAGTAGACGGTCTGTGTTCCGTCCTGAACGATTGCTCCACCGCGGTAGATCACAATGGCGGTCGGGATGCTGAGCTTCTCGGCAAAGATCGTGAACTTGTCAGCCTGGCCGTCGCCGTTGGTGTCTTCGCAGATCCGAATCCGGTCGCGGCCCTGGCCTTCGGGCTGGAGTTCGTTCGGGTAGTCGTAGGTCTCGCAGACCCATAGCCGCCCGCGCTCGTCCCAGTTCATGGCGATCGGCTTGCCTTCGAAGCCCTGCCAGGAGTACGACTTGTCACTCTCCGGAGCGACTTCAGCGGCGTAGAGCTCGACCTTCATGCCGACCGGCGTGGAGATCCGCTTCATCGACTCGAGCGGTGGCAATGGCTTCTGCATCAGGGTCTTGAGATCGCCCTGCACGCCCCACTTTTCTCCCTTGGTGTAGTTCGGGATCTTGGGGCCGACGTCTTCATATTGGAAGGTGTTGTCCTCGATTGTCGGGAACGGAGTCATCTCGGGAGCGGCAACCACCTGGGGATCTTCGTAGCCCGGAGCCTCTTGCGGGTCGCGGCCGACGGCCCAGCGAATGCCGCGTTCCATCAAGTTCACGAACCCGGGATGTCCCCAGGTCCGCTCATCATGTCCCCAGGCTGTGTAGAAGACGCGGCCTTTGCCTTGCGTGCGGGTCCACGTGTACGGCTCGAAGCCGGTGTCATCGGCTCGGACTTCGAGCACGATCCGGTTTTCTTCATTGTGCTTGGTGTGGACGTAGGTCTCGTCCCAGCTGGCGAAGCCATCGAACCCCTTCATGATCGGGTCATTGGGCTGGACGATTCGCGTGCGGAAGACGCCGGTGCCGTGCCGCTGGAACTGGCCGCCCATCAGGGCCACGATCCGGTCATCATTGCGAAAGCAATAGGACGCACAGTGAACCGGGATGAACCCCTTGCCGCTCTCCACAGAGGCCAGCAGCGCGTCGGCGGCCTCTTTTTCGATGTTGTCGATGTTCGCGAACAGCAGCAGCCCGTCGAACTGATTGAGGGTCTCGGCTTTCAAAACCCCCACATCGTCGGTGTACTTGATCTCGACTCCGCGATCTTTCAGGGCCGGAATCAGCTGGGCGGCGCGATCTCCGGGCCGGTGGTGGCCATTGTCTCCCAAAAAGAGAATCTTGATCGGGTCCGCAGCGGAGCCGGGAACCACCAGAGTCAGCCACAGACAAGCAGACAGCCACAGACGACGAATCATGAACGACCTCATGAGAACGCGAGCTTTGAGTCGAGCCCTGAAGAATAACGAACGCTCGCGTGCGAAAAAATCTCCAGCGGCTCGAAAAATTGCTGGGAAAAACGGCTGTTCCGCTCGACAGTTCGGACACGGTTGTACACGGTTGGCAGCGGGGATAGACTGTTCCGCTTCGCGCGGAAGCCTCATTTCCGCAGCGAGCACTGAACATTTCGACAGCAGGAACTCGTCATGCGTCACGTTCTCTCCGCGCTGGTCGTCAACCGGCCCGGAGTCCTTGCGCACATCTCCGGCATGCTGGCCTCGCGCGAATACAACATCGACAGCCTGGCTGTCGGCGCGACCGAGAACCCCGAGTTCTCGCGGATGACCTTCGTCGTGGCTGGCGATGAGCATCAACTGGACCAGGTCCGCAAGCAACTCGAAAAAATCGTGACCGTGGTCAAGGTGATCGACTACTCAAAGGAAGAGTACGTCGAACGCGACCTGATGCTGATCAAGGTTGCCACCGCCGAAGGCTCCCGCACGGCTGTCAAAGAGCTGGTCGATATCTTCCGAGGGAAGATCGTCGACGTCAGCGCCGACCACGTGATGATTGAAATCTCTGGCCAGGAACGAAAGATCGAATCGTTTATCGAAGCGGTTCGCCCGTTTGGCATCCTGGAAATGGTCCGAGCCGGTCGGATTGCCCTCCTGCGAGGGAAGACGACGTCGGTGGACGATGTCGTCCATGGATAAACTCGAAATTCGAAACTCGAAACTCGAATCCGTGCATTGCCTGCTCCTTTCGAATTTCGGATTTCGTGCTTCGAGTTTCTCGAGTCACTCACCTTCCTCAACCACCTGAACCACACACTCTACCATGTCGATCAAGGTCTACTACGACGATGACGCCGATCTGTCTGTCCTCAAGGGCAAGACGATCGCCATTCTGGGTTACGGCAGCCAGGGCCATGCCCAGGCTCAGAACCTGCGGGATTCCGGCTGTACCGTCATCATCGGTCAGCGTCCGGGCAGTGCGAACTACGACCTGGCCGTATCGCATGGTTTCAAGCCGATGTCGGTCGAAGATGCGACCAAGCAGGCGGACCTGGTCAACATGCTGTTGCCGGACGAAGTCCAGGGCGACATTTACCGGAACTCGGTTCTGCCGAATCTGAAGCCCGGCGCACTGCTGATGTGCTCGCACGGTTTCAACATCCACTTCAACCAGGTCACCCCGCCGAAGGGTGTCGACACCGCTCTGGTCGCCCCGAAGGGCCCTGGACACCTCGTCCGCAGCGAATACGTCAAGGGCGGCGGTGTGCCGAGCCTGATCGCCATGGGACCGGGATCGTCCGAAAACAGCCGCAAGCTGGCCCTGGCCTACGCCAAGGGGATCGGCGGAACCCGTGGGGGCGTCATCGAGACGACCTTTGCCGAAGAAACCGAAACCGACCTGTTCGGTGAGCAGGTCGTGCTGTGCGGAGGCGTCAGCGCCCTCGTCAAGGCGGCGTTCGAGACCCTGGTCGAAGCCGGTTACCAGCCGGAAATGGCCTACTTCGAGTGCATGCACGAGCTCAAGCTGATCGTCGACCTGTTCTACCAGGGCGGCCTCAACTACATGCGTTACAGCGTGTCGAACACCGCAGAGTACGGCGATTACACCCGCGGCCCGCGGATTGTGACCGCTGAGACGAAGCTGGAGATGAAGCGAATCCTGACCGAGATCCAGAACGGGCAGTTCGCCCGCGACTGGCTCCTGGAAAACAAGGCCAACCAGGCCAGCTTCAAGGCGATCCGCCGCCGCGAGCGCGAGCACATGATCGAAACCGTCGGTCGCAAGCTCCGCAAGATGATGAAGTGGATCGATTCGAAGGAAATGTAGGAGCGAGTTCCGCTCGAAAAGCCCAGGGGTTGCAACCCCTGGGCTTGCGAGCGTGATCCCTTGTCCATTCCAGCATTGAATCCCCCCCGCCAGCGGTTACACTACCGCGTCCCCGATTGCAGACCTGTCCTGGAGAACTGGCTTTGGCCCAGCATCATTACGAGTGCATGTTCCTTCTCGATAGCGGCCGTTACGCCGTGAACTCGAAGGCAACTGAAGATGCGCTGCTTGAAATTCTGACCCGCTGTGGAGCGGAAGTGGTTGCCAAGGCGCCGTGGCAAGACGGCAAGCTGGCCTACCAGATCGGCAACCACAAGAAGGGCCTGCACTATCTGATCTACTTCAAGATGGATAGCCTGCAGGTCACCGAGTTCACCCGGCTGTGCAAGCTGAGTGAAGTCGTGGTCCGTCACCTGCTCATCAGTCACCCGGAAAAGCTGTTCACCGTCATGGCGGAAGCCCTGTCGCAGCACGTCACCGGTCAGGCTGACACCAGCCCGATGGGCGTCAACCCGGACAAGCCGTACTAGGTCGACCCGGCGGTCGATCTGCGGACTGCGTGAATACGGGCAGCGTGAACGACGGGCTCCGTGGCCCGTCGTCATGCCATTTCTTACGACAGCCTTTCAAGGATGAAGGGAACAGGAGTCGGTTGGGACGCCGTGAAGGGAGCCAGAGATGCCTGCGAACTTCAATCGTGTGATTCTGATCGGGACTCTGACCCGTGATCCCGAGGTCAAATACCTCGCGAACGGGACAGCTGTCACGGAAATCAGCTTGGCGATCAATCGCCAGTTTACGGACCGGAATACGAACGAGCGGAAAGAAGACGTGACCTTTGTTGAGGTCACGCTCTGGTCGCGACTTGCAGAACTGGCCGGGGAATACCTGGCCAAGGGCCGCAACGTCATGATCGAAGGCCGCCTGCAGCTCGATTCCTGGGAAGACAAGCAATCCGGCCAGAAGCGGTCGAAGCTCCGCGTCGTCGGTGAGACGATGCAGTTCCTCGGCGGTCCCCAGGGAGCTGGTGGCCCCGGTGGTGGGGGCGGCGGTGGAGGCGGACCACGCGGCGGCGGTGGTGGCCGCGGGAATCAGGGCGGCGGCGGGAACGCTGGCAACTACGGTGGTGGGGGCGGAGAGCCCGACTACTACTCCGGTTCTTCGGGTGGTTCGAACGCCCCAGACGACGACGTGCCGTTCTAGGGCTCGATTTGGACAGACAGACACTGGACTCCAGAATTCTGACGATTTCTGCTACACCCGTGGGATCCCCTGCGGGTGTTGTTGTTTCCCGATCCCCTCGACCCCGAATCACGAAGACACTGAGGCAGAAGATGGATCTCGGACTGCAAGGCAAAGTGGCTCTCGTGACCGGCGGCTCCAAAGGGATCGGCCTGGGGATCGCCCGGCTGCTCATCTCGGAAGGGGCACGCGTCGCCAACGTGAACCGCAGTGAAGTGGAAGGCAAAGCCCTCGAACAGGAGTACGCAGCTCAAGGGAAAGACTGCCTGTTCATTGCGGGTGACTTGTCCGACCCGGAAGCCTGCCGGCGAGCTGTTGAGACGACACTCAAGCGGTTCGGGCGGCTCGACATCCTGGTCAACAACGCTGGCGTCAACGACGGCGTGGGCCTGGGAGATGGTGTCGAGGCGTTTGTGGGATCGCTCCGCAAGAATCTGATCCACTACTACGCGATGGCCCACTTCGCGCTGGACGCCCTGAAGCAGTCCCGCGGTGTGATCATCAACATCGGGTCCAAGGTCTGCGAAACGGGCCAGGGCGGGACCTCTGGCTATGCAGCCTCGAAGGGGGCCATCAACGGCCTGACCCGCGAATGGGCGGTCGATCTGGCTCCTCACGGAATCCGCGTTAATGCTGTCCTGCCCGCCGAGACCTGGACTCCGCTCTATGAGAAGTGCCTGGCTGCGATGCCCGACCCCGCAGCCTCGCGAGCTGAGATCGAACAGCTGATCCCCCTGGGGCGGCGTTTTACAACGATCGAAGAACTGGCCAACATGGCGGTGTTCCTGGCGTCGCCAGCTTCGAGCCATACGACTGGGCAGATTGTGTTCGTCGACGGGGGGTACACCCACCTGGATCGCAAGTGTACGGCCACGGGCGATGTCACTGGGTTCGGCGCGGCAGCAACTTGAGTGTCCGTTGCCTGTGACGGGCGAAGCCGTTGTGCTTATCGACGTTGAGTTTGGGACAAAATCCTGGGGCCTCGCGTTTCTTTTTCCTCTTGAGGTTTGGGGATGTTGCCGAAATCTCCAGAGATTCGGGAACTCGGGACGGGATCTCTCCGTCCAATTCTCAGAGCAATCACAATCGGTCGAGGCGACCGGCACAGCCGGGGTACTCGCTGCAACGTGATCAGACGGATCAACCCGACTTTCGAGTGTTGCATTCCTGCAACATTCAAAAGTCGACATGACGAGAGACTTTTCGGTTGACCAGCCGCAAACCTCTACGTTAGTGTACTTTGGGGGAAATCCGTCACATCTCTCCCCATTCGCATGTTCGGGTCGTTCGCCCCGGACTTCCGAGGTCGGACTTCCCTTCCGAAAACCACTCACTCAGCGTTTCCGGCAGTCTGCGGACTGTCGCGATCGGAGTATGGATCATGGCCGGTTCATCCGCCTGGGGCATCGATATCGGGCAGTCGGCACTGAAAGCCGTCAAACTCCAATATGTGGAGTCGACTGGCCAGGTCATGGCAGCTGCATTTGACTACGTGCAGTACCCCAAGATCCTGACTCAGCCGGACGCCGTTCCGGAAGAGATCATCCACGACGCAATGAAGACGTTCCTCTCCCGCAATAAGCTGGAGGGCGAGCAGGTCGCAATGTCGGTTCCCGGTCAGACCTCGCTGACGCGGTTTATCCAGCTGCCACCGGTGGAAGCCAAGAAGGTCCACCAGATCGTGCAGTACGAAGCGAAGCAGCAGATCCCGTTCGCACTGGAAGATGTGGTCTGGGACTACCAGCGTCTGGGCAGCGGTATCGAAGAAGGTGGCTTCCTGCTCGACGCCGAAGTCGGCCTGTTCGCGATGAAGCGGGATGCCCTCGCGCAAGCGATGCGTCCCTATGTCCAGCACAAGGTCGAACTGGAACTGATCCAGATCGCCCCGCTGGCGCTGTTCAACGTGCTGTGCTACGACGAATTGGGTCAGCGACCGGGCAATCTCGGAGACAACGAAGACTTTGTGATCACTCTCGACATGGGATGTGACAATACGACGCTGATGGTCTCGAACGGCAAGAAGATCTGGGTGCGAAACGTCCCAATTGGGGGCAATCACTTCACCCGGGCTCTGACCAAGGAAATGAAGCTCAGCTTCGCCAAGGCTGAGTTGCTGAAGTGCAATGCGACCAAGTCGGAAGACCCGCGGGCCGTGTTCCAGGCTCTGCGTCCGGTGTTCAACGACTTCGTCTCGGAAATCCAGCGGTCGATCGGCTTCTTCTCCAGCGTGAATCGTCAGGCGAAGATCTCGAAGGTGCTGGGGCTGGGCAACGGCTTCAAACTGGCCGGACTGCAGAAGTTCCTGCAGCAGAACCTGCAATACGATGTCGAACGCCCCGATGTGTACAAGGCCTTGGCGGGTGATGCGGTCATCAACTCGCCGCTGTTTGCTGACAACGTGCTGAGCTTCGCGGTGCCCTACGGGCTGGCACTGCAACTGGTCGGTCAGACGGCAATTAAGACGACGCTGCTGCCTCCCGAGATTACTCGCGAGCGGATCATCCGCCGCAAGAAGCCCTGGGCTGTGGCCACCGCCGCAACACTGCTGCTGGGCACAGCTGTGGCGACCATGGGGAACGCGTTCCCGTATATGACCGTTCATACCCCGGAGTTCGAGGCTGCTGAGAAGAAGGCCAAAGACTTCGGAGGCAAAGTCGCTTCGCTCAAAACGAACTACGAAACCGAAGTGGGCCGCCATGACAAGCAGTTCGCGGACTTGAAGGCTGCGGTTCAGGGACGACGAGGCGTGCCTTGGCTGGAGCTTTACGCGGCGATCAACGACTGCCTGCCTCGGGATGAGGGTGATGTCCAGGCGATCGAATTGGAAATGCGAAACCAGATGAACATCGAGGAGATCACCGCCTCGCGCGTGGCCGATCTGGATGCTGGCTGGTTCCAGTTGCTGGACGAAAACGCCAAGGGACTGCTGGCTGCGGACGAAAAGGAAAAGGCGCCGACCGGAGAGGGGTATGTCGTGACAGTTCGCGGCATGCACTGGCACCACAATGAGAAAGATCCGAAGGATCAGTCACAGCCGTATATCTCCGCGACGTTCCTGAAGAAGCTGCAGTCGGACACGGTTCAGGTTCCCGGATTCCCGGTTCGAGATGTTCGGAAGATGGGAATCTCGAATGCCACCATCATTCATTACGCACCGGAACAGTTCCGGTATAACCCGGACGGGATGAAGATTGACCGATCGGCTCCTCGAACGAATCTGTTCGGCAATGCCCCCACCACAGGAGTTCCGGGAACTCCTGTGGGGCCGGGCTTGGCGGACTCGAGCTACACCGGCGCAGAAGAGGGGACAACCGGAGCGGGCTTCCCGGGAGGGAGCAGCTTTCCGGGCAGCTCGGGATACCCCGCTGGCGGACCGGGAATGCAAGGGACTCCTGGCGCCAGTGGGACAGCGGACCCGAAGCAGTTCAAGAAGTTGACCCGCTTCATCATCCAGTTCGCCTACAAGCCGACTCCTCCTGAGGAGCGGAACAAGCCTGAGGGCGAAGCCTCGGAGCCTGCGGCAGACACGACTGAGGCGGCGGCGCCGCCCGCGTCGGAGTAAGCTCACAGCCTGTTTCTTCATTCTCTCGCCCCTGTTACGACCATCTCAATTCCCGCCTGAGGGAGATTCACCATGGACAAGCTCGAACCGATTCTGAAGCATCACTTCTGGATTCTGCTGGTTCCATTGCTGTCAATGAACCTGTGGGGATATTTCTCGGCCAACAGCGCTTTGTCGGCGGCCACTTCGGCGCGACAAACGGCTTTGGATGGTGTTAAGGGCGGCATTCCGACCGGTCAAAACGACCCCAACGAGCAGTACGCCACCGAACTCAAGATCCAGAACGATGGACTGGAGAAGTTCGTCAAGGAAGAGTTGCAGCAGCTGTGGTTGCGTCAGCAGGCCCGGATGACCTGGCCTCAGGCGGTGGCAGCCGATATTCCGAAGGGATACCGGAGCGATGTCGCGGACAACCTGGTGCGTTTTGCCTACCAGAATGTCTACTTTCAAGATGTGATCAAGCCGCTGCACGAAAGCGTGGAGCCGATGGTCTTGAACACCAAAGATCTGACCTACGTTCCCAAGATCGACTTCCCGCCCCATCTGATTCCCCAGATGAAGGTCGGCAATTTTACGATCACCTCGACTCAGATGTGGGATGCCCAGGAGGATGTCTGGGTGACCCAGCTGATCCTCGATGCGATTCGGCAGATGAACAAGGACGCCGATTCCACGAGCAGCGCGGTGATCCGCCGAGTGATCTCGTATCGCCTGCTGGGTGGTGACGGAACCCCGGTGGCCGTGGGAGCAGCAGGTGAGACTGGCGGTGAAGGTTCTGAAATGATGTCGTCGATGATGCCGGGCATGGAGGGAACTTCCGGAGGCGGTGGCGGTGGAGGCGGTGGAGGCCGATCCAAAGTGCAGACATCTGTGAAGTTCAATCCCTCCGAAGAGTTCGGAACTGGCGGAGAACCTGCTGCTGGCGGCAACGGAATGAGTGGTGGGCAGATGATGTCCTCCATGATGATGCCGTCGGATGGGGAGGGAACCAGTGGAGAGGCGACTGGGGTCGCCGAGATTCTCCGGTATGTCAAGTTTGACCCGGCAGCGACCTACGAAGCCGCTCCCTTCATGGAGCGCGGGTTCTACCTGAGCGTGATCATCAATCAGAACAGACTGGTCGACTTTCTGGTGGCCCTCTCGAACTCCGACTGGCCGATCAAGGTCGTCCGTTTCCAGATCGGCAAGAACCCGTACCGGACCGATGAGTTCAAGAGTTCCGGAGTGATCGGTGGCGGCTTGGCAGGCAGCAGTGGACCGATGAGTTCGATGATGGCGTCCGGATTTGATACTTCAAGTCCGATGCCCTTCGGTGGAGATGAAACCAATGGTGCCATGACGGAGAACTACACGTCCGGTTCCGGTCTCCCCGGAGGAATGGGTGGTGGAGCCGGTGCCAACACCGGGTACAAGGTGACCGACCTGGATCATCCCGACCTGATTCAATTGGACCTGGCGGGGCTGGTGACCATTTTCCGTGATCCGACCGCTGCGGCAGCAGCCGACGGAGCAGCCACGGAAGAGACTCCCGCTGAGGGAACACCGCCTGCCGACGCAACGGCAGGTGACACCCCACCTGCTGCGGAGGGGGCAGCGCCCGCTGCCGACGGTACTACAGAGCCCGCTCCTGCAGGCGATACGGCGGCTGGGGCTGATCCGAACGCGGCACAGCCTCCCGCCGAACCCGCCGCAGAGGCCGTTCCAGCGTCCACTGAGCCAGCTGCTCCTGCAACCGAGCCTGCGGCAAACGAGCCTGCGGCAGCCGACCCCGCTGCCACGGAACCTTCTGCAACAGATGCCCCCCCCACAACCACCGAACCTGCGACGGAGCCTCCTGCGAATCCTTGATTCCGGGAACTCAGCACGGTTCACAAGCGTCTCACGTTGAGACTCGGTCTTCAGTCACGATCAATTCCGACTCCGAAAGCACAGAGGTGTTCCATGGCTGGCAAAGGATTTGACGCCAAGGCGTTCCTGGTCAACCACACTGAGAAGCTCGTTCTGGGAGCTGCGGGCCTGATGGTCGCGGGTTTCCTGGCCTCTTCTCAATGGAAGAGCTACTCCGGGACTCCGGCGGAGATCGTCGACAAGGTGAGCAGCGGGGAGAAAGCGCTCGCGGGACATTCCTGGCCGGAAGAAGAGCGGAACAAGTACACGCTGACTCAGGACAAAGCTCCCAAGCAGATCGTCAAAGATCTGCTACTGACCCCCATGCTGGTCAGCCAGTACGAACTGTCGACTCGGTTCACGACAACCCCCTGGCAGGGCAAAGAGCCGCTGCGCGATCCGACGCTATTGGCGCTGGAAGACGCCATCGCGGACGCGGGAAAAGTCCTGATCGAGCGTCCTGTCGATCCAGAGGCGGAGAAGGCCGAATCGGACGATCCGATGTCCGAGTCCGGGGCACCGACCGAAAAGCCAGCCACCCCAGACGAGGACGATGAGTTCGCAACGGGGCGTCCTGTGGCTGGCGGTGGGCTCCCCGGGATGGCTTCGGGAGAAGTCGAAGGAACGACGGGAGCACTTCCCGGAGCGCTTCCAGGAGCAGCTTACGTTCCTCCGGTTGACAACTCCGGCGGGTCTCCCGCGATGGACATGCTGTACGGGGGGATGACCAGTGCGGATATGATGGGTGGTGGTTCAGTCGCCATGAATCGCAACGCCCAGGGTTACTACTTTGCGAGCGTTCGAGCGGTTTTCCCCCTGAAGGAACAGATTCGCCGATTCCAGGAGGCAACGAACGCCAAGAACTTCGATCTGGCGGCGATGAACTTCGAAGTGATCGATTTTAACCTGGAGCGGCAGGAGCAGGTCGATAAGGCTGGAACCTGGTCCGACTGGCAGTCGGTCGACATCCAGGCCGCCGTTGACGTCTTGGATGAGTCGATGCCTCCGGAGCCGGATGTCGTGACGGGGACTGTGACGAATAACGTGATGACGATGCCATTGCCGCCTCGAATTTACGGCGGCTGGAAGAAGGTCGCCTCCCATCCCCGCATCGAGTCGTTTGAGCTGAGTGAAGATCAGATTCAGATGGAAATCGAGTATCAGACCAAGGTACTCGAACAGCTCAAAGACGCAAACAAAGGCACGGAAACCAAACCACGTCGCGAGAAGGGCGGATTTTCCAGCCGGGTCGGCGACACGCGGGCCTTGCAGTCGGAACTGTTCGGTGGCTCGGCCTATGGAACCGGCGGCGGCATGTACGGATCACCCGGGATGATGGGAGGCGGTGGGATGACCAGCGCCAACTACATGGGCAGTTCCTCGCCTGCAGCTGCGATGATGGGCAATCAAATGGGTGGGGGGCGTCCACCCGCCCGCGGTGCAGCCGGGAAAAAACAGGAAGATCCTCTCCAGAAGCTGCTCTCGACTGTGGACAATGACGAACGCGGCAAGGCACTGCGAGATTACATCCAGACGCGAGTCCGTGTGGATGGAGAACTCTTGCTGTTCCGCTATATCGATTTCGCTGTCGAGCCCGGCAAGACCTATCGTTATCGGGTTCGCCTCGTGCTCAACAACCCGAACTACGGACGGTTGCCGTCGGAAGCCAACGGTCAGCCGTTGGTGGTGGAGGGCGAAACCCGCACGACGGAGTGGAGCAATCCGACGAAGCCGGTCACCATCGAGCGAGACGTCTATTACTTCGTCAAGGATATCGACACAAAGCGTGGCAAGGCCCGTGTCTCTGTCTATCAGTGGGACACCAAGCTGGGAACGACGGTCAATGCTGACCTGGATCTCTATCCGGGGCAGCATGTGGCTGGGGCCGTGAAGGCCCGTGTGATCGATCCTGCGAAGAACACCGATGAAGAGAAGGCCTATACCTTCAAGTCGTCGGATGTGTTTGTGGATACTCACGCCGACATGGCTTTGGATCGCACCCTGCACAAGGATCTGAAGATCCCTCCCAGCTCAACAAACGAAGTTCAGTTGCCAGAGGAGCTTCTGGTTGTCGACTCCAATACCGGAGAACTCGCCGTGATTGATCCGGTGCGACTCGGTGCGGAGCAAAAGCGACTGGAGGTTCAGCAGGAGAAGCAGAACAAAGCGTTCGAAAAGATCAAGGCGGCTCCTCCGGAGATGGGATCGGGTTACGACATGTACGCGGGAGTCTATGGGGACTCAGAGGGAACAACGGGCGGCAGTCAAAAGCCCGCCAAGGGCAAACAAAAGGCCCGCAACCCGCTGGCGGGTGGCGGGGGGAGAAGTTCCAGCGGGGGATACGGCAGCGGGGGCTACCCCGGTGCCGGGGCAGCACTTCCCGGCAGTAGTGGCGGCGGGCCGCGCCGCAGTCAGCCTCCCCGACCTTAGTGGACACGGACCTCGGAAGGCTGCCCCTCTGTTTCACAGAGGGGCTGCCTTTTTGATTTTGGTAAAGGTGCGAAAGGGCTCGGCTGATTGATTCCCATCCGTCGGCGCGCCAGAATGACCCCTGAACCGACTCGATCAGTTGCCCCGGGCGGCCCGATGACATCACCAGCCGCAGTATTCAGGTCTGTGACTCATCACGCCGCGGAGTTCTTCATGCGCCGCCTGTTGCCGTTTGCCAAGAGTTCGCGTCTTCCCACCTATAAGACGGAGGAAGAGCGGGCCGGGCTGCGGGCAGCAGGCCGGTTCAACGCCCAGCTGCTCGATTTTCTGCGGACCAAGGTCAAAGCCGGGACGACGACTCTCCACTTGGACAAGCTGGCGGAACAATACACGCGGGATCACGGGCACATTCCTGCCTGCTACGGATACCAGGGCTATCCGCGGTCGATCTGTACCAGCATCAACGAAGTCGTCTGCCACGGGATTCCCAGCGATCGACTGCTCAAAGATGGCGACATTGTCAATCTGGACTGCACGACGATTGTCGATGGGTGGTACGGCGATTCCTCCGAAACCTTCCTGATTGGAGAGGTCCACCCCGAGGCGCGCCGCCTGGTCCAGGCGGCGTTCGATGCTCTGTGGCTGGGGATCGAAGTTTTGAAGCCCTACTGCTCGGTGATGGACATCGGGACCGTCATCGCCCGCTTCGGTCGGCAACAGGGGCTGGGGATCGTCGAGAACTTTCAGGGCCACGGAATCGGTCGCAAGTTTCATCAGGATCCCGGCGTTCCGCATATCCCGGTTCGCAAGAGCCGCAAGGACATTCTGGCCCCGGGCGTCTGCTTCACGATCGAGCCAATGCTGAACCTCGGCAGCAAAGACACCGATGGACCGCTATCGGACGGGTGGACCGTCCTGACCAAAGACCGATCGTTATCCGCCCAGTTCGAGCACCAGATTCTGATGACCGAAGACGGGCCCGAGATCCTGACGCTGACTCAACATGGTCCGCAACCCGGACATCGCTTCTAACGCAGATCATCGACGACGCGTCGCTCGGGACATACTAGAGTCCACGGGGCTTGCGAAGATGCAGCCTCGGGAAATGGGGCATGGCGAACCGCTACCCAAAGGATCATTTCGCAGCGACCTTTGGTTCGCCTCGCGTTTGGGCCAAGTGCCAACTCCGGCTGTCCTGCGTGCAAATTGGTGGATCGTGATTGATCCTTCTCCTGGGCTCGGGTAGTTTGGCTGACAACAGTGTGAACGGGCGCTGGGAGACTCGATGGCTGGCAAGTTGATCATTGATGCCGATCCGGGGATAGGGGACGCCATGGCGATCGCCATGGCGCTGCTCGACCCGCAGATTGATTTGCTGGCGGTTACCGCGACTTGCGGGTCGGTCTCAGGGGAGCAGGCGACTCGGAATCTGCTCGCACTGGTGTCGTTGCTCGATCCGCCGCGCTGGCCGCGGTTTGGACTCGCCGAAGGCCCGGCCGCGTCGGCCACGGGTGATGGCCCGCCGCTGGCCGCCTTGCAGGGGCCTGCCGGCATGGGCGACTTCCCCGATCTGGAAGTCCAACTGCATCAGCGGCACGACTCCGCCAAGCTGATGATCGATCTGGTCAAGAGCCACCCGAACGAGATCACGCTGCTGACGCTGGGGCCCCTGACCAATGTCTATCGCGCGGCGGAACTGCACCCGACGTTCTTGTCGGAGCTGAAGTCCCTGGTCGTGCAGGCCGGGTCCTATTCGGGGCCTGGGAACGCGACTCCGTCGGCGGAGTTCAATGTTCTGGCCGACCCCGAGGCCGCCCGGTTTGTCTTGCGGCAGCCCTGCACCAAGACGCTGGTCCCTCTCGATGTGACTCGCAAGGCCGTCCTGACCTTTGAGAGCTTTCAGCGCTTGCAGGTCGGGCCCGAGACCCGCTTCGGACAGTTCATCAGCTGGACCGTTCCGTATGCGCTGCGGGCCTCCAGGCAGCATCTGGGACTCGAGGGGGTCAATCTCCCCGAAGTCGTGGCGCTGACTTCGATCACTCATCCCGAGTGGTTTCAGCGCGAATCGAGTGCGGTTGACGTCGAACTGCATGGCGAGCTGACTCGCGGCATGACGGTCTTTGACCGCCGGGGAATCGCCAGCTGGCAGCAGAACATCGACGTCCTGACCGGGACCGAACCGCAGCGCATCCTGGACCTGTTCTGCCGCCGGGTTCAGCAGCGGTGCCAGTAGCTGACCACGAGCGGCATCTCCGCTGGCCGGTGCATCGTCTCTTCGTAGGCTGCTTGCGAGAGTCGGGAAAGTGCCCTTGGGAACCGTCGGGCCTCCGGCCCATTGCCTATTCCCCATTCCCCACTGCCCTCTCGCTCCTGCAGAACAGTGCGCGTCTCGCACTCAGAATCTGACACAGAGCGAATCCGGTCTATCCCGGTTCCGAGGCCATGCATAAGATTCCGTTGGCTCGCAGGCTCGCCCTGCGGGCGGATGGAACACCTCTTCCATGAGGCGGCTGTCATGGTCGTTCCCACAGAGCACGATCTGCCCCCGGAGATCCGGGCCTTGCAGAGCGAGATGGCCAAGATCGCTCGGGGCTACGGTCTCGACTTTCCCGACACGATCTTCGAGTTCGTCGACTACGACGAAATGAGCATGATGGCTGCGTATGGTGGCTTCCCCGTGCGCTATCCGCATTGGCGATTCGGAGCCCAGTACGATGAGCTGAGCAAAGGGTACTCGTACGGCCTGCAGAAGATCTATGAGATGGTGATCAACACCGACCCGTGTTATGCCTACCTGCTCAACTGCAATGGGATGACCGACCAGAAGCTGGTCATTGCCCACGTCTACGGGCATGGGGATTTCTTCAAGCACAATGCGTGGTTCCAGGGGACCAATGTCCGCATGCTGGACCAGATGGCCAACCACGCAGCCCGCATCAATCGCTACATCGACCGTTATGGGTACGAGCCGGTCGAGCAGTTCATTGATGCCTGCCTGTCGATCGAGGACCTGATTGATCCGCACTCAGTGCATATCCGGCGTCGACCCGATCCGAAACGCGTCGCCGAAGAGCGCGCCCGCAAAGAACAGGAGCAAGAAGAGGACGAACACGGCCTCGAGGGGACCCGCGGGCGGTTCGCCGCCAAGGAGTACATGGACCCGTACATCAACCCGCCCGAGATCCTGCATGCGGAGAACGAAGAACGTCGCAAGATCGATATGGCCCGCGCCGCCGAGCGACGGTTCCCCGAGGAGCCCCAACGCGACGTGATGCTGTTCCTGCTGGAACACGCTCCACTGCGCGACTGGCAGCATGACATCCTGGCCATCATCCGGGACGAGGCCTACTACTTTGCCCCGCAGGGGATGACCAAGATCATGAACGAAGGCTGGGCCAGCTATTGGCACTCTACGATCATGACGCGGCACGGACTGACCGATGCCGAGGTTGTCGACTACGCCGATCATCACTCCGGCACGATGGCGATGTCCGGGCGACGGCTGAACCCCTACAAGATCGGAATTGAGCTGTACCGCGATATCGAAGAACGCTGGAACCGCGGCCAGTTCGGAGCCGAGTGGAACAGCTGCGACGACGAGGAAGAAAAGAAGCACTGGAACACCAACGCCGGGCGGGGCCGCGAGAAGATCTTCGAGGTCCGTCAGATCCACAACGATGTGACGTTCATCGATTCGTACCTGACCGAGGACTTCTGCCGCAAACACAAGCTGTTCAGCTTCGCCTACAACGAGCAGGAGAAGACCTACGAAATCGCCAGCCGCGAGTTCCAGGAGATCAAGGCCCAGCTGCTCAACAGCCTGACCAATCACGGGCGCCCGTTCATCTCGGTTTTGGATGGAAACTACAAGAACCGCGGCGAGCTGTACCTGCGGCATGAGTACCAGGGGATCGAGCTCAAGCCCGACTATGCTCAGGCGACCCTGACGAACCTGCACCGTTTATGGGGCCGCCCGGTGCATATCGAGACGGTCATGGACAACAAACCGCGGGTGATCGGGTTTGATGGGGCTCGGCACGAAGTGGTGTAGCGGGCGGGTGCGCCGCTCTGCGGGTTATGCCCCTCCCTGCCCATGTCGAAACATCCGGCGGAACCTTCCGCGTTTTGCGGTGTTTCACTGGGGAGAGTTCTGCACGTTGGGCGACAGCCGGGAGTTCACAATGCGATCGATTGCTCTGTTCGGATTCAGCCTGTTGCTGGGATTGATGGGCACACCTTCCTCGTGTCGAGCGGAAGGCTACGATCCGCTGGCCGCTGTGATGAGTTCCCAAGTCCAGCGGACCGATACCGAATTCGCCGACCCGGATCGCAATCGTGTGATCCCGATCCGGATCTACCAGTGCGAGGGAGTCAAATCGGCTCCCGTGGTCCTGTTCAGCCATGGCCTGGGCGGGTCCCGATCCGGCAGCGTGTTCCTCGGCGAGCATTGGGCCAAACGCGGATACGTGGCTGTTTTCGTGCAGCACCCAGGCAGTGACGAGGGGGTCTGGAAGAATCAACGGCTCGGGCAGCGTATGGAGGCGATGCGCGAAGCGGCCAATGGAGCGAACCTGCTGCTGCGTGTGCAGGACATCTCAGCGGTCATCGACCAGCTGGAGAAGTGGGCCGCTGACTCGCGGCATTCGCTGCACGGCGTCGTCGATCTGAAAAAGATCGGGATGTCAGGGCACTCCTTCGGAGCCCAGACCACGCAGATGGTCAGCGGCCAGACGATGCTGCGGGAAGGGCTCGGAACCGATCCCCGCATCCGAGCTGCGTTGCCGATGAGTCCGAATACCCCGGCGCTCGGTGATCCAGTTCGGGCCTTTACCAAGGTCAAGATCCCCTGGCTCCTGATGACCGGAACCCAGGATGTCAGCGCGATCGGCGGAGCGACCGTCGAGACCCGGCGGGCTGTCTACACAGCCCTGCCCGCAGGCAGCAAGTACGAACTGGTTCTCGATAAGGCGGAGCATTCGGTCTTCACCGATCGAGCACTGCCCGGCGACAAGACCGGTCGAAACCCCAATCACCACCGTGTGATTCTGGCTCTCAGTACAGCCTTCTGGGATGCCTACCTGAAGGAAGACCCGGCGGCGAAAAGCTGGCTCGATGGGGAAGGACCACGAGGTGTGCTTGAGCCGGCGGATCTGTGGCAGAAGAAGTAGGGTAGCATGGGCGTCCCGCCCATGTGCTGTGGCTCGGGAAACACACGGGCGAGACGCCCGTGCTACGGAGCGTTACTTCGCTCCGTAGCAGTAGAGCCACTCTTTCCCATCGCCGGTTCCCACTCGCAAAAAGACCTGTCCGCCGCAGATGGCTGGGCTGGCAAAGGCCGAACTGCCGATCTGGTTCTTCTCGACCAGTTCGAACTTCTCCGGGTTGGGCTTGAACACCCACAGTGTTCCGGCCTCGTTGGCCCAGTAGATGTTTCCACCGGCGAGCACGGGCGAGGCACTGACCGGCCCGGCCAATCGCTGCTTCCAGCGCTCTTCACCTGTCTGACCGTTCCAGCAGAACAGAATTCCGTTGTCTGTCAGGCCATATAGGTGGCCCCCGTGAACGATCAATGACTGCTCATAGCACTTCTGATTGTTGGTCCAGAGAACCTTCCCCGAACCATCGGCCCGAACCGCAATCGTCTCGGCCTTGGGGTACCCGCCGCTGGCAAAGGCGATGTCCCCGTCCCAGACCATCGTCCCGCAGGTGGCGAACGTTGTCCCCTTCACAGCCCAGTTTGGCTTTCCGCTGGTGGGGTCGTACGAGTTCACGAACTCCTGACCGCTGATCATCAGCTGATCTTTGCCCGCCACTCGACCGATCGAAGGAGTCGAGAACGTGATGAGCGGCAGACGTTTCTGTTGCCAGACCCGCTTGCCGGTCTTGCGATCGAGGGCTGTGATGAAGCTGTCGCCGTCATACTCAGAGGCGATGATGACGGTTCCCTGATACAGCACGGGCGAGGGAGCGTACCCGTACTCGTACATCTTCGGACGGAAGTTGGCGACCTTTTCCTTCCAGACGATCTTCCCCTGCAGATCAAGGGCGATCGCCTCGACCATGTCATGATGATAGAACGTCACGAACAGACGCTCGCCATCGCAGGCCACGGTCGGTGTGGCTTCGGTGTTCTTCGGGTGATTCTTGGCGGGGAACGCCCCCTGATTGACTTCGGTCAGCCACAGCTGTTTGCCGGTGTTCCGGTCAAAGGCCAGAACGCCCTGCTTCTGGTTCTTCTCATCGGCTGTGGCCAGGAAGATCTGATTGCCAACGACCGTGGGGGACGAGTGTCCGCGACCGGGGACTGGGGACTTCCACAGCAGGTTGTCGGTGTCGCTGAGTTTCGTCGGAGCGGGTCCGGCCTCGGCAACGCCGTTCCGCGACGGGCCGCGCCACCAGGGCCAGTCGGTCTTCGCGTTCAGCTTCGGAAAGTCGCCAATCCCGCGCTCCTGGGCCTGCGACTCGCCAAGGCCCACCAGGACAAGCATCGCCGTAAAGCACAGCCAGACTCGACAGACGTGACGCATCGATGGACTCCGAGTTCGAGGAACTTTGTGGTCAGCAACGGCGGCGTGCTGGCATGCCGCACGAAGCAGCCTGGGTCAAATCACCCGTTGGCCATCTCGCGCAGGACACTCCCCAGGATTTCGCAACCTTCGTCGACCTGCTCTGGGGTGATGTTCAAGGCTGGCAGGAGCCGCACGACGGTGTCGTGAGTCGCGTTGATCAGCAACCCCTTCTCCATGCACTTGCCGACAGCGGGGACAGCGGTCACGCCCAGTTCGACGCCAATCATCATGTTGCAGATGCGGAGTTCGCGAATTAACGGCAGCTCTTCCTTGAGCTTGGTGAAGTGCTGGCGGAACCGCTCGGACATCTGGCGACTGTGGGCCAGCAGGTTCTCTTCCTCGATCATCTGAATCGTGGCCAGTCCGGCTGCCATGGCAATTGGATTCCCGCCAAAGGTGCTGGCGTGCATGCCAGGACGCAGGCTGGGAGCGATCTCGTCCTTGCAGATGATCGCGCCGCAGGCGACCCCGGAGGCAACCCCCTTGGCGAGCGTGATGATGTCAGGCTGGACGCCAAAGGTCTGGTAACCGAACCAGTTCCCGGTCCGCCCATTGCAGGTCTGGACCTCGTCGAAAATCAGCAGCAGGCCGAACTCGTCACACAGCTCGCGCAGCCCCTGCAGGAATCCGGGAGCCGGGATGTTCACGCCCCCTTCGCCCTGCACCGGCTCGATCATGATCGCGGCAGTCTCTTCATCAATCAGCTTGCGAACCGCAGCCAAATCATTGCGGGGAGCATACAGGAACCCCGGCAGCATCGGGCCGATCCCTTCGTGGTATTTGGGCTGTGCTGTCGCAGTCACAGCTCCGAAAGTCCGTCCGTGGAAACCATCCAGGAAGGTGATGATCTTGTACTTGCCCGCCGGAGTATGCAGCCGGGCCAGCTTGATCGCCCCTTCGTTGGCCTCGGCACCGCTGTTGCAGAAGAAGGCCTTACCGAAGCTGCGCGTGCAGAGTGCCTCGGCCAGCTCGCCCTGCTTCTCGATGTACCAGGTATTGGGAACGTGGATCAGTTCCGCGACCTGCTTCTGAACCGCTTCGATGACCTTCTTCGGCGTATAGCCGAGCATATTGCAGCCCCAGCCGGGGAACAGGTCCAGATACCTCTTCCCCTCCGCATTCCAGACGTAGCTTCCCTCGCCCTTGACCAGACAGACTGGATAGCGGCGGTAGTTGGGGATCACGTATTTCTGAAACAGGGAGATCGTTTCTTCGCTGGACCGATGGGACATCGACGCAATCCTGGGTGTGGGGAAGGCCTGGAAGACGGACACCGTGAGGCTTTCCAGGTTCTAGACGTCCGCGAAGTTTATCAAACGGGGCCGGGCTGAGAACTCGCGGGGAGGAGCTGGTGCAGAAATGGCTCTGGAAAAGCAGCTGGCTTGGCCCCACGCGGAGTGTTGTGACACATCTCGCGAGAGAGCCAAGCCACCGATGCTGCGCGAATGCTTGCGGATCGACTCAGTGATCGATCACGCCTTCTTAGACAGTTCGTCCCGGACCGTCTCCAGCAACTTCTTCGTCGCTCGGATTCCGGCGTACTCGTCGATCTTGCCGCCCTCGTACTCGATCCCGACGTAACCGCGGTACCCGGCATCCAGGACGATCTGCATCATCTTGCGATAGTCGGTGTGGATCTCGTTCCCCTGCTCGTCGAAGTCATGCGACTTGGCACTGACGGCATGCGCGAACGGCATCAACTCGGTGACACCCATATAGCGGTCATACATCTCGTCCTTGCTGACGCGGAAGTTGCCAAAGTCCGGCAGCGTGCCGCAGTGCGGGTGGCCGACCTTCTGCATCACGCTGGCCAGCCACGCCCCGTTCGACGACAGCCCGCCGTGGTTCTCCACGATCACGCTCAGCTGAGCCTTCTCGGCAATCTCGGTCAGCCGGGCCAGGCCATCAGCGGCGCGAGCCACCTGCTCGTCGTAGGTACCGCTGCTGGCGGCATTGACGCGGATCGAGTGACAGCCCAGGAACGCTGCGGCGTCGACCCACTTCTTGTGATTCTCGACAGCCTGAGTCCGCTTGGCCTCGTCGGCGTCGCCCAGATTCCCTTCACCGTCGCACATGATCAAGAGCGACTTCACGCCCAGATCGGCCGCTCGCTTCTTCATATCGCCCAGGTAGGCTTCGTCCTTGGCCTTGTCTTTGAAGAACTGGTTCACGTACTCAACAGCTTCGATACCGAACTCTTCCTTGGCGATCTTGGCGAAGTCGAGGTGGTCGATCTTCTTCTCGAACAGCGCTTTGTGCAGAGACCACTGAGCCAGAGAAATCTTGAACAGCGGAGCATTGGTCGAGGCCGAGGCAAAGCTCGGCAACGCCCCTGCCATCGCGGCAAAAGCGGACCACTTGAGGAAGCTGCGACGGGATGGGCGAATCATGCGGAAGGCTCCAAAGGGGGAAGAGTCGACGGAGTTCAGAATATCACGCCGCAGGCCCCCGAGCCAGTGGGCTTCCACCTGCGAGAGGCACGTCGGGCGAGCCCGACGACTAACATCGTCAAGCAACCGACGGGGCGCGAGGCGTGTCCGCCTTCACCACTCGAGGGAGCTGACCGGGACCTTCTGACTGTTAACTTGAGTTCCCAGGACCCGCCCATCCGAGATCGAAATCACTCGGTCCGCCATTTTCGCAATCACGGCGTTGTGCGTGATCACCGCAGTCGTCGTTCCCAGTTCGCGGTTGATCCGCTCGATCACGTCCAGCACAACAATTCCGGTATGCACATCGAGGGCTCCGGTCGGCTCGTCACAGAGCAATACGTGGGGACGCTTGGAGATCGCACGGGCGATCGCCACGCGCTGCTGCTCGCCCCCGGACAGCTGGGCCGGAAAGTGGTCCATGCGTTTCTCCAGGCCCACCAGCTTGAGGGCCTCTTCCGGCGTCATCGGGTTCGTGGAGATCTCGGTGACGAGGGCCACATTCTCTCGAGCTGTGAGGCTGGGAATCAGGTTATAGAACTGGAACACGAACCCGACATGCTGGCGGCGATAGCGGGTGAGGCCAGCGTCGCCTTCGTGAGTCAGGTCGATCTCGCGGTAGTTCACGGTCCCGCTGGAGGGGATGTCGAGGCCGCCCAAAATGTTTAATAGCGTCGACTTGCCACTTCCCGAGGGGCCCAGCAGGACGACCAGCTCTCCCTCATACAAGTCGAGGTCGACCCCACGCAGAGCGTGAATCTCGACTTCGCCCATGTGGTAGACCTTCGTCACCTGGCGGGCGGAAAAGACGGTCGCGGGCTGTGCCGTGGGTTCTGCCGTGGACATACAGGGAGTGTCTCCGCGGATGGTCCATAGAGCAAGAGCGGACGGGCACCCGGAATTTCGGCAGAGCGGCGAATACAACTCAGGTGGGGGCGTTTTGCTCCGCCCAGTCCGGGCGATCGGCCTCAAATGTGACCCGTTCGCGGGTTAGGGGGTGCGTGAACGTCAGCTTCCACGCATGCAGCCCCATCGGGCGGGCATCGAGCGCTACGGTCTGGGTGTTTCCCAGCTGATGACCGGGGAGATAGGTCGGGTCATCGACGATCGGAATGCCCAGGTCCCACAGGTGGATGCGGATCTGGTTGGTCCTGCCCGTCCAGGGAGTGACCTCCAGCAGGCTGGTGCCATCCGAACTGTGCTGCAGGACTTTGAAGCCTGTCGAGGCGGGGCGACCGTTTTCCCAGTCCACGCGATAGGAGCCCAGATCGCCCGCCTCATCACTGAGCGGAGCGTCCGAGCGGAATTCGTCTGCGGTCGGATGCCCATGCACGCGGGCCAGGTAGCGTTTCTCGACGTCGCCGCGTTCGAATTGCGGCTGCAGGAACTGGGCATACCGCTTGGTGCGGGCGAACAACACGATGCCGCTGGTGTTGGCGTCGAGGCGGTGCGCGGGGCGAGGGTTATACGGGCGGTAGACCTCGGTCAGGATCTCCTGCAGCGTGTTGCGATTGAACCGCCCACACGGGTGCATCGGCAGCGGCGCGGGCTTATTGAGCACGAGGATCGCCTCGTCCTCGTACAGTACGCGGATGTCGGCGTTGACGTCCGGCTCACGCGTGCCAGGGTGGACATGCACATACCGTTCGCCGCCGCGCACGATGTCGTCGGGCGAAGCTGCGACCGTGGCGATGTCGGGATCTTTCCCCGGAGCTGTCTTGCGACGCACGCGGCCCTCGGCACAGGCGGCGAGCCAAGCCTCGCGTGGGACATGCCCCAGCAGTCCGCAAAGGGTGTCGATTAACGACTGACCATCGTACTGGGCCGGAATGTTCAGCGGGCGATGGTTCTCGTAGCTGCGACTGCCGGGCAGCGGGTTCGTGACGCGGGCGATGGCGGCCTGCAGCTCAGCGATCCGCTGGGCACGCGTCACCTCGGGAGAGACATGGCAATGCGGGCACGAGACCCCCTCAACGAAGCGCGAGTCCTCGCGATCCTCGGGAGTCAGTGCCGCCTGGCAGGCGTAGCACTTGGTCGTCTCCGCTTCCTCCAGGTCGGGATTCAGCCCCACCCGTTCGTCGAAGACAAAACACTCCCCGTCGTAGTGGGCTTCACCGCACTCCTCAAAGTACTTGAGGATGCCGCCGTCGAGCTGATAGATCTGCTCGTAGCCCAGCATCTCCATAAACGGCCCGGCCTTCTCGCACCGGATCCCCCCCGTGCAGAACATCACGATCGGCTGCTTCTTCATCTCCGGCGGCAGTTGGGCCATCGCAGCTGGAAACTGCCGAAAGGTGTCGATGTGCGGCACCAAGGCGTTGCGGAACGTGCCGAGTTCAACTTCGTAATCGTTGCGAGTGTCCAGCAGTGTCAGCGGGCGACCTTCGTCGAGCCAGCGTTTCAGCTCCTGCGGCGGCAGCTTGGGTGACGGCTTCCCGACGGGGTCGACCCCCTCGACGCCGAAGCTGATGATCTCTTTCTTGATTTTGACGAGCATCCGTTTGAACGGCTGGTGATCGCTGAGGCTGTACTTGGCGGGCAGCCCCTCCAGGCCGGGAACTTTGCGGACTTCCTCCAGCAAGTCATCGATCCGGGCGCGATCACCCGCCACGAACATATTGATCCCCTCGGTGCTGAGCAGGATCGTCCCCTTCAGGTTCCACTCTTTGCACCGCGCGAGCAGCTGTTCACGCAGCGGCTTCAGGTCAGTTAGCGCGGCAAAGCGGTAGGTCGAGATGTTCGTGACGGGGGACATGGCGGTCAGTGAGTGGCGGGAATCTCACGGGATTGTCAGCAGTTTGAGGCTGGGAAACAAGATACCGGCGTGTCGCGTACGTGATGGGGGTTCTCATCCCAAGGGGGCGATGAGGCACGTCGGGCGAGCCCGACGGCTAAAAGCCTTGGGGTCGTCGTTGGATCGAATGACCGCTTGCGAGTTGCAATCCCTCTCGGATAGGTCACCCCGGTTGCGTTGCAAGAGCGTTTCCCCACGTCTTCCATGAGGCAGCTCCGATGTCGAGTCAGGCAGATCGCTACTATCGCCCCTCGGGCAAGATCCCTTTCGTCGGCACCGCAGCGATGCTGCTCGTCGGGACGCTCGTCGCCCTGCTGGTCAGCTTCATCTATGCCCTGATCAGCCGGTACAACCCGCTAATCTATATCCAGTTCTTCGTGACACTCGGGTTTGGCATCATCATGGGCGTCTCGGTCAACATGATCGGGCACATGTGCAAGGTGCGGAATCGGTTCTTCATGACCTTGATCGCGATGGTGATCGGGTGTCTGGGGCTGTACTTCGCCTGGGTCTGGTACATTTTTATGGTTATGGATTGGAACCGCGGTGTTCTGATCTTTAAGCCTGCTGTGACGATCGAGTTCATGAAGCTGTTCGGCCAGATTGGACTGTGGGAGATGAAAGGGGCCAAGCCCACCGGTTGGGGGCTGTATACGTTCTGGATTCTGGAGGCTCTGATCGTGTTGTGGATGTGCTACACGGCGGGCTCGACGATGGAGACCCCGTTCTGCGAAGACTGTAACTGCTGGACCGAAAAGAAGGGTGCGGTCTCTTTGGCAGCGACCGAAATCGGCACACTGGCCGAGGCCCTCGAAGAGAAAGAGTACGATGTCATCTCCAAGCTGGCCACAGCCGAGATCTCGCCGAGCGATCATCTGGTCGCTCAGTGCTGGGCCTGCCCCAATTGCCAGGAGTCGGGCTATCTGAACGTCTCGACCGTCAAGATCGTGCAAGGCAAGGAAGGCCCCGAGACCAAGACGGACGTCGTGATTCCACAGATCGCCGTCCCGCACTCCGTCATTGAAGAGGTTGACGAACTGGTCGTCAACAAGATCGTCAAAGCGGCCGAGACCGCTGTGAGACCGGACGAGTCCGATGACTCGGATGAATCGACCTCTGCGGAGTAACGTACCCGAGAGTCAGTCTCGGAATTCCCCCGAGCCGGGAGCGGCGGGACACCAGAACGAGATTTTTCAGGACGGGCCAAAAGGGCCCGTCCCACGTCAACTCGAAACCTGCTTCAGATCTTCTCGGGAATCCGCATCCCGTAGAACGATCTCCAGACGAAGATCAGCGCCACGATCAGCATCACGACGCCGAAGTACGGGGTGTAGTCGGTCCCCGTTCCAGCGGCGGCTTCCTGCTTGATCTTCACGGCGATCTCGACAGCCAGCAATCCGAACAGCGTCGAGAACTTGATGATCGGGTTCAGGGCCACCGAGCTGGTGTCCTTGAACGGGTCACCGACGGTATCGCCGATCACCGTCGCGGCGTGGAGCGGAGTGCCCTTCTCGCGCAGGTCGACTTCGACGAGCTTCTTGGCGTTATCCCAGGCTCCCCCGGCGTTGGCCATGTAGATCGCCTGGAACAGGCCGAACACGGCGATCGAAATCAGGTACGCCACGAAGAAGTTCGGGTCAAAGAACGCGAACGCCAGCGTGAAGGTCATCAGCGAGATGAAGATGTTCCACATACCGGACTGAGCGTACTCGGTGCAGATCCGGACGACCGTTTTGGAGTCCTCGATATCAGCCTCCTTCTTGGTCAGGTCCATGTTCTTCTTGATGTATTCGACCGCGCGGTAGGCTCCGGTCGTCACAGCCTGCATTGAGGCTCCGCAGAACCAGTAAATCACCGAACCGCCGCAGATCAGCCCGAGCAGCACGGGAGCATCGGTCAGGCTCAGCGCCAGCAGCGACTTGCCATTGATGATCGTCTTCTCCAGCAGCAGGATGATCGAGAAGATCATGGTCGTGGCCCCGACCACAGCGGTTCCGATGAGCACCGGTTTCGCGGTGGCTTTGAAGGTGTTTCCTGCCGAGTCGTTGGCCTCCAGCAGGTGCTTCCCCTGCTCAAAGTCAGGCTTGAAGCCGAACTGGTGTTCGATCTCGGCACTGATGTTCGGGATGTGTTCGGTCTGAGCAAGCTCGAACACCGACTGAGCATTGTCAGTCACCGGACCATAGCTGTCGACCGCGATGTTGACCGGGCCCATGCACAGGAACCCGAACGCCACGAGGCCGAAGGCAAAGACCGAGGCATGCGTCCCCATCAGCGACTCCATCCCCATGCCGCTGATGAAGTACGCAATTCCCATCAACCCGGCGATCAGCATCCCTTTCCAGAAGGCACTGAAGTTCCCGGCCACGATCCCGGACAGAATCGTCAGCGACGCGCCCCCTTCACGTGAGGCGGTCACAATCTCGTTCACATGCTTCGAGTGCGAACTCGTGAAGACCTTCGTGAACTCCGGAATCAGCACAGCGGCGAGTGTTCCGCAACTGATGATCGAGGCGAGTTGCCACCAGACCGCAGGCTGCGGAGCTCCGTCCACGGAGAGATCCCCCAGCAGCAGCCAGCTCATCCCATATGATGTCGTGATGCACAGGATCGACGCGATCCAGATCAGCCGGGTCAGCGGTTCTTCGAAATCGAACTCGCGCAGCCCCTTGTACTTGGTGATCGAGATTCTCTGATTGATGAAGTACGACACGCCGGACATGAAGTCCATCAGGAACCGCATCGCAAAGATCCAGGCGATCAGCTTCACCTGCAGATCAAGATACCCCTTTCCCGCTGCGGCTTCGGTCACAGCCAGCGTGATGAAGCTGATGAGGGCGACCCCGGTGACTCCGTAGGTCTCGAATCCGTCGGCTGTCGGTCCGACCGAGTCGCCGGCGTTGTCTCCGGTACAGTCGGCGATCACCCCCGGATTGCGGGGATCATCTTCCTTCACGTCGAACACGATCTTCATCAGGTCCGACCCGATGTCAGCGATCTTCGTAAAGATGCCCCCCGCGATGCGCAGAACCGAGGCTCCCAGTGACTCGCCGATCGCAAACCCGAGGAAGCAGATCCCGGCCACTTCCTTGGGCATGAACAGCAGGATCACAACCATCATCACCAGCTCAAGCGAGATCAAAAACAGCCCGATCGACATCCCGGCCATCAGCGGAATGTTGACCACCGGCCAGGCCTCGCCCTTGAGCGATGCGAACGCCGTTCGAGCGTTGGCCAGTGTGTTGACCCGAATCCCGAAGTAGGCCACCCAGTAGGAGCCCGCCATCCCGACCACCGAGAAGAACAGCACCTGCAGCACGGTCGCGAACGACTTATGCTCCAGCCCCATGAAGTAGTAGGTCATCGCCAGCGCGATTAACCCGAACAGCATCAGCAGGAATTTTCCCTGCTGAACCAGATAGGTCTTGCAGGTCGTGAAGATGATCTCGGCCACATCGAGCATCGACTTGTGAGCGGGCTGTTTGGCCACCTCGTGTCTGAGGTACAGACTGATCCCCAGCGTGAAGCAGATCATTCCAGCCCCGAACAGGAGCAGGTTGAACGCGGAGATCTGACTCCCCGCGATCGTAAAGTTCACCGGACGGAAATCCGGGATCGCGAGATCCGCTTCACTCGCCAAGCCCAGCGACGGGAACAGACCCAGCACACCCAAAACAAGAATCAAGGAGGTCAGACGCATGAATCCTTCACCTTCGTTACGAGCATTCGAAGTTGAAGTTCAGGATGATCCGACTCCCCATCCTGAGGCTTCATCCGTAAACATAAGGGCTCATCGATTTGTTTCAAGACCAATTTTCCACAAACCGTGGCGACGTACAAAGTCATTGGAAGATGCTCTCTGCGGTCCTTCGGAGTTTGTCAACGAACATCGCGCTGGGTATCGTGCAAATCCGATGACGTTCGTCATCAGGCACCAAGATTTCGAGGGAGACTGAACCGTGCGTCGTATCTTGTTCTTGCTGATGATCTTCGTCGGTCTCATGTCCCCGGCGGCAGCGGAAGAAAACAAGTGGCAATCGCTGCTGCCAGTGGTCAATGTGCAGAACGCCGTGACCGGTGAATGGACCAAGGCCTCGGACCATTTGAGTGTGTCTGCGGCTCCGGGAGCCCGTCTGGTCCTGCCAGTGGCTCCGAAAGGGGAGTATGACTTTCGAGTGAGCTTCACGCGTGAGTCGGGCCAGCATTCGATCGGGTTACTGTTCGTCCACGGAGGCCGAATGTGTGCGTTCGAAGTGGACGCATGGGGCCAGCACCTGGCTGGGTTTCAGCAGGTCGGCGGCCAGGACATCCGCCAGAATCCCACACGCCGTGAAGGGATCACCCTGCGAAACGGACAGCGGTACACGCTGCGGCTCGAAGTTCGCAAGGATCAGGTACGCGGCTGGCTCGACGACACCGAGATCGCCACGCTATCGACGCGGGGCGAGGACCTGGCGTTGTCCGATCTGTGGAAGCTCCCGCAGTCGACGCATCTGGCGATTGCCGCCTGGGACTCCCAGACCACGTTTCATGCGATTGAGGTGCGATCCGTGAATGGAGCCCCCATCGCGATCGGATCGCCAAGTGCAACTCCTGCTGTCGCGGGAACTTCTCCCGGATCGCCGATGCCTCCGAGCCGCCCCGCCCCCGCGACTGGCAAGCGGGTCTTGATCGTGATTGCCAATCAGGACTTCTTCTACCGCGAATACAGCGAGCCGCGAGCCGAACTCGAACGGGCCGGAATCCAGGTCGTCGTGGCAGCTGGTCGCAAGGCCGCCAGTCGTCCTCACAACGGCACGGGAGAAGGCTCGGACGGCGGAGTCGTGAATCCTGACATCGCGATCAGCGATGTGAAGGCTGCCGACTACGACGCGATCCTGTTCTCGGGCGGCTGGGGCTCTTCGATGTACCAGTTCGCGTTTCGCGGTCGCTACAACAACGCTCTCTACAACGGCGATGCCCAGACCAAAGCTCAAGTGAACCGCGTGATCAATGAGTTCCTGGCAGAAGGCAAGTACGTCGCGGGCCTGTGCAATGCGGTCTCGGTTCTGGCCTGGGCTCGAGTCGACGGCAAAAGCCCACTGCGGGGAAAGCGAGTCTGTGCCCCGACGCGAGAAGCCGCCGCGGGGATCTACAACGGACGCCAGGCCCAGCCCTCCTGTCGCTGGCATCCGGAAACCAACGGAGCGATTCTCTCCCCAGCTGGTGCGATCGGCGATCCGAGTACCAATCGGGACGACGTGCTGGTAGACGGGCAGATCATCACGGGCGAGGACGACCCTTCCGCCCGCGAAATGGGTCGCAAGCTGGCGGAACTGCTGCGAGATCCGTAAGCACCGGAATCGAGTGCCCCAACTGCCCACGGAATCTGCGAGTTGTGTCGTAGTCCCACCCCGAACCAGTGACCAGTGACCTGTGACAATGGACCTGTGACAATGGACCAAGGACAAAGAACCAATGACTCCCCCCAAACATAAAGTGGCCATCATCGGCAGTACGGGACGCGGCGACTATGGGCATGGGCTCGATGGGGTCTGGAAGACTTTGCCGGAGTGTGAGGTCGTCGGTGTGGCCGACGCGGACGCAGCGGGGCGGGCTAAGGCGATTGAGCGAACCGGAGCCGCACGGGGCTACGCGGATTACCGCGAGATGCTCGACAAGGAGCGTCCGCAGATCGTGGCTGTCTGCCCGCGCTGGGTCGATCAGCACCGCGATATGGCTCTCGCCTGTGCCGAGTACGGATGCCACATGTACATGGAAAAGCCGCTGTGCCGTACCGTGGGCGAAGCGGATGAACTGACACGCGCGTGCGAGATGCGGCATCTGAAGGTGGCAGTCGCCCACCTGAGCCGGTACTCCCCCGTGCTGACGCAGGTCAAACGACTGATCGCCGACGGAATCATCGGCGAGGTCCTTGAGATTCGGGCCCGCGGCAAGGAAGACGCTCGCGGAGGGGCTGAGGATCTGTGGGTCCTGGGAACTCACGTCCTCGATCTGATGTGCGCCCTGGCTGGCACTCCGGAGACATGCTTCGCGACACTCTACGAGGGGAAACAGCGGGCGCAGCCTGAACAGATTCGGCCCGGCAACGAGGGGCTCGGGCCGCTGCTGGGGACTCGCGTCGACGCGACCTATCGCTTTCCGAACGGAATCACCGGCTATTTCAATTCTCAGAAGGGGGCCGGGGGCAACCCGAATCGCTTCGGCCTCAGAGTCTATGGCTCGAAAGGCGTCATTGACCTGATGAGTGGGTACGCGCGTCCGGCCTACCTGATTCAGGACCCTCTCTGGGGTGGTCCCAAGGTGACGGCCAAATGGCAGCCGATCACGAGCCATGGCCTCGATCAGCCGGAGACGATCACCGACCTGGACTACGCCGGTGTCCATCCGGTGGCCGCGCGCGATCTGATCGACTCGATCGAGAAAGGCCGCGAACCGCTCTGTTCGATTCACCACGCGAGGACCGCCGTCGAAATGGTCCTGGCTGTGTTCGAGTCGCACCGATCCGGGCAAGCCGTCTCCCTGCCACTGGCTCGCAGCGAGCACCCGCTGGCAGGGTGGAAGTCGTGAGGCCGTAGCTGATCGTCGACGTTCAGCGGCGTTCCTCATTGGGTGTAGTAGTTTTTCATTGCGATTCTGGGGACGTTGACGCAGCATCCCGGAGGGATGAAAGAAATTAGCCGGTGGTTGAGCGATAGCGATACCACCGGTCTCCGAAGTGTCACGACACCGATCCCGGCAGGGATCGCAGAGAATCCCATTTCACATCGCTCGGTTCTGGCATCCCTCCGGGATGCATCGCTTTGGGGCTTGAACCGGTGGCGTCGCTTCGCTCAGCCACCGGCTAATCTCTGGGATCCCTCCGGGGTCAGTCGGTTTGGGGAGTACCACAATCCACGACTACACCCCTTCTCAGTGAGGACTCTTCGGGAACCTGCACAATTGCCAGAGTGATCGTTAGACTGCGAACGTTCACTGCGGTGAATAGCGTTCCATTCTGGCGGAGTCCGCGATGAAGCGAGTTCTTGTGGGGCTGGTCGTGCTGGCCGCCCTGGCTGTGGGAGTTTTTTATTTCAATCAATCGCCGCCCGTGCCCCCGTTGCCGGGTCCCGAACCGGCAGCCCCGAGCCTCAGTCCGGAAGCTGCGGGTCGAGCCCTGAAAGATATTCAGCTCGCGATTGCTCATCTGGAGAACCTGAAACCGGAACCGGCGATTGAGATACTGACCGGGCTGGAGAAAGACCTGCCTGCCGAGAAATCTGTGCTGCAGAATCTGGCGATTGGGCGCGTGCTGCAGGCGATGAACCCCAAGCCGGATGCCAACTCGGGCATGCTGAAGCAGGCGGCTCTCGATGCCCTGCAGAAGCTGAAAACCTTTCATCCGAAAGACTGGCACGGAGCCGCTCTGCAGGGTCTCTATCTGGAATATCTGGAGGACTATGCCGCAGCGTTCCAGGAGTATGCGAGCGTTGCCCCTGTGCAGGGAGCTGCGTCCCAGGATGCCGAACCGGCCTTGCTGTACGCGATGGCCCGCACAGGGCTGAAGCTGCCTGATGGTCCCGAGCGATCCAAAGCTAAAGCCGCCCTGATTCAGGCTGTCGATCGGCAGCCAGATGACTTGTGGCTGCTGCTCGCTCTGATGGAGGAGCAGGTGTCTCACCAGGACCCGGAGATCACCAAGACGATTGAGAAGTTCCTGCAATTGGCCCCGCTCGTCGCGGAACCGATCAAGCGGGCTCAGCGGTTCGATATCCTGAAATCGATCGAGTCACTGCAGCAAGCTGTGGCGAAGAGCGAATGGAAGACCGCTCCTCGCTTCTGGGGGCCCGTCAAGAATCTGGTCACCCCGGCGGATGCCAGCCAGTCTGATCGCAAACGGAACGACCGGCACCCCCTCGATTACATCGTTGATCAGATTGAAGGGGTGAAGTTCACCGAGCCCGTCGAGGCACCTGCCAACAACATTCAGTTCGATCCGATCGCCTCGCCGGAGCCGTATGCGGATCAGTCACTGGCCGTCGATGTTCGCTGGGCCGACCTGACATTCGACCGTATTCCGGAGCTGTGTGTCCTGGAGCCCGAGCGGCTGGCGGTGTGGTCTCGTGGACCAGACCGAGCCTGGAAGCTCGTGTCCGAGTGCCCCGTGGAGGGAGCCACTTCGTTGCATGTCGCCGATCTCGATGATGACGCGACGGAGCTGCCGCTCGCGGCAACTCCTGGTGTGACGGGCGATGCGGTGAAGCGAGCTGACCTCGACTTCGTCCTGACGGGCCCCAAAGGCGTTCAGCTCATCAAGACCGATCTGGTCGACGGCGTTCCCCAGCTCTCCGCCTGGCCCGCCGAGAACACAGCTGCACTGGGTGACAACATCCAGAGCGTGGGGATCGCGGACTTTGACGGGGACGGGGATCTCGATCTGCTGGTGTCTGGAGCCACTGGTCTCAAGCTCGGGTTCAACACGGGGCGCCCCACCTTTGAAGTGCGCCCCGATACTCCCGCAATGGTGCCCGAGGGCGTTTCCATCACCCAACTGAAGCCGGTCGACATCGACCGAGATCACGATATTGATGTTCTGGTCGCTGCGACGGGGAAGCTGTCGCTGCTGACCAACCTGCGTTACGGCACGCTGCGCTGGACGGATCTGCCGGGGTACACGAACCCCGCTGCAGTCAGCCATGTGAATGTTCTCGACTTCGATGGAAATGCGAGTTGGGATCTCCTCGTGAGCGGACCGGCTGGGCAGCAAGTTGTCCTGAGCCGGACACTCGAAGAGGGAGACTGGAAGGCGACCGGGGAGAAATCGGTGTATGCAGGCGTCGTCAGTTCCGCAACGCTGGCTGACCTCGACAACGACGGACGTGAGGATCAAATTCGCGCTGGGGAGAAGTTCTCCTTCGGACGCCAACTGGGCGGAAGTTTTGAGGAGTTGTCCTGGGGGCATCCTGGCAACCCCCTGACTCGGTCCGCACAGGCGATCGACGCCGACGGGGACGGAGATCTGGATGTGTGCCGCAGGCTCGGTCCAGGCTTCGAACTCTTGGAAAACAACGGAGGAAATCGGAATGCGTGGATCAGCCTCGAGGTCGTGGCGGCCCAGATCAAAGATTCGCCGCCCGTTCAGAGCGGTCGCGTCAATCATTACGGAATCGGCAGCCTGCTCGAGTCCCGGACCTCGGCTGGGTATCAGGCCCGCGTGGTCGACACACAGCCCGTTCATTTTGGTCTCGGCCCTGCTGGGAAGGCCGACATCGTTCGCATCGTGTGGCAGAACGGCAGCCCCGTGAACACGATTGCCCCGGCGGCGAACGCCACGCTTTGGGAGATTCAGACGCTGACCGGTTCGTGTCCGTACCTGTACACCTGGGACGGAGAAAAGTACGTCTTCGCCACCGATCTGCTGTGGGCGGCTCCCTTGGGAATGCCCAGCCCAGCCGGGGGACTGACTCCCGCTCGCGTGTGGGAGTACCTCAAGATTCCCGGCTCGATCCTGAAGGAGCGCGACGGACTCTACTCGCTGCAGCTCACGGAAGAACTCTACGAAGCGGCCTACTTCGACAAGGTTCAGCTGATCGCCGTCGATCACCCGTCCGATGTCGAGGTCTACTCGAACGAGAAGGTCGGACCGCCGTCGATCGCCGAGAAGAAGATCCACACAGTCCGGCAGCCGCGACTGCCCGTGTCCGCGAAGGACCAGCATGGCCGCGATCTGCTGCCAGCGCTGTCACAGCTGGATGAGATTTACACGAAGCACTGGGATCACAAGATCAAGCAGGGTTGGACCGAGAAGACCACGCTGGAACTCGGCTTGGGAACGATTCCCGAGGCCGCCAAGACGACGCTGTTCCTGACCGGGTGGGTCTATCCGACCGACCCGGCGATCAGTGTCTCAATCCAGCAGGACCCCGAGCGGGCGGGATTCGGCATCCAGCCTCCGTCGCTCGAAGTCCCCGATGGCCAGGGAGGCTGGAAGACAACCAGCCCGTTCATCGGCTTCCCCGGCGGCAAGACAAAGACGATCGCCGTCGATCTCACCGGGATGCTGACACCAGGAGATCCCCGCGTTCGGATCGTGACCTCGATGGAACTTTGCTGGGATCAGGTCTTCTTCACGGTCGATGAGCAGCCCGCTGAGGTCCGCGAGACCCCGCTGGAACTGGTCTCGGCCGATCTCCATTTCCGTGGCTGTTCGGCCCGCGTGATCCATCCCCAGTACGGCCCCGAGCGGTACGACTACTCCCGCGTCGACCCGATGATCTACAGCTCGATGGAGGGCCACTTCACCCGTTACGGCAACGTGCAGGAGCTGTTGACCGACCAGGACGACCGGATGGTGATCCTGGGGTGCGGGGATGAATGTACGCTGACGTTCCGGGCTCCCGAACCGCCTCCTGCGGGCTGGACTCGCGATTTTCTGATCCACAACGTCGGCTGGGACAAGGACTGCAACCCGCAGAACATCTACGGCAAGACCGTCGAGCCACTGCCGTTCGCCGGGATGCAAAGCTACCCACCCGCTGAACCGTTCCCGGACGATGAGAAGCACCAGGAGTACCTGCGAAAGTACCAGACGCGCGAGCAGAACGACGTTCCGTTCCGGCGGCATCTGTTTGTGAGAGAGCGGTAGTTCTGCATCCACAGATTTCACCGATTAACGCAGATTGAAATCCTCGCTTGCGTGACTTCGCACTTGCGTTGGCAGGGCCGTTCGAATCTGTGGAAATCTGCGAATCTGTGGATCGTTCTGCTGCGGTTCGGAGCGAGTGAATTGATTCCTCATCGCTTCATTTCCCTTCGAAGCAAGCGTCGCGCTATCATGCGGCATCGACGATTCCTGATCCATTGGAACGGTGCCCGTGATGCGCGTCTCGCCCGCTCGACTGTTCGTTGCCTTGTTGCTGTTGTCTTCCTCGGCTTTCGCTCAGGGCCTCGCCATTCCTCGGCGGCATGACCGGGCTCCTGGCCCAGCTCTGACTCCCGAGCAGGCGGTCAAGAAGATGACCGTCCCAGAAGGGTTCACCGTCGAGATCGTGGCCAGCGAGCCGCAGATCATGAACCCGGTGGCGATGTGCATCGACGAGAAGGGGCGGTTCTGGGTCACCGAGTCGTTTGAGTACCCGCGCCGCGAGCCGGGACCGGGGAAGGATCGGATCAAGGTTCTGGAAGACACCGACCAGGATGGGAAGGTCGACAAGGTCACCGTCTTTGCCGAGGGGCTCAACATCCCCAGCGGCATCAATGTCGGCCACGGCGGCGTGTGGGTGGCGAATGCTCCGGACCTGCTGTTCATGCAGGACACCGACGGCGACCTCAAAGCTGACAAGACGGAAGTCTTGCTGACCGGCTGGGGCCGCGATGATACGCACGAGCTGCCGAACTCGCTGACGTGGGGACCGGATGGGTGGCTGTATGGTCTCAACGGGGTGTTCAATTTTGGCCATGTGAAGTACGGCAAGGACAATCCGAATCTGGCGAAGAACCCGGACCATCCCGGCTGGCCGATCACCTGTGCCGTGTGGCGGATCAATCCGCATACGAAAGAGTTCGACATCTTCGCCGAGGGGACCAGCAACCCGTGGGGGATCGCGATCAATGACGAAGGGGAGCTGTTCCTCTCCGCCTGCGTGATCGACCACTTCTGGCACATTACGCAGACCGGGTACTACATCCGCCAGGGCGGCCCGTACCCGCCGCATACCTGGCCGATCGGTTCGATCGTCCAGCATCAGCATCAGAAGGCCGCCTACTGCGGGATCACGTGGTTCGACAGCGATGCCTACCCCGAGGAGTACCGCAAGGTCTTCTACATGGGGAACATCCACGGCGGCTGCATCAATGCCGACATCACCGAGCCACACGGCAGCACCTACAAGGGAAAACCGCACCCCGGCTTCACTCCGAAACCGGGAGCCTTCGAGGGGGATGAGTTCCACACCGCCCGCAAGACCGGCGATGAGAAGAACCCCAAGCTGGCCGATCTGCTGACAGCCAACGACCCGTGGTTCATGCCAGTGGTCCAGAAGACCGGGCCGGATGGGTGTCTGTACATCCTCGACTGGTACGACCGGTACCACTGTTACCAGGACGCCAACGCCGACCCCGCCGGGATCGAACGCGAGAAGGGGCGGCTCTATCGCCTGCGGTACAAGGAGACGCCGCGGGCTCCGAAGTTCGACCTCGCGAAGGAGACGGACGAGCAGCTGATCGAGCGTCTGGGGAGTCCGAATGTGTACTTCCGGGAGACGGCGCAGCGGGTGTTGCAGGAACGGGGTGATGACACAGCGATTGCTCTCGGCCAGTTCATTAATTCAAGAAACAAGCCGAGCCTCAAGCGCCGTCATGCAGTGTTTGCACTGATTGGCCAACCTTCGATCAAAGCGATGCAAGTAGCGACAAAAGTGATCGATGACGGGGATCAAGCCACCTCAATCTGGTTGTCTCGATTCATCTTTTCATCTGAATTAGTTCAACGGATTGCCAATGCGGTAGCAAACCCAGAGGAAATAACTCAGCGCATGCTGGTCAAAGCTTCAAGCGATATGACACGCGATAAAACGGTGCAACTCCCGCGAGCGAAGATGAGTGGGATCATCACAATCGCATCGAAGGGCTATCGATCAGCTGAATTCCCGAGTTGGTTCGACTTGATTGTGGCAACTGATGGCGACTCCATCATTCCCCAAATGGCTTGGCAGAATCTTCACAATGACCTCGAAGACCACACTGACGACTTCCTCATGGTGCTGGAGAAGGGAAAGTACCTGCGTCATGCCGCTATCGCTAAGCTCATGCCGCGTTTCGCCGCCCGCATCCTGGCTCGCAAACAGTTCAAGGCCGCAGAGATCGCCAAGCTGCTCTCGCTGCTCTCCGCCCAGGACAACGAAGACTGCCGGAACGCTGCTCGGCAGCTGCTCTGGTCAATCGCCGAGAGCAGCCAGACCGGCGGGCTGGATGCGGCCAAGCGGGAGGCTCTGAAGACCGAGTTCGCCTCGACCTTCGAAGCAGTGAGCAAAGCCGGCGAATCGCATCCGCTCTACGTCCCCGCAACTCAGGTCCAGTGCAGCTGGGGCGATGCTACGGCCATCGCAGCTGTCGCGAAGATGCTGGCCGAGACGAAGGACGAGCCGCACAAAATCGGCTGCCTGAAGGCCCTGATCGGCGGGGCGGCTCCGTCGGCTCTTTCGATTGCCGAGAACCTGCTCGATACGACCTCGGTCGGAACGCAGGAGCAGGTGCTGTTCCTGCTCGGACGGATGAACTCGCCAAAGATTGCGGATGCGATCCTGGCCCGGTACGCCAAGTTCGAGCCGGGGCTCCAGCCGCGAGCTCTCGAACTGCTCACCACCCGGGCTGAATGGTCGGCTCCGCTGCTGTCTGCCATCGAGGCCAAGACGATCTCCAAGGACGCCCCGAACCTGAACCAGCTGCGCCGCATGGCGAGCTTCAAGGACGAGGCGTTCGCGAAGCAGTTCAAGGCGCTCTACGGCACGATCCGCGAGGGACGCAATCCCGACCGCGAGCAAGTCCTGAACAAGACCCGCGACTTCCTGCATGGAACTCCCGGCGACCCAGAGCGCGGCATCGTGGTTTTCAAGAAGGTCTGTGCCCAGTGCCACAAGCTGTACGGCGAAGGAGCCGAAGTCGGTCCCGACCTGACCGGCAGCGGGCGCAACAACTGGGACCAGCTGCTGACCAACGTCCTCGACCCGAGCCTGGTCATCGGCGGCAGCTACCAGGCCCGCGTCCTGCAGACGACCGATGGCCGCGTCCTGACCGGGCTGGCTGTCGAAGACAACGACCAGCGCGTGGTCCTGAAGGTCCAGGGCGGCAAGCTGGAGACGGTCCCCCGCGACCAGATCGAGGTCTACAAGGTCAGCGAGGTCTCGATGATGCCGGAACAGCTCGAAAAGCAGATCACGCCGCAAGAGCTCGCCGACCTGTTCAGCTACCTGGCCCTCGACAAGCCGCCGACTGACCCGAGCGCGAAGTACCTGCCGGGGTATCCACGTCAGAAATGACGAGCAGGTAGAAGATTGGGGAACACCAGCGTTCACTGATAACCACTAATCCCAGCAGAGACGGGGGTGCCAGACTGCTGTTCCCGAGAACCGCTGACTCTGCCACCATGCCCTGATCGTTCCCACAGCTTGTGAGGTCTCATGCGCAGCGGTTTGGTTCCTGGGATGGCGGCTCAGTTGGTCCGGCGGGTGAGCCCCGAGACGACGATTCACCTTGCGGCGGACCGTCGCAGCGGGGCGGTCGTGTTCGCGACTCCCTCGATGATCAATCTGATGGAGTACGCAGCCCGCGAGGTGCTCGCTCCGTTTCTGGAAGACCATGAAGAATCGGTCGGTGTGACCGTCAACGTGGAGCATCTGGCAGCCACTCCGCTCGGAGCCGATGTGACCGCAGAAGCCCGAGTCACAGCCGTCAATGGCAAACTGATCGACTTTGAGATCACAGCCCGCGATGGACTGGATCAGATTGGACGAGGGACCCATCGGCGAGCGATCATCGGTATCGAGAAGTTCACTGCCCGTCTTCAGGAAAAGGCCCGCAAACTTCCCGAGGCTGCCATCGTGCCGACTCCACAGACCGTCAATTCTGGAACACTTCCCAGCCTGACGACGATTGAGGTTTCAACTCAGGGAGCCGTCTGCCGCGTCACGCTCAACCGCCCGGCCAAGCTCAATGCGGTCAACGCGCAGATGACAGCGGACTGGGAACAGCTCAATGCCTGGCTGGCGGGGCATCCGGAGTTTCGCATCGTCATCGTTGCAGGAGCCGGAACGGCATTCTGCGCGGGAGATGATGTTCCCGAAGTCGGTACGCTCCCCATCGATGTCGCCCGAGAATTGAGCTGGCGACAGGCCCGGCTCTATCTGGCCTGGGAGCGGCTGCCGCAGGTGTTCATCGCTGCCATCCACGGCCCAGCTATGGGCGGCGGGTGTGTGGCGGCTTACTCGTGCGACTTTCGCATCGCGACTCACGCAGCCACCTTCGGGATGCCCGAGATCAAGCTCGGCTGGCCGCCGGGCTATGGGCTGGCCCAACTCACCGCCCTCGTGGGAAAGGCTCGGGCTCTCGATTTGTGCCTGACCGGGAGAACGCTCAGCGCCACCGAGGCCCACGCCTATGGTCTGCTGCACGAGGTCGTTCCCTCGAATCGACTGGCTGCGGCGACCGACGCCCTGACGGCACAGCTTCTGGCAATGCCCGCCGAGGCCTTGCGCGAGACCAAGCGTCTGATCCATGCCGATGAAGGAATCGGGCCCAAGCAGACTTATCTGGCCGATACAGCTGGCTATATTCGCTGCCTGGAGTTGCCCGATGCTCAGGAAGGGATCGCTGCCTTTCGCGAGAAACGCCGCCCCCGCTTCGGGAAGTGACAAGTCCTTAAACAGTTCGGGAACTCAGCCATGCCGTTCATTGATCTCGATTCCCTGACTCCGATCGAGCCCGTCCCCGGATGCCGGATGCGGACTCCCTATGGTGAGCACCTGATGCTGTCGTATCTCGAAATGGACGACGGAGCGGAGGTCCCTCTGCATAGCCACCCCCACGAGCAAGGCGGCGTGCTGCTCAAGGGAAAGGTCCAGCTGACGATCGGGGACGAAACGCGGATCGTCGAAGCTGGTTCGCTGTTCCTGATTCCGCCGAACGTGAAACACCGGGCTGTCGCAATCGACGGCCCGGCCACAGTGCTGGACGTCTTCAGCCCGGTGCGCGAGGACTATGCCGCGCAGATGAACCGCTACATTCCGCCAGTTCAGCGCCCCGCATCAGACAGCTGATCGAGCGGTCACCGCGTGTCGTCTGCGGCCCGTTGAAACGATGACCGATAAAACTCAATCGTCTTCACGACACCATCGATCACCGTCGTCGGCTGCCAGTCGGGGAACAGCTCGGTGATGAGCCGAGGATGCGGCGGGACATTGGCGGGGATCGCGGGGCCATCGACCTTGATTCGCCCGCGACAGGACGGCTCGACCGCTTCGATCACGCGCAGGAACTGATCGGTCGTGAGTTGTTCTCCGGGGAGATCGACAACTTGGGAGCCAGCCGGAGCTTGGATTGCGGCTCGCACGAATGCGCGAGCCACGTCCTCGACATAGTCATAGCCGACCGTCCCGGTGTAACCGATGGTGTAAGACTCCTTCCTGGCCGCCGCTCGGCACGCGAGAGATGGCCCCGCCGTCAGCCCCAGCGTACGCTCGGGTCCGTAGACCACATGCGGCCGGACTGCGACGGAGGAGACTCCAAAGTGCCGGGCGTACTGCTCAGCGATCAGATCGACGGCCTGCTTGTAGGCTCCGTAAAACGTCGGCGGGCGGTTGGAGAGAGCCGCATCCTCACCAGTCTCCGGGCCGTAGACAGCATACGAACTGGCGTACGACAGCCCCTGAATCTGCCGCGAGCGCCGGACGGCTTCGAAGACAGCTGTGCTGCCCGCGACGTTGACCTGAAAGCCTTGCCACGGGTCCTGCTGGCAGGCGGGGGTCAGCATTGCGGCCAGATGGATCACATGCGTGATTTTGTAGCGCCCGATCAGCTGCAGCAGGCTCTCGGGATCGGTGAGGCGGGCCTCGGCATGGATCACCCGCAGGGCATCGTCCTTCAGGATGCGATGCCAGCGGACTGGCATCGACTGATTGTCGACGACCACCGGCAGGATGCTGTGCTCGATCAGCTCCCGCAGCACCCAGGTCCCGATAAAGCCGCAGCCGCCAGTGACCAGCGCGACAGCCATCTCACTTCACCCCGTTGACGATGTTGGGCAGCGGCTCGCCGCGCAGAGCCATCGCTCCGATCCGGGCGACCGTTTCACGCAGCGTCCGGACCGCCTTGGGACTGGCCGACGCGATGTGCGAGGCGGCAATCACATTCGGCAGCGAACGCAGCAGGCTGTCAGCGGGAATCGGCTCCGGATCGCAGACATCGATCGCAGCTGCCGAGAGCTGACCTGACTGCAGACCCGCAACGAGCGCCGCTGTGTCGATCAGGTCTCCCCGGGCCAGGTTGACGACGATCGCTCCGCGTTTCATACGGGCAATTGAGTCGGAGTTCAGCAGCTTGCGGGTCTGAGCTGTCGACGGACAGTGCAGCGAGACGATGTCTGACTGAGAAAGCAGGTCCTCCAGCGAAGCGGGCTCACAGCCCGCAGAGCGAATCGCCTCGGGCGGAACGAATGCATCGAACACCAGCCGTCGCCCTTTGAAGGGAGCGAGCCGCGAAACCACTTCGCGGCCAATCCGACCGAACCCGACGATCCCGATCGTCTGATCTCGCAGTGTCCGCATGCCGTCGAGCCCTGTGGCCAACCCCCACTTGCCGTCACGGATCAGATTGGCGTTGCTGACCACCTGCCGCGTCGTGGCCAGCATAAAGGCCAGCGTGTGATCGGCGACCTCATCAATGCAGTAGTCCGGAACGTTGCAGACCGGGATCCCCTTGGCCTTCGCGGCATCGAGGTTCACGTTGTCGACGCCGATCCCGTAGCGGATGATCACGCGAGCCTTCTGCATCGCGTCAATCACTTCGGCGTTCACGGGGGCAAACTGAGTGATCACCACATCGGCCTCGCGGACCAGCGGGATCAGGACGGACACTTCTTTGCTCTGCCCACCCCGGAAATCCGCCAGCGGGGCCAGAATCGCCTCTTCAATTTCGAGAGTCGGAAACGTGTAGTCAGTCACCACGGCGAGCGGCATGCGAGACCTTTCGAAGGGGTCTGAGAGAACTGGACCAGTTCTCACGACACTCTAGGACTGAGCCGAGTAAGTCTCAAGGGCTGCTGGCTGCCAATCACGGCTGGCCAGTCGGTCCATCTGGAAAGTTTGTGCAATTGGGAGGGCGAGGCTCCAGCTGAGCCGCGACATTGAGATCACCTTGCTCCCGACCAAGCTGCCGCTTGTCGCGCGAGATCGGTTCGTTAGCATGGTTGAATCCCCGCAACTCACTGGAACTCAACCGATGCGTTACCTGCTGCTCACAATGGCTCTGATCATGACCGCCTCCTCCGTCGAAGCTGCGGAGCCTACCAAGGTGCTGCGGCATATCGTGATGTACAAGTTCAAGGACGACCAGACTCCCGCGCAGGTCCAGGAAGTCGTTGATGCATTTGGAAAGCTCCCCAAGCAGATCGACACGATTATCGGCTACGAGCACGGCACCAACGTGAGCCAGGAGATGAAATCCGAAGGGTTCACGCATGTTTTCATCGTGACCTTTCGCGATGAGGCAGGACGCGAGGCGTACCTGAAGCACCCGGCCCATGACGAGTATGTCAAGGTCGTCAAGGGACGACGCGAGAAGGTCGTGGTCTTCGACTTCTGGGCTGACAAGTAGCACAGTTCAATCGTCATCCTCAGTCCTGAACTCAAGAATTTCCCCGCCTCTTCGTTGACTCTTGTCAGGCGACAGGAAACAATGCCCTGCGTGGAGAACGAGTGAATTGAGAGAGTGTGTCCCGGCTGGGATGCAGTCATGCTGATGTCGTTTGGACAGCCTCTTTATCGATGGGCCACAGCCCGACGACTCACAGCGGTTCTGCTGCTGGTCGTGGCGGTCTGGACGCTGTTCCCAATCTCTCTGCAGGTGTCAGGAGCCAGCACCGGAAAAGACAGCTCGGTCCCGTTCCCCTGCCAGAATCGCCCCTGCGGCTGTAAGACGGCGACGCAGTGCTGGAAGAAGTGCTGCTGCTTCACGAATGCTCAGAAGGTGGCGTGGGCCAATAGTCACCGAGTCAGTCTGCCGGACTATGTCGTCCAAGCGGCCCGACAGGAAACCGGCGAGCACGTATCGGTAACGACCTGCTGCCAGCGAGGGCTGGGAAACGCGGACACTGCGAGCCGCGAGCCGCCAGTTCGCCGGCGCTGGGAGATCACACTCCAAGCACAGCAGTGCTCCGGAATCGACAGCTCTCTGGTGGGGTTGCCGGTCTGCCTGCCTCCGGTGCCGCGTGTGTGCGTGAACGCTCCTGAGCCCGCCCGCGACTCGTTCGTGGCCTTTGATGTCGGTTGTTTAATCCCTGCAGGGCGTGAGCCGCCGACTCCGCCGCCCAAGATCGTCAGAGTTTGATTGCGCTGTATTGCCGCACTGTGTTGAACGCACGGTGTTCGTCGCACTGTGCTTGCCACACCGCGTTCGTTGGGAACGCAGCTGGCCCCAATTGCACCTCGGATGGTGTCCGAGCCAGCACGCTCATGTCATCTGGAAGACTCGTTCTCCACAAGACGATCGTCGTTCCGACATGAGCGTGCCCTCAGGAACCTTGCATCCGTGATCGAGGTTCGGTGGTGCGCTCGCACAGCTGGCGGGGATTCTCTCCACAAAGTCTCCCCGGCAGTGAACTGCGAGCATGCCACCCAGCCTCGACGAGGTGCGGTCTTCGTGATTGTCGCCTTTCGCTCCGCGAAAGAGCGCTCTGTCGCGAATCGAAAGGCGACAGTGTGGCAGTTGTTTCTTGATCGGTCCTAACGAAGCATCTCATCTTCTGGAACAGGAAATCATGTCCCACAATCGATCCCGCCGCACCCGCGGTTTTACTCTGATTGAACTCCTGGTCGTCATCGCCATCATCGCGGTGCTGATCGCGCTCTTGCTCCCCGCAGTGCAGCAGGCCCGCGAAGCGGCGCGGCGGGCGCAGTGCAAGAACAACCTCAAGCAACTCGGGTTGGCTCTGCATAACTACGAGAGCAGCCTGATGATGTTTCCGGGCATGGCCAAAGACAGCAACTACGGCTTCTCGGTGTTTGCACAGCTGCTGCCCTATATGGATCAGGCCAGCCTGCGAAACATCATCGACTTCAATACGCCGCTCATGCTCGGCTCGGGAGGCAGTCAGACTCTGAATCCCGTACACACGGATGTCGCCAAACAGATCATCCCGATGTTCCTCTGCCCGAGTGATTCGGCCAGCCCGGTGTTTGTCGGGGGTTCCAACATTCCGCTGCCCGGCCAGGCGTTTGCGGGAACCTGTTACCGCATCTGTACCGGCTCGGGAACCGGGACAAACTACGATTTTCGCGCCGCCACGGACGGGATGTTCTGGTGGGCTTCGGGGACTCGGTTTCGAGATATCACCGACGGCTCATCGAACACTGTGGTGATGGCGGAGTCTTTGCTCGGCAACGGAGTCGACAGCACGAATGCCACACCCGATGACCACCGCCGCCAGATGGCGCGATATGCCGGAGGCGGGTTGGGTGCCGCCGGGGCCGGTTTCACGGGCGCTCCGGGTCACAATCCCGACTTGGCGGTGGCTGCCGCAGCTGCGAATGGAACACCCCGCTGGGACGGTCGTCGCGGCCAGGCTTGGATCTGGTCACATGGCCACAACAACACAATGAATACCTACGCCAGCCCGAATTCCCGACATCCGGACATTCACCGGAACGGGATCGGCTGGTTCGCTGCTCGCAGCATGCACGTCGGCGGAGCTCACGTTCTGCTCGGCGATGGTTCCGTGAGATTCGTCAGCGAGAACATCGACACTCTGCTGTGGCGCGGCCTGGGAACCCGTCAGGGCGGTGAAGTCATCGGCGAGTTCTAGCGCGGCATCCAGGTTGCCACGCATCAAGCCCTGGGGCGCTCGCTTGCCGGTCCCCTCTTCACCCCTTCTCCCTCCACATTCTTCTCGGAGTTCTGTGTCATGAATTTCTCCTCACTGGTCGTCATGGCCGCCTGCATGGTGGGCCCTGTCGATACCTGGCCCTCGTTTCTCGGTCAGGGGGCCACGCCCATTGTGTCGGAGTCGATCCCGCTGTCCTGGTCCCCGTCAGAGAACATTGCCTGGACAGCCAAGCTGCCCGGCAAAGGCCAGTCCAGCCCGGTGATCTGGGGAGACAAAGTCTTTGTCACCTCAATCGAAGGTTCTATGAAGGACAAGTGCCATCTGGTGGCATTGTCGCTCGTCGATGGTCACGAGCTGTGGCGGAAGACGTTTGACTCACCGCAGACGATTCGCAGCAACTACTTTCAGAGCCGTTCCGCTCCGACGCCGGTCGTGGATGGAGATCGCGTCTATGCCTTCTTTGAGACCGGCGTGCTTGTCGCCTGCAACCATGCGGGCGACATCGCGTGGCAGCGAGATCTGATCGAAGAGTACGGCCCGATTGAGTCGAACATCGGCCTGGCTTCGTCGCCAATTCTGGTCGACGGGGTGCTGACGCTGCTGGTCGATCACGAAGGTCCGTCGTACATTCTGGGGGTCAATCCGCAAAACGGAGAGAACTGCTGGAAGTCCGACCGCACCAGTCGGGCCAGCTACGCCTCCCCCTCGGTCGTCAGCATTGCAGGCAAGAACCAGATCGTGTGCAGCTCGGCGGGCAGCGTCGACGGGTATGACCCTCAGACTGGCGAGCAGTTGTGGACCTATGAGCAGAATGTGGGTGGGAACCGCTCGGGAGCCGCCCTGGCCTTTGGCGACGGACTGTTCACCGTGGGGGCTTCTCCCGGAATGCACAACGAAAAGGAAGAGGAAGCCAAGAACACGAACTTCCTGATGAAGGTGGAGCTGGTCGATGGGAAGTACTCGCCGAAAGTGCTGTGGAAGACCGACGAGGCGATGCCCTCGTTCAACTCGCCGATGGTTCACGCCGGTTACGCTTACTGGGTCAACCGCGTGGGCGTGGTCTACTGCTTCGATCAGAAGACCGGAGAGAAGTGCTACACCAACCGCACCAATGGCGTCTGCTGGGCCACTCCCGTGGGCTTGGGAGACCGCATCTACATCTTCGGTAAGGACGGCAAGACGACCGTGATCGCGACCGGACCCGAGTTCAAGGTGCTGGCCGAAAATCAGCTGTGGGATCCGGACAAGGTTGGCAACGACACTCTGAACCGAGAACGCTCTCGCCGGGGCGGAGCCAGCGGAGGTCATGGAGATCATCCACCTGCAGCGGGTGGCGGCGGCGAGGCTGCCAAGCCCGCAGCGGCACAGCCTGCTGAAACGCCAGCCGATGCTGCTACGGCCCCTGCCGCCCGGCCTGCAGAAGCTCCTGCAGCTCCCAGCGGTGATTCTGCCGGACGCGGAGCCGGAGGACGCCCCGCCATGTCCGATGCCGAACGCGAAGCCAATCGCGCCGCGGGCGAGAACCGCTTTGCGGACCCGGTGCAGTACGGAGTGGCGATCGTCAACGGCTCACTGGTGATCCGCTCGGGCGAGGTTGTCTACTGCGTCCGCGCTGGTCATGCCAAAACGGTGGCCAAGTAGCTTTCTCCTGTTCGCCCCTCCTGGCGACCAGGAGGGGCGTTTGCTTCCTGGGCCTGAAGAGACTCTGCGATGATCTCTCGATATCTGATAGTCGCGATACTGGCCGTCGGCCTGTGGTCCCCTACTGTTCGAGGCGGCGTGAACTACGAAGAGGCCCCGATCCACTACAGCCAGACTCCGCCTGACAACATCGTTTCGAAGCTCCAGAAGCGGATCACCGCTGGCGAGGCGCAGCTGAAGTTCGAGCCCCGGACGGGCTACCTGCGCTCACTGCTGGAGCAGTTCGATCTGCCGATTTCATCGCAGGTGCTGGTCTTTGGCAAGACGAGCCTCCAGGACAACTACATTTCGCCACAGACGCCCCGTGCCATCTACTTCAACGAGAGCGTCTATCTGGGCTTCGTGCAGGAGGGGCTGATCGAGATTGCCGTCACAGACCCCAAGATCGGGATGGCGTTCTACACCTTGCAGCAGTCGGAAACGCCAACACCGATCTTTCGGCAGGAGGCCAACAGCTGCCTGAACTGCCACGGTTCGGGAAGAACGAAGAGTGTTCCCGGAGTGATGGTACGTTCGGTTTTTCCGGACCAGAAAGGGGAACCGGTCGTGGCGGCCGGGAGCTTTCTCTCGACAACGGTCAGCCCGCTGGAGCAGCGCTGGGGCGGGTGGTATGTCACGGGGACTCATGGGGATCAGAAGCATCTCGGCAACATGACGTTGACCGAGGCCCGCAAACCCAAGGTGATCGACAACAGCGCCGGGCAGAATGTCACCGACTTGAGCGGGCGATTCGATCTCTCAGCCTATCTGTCGCCGCACAGTGACCTCGTGGCCTTGATGGTTCTGGAGCATCAGACCGAGGTGATGAACCTGATCACGAAGGCCGGCTTTGAGACCCGCCATGCCCTGTATGTCCGCGATCAGGCCCTGTCAGGCGGCGCAGGAGCCGGGGACTCGGCCCGAGTGGATGCCACAGCGGCCATCGAGAAGGCCGCCAAGCCGCTCGTCGACGCACTGCTGTTCACGAAGGACCTGCAGCTGTCGGCACCGATCAGCGGTACGAGCAGCTTCGCCGCGGATTTTACTCGCAGGAGCTCTCACGATCCGGCGGGGCGAACTCTGCGAGAGCTCGATCTCCAGTCGCGGCTGTTCAAGTACCGCTGCAGCTATTTGATCGATTCGCCCGCCTTTCGCAGCTTACCGATCGAGCTTCTGGGCGTTGTGCGTTCCCAGCTCCTGGCCCGCCTGCGGGAGACTGACGAACAGGAGACGCTCCAGATTGTCGAATCGATTCTGCCCCCCGCAGAACTCCCTCCTCGCTAACCAACCGTCGCCCAAGACTGCCACTCACTCGAACTCACATTCGGAGCCCCTTCATGCGTATCTCCATCATGGCCACCGTGTGGGCCGCGATCTTCTCAGCAAGCACCGTGTCTGCCCATGATACCTGGGTCGAGACCAATACTTCGGTTGTTCGGCAGGGCGATCTCGTCCATGTCGACTTGAAGCTGGGAAACCATGGCAACGAGCACCGGGATTTCAAGCTGGCCAGCAAGATCACGCTGGCTCCGTGCGAGATCATGGTTGTACCTCCCGGGGGAACGTCGTTTGACCTGAAGCCCAGTCTGGAAGACCTCGGGTTCGGCCCCAAAGAGGGCTATTGGTCCGGAGCGTACATCACTCACAAAGAGGGCCTGCACACGGTTGTCCACACCCTCGACACGCTGCATGGCACGACTCGGGCGGTGAAGTCGAGCAAGGCGTTCTTTGTAGCTGCGAAGAAGCTGGACGCGATCCCGGCAGTGACGGAGGGTTTCGACAAAGTCTATGGAACGACACTGGAACTGGTTCCGCTCGTCGATCCGGTGACAATCATGGCTCCTGGTCGTCCGCTGGAGGTCCGACTCGTCTTCGAGGGGAAGCCTCTGAAGGATGCGCGGGTGTCGTTCATTCCGCGCGGTGCCGAACTGGATGAAGGGTTCGATAAGTCGTTCGAGCGAATGACCGATGCCGAAGGCAAGGTGTCCTACACCCCCAAGGAAGGCAATCTGATCCTGGTCGTGGCCCATCACGCCGTCGATGCGAATGGGGAGGGGTATGACAAGCTCCACTACTCAGCCACGATGACGATTGCTGTGCCCCAGATCCCAATTCCATCGGTCCCACCCGTCGCGGAGTAGCCCAGTGTCCGAGTCGGCGGGGTGGCGGGGTCAGGAGCGAAGCGTGGCCCCCGGCCTCCCCGTCGTTGTACGATTCCGCAGCCGAACTGCCAGAAAGACGCGTACCCATGAATACCCCCACGACAGACTCCCTCGACCAGTCTCCGATTCAGTCCAAACTCGGTCAGCGGCTGTTCCTGGGGTTTCTGTTCACGATCGGCGGGCTGTATGCCGTGCTGGTTTGCTACCACGCGTACGTCATTTCGCAGCCCAAGGAGGTCCCATTCGCGGACAAGATGGGGCTGCTCGAAGAGTGCCGCCAGGTCTGCATGAAATATGGCCTGCTGACAACCGGGCACATCAAGAACGATGCGAATGCCTACCTGGCCAAAGTGGGAGCCAGGCGTCTCTCCGAGGATCTGGCCCTGATCCTGGCGGACAAGAGCTTCCAGCCCGTCGCGACACAGCCCGACCCGCTGATCGGAAAGCCCGCCCCGGATTTCGAACTCCTGGATGTCGATGGCAAACCGCAAACCCTCTCCGGCATTCGCGGTGGCGGGCCGGCCATTGTCGTGTTCTATTACGGATACGGCTGCAGCCACTGCGTCGCGCAGCTCTTCGGGCTCCAGAAGGACCTGAAGCAGTTTGAAGAGCTGGGAGTGCCGATCGTGGCCATATCGCCCGATACTCCCGATCACACGGTCGAGAAGTATAAAGAGTACGGCCCCTTCACCTTTCCGGTCCTGTCCGATCCCGACAACAAAGCCGCAGCTGCTTATGGAACCTACGTGGCGGCTGGTGAGACGACGCCCGAGAAGCTGGTCCATGGGACATTTCTGATCTCTCCCGAAGGGACGATCGAGTGGGCCAATACTGGGAACGAACCGTTCGTCGACAACAAGTCACTGCTGCTGCGGATGGCCGAGATCACGGGCGCGTGGAGTCCGTAAGTCAGGCAGTCGCCCCCCACATGATGTTCACCGGGGTGGCGGGGTCAGTAGCGCAGCGAATGGCCCCGCGCGTCCGGCGATCCGGTTGGCAGATCTCTGGCGATTTGAGCCGAATCTGAGCTTCCGAATCTCGGGACACTTTAACTGGCACTCCGCGTGCGCCTGCGGGGCCATCCGCAAAGCCTCCTGCCCCCGACACCCGCCGGGTGATCGCAATGCGATAAATCTCGCAGAGCGGCTCGCCGCCGCTTCACGCGACGGGCGATGAGGTGTAGGCCACCTGATTGAAGTTCGCTGCGAACTCGGCGGCTGTCACCGTCACTTGACCATCGTTGACCCCGTCTCCGCCAGTACCGCCATCGACACCCCAGGGATTTCTCAGCACGACATTTCCCGACGCGTCAATCGAAACGATCTGATACGAATGGGCTGACACCAGCTTCGTACTTGGTGGCGAGGGTCGTGTGCCCACGATCATGGGCTGAATCGGATTCGTCCGGTTCAGCAGAGTTCGCATCCGCGCCAGGAAGGCCAGATTGAACGGATTCTGGGTGGACTGGGCCTCTTCGGTGGCTGTGGTGTTCCCGAGCAAGAGGAGTCCATTCTTGGCATTGCCACCGCGGCCGGCTCCAAATCCGAAATTGGCATTCGCGACGCCGGTGGCCGTCGTGTAGTCGGCCTTGTAATACTTGACCATCCCGCGGTGGATCACAGTCGCCCAGAACTCACCTTCGCAGGCATCGTTGCTGGCGTTGGTATCGCCTCGACTGATGACCTGTGCGTCCCCATTGTGCGTCGACCGGCCCCCCTCAAAGTTCACGGCCTGAGTGGTCCAGACCTTCTTCTTGAAGTTGTAGATTCTGACGTTGAAAACGCCTTCGCCCTTGTAGGTCATGTAGGAGCTGATGTCTGCTCCATTGTTGGTGGCTCCGAGGTTGGTCATCGCCCCCAGCCCCGCCAGGAACCAGCAGGACTGCGAACCCTGTTGGAAAATGTCGCCGGGCCCGACTCCACCGATCACGGGCTGATTGGCAGCTGTGTCCAGCCCTTTGCCACCCGAGTAGTACGCATCGTCGGCCTGGCCATCGAGAAAATCGTCGCCATCGTTCCCATACAGCCAGTCGAAGGCGGCCCCTCCGTAGAGGGCATCGTGCCCTTCCTCACCGAACAGTTCGTCGACATCGGCTCCTCCGAACAGCCGATCGTTGGCCCATCCGCCCCACAAGTAGTCGGCTCCCAGGCCGCCATCCAGATGATCGTCATCGGAACCGCCGTAGAGCGTGTCGCTGTCCGCTTCACCGTAGAGCATGTCCGCCAGTGCCCCGCCAGAAACCGTGTCATTTCCGGCTCCCCCGTAGAGAATGTCTTTCCCTTGTTCCGGAGAGATGGCACCGTCCGCAGAGCCGGTCGTCGTGGTGTCCCCGTAAAGCTGGTCCGCGCCCCCGAACCCTTTGAGCAGGTCGTTTCCATGACTCCCAATCAGGACGTCCGCTTGATCGCTGCCGTAGAGGGTGTCATTCCCGTCTTGGCCGGCGGCATAGACCCAGACATTCGCTGCCATCTGCAAAAAGTCATTTCCCTTCCCCCCCCAGGAAATAGACCGAATCGGCTGTCACCAGATGTCTGGCGAAGTTCACCGATTTGCGATTCATCGTGACCTTGATCTGCGGAATCCCGGAGACCGTGGTCTCCGAGATCGTGCAGGTATCGTTGCCATCCGTACCGATCACGACCAACTGTCCAGATCCCGCGATATACATCTGCGGCGTCGTTGAAGAGAGAAGTCGGCGCGACTCCAGGGCAGAAAAATTCTGGAGGTTTGAACGGCGGCGACGCTGCATGGGTGTAATTCTGTGGCAAGGAGGGAGTGCTGGGCGAGCCATCGAACTCTAGAAAGGGCGATGAACCAGAGTCAATGGCGGGGTGGCCGAAGTAGCGCGGCAACACACAGTTTTGAATCGGGCGCTGACGGCTCCCCCACTTCATCGGCACGACATCGCCGTCGCAACGCGCTTTCGGGGGAAGCTCCTTTTTGAGGACATCCGATCCGTCTTGAATCCCAACTGTCCAGGAAAATCTTACAACCCGGCCGGATTGCCCGGGAATTGTCTCAAGTCGTTGACCTTGCGGGCTGCGGGGAATCGTCGGGTGCCGGAGAGTCTGGCGGTTGATCTCGACTTCAAGTTCATGGCGATCATGCAGTTACGTCGGCAACGACTTCGACCTCCTTGGACAGACGCTGTTTGACCCGTGTGAAGGGTGGGTGTAGACTCTTAACGCAACAGGACGGGCAGAACAGCGGGCTTGACCGAGACGTGTGTTCACTTGTCCGGTCCATGTTGCACAGTTGAGATACTTCTACCGGCAAGTCCGGTTCTCCCACGGATGCGGGATGAACCGGTGCCGCAGAGTATCCCGACTGACTTCAACTGCAACGTGGAAGGATCTCTGTGGACTTTTCGAGCGACATCAAAGAACAGGTCCGTTCCCAAACGGACATTGTCGCTCTGATCGGAGAGGCAGTCGCTCTCACTCCGCAGCGTGGTGGTCGCGAGCATGTCGGCCTCTGCTGCTTCCACGATGATCACAACCCCTCCATGCGGGTCTACGCCGACCGGCAGAGCTATCGCTGCTGGGTCTGCAACGCGGGGGGAGACTGCTTCTCGTTCGTTCAGGAACGCGAGAAGGTCAGCTTCCCGGAAGCCCTGGAAATCCTCGCCAAGCGAGCCGGGATCAAGCTGCCCGAGCGGGGTTTCCGCAAGTCGGACGACGGCAGCCGCTCACAGATCTACGAAGCCCTGCTGTGGGCTCAAGAGCTGTTTCACAAGACGTTCCTGCAGGACGCTTCCGCAAAGCCCGCTCGCGACTATATCGCCAGCCGCGGAATGTCGGACGAGATGATCAAGCAGTTTCGCATCGGCTATCACCCCAACGACTGGAACTGGCTGCAGGGGCAGGCCCGCGGCAAGTTCCACCCCGAACAACTGCTGGCCGCCCGCCTGATCGGCGAGCGCGACAGCGGCGGCTACCACGACCACTTTGTCGATCGCGTGCTGTTCCCGATCCGCAATGAGCGTGCTCAAGCCGTAGGATTCGGCGGTCGTATCCTGCCGGGCAATCCTCATCCGGCCAAGTATTGGAACAGCCCAGAAAGCCCGGTCTTCCAGAAGAGCAAGCTGGTCTTCGCCCTCGACGCCGCTCGCGACGAGATCCGCAAAACCGAGACCGTGCTGATCTGCGAAGGTTACACCGACGTCATCGCCTGTCATCAGTACGGAGTCAAGAACGCCGTCGCGACCTTGGGAACCGCACTGACTGACCAGCACGTGACGACGCTCAAGCGATTCGCCAAGAAGGTCGTGCTGGTCTACGACGGTGACGAAGCCGGTCTGGCCGCCGCTGAACGAGTCCTCGAGCGGTTCATTGCTCAAGACGTCGACCTCCGCATTCTGACTCTGCCCGGTGGTCATGACCCGGACGAGTTCTTGGCCTCCGAAGGCACCGATGCCCTGCGGCAGCTGATCGAGACGGCTCCCGAAGCTCTCGACTTCAAGCTCAAGTGCCTGCAGGCCAAGTACCCGATCAAGACCCTCGATGGTCGGCAGCGCATCCTCGAAGAGATGTTGGAAGTGGTCGCCGCAGCCCCCAAGACCTCGCAGACCGTGCGTGAGAGCCTGCTGATGGTCGCGATCGCCGAGAAGCTCGGTCTGCGTGAAGAGCAGGTCCGATCCCGGCTGGCGGAGATTCGCGGTCAGGTCGAGATGCGGGCCCCGCGTCGCGTTGCGGAAGAATCTGCCGCTCAGCTGCTGCCGGACGAGACACAACGCCTTTATCGCGGCCAGCTCACAATCCATGACCGCATGGAATGCGAGTTGCTTGAGATCCTGGCAGCCTCTCCGGGGCTGGTGCGATTCGTGCGAGAACTGCTCGACGACCTCGATTTCCGGCATCCGCAGTTGCAACTTCTACTCGGGATGATGGTAAGTCATTCCGAACTCCAGTCCTGGAGCTTCCAGAGCTTTGTCGGAGCGATGGAAGATCAAGGACTGAAGAATCTGGCCACCTGGCTGGATCATCAGGCCCGGTCGAAAGACCTGGCCGTCAAGCTCCGGGAAACCGGAGACGATTCCGAAGAGACTTGTCCTCCCTTCCTGCGGCGTTCCATCGAGAACCTCAAGTGGCGCCGGGAAGAGCAGTCTCAACAACAACGGGAGGCATCTATGTCTCCCGAACTCGGCGAGGGATCGCCTCCGCATGACGATTTTCTTCGTCAGGCACTCCAGTTTCATCAGAGACGCGCCACCAAGAGGACGACTGCGTAAGCCCGCCGTCCCCCACGGCTGTCTCCCGCATCGTTCAACCCCGGAGGAAACCCCCATGTACCAGCACGACGAAGCCCTGTGTGAACTGATCGACCTGGCCCGCAAGCAGCGGTTCCTGACGTTCACCCAGATCAACGCCTACCTGCCGAACGAGGCCATCAGCCCGGAGAAGCTGGATGAACTGCTGATGCTGCTCGAAGAGCTGGGGATCGGGGTCCGCGACGACCTGCGTGTCCGCCGTGTGAGCCAGCAGACCGCCAAGAAGAAGACGACCAAGATCACGTCGAAGACCAAGGTCCGCGCCATCGCCGAGCCGGACGAGACGAAGCAGATTGAAGACCCGGTCCGGATGTACTTGACCCAGATGGGCGAGATCCCGCTGCTGACCCGCGAAGAAGAAATCTCGCTGGCCAAGACCATCGAAGTCACCCGCCGCCGCTACCGTCAGCACCTGCTCGAAAACGATTTTATCGCCACGCAGATCGTCGAAGTGCTGCAGAAGGTCGCCGACGGCGACCTGCCGTTCGACCGCACAATCAAGGTCTCGCTGACCGAAGGCCTCGAGAAGGATCAGATCCTGGGCCGGATGGCTCCGAATCTGAAGACTCTGCGTCACCTTCAGGGCCGCAATGCCGCTGACTTCGCGATCATCACCGGAGCCAGCTCGACCGCCGTCGAACGCCGTCAGGCCGAAGAGCGGATGGCCAAGAACCGCCGCAAGATCTCCAAGCTGATCGAAGAGATGGGGGTCCGGACCCACCGCGTTCATCCACTGATGGAACGGTTCGCTCAGATCGCCAAGCGGATGGTCCAGTTGCGGGATCACCTGAAGGCTCCGAAGATTTCCGCCGAGGCCAAGTCCAGTGCCCAGGCGGAACTCAAGGAACTGATGGAGAAGACACTGGAGACTCCCGAGTCGGCTCAGAAGCGAGCCACCGAGATCGAATCGCGGTTCGGCTCCTACGAGCGGGCCACCCGTGATCTGTCGGGCGGAAACCTGCGGCTGGTGGTGTCGATCGCCAAGAAGTATCGGAATCGCGGCCTGAGCTTCCTGGACCTGATTCAGGAGGGAAACACCGGTCTGATGCGAGCTGTCGATAAGTACGAGTATCGCCGCGGCTACAAGTTCAGCACCTATGCCACGTGGTGGATTCGCCAGGCGATCACCCGCGCCATCGCCGATCAGGCCCGCACGATTCGCATCCCGGTCCATATGATCGAGACGATGTCCCACCTCCGCCGCGTCAGCAAGGTGCTGGTACAGGAACTGGGCCGCGAGCCGACCGTCGAGGAACTCGCCGAGGCTTCGGGGATCGCCGTCGATGAGACCCGCCGCGTCCTGAAAATCTCCCGCACTCCGGTCAGCCTCGACCGCCCCGTCGGCGAAGGGGACGACAGCTTCTTCGGCGACTTTGTGGCGGACACCCGCAACGACAGCCCGGTCGGAGCCGCAGCCACGGAAATGCTCAAGGGGAACATCGAAGCAGTCCTGAAGACCCTGACCTACCGCGAACGCGAGATCATCAAGCTGCGTTACGGCTTGGGCGATGGGTACACCTACACCCTCGAAGAAGTCGGCCGCATCTTCAAAGTGACTCGCGAACGCGTCCGCCAGATCGAAGCCAAAGCGGTCCGCAAGCTGCAGCACCCGGCTCGCAGCAAACAGCTGAAGGGCTTCATCGATCGGATCGCCTCGGTCACCGGAACCAATTGAGCGTCTCCTCGACAGTGGAGAACCTGTGCGCGGGGGACATGATGTCCCCCGTGTTCTTTTTGGGTACATTCGTTTGGAGTCGCCAGGAGCTTCGCCGCCTCGCTCTCCCAACCGCAAAAACTCGTTGGCACCCGTTTCTTCGGCAGCATCGTCAGACGAGTTCCGATCCAAGGAACCCGCACGATGTGTCCAGTCACATTCAATCCGCAACATCCACTGGCCTTCCGCCGATTGGGACGCGGAATATACGCACCCCAAGTCGAAGGAGGATGAAGGCTGCTGGCTTCTTCAGAGGGCGGATGCGCGCTCGTTGGCTCCACAGATCCCATTCGGGCATGGTCGCTCGGGTGAACAGTGACTTCTGGTCTGAGACACACGGAGGCGATTCGGACCCTGATTTTCTCGGGCGCCTGTGATTCCATGCCGTCCCCCAGATCCGCCGAGGGTTCCGTGAACCATCCGACCGCCCGCACAGCTCCTCCCAAGCTCGTGCTCGAACCCGTCCGGGCGAATTCCAGCATTCGGTCCTTTCCGCTGGCACCGGGACGCTATCTCATTGGGTCTGCCGACGACTGTGACCTGGTGGTCCCCGTCGGGGGAGTGGCTCCGCAGCACTGCCTGATTGTGGTCGGAACGAATCGAACCATCGTCAAGTCGCTGTCACCACTGACCTGGATTGACGATGGCCCTTTGACCGAGTCCGTACTGCAACTCAGGCAGAAGCTGATCATCGGCCCCGTGGAACTGCGGACCCGTCGGCCCGATGTCTCGGAGTGGCTGGAAGATTCCGAAGAGCCCTCGTCGCCCGCTGTTGCTGAACCGGCCACGTATCAGCCTCCGCAGATCGAAGAGCTGCTGGACCGGGCCCGCCATCAACTCGACACCGCGCTGGCCGACGAACTGCCTGCCTCGGAGACCTGGGCTGACGATCTGCCGTTGTCGGAAGCGGTCGATCGGCACGCGCAGGCGGTGAAAAGCGATTCGGCGGAGCATCTGCGAAGTGCGGAGCTGGAGCGTCTGGAGCTGGAACTCACTGAACGCTCGCGTTCGCTGGACTTTCTCACCTCGGAGCTGAACACCCGCGAACAGGGACTGCTGGCACGTGAATCTGCGGTCGCGGAACAGCAGGCGGTTCTGATCCGACAGTTCGATGAGCTGAATTCTCGCGACCAGACCATTCAGGAACGCGAGCAGTCGCTGCGGGACGTGGATGCCAGCGCCACGGAGATTCGTCAGCACCTGGAGTACCAACAGCAAGAGCTGCTCGCCCGCGCCCAGAAGCTGGAGGAATCCCTCGCCGCGATCGAGCAGCAAAGCCAGGAACTCGCCCAACGGCAGTCTCAGTTGGCCGAGCTGCAGTCGGAATTGGATCGAGGTCGTGAGGAACTGCTGCAACGTGAGGAGCAGATCGCGACCCGGTTCGCTGATCAAGAGCAGGCCTGGAGCTCGCGGGAAGCGGAGCTGGTCGCGCGAGTTCGCCAGCTGGAAGACGTACTGCAGAGCGTGCGAACCGCGCCCGTCACCAGTCCGATTGGACTGCTGAGCGAGGAAGCATTCGCCGGTCGCGAAGACGACCTGCGATATCGCGAGGAGTCCGCGACGCGGCGCGAGGCGGTCCTGGCTCAGTCTCTGGCTGCGATCAAGGCTTCGCAGGAGCAGCTGCGAGAAGAAGCAGAGCTGATCGAGTCTCGCTTTACCGACTTGATGCAGCGCGAGCAATCGCTGCCCGCCCGGCTGGCGACCCTCCACAAAGAGGTCCAGCAGGTCGAGAGCCGCCTGGCGGAGCTGCGTCAGCAGCAGGCGGAACAGATCACGCTCGTGCAGGACCGCGAACAGCAGGTCGAAGCTCGTCTGGCCGCAGTGGCGGAACGTGAAGGCCTGGTGCAGCACACTCAGAAGGGCCAGGAGACCCGCGAGCGGGAGCTTCGCAACCTGCGATCAGAACTCGATATTCGCGAGGAGGCCCTGTCGCAGCAGTATGCTCAGCTGCAGCTCGATCGTTCGACCCTGAAGGCGGCCCAAACCCGTCTGCAACTGGCCGAGCAGTCGCTGCAGCAGCGCGAAACGCCGCAGGCCGCCCCCACGCTGGTCGCTCGGGAACAGGCTGTGGCTGAGCAGGCCCAGGCGCTCGAAGATCGGCTGGCCGAACTCCTCAGCCGCGAGGAGCAACTCGCTCAGCAAGCAGAGCAACTGCGTCAGCGGGAAGAAGGATTGGCTGAGGAGCAGAGTCGCCTCAGTACGAGTTGGGCGGAACTGGAAGGGCTCCGCCAGGAGCACGTGACTCAGCGCCACTTGCTGGAGACTTCGCCCGCGACCTTCGAGGATGGACAGGCCACTCCGGATGAACTCGCTCGACAGCTGCAATCACTCGTGGAAGAACGGGAGGCGCTGTCTCGCCTGAGAGAAGAGACGTTGGAGGAGCACCTGGGGCTGAAGGCGGAGCGGGACGAACTGCGCAAAATTCGCCAGCAGTTTGATCAGGAGCGGAGCCAGTTCCATGAACTGACCCAGCAGGCCCAGACGGAGCGGGATACGTTCCTGTTGGAACGCCAGGAGATCATCACCGAGCGTCAGGCCCTGCGGGATCGCGAGCGGCAGATCCTGGCGAAAGAGACTGAGGCATCTCGACACGCTGAGGAGGTTCTTCACGACCGCGAAGAACTGACTGTCAGTCTGAGTCGGCTGGAAGAAGAGCGCGTTCACCTCAGTGAAGAGTGGGACGCGCTGCGGCAGGAGCGAGCCGAACTCGCCGAGGCCCAGGCTGGCCTCGATGCCCAGCGTGAGGAACTGTCTGCAGTGGCTCTTGAAATGGCCCAGCTGCAGGCTGGATCGAACATCGAAGAAGAGGAGCCTCCCGTCGCGGACAGTGCGCCCGAGGACTATGAGGAGATTCCTGTCGCGGAGATTCCTGAGGAAGTCCTCGTCGAGTCTCCAGAGCCGGCCCCGCATGAGGAGAGCGAAGCCGTCGCCGAGGACGCGGAGTCGGAATGGGAAGAGCCGGTTGAGGAAGAGCCGGAACTTGCGGGGCTGTCGAGTTTCTCCTCGATCGGGCAGTACTCTGACGAGGGAATTCCCCCGGAAGTCGCCGAAATCCTGCGCAAAACCGCCGGACAGCATGTCGCTCCTCCGCCCCCTGCTCCCGCACCGGCCCCCAGCTCGATGACGAGCCGTCTGGATGCCCTCCTGGGACGGAAGCCCGCCTCGGCCGAGTCGGAACTCGAGGAGCAGCAGCGGGTGAAGGAGCTACTGGCGAATCCCACCAGCGACTTTGTCGATGAAGCTTCGCAGTCGATGCACGACGAGGGGCACGATCTGTATGAGTCCGAGGAAGAGCTTCCCGCCCCGGACGAGATTGAACCTGAGGCCTCGCTGATCGCCGAAGAGGCGGTCCAGGAACCGGAAGCTCCCGCTCGACCGACCGAAGATATTCGTTCGCGGCTGTCGGAGATGTTTGGCATCAATCTCGGTGGCAGCAAGCCCGCTCCTCCCGTGCAACCGGTTGAAGAGGAAGTCGAAGAAGGTTACGAGGAGGAAGCGGCTTACGAAGAGGTCGAGCAGTCGGAGAACTACGAATCCGAACCAGTCCCTGAGGAGCCATCCTCGACGAACCTGGACCCTGTCGCAGCCTACATGGAACAGCTGCTGGCCCGAACGCGGAAGGGTAAGTCAGAAGTTCCACCCGCGCCCGCTCCCAAGAAGGCTGTGGAGCCTCCCCCCGCTGAGGTGGCCCCGGTTGTCCCCGTGAAAGTGGAGCCGGTTGTCAAAGCTCCTGAACCTGTCGCCGCACCGGTCGAGGTGCAGCGTCCGCCCCGGAAGCTGGACCGGGCGGAGAAAGAGGCTCTGCGAGCCAACCTCGACTCGTTCCGCACGATCGCCAACTCGCAGGCCCGGTCCGACGTCGCGCGTTCCGAACTGCGTCGTCTGAAAGTCACCGTCAAGGTGAAGCGGGTCTTCGTGGGGGTCAGCGCCGCCATCGGCCTGGTGCTGCTCAGCACCCTGGCCTGGTCCGATAAGGGGTACTACCTGGAAATCCTGGCAGCGATTATCGCGACGGCGTTCTTGAGCATCGACTTCGTCCGAACCGAGAAGCGCCTGCGCGAACTGGCCAGTTCCATGCCCGAGGACGACGAACCGGTGATTTTCTAGAGCAGATCTCACATCAGTGTACGGCTCGGTTTCCATGAAATCGAAGCACGTCAGGCAAGCCCGCGCTCAACCACCTGCTAATCTCTGGGCCCCCCTGCCGGGGTCGGACGGTTCAGTGAGTATAGCATTCCACAACTCTACCCTGCCTCATATCTGACCGAATGCAGCATCCCCTTTTCTTCCCGACTTCTTTATCCTGTAGCCCCTCGTTTTCGCACATCTCGCGGAGATTCCGTCGATGAACATGCTCCTGATCGTGCTGGGTTCTGCAGGTCTGCTGTCGGTGGCCTACTGGACCTACGGACCGCTCCTGGTGCGGTTGCTGAAGCTCGACCCGCAGAAGACGACACCGGCGGTCGAGCTGCGCGATGATGTCGATTACTCGCCGCTGGCTCCCAACGAACTGCTCAGCCAGCACTTTTCGGCCATCGCCGCCGCCGGGCCGATCGTCGGTCCGATCCTGGCGGGAGTGATGTTTGGGTGGCTGCCAGCTCTGATCTGGATTCTGGTCGGGTCGATCCTGATCGGAGGCGTCCACGACTTTACCGCGCTCGTAGCATCGATCCGGCACAAGGCTTTGTCGATCGCCGAAGTCGTTCGCGAGCACATGAGCCGCAGGGCCTTTGTGCTATTCCTGAGCTTCGTGTGGCTCGCCCTGGTCTACATAATCGTCGCCTTTACCGACATCACAGCGGCGTCGTTCATTGGGACGCAGACACTGGAGAACGGGGACAAGGTCTCTGGAGCCGGGATCGCCTCGTCGTCGCTGATGTATCTGGCGCTGCCGATCATCATGGGGCTGGCGATGCGGTACGGGAAGCTGTCGGTGAACAAGGCCACGCTGATCTTCCTGCCGCTGGTCGGCCTGTCGATCTGGGCGGGGCAGTATCTGCCGTTTGACCTGAAGGACGTCTTGAAGCATTTTGTCGCCAATCCGGATGACAAGCTGGCCCACAAGACGTGGGATGTGCTGCTGCTGGGGTATTGCTGCATCGCCTCGGTCGTCCCGATGTGGCTGTTACTGCAGCCTCGCGGACATCTTGGCGGGTACTTTCTGTACGTGGCCCTGGGAGCAGGAGCGATCGGGCTGTTGCTGGGCTCTCCGTCGATTGAGTATCCCGCGTTCACGGGCTGGACGACGGCAAAGGGAGAAACCCTGTTCCCGGTGCTGTTCATTACGATCGCTTGTGGTGCCTGCTCGGGGTTCCACTCGCTGATTGCATCGGGCACGACCTCGAAGCAGCTGCGAGTTGAGACCGATGCCAAGCTGATCGGCTACGGAGCGATGCTGCTCGAAGCGATGGTGGCGATCGTTTCGCTCAGCTGCGTGATGATTCTCGCCAAGGATGCTCCGCTTCTGAAGGGGACCCCGAACCTGATCTACGCTCAGGGGATCGGATCGCTGCTCGAGAAATTCGCCGCTGCCGCACGGGGAGTCGGGATTCCGATTCACCTGTCCGCGCAGCTAGTGGTGTCGTTCGCTCTGATGGCCTTTACGACGTTCGTGTACGACACGCTGGATGTCTGTACGCGACTGGGTCGGTACATCATTCAGGAACTGACCGGCTGGAAGGACGCGAAGGGCCGCTGGCTGGGCACGCTGCTGACCGCCGGAGTTCCAGCCTTTTTCGTGATGCAGTCGATGAATGATACCAATGGAAAGCCGACGGCCTTGTGGCGAGTCTTCTGGACCTTGTTTGGAGCCAGCAATCAGCTGCTGGCCGCGCTGACGCTGCTGGGTGTCACCGTGTGGCTGTGGCGGACTCGCCGGCAGGTGTGGGTGCTGTTCGTGACCGGCATCCCGACTTTGCTGATGTACACGATGAGTACCTGGGCTCTGGTGAAGATGATTCTGGGCTATCTGAAACAGCTGAAGGAACCGAACCTGCAGAACACCACTTACATTCTGCTGGGGATCTCGACGCTGCTGGTGGTGCTGGCTGGGGCGATGCTGGTCGAGGCGGTGATCGCATTGACTCGCAATGATCGCGAGAAGCCGGAGCCGCAGGCCACTCAGCCGTCACTGGCTGGAGCTTGATGAGGAGTGTGTCGCCTTTCGCGGAGCGAAAGGCGACTCTCACGTCCTGAAATGCTTAAACCTCGTGGACCATGACCACGTTGTGGCGGCTTGTCGGGAGTCCAGTTCCGGACAGGACCAGAATGCGGTCTCCCTTGTTCAGGTCGCCCGAGGCCAACCCGCGCTCGACAATGAAATCGATCAGCGCGCGGTCGTCATGAGCCGGTGCATCAGGCAGCGGAATGACGCCCCAGTACAGGCACATGCGCCGGAGTGACGACAAACTGTCGCTGACTCCAATCGTGGGGACAAACCGCCGGTTCTTGGACAGGCTCAGTGCGGCCCGACCGGTCGAGCTGCCGACCACCACCAGCTTGGCGTCCAGTTCCTCCGCCAGACGCCCCGCTGCTCGAGCGGCGGCGTCGGTAATTGGGCTCACACCCGGTGTCGGGCGGCTCTCATCATCGCGAGCCGTCTTGCGATCACGCAGCAGTGGCTCCGTCGCGGTCGCAATCCGGTGCATCATCACGACCGTCTCGACCGGGTACTTTCCGATGGCCGATTCGCCCGAGAGCATACAGGCATCGGCTCCATCGAGAATCGCGTTGGCCACATCGGTCGCTTCGGCCCGTGTCGGCAGCCGCGAGTTCTGCATGCTGTCGAGCATCTGTGTGGCGATGATCACGGGCTTTCGGGCTCGGTGACAGGCCGACACGATCCGCTTCTGGGCGACCGCGATTTCGGCGATATCGACTTCGACACCCAGATCCCCGCGGGCCACCATGATTCCGTCCGCAGCTGCGACAATTTCCTCCAGGTGTTCGAGCGCCTCGGGCTTCTCGATCTTGGCGATCACATGCGGAGCGTTCGCGGGGCGATGCGATGCGATCAGCTCCTTCAGATCTCGAATGTCGTTGGCGGTCCGTACAAAGCTCAAGCTGATATAGTCGGCTCCCGCTTCGACGGCCCAGACCGCGTTGGCGCGGTCAGTGTCGCTCATCGCCGCAGCTTTGAGTTCGACATACGGAAGATTCACCCCTTGCTTACTGCGCAGGCTGCCCCCCTGCACCACTTCGCATTCGGCCCGCTGGCCATCGTTCGACAGCACCTTCAGGGCGACCGTTCCGTCGGCCAGCATGACTCGATTCCCCGCCTTGAGTTCATCGAGCAGCGGTTCATAGATGCAGGTGAAGACGCGCGGGTCGGTCGTTTCGAGACCGCGAATGAAGGCCACCTTCTCCCCGACCGACAGCTCGATCGAGCCGCCGAGGATCTCGCCCAGTCGCATCTTGGGGCCCGCCAGATCGACGAGCACGGCGACAGTTCGGCCCGCGCGACGTTCAGCAGTTCGAATGCGATCCATGCGAACTTGATGCTGCTCGCTGGTGCCGTGAGCCGTGTTGAGCCGAAACACATCGACGCCCGCCAGGATCAGCTCTTCGACCTTCTCGAGCGTGTCGCACGCGGGACCAGCTGTGGCGACGATCTTGGTCCGGCTTTCACGTTTCCAGGAATCTTGGGGCATGCGGAGTCTCGGTGATCAAAGGCCATGGGAAGCGGCGGCGCGGCGGCATTCTATGCCATGCGTATCGAGAAGCCGAGCCTGCGTGATCCGAGGCCAGAGTCAGGGTGTCGACGTGGATTGTGGTACTCTGATCTGGCCTACCCCGGAGGGGTCGCAGAGATTAGCCGGTGGCTGAGCGAAGCGATGCCACCGGTCAGCTGCCCAAGCCGGGACGCATCCCGGCAGGGATGCCAGAACCGAGCGACGTGAAGTGGGATTCCTCTGCGATCCCTACCGGGATCGGTGTCGTAAAACTGCTGCAGCGACCGGTGGTATCGCTGTCGCTCAACCACCGGCTAATTTCTTCCATCCCTCCGGGATGTTCCGACACGTTCACTAGACTCGCGGTCAAAAAAATCTGTACTCCCTGAAGATTGCCAACGGCCTATGACTTCGCCGCGATCAGTGCATCGAGCTCCGCCTTCAACTTCGGCAGGATTGCGTCGTAGGGGTAAGCGCCCAGTTCGACGGGGCCTTTTTTCAGATTCACGAAGGTCGGTCCGCACCACAGCCCCAAGTCGGCATCATCCGTCTCGCCGGGTCCGTTCACGCGGCAGCCCATCACAGCGATCGTGATCTTGTGGTCCTTGGCGTATGCCGTCATCTCCTTCACCGAGGCGGCCAGGTCGATGAAGGCTTCGTTCTCCACCCGCGAGCAGCTCGGACAGCTGATGATATTGAGCTGTTGCAGCCCGTAATCGACCACGCTGCGAACCCGCCCGGCAGCGATGTCTTCCAGAATCTTTCGACCGGCGGCGATCTCTTCGGGCTTGCGGGAATTCGGCACGGTCAGCGAGACACGGATCGTGTCGCCGATTCCGCGGCTGATGAGCTGTTCGAACGCGATGCGGGTCTTGATGATCCCGTCGGGCGGCATGCCGGCTTCGGTCACTCCCAGATGCAGCGGAACATCGGGGCGTTCGGCGGCGAAGCGTTTGTTGACCTCGATCACATTCTTCGGGTCGGAGTCTTTCAGGGAGACAGCGTACCGCGTGAACCCGATCGAATCGAGAAACGAGCAGTGGTCCACCGCGCTCTCGATCATCGGCGAGATCGAGTCGTGCTCGTCGTATTTCTCTTTCTTATCCGGATCAACCGAGCCGCAGTTCACGCCGACTCGCATCGCGCAGTCGTTCTGGGCCGCGATATCGGCCAGATAGCGGACCTTATCCTGCCAGGGCTTTTCGCGCTCGTGGTGGTACAGGTGACCGGGGTTGTAGCGAATCTTGGAGACGTACGGAGCGACCAGTTCGGCCATCCGGTAGTTCTCCTGCAGATCGACTGCCAGGTTGGCTTCGACCTGCTTCGAGATCTCCGCCAGAGCTTCGGCGTCTTTCTTGCTGTCGACAGCCACACGGATCACGTCAGCCCCCGCAGCCACCAGATCGCGAATCTGGCCGACCGTGGCAGCGATGTCCTGCGTGTGGGTGGCTGTCATCGACTGCACGGCGATCGGATGTCCGCCGCCGATGAAGATCGATCCAATTTTGACAGCCCGCGTCGGGTTGCGAGGCAACGCTCGTGATTCCACGCCTGTGACTCCGTGAGATGGGTGCGAGACCGCACTTCGAACAGGGGAATCATAGCGATCCGCTGGTTCGGGACGAGAGCGAACCGAGTCAGCGCAGTGCTGCACTGTTAAACTGTTAGAGCCGGTTTCAAAACCTGTTTGCAGGGCTTTCAAGCGGGTCGCCGCCGGATGGTCGTTTTCTACAACCGTCTGAGCACGATGACCATGCAGGCGGCATGAACGAGGCCTTGGAACAACGCGG
>JBIIOI010000088.1:0-18349 GCA_044337025.1 Planctomycetaceae bacterium
CATGCCGCCTGCATGGTCATCGTGCTCAGACGGTTGTAGAAAACGACCATCCGGCGGCGACCCGCTTGAAAGCCCTGCAAACAGGTTTTGAAACCGGCTCTACCAGATCAGTTCCAGTTCGCAGACGTCGTAAGCTCCCATGTCAACGATCACGCCGCCATCGGGATCAATCCCCAGCGTGCTGATCGTCTCACCGACAAAGTCGCATTGCCGGGCGGCGCTCGGGCGGCGGAAGGCGTGGACTTTAAAAGTCTTGGCCCGGCCTTCGGTCTCCAGCAGTCGCAGCACACAGCCGCTCTGGGCCGGGTCTCGCAGTGGCAGGATGCGGAGCAGTACGACGTTCTTGGCCCCCAGGTGAAACAGCCACCCGGAGGGGCCGGAAGCTGCGGGGCCGCGATCGACGGGGATCACCACGGGAGGAGAGGCCACGGAGATCGCAGCCTGCATCGGGAACGGCTGATCGAAGACAATGCGGATCGTCTTCGTGCTGGTCGGCTCTCCGGCGACCAGCAGCAGCGTATCGAGCATTCGCGGCCCGGTGCGGCGATGGAACGGAAGCCCTGCAGTCAGCAGGGCGACTCGCTGCGACTCATCGGCGATCTCGACATAGTCGGGAGCTTCCAGGCGTTCACCGTGGACTGGCTGGGCGGCTTGCAGAACTCCCTTGGTGATCGCGGCGGCTTCATTCTTCCAGGCCCACCGCGCGGCGTAGTAGTTGGTCCACGGCTCCCCTTCGAGCGGCTTGGTCGGCGTGATGTCGAACTCGACTTCGATCAACGGGCGTGCCCGCCACAACCGGACCCGCTGGCGGAACGTCGCCAGCACGCGCTCGGGAGTCTGTGGATCGAGCAGTCGGCCCTCGGTCTCGATCTCCGACATCCCCGGTCCGGAGTGCAGAACCTGCTGTCGATCACACACCGTGGTTGAGTAGTAGGTCGAGTCCTCGACCGCTTCGTCCCCTTCGCCGATTGTGACCGTCCGAGCTGTGGGGAACCGGTGTGCGAGTTGCTGGCTGAGACGGTTGCCGACAATGTTGGGAGTCCGCACATCCGCGATCCCGCCGGTCTGCTCGCTGAGGCGCAGCTCCAGGAACTCATTCCCCATCGAGAGCCCTTCAGCCCAGGCCCCTTCACGTTTCTTGATCGCCGTGGCCGTCGTCGCAGGTCGATCCGCAGGCAGCCACAGGAACCCGCACGAAGGCAAATCGGCCAGCACGGTCGGCCGCGTGGCATCGGGTCGCACCGCAGCGACGGCACCCTCGACCGGCGGAAGTGGGAGCCCGACAGGCCAGTCGATCAGCCCGCGACGGGCGAACGACAGCGTGTTGATCACCAGCACGCCCCGGCGACCGGGCGGGCCGACCAGGAGCGAGGCCAGTTGCGTTGCGGAGTCTTTCTCGAAAGCCGACAGGTCCGCTTCGAGAGTCTCATCCGGAGTCGCAGGCAGATCCGGCCCGACCAGCTCCACACGCTGCTCCAGCGCCGCATCGCCATCGACCCGCTGGCCGCGCAGCAGCTGATTGACGGACTGACACCAGCTGGCCCGCTCGAAACGCACACGGAGGGCCGAGGCATCCGCATAACGCCGGATCGGGCGGTCCTCCTGACGGGCCACGGCCTGCACGAGAGACGGCGATAGATAGTCGTTGGACTTCAAATCGCTATATCGATCACGTGTGTCGGTCGAGGCAAAGAAGTCCGAGAATGTCGTGAACTTGCCCAGCACCGGTGCGTAGGTCGCCATCCTCCGCAGATCGTCCAGCCACGGCGTCCGCAGATCCGGCCAGCGGGCAAAGCAGACCGCAGCCACATGGTCGTGGTCCATCGACTCGGCCATGCGGACCGGGAAGCGGAGCAGGGCAGAGGCACTGTCCCCCGCGAGCGGAATCCGGCTGTAGGCCTCGAACACGGTCGAGTCCTGGCCCTCCCAGCGGTAGCGGGTCTGCTCGTCGTCGGGATAGATCCCATCGTCCATCACAAAGTGCAGACCGCCCGCGAAACCACTGCGAGTCAACAGCTGCGGCATCGCAAGGTTCACGCCGAAGCGCCGCCGGCCCCAGATCGTGGGAGCCTGTCCGACCAGCTTCTCGTAGCTCTCACGCCCGCGCTGCAGAGCCCCGACGATCGAGTTGATCCCGAGCAGCTGGGTACAGCCTTCGCGCCAGTCGCCTCCGACCAGATCGGCTCGCTCCTGAGCGATGGCCGTCTTGAGCGTCTCGATCGTTGTGGGAGAATTCTCGGCAAGTGTCTCCAGGTCCTGACCGCAGAGCAGCACGTTGGAGGGGACCGAACTCTCCAGCAATTGTTCGAGTGAGAGGATGGCGACGGTCGGACCGGCGAGAACCAGATCGAGCAGGTAACACGGTACCGGGTAGAACCGTTCGCGGCTCTCCAGCAGCAGCTCGAACGCGTGCTTCAGGTGCCGCCGGGCTGTTTCCGCGTCGCCCCCCGCTGCGGCCCGCGCGGCGTTCAGGGCCTCGTCCTTCATGCGGACTTCGTCGACGCTGCCATAGTTCCGCATGTGCCGAGTGAGCAGTTCGGTCAGCAACCAGCAGGTGCCGAGTGCCAGAAAGTCTTTGACCAGTTCCTCATCGATGGCGGGAACACTATCGAGCCGCTGCAGGGCCGCTGCGATCATCACGGGGCGTTCATGGATGCCGCGAACCAGATGGGCCCCCGCAGCCTGGGCAGCCTGGGCCCATTCGGCAGTCAACGTTTCGTCACACGCAGTCGGGACCAGGAACAGACGCCCAGCCTGCTCAATCGTGAAGGTGTCGGCTCGCAACCACTTGGGCAGGCACTGAGTTTCCAGCAAGAGGACCGGGTGCCACGCGACCGCAAACACATTCAGCAGACTGGCAGCTGGTTTCTCTCCGAGTTCCGACGGAAAGTCCTCCAGAGAGTGGCTGGGGATCAGGATCACGACTTCGGAGAAGTTCATCGTCGGGTGCGAGTTCCAGGGAGTCGGGCGGAGCGCCTTGAATGATATCAAGTTGTGGGGCCGGAATGAGGGCGAAGCTCCGGCTGAGTCGCAACGCTCAGAGAACTCAGAGAACCGCGCTCCCGCACAGGCGGCACGGCCCTGCGATACTGGACGGCAGAATTCTTACGAATTCTGCTACGGGAGCTTCTTGAGTCGAAAGTAGAGCCGCTGAATTTCGGTCAGGCAGCACTGGCCGTCCGGAGCCAGTTGAGAGCATCGGGCCTCTGAGGACTTGGACTTCGCATAGAGCTCGCGAATCCGGACGGGCACCGATTCCTGAGCATCCGCCTCGATCTCAGCCATGGTGAATGGAAAACAGCTGCATAGTGGGGCAGTCTGCGATTTGTGCCAGACCGGACCGCGCAGCTGGCTGACCAGCACCTGCCCGGCCCAGATATGAAAGTACGCAATCGGGCAGCCGGCATACCGACAGAACCACGCGTGATCGCCCAGAATCGTCCGAAACTCTGGCAGGATCTGATGATCCAGCACAGCGGACCCAACAGCCACGCCCGGCGTCTGGCATCCCGGACAACGGCTTTCATCGAGACCATCGGTCTCTTTTGTGAAGGCTTTGTTCATGCCGATGAGGGTATCGAAACCGTCGACGAAGCAGCAGAGCAGGGGCGGCTGGAAAAATCGTTACCAGTGTCCATTCCATCACAATGGGAACAACAGGTAAACTCCGAACAGGTGTTGTAGCCCCTACAACCCCACCTGAACTGAGGATGACCTGTTGCGAGGGGAGCCCCTCCGAACTGATGAACCTGGTGGATCTTTGTTCCGCCATGTGGCTGAGTCGCTGCTGATGCTGGCTGCGACCGTGCTGATCTTTCGTACGTTTGCCGCTGAGGGGTATCTGATCTCAACCGGCTCAATGGCCCCCACGCTGCTGGGCTATCACAAGCAGGTCACCTGTCCGACCTGTTCGCATCAGTTCGCCAAAGGGATCTCCGTGGAAGAGGCTGAGGGCCCGGCCTCAACCTCGATGGCGTCGACCGCCTCCGCCAGCGGCTTCGACCCGCAAGGAGTCTCAGGGACTGCCTGCCCGAACTGTGGGCGGACCGGTTTGACGGTTGAAGGTCTCCCGAAGAATGAAGGGGATCAGCTGCTGGTCAACAAGCACGCCTTCGCGCTGCGATCCCCGCACCGCTGGGAAGTCATCGTCTTTCGGAACCCCAGCGAGCCGCTGGAAGCCTACGTGAAGCGTGTCGTCGGGATGCCCGGCGAATCGATCGAGATTCGCGGCGGAGAGGTCTTTGCCAACGGCGTTCGCCAGCGGAAGTCACTGGCCGCTCAGCTGGGGACGCGCATCCTCGTCGATGAGCAGCAGAGCCAGCCTGACCCCGACAACGAAGATTGCGAACCGCGCTGGTCCGCGGAAACCTCGGAGTCGAACTGGTCCGCATCCGATTCAGGATTCCGTTTCGCCCCAGTGCATCGCGGCGATTCCCTGGATTGGCTCGAGTTCCGACATTGGATCGTCTCCGGCGGCACGCATCGTACGGAGGTCCCGCTCGCAGCCTGGCCTAAGGAGCTGACTCCGCCGTCGTCCGAGTTCTCCGACCTGGAGTACGACGCCCAGCAAAAGCGGCTGTCGCTGACGGGAGCCCTGACCGCAGCGGAGCGCGACCGCTGGCTGGAACGAACTGAAGATGCAGAGTTCCACGAGGCGCTCAATCGCCTGTATCGCCGGTCCCACCTGGCTCCGATTACTGACGAGTACGGTTACAACCAGCGTCACGAGGGAACGAGGAACTACCCCGTGCGCGATCTGATGCTGGAGTTCACGATCGAGCAATGGCCATCCACGGGACAGCTGGTGGCCCAACTCGCCGATGGGGCAGGGCACGTCGACTTTCATTTCGACTTTGCCGCCGCGAAGGTGCGGATCGCCCCGAGCTCTAACCAGTCTGCTGATCGCCAGCTGTCTCTTCCCACTTTGAAGTCGGGTCCCCATCAGATTCTGGTATCGATCTTTGACGGTCAGGCGCTGGTCGCAATTGACGAGCAGCCCATCGGTGCCCCCCTCCCTTTGGCTGCCGCAACGGAAGCTCCCGCCACGCCGTGGAGCGTACGACCGGCGCGCATCGGGGCCACGGGGCACGAACTGGCTGTGGCGGATCTGCGACTCTATCGAGATGTTTATTACACGCCGAAGAACGGGGCCGATCAGAAGACATTCTCGCTGCGTGATGACGAGTATTTCGTCCTGGGCGACAACAGCCCGGTCTCTGTCGACAGCCGTTGCTGGGAGAGCCCCGGTGTGCCCGAACGGTCGCTGATCGGCAAGCCGTTCGTCGTGCATCTCCCGTCACGCCCCGGCAAGGTCGAGTGGGGCGGGAAGGTCACCTACGTGCGCGTCCCGGACTTTGAGCGAGTGCGGTTCATCCGCTAACTCCTCCGGCGTGCCCAACGCGGTTTCACCGCCCATGGAACGGCGTAGCATGGGCGTCCCGCCCATGTTCAAATCTGCCTCCAGTAGATTCGCCAGGACGGCGCAACTCCGGCTGAACCGCGACTCCGTGAGAAACTCACCATCGCGCATGCGGCTCGGCGGGAGCCTCGCCCTCCCGGGGCTGACAGTCCACTACTTCGTGGCCGGGCTGTCTAAACTCTGGGCCGATTGCGGCGGGAGTGACTCCAGCGATTTCTCGAACCCCAGCAGCTCGATTTCGTAAACCAAAGTCGAATTGGGCGGGATGATCTCCTTGAACCCCTTCGCTCCGTAGCCGAGTTCAGAAGGAACAATCAGGCGGCGCTTGCCTCCGACCTTCATGCCGGGAATCCCTTCGCGCCAGCCGGGAATCACGTCCTTAAGCGGAACGGTGGTCGGCTTGCCTTTGTCGACGCTGCTGGCAAACTTCTTGCCGGTCTTCAGATTCCCGATGTAGTGAACAGTGACCGTGGCTCCAGCGGGGACGGGGTCGCCGCTGCCGGGGACCAGATCGAGCCACCGGACTCCGGAGGCCAGAACCTGCGTCAGATCCTTCACGAAGACATTGCGGAAATCGACTTGGCTCACATGGCTCTGCAGGGCGATCGCCCCGACAGGGCTGCGCAGTGTCGAGACTTTGCGGGCCACGCCTCCGCTCGTCTTGGTAATTTGATCCAGGTCGATTGAATTGACCAGCTGACCGTTGATGGTGACCTTCAGACGCGAACCTTCGCAGAGGAGCGTGCAATGATTCCACTCACCCGCCGGATGAGCAGCATCGCGCACCTGCGGAGCGACCGCGAAATACAAACTGCCGGTGGCCTGCTGCGGCTGAATGTTCTGGTACTTCTCCGAGCGATCATCCAGCAGCTGGATCTCCAGCCCCTCCAGGGACGGGTTCCCAGTCCCTGGGAACCGCAGGCTCACTCCCGAGTTACTGCCCGGAGAGAGGCGATACTCAAATTGGAGTTCGAAGTCGCTGATCAGCAGATCGGACTGCAACCAGCCTCCGCCGGGAGCGACGCAGCTGGCAGCTCCGTCGACGAACTTCCACGATTCCGACTTGCCATCGTGAACACTCCAACCCGTCAGATCCTGGCCGTTGAACATGGCTGTGAAGCCATCCGGAGGAATCGACGAGACCGTGGCGTTCCGCGCGGGCTCTGGCGTTGGAAGCTGCATGGCAGGCAACTCCGCTTCCGACGGGGCCGAGGGACTCGGCGGGCTGGGAATTGATGGCACAGACGGGTTTGCCGGAAGTAACTTGGCGCTGTCGACCTTGGCCAGTGATCCGGGATCGGCACTCGTCGAAGGAGGCAACACCACAGCGGGGGGCACGAGAGAGGCCCGAGCCTCCGGCAACGTGGCAGCTGGGGTCTCCGGAGGCACCAGCTTCTTGGGCGAGATCACGATCAGCGATCGCGGACGTTCAGTGGCCAGCGAAGTCAGCGCCGGGTCGGTGGGTGCTGCGGGCTCGACGCTTGGCACGACCGGAACGGGCAGTGGGGGAACCGTGGAAAGCGAGACGGCTTTCTCGGGCGGTGGGGTGGGCTCGATTGGTGGTGGAGCGATCGCGGCGGCAACCAATCGTTCGGGAGCGGGGAGGGCCGCAGCTGCCGGCGGACTGGACTCGACCTGAGCCAGTGTGTCTCCCAGAGACCCCGGAATCAGACTGGTCGCCTTGGCGATCCCCGCTCTCAATTGTCCCGGCGGCTCGGAGGAGGCTGCGGGTTCCGGCGACGCTTCCACAGTATCATCAGCCCCGCGGAGTTTGCTGGATGGACTGGCCTTCCAGCCATCGTCCTCCGGTTCCGGGGGCGGCGCAGGTTCGCTCTCTGCAGCGACTTCGTTCAGCTCCGAGGGGATTGACTCCAGCCCCGCAAATTCGTCTGGCTGAGGCGACTCCACACATCCCGGCAGCAGCAGCAACCCGAGGAGGACGCTCGAAATCGAGGAAAGCCAGCGGCGGTGTCGGCAGAAGTGCATCACGGACAGACCTTCCCGGATCGAGGTGCGGACACCGGAGGATGAACTTCTGCCTGCGCAGCTTCACCAGTCTGTGTTTTAGGCGACCTCTGACAAATCTGGGACACGACTCCCCGACGCCCCCGCCGGCGCGGCAGAATGTGCCGCCCACAGACGCCATTCGGTCCTTTGATGCGGCAGGAATTGCACTTGCGGGGAGTGAGCAGCGGCATTGGGCCGGGTCAAACACGAAGAGGACGCTCACACTCCGTGTGAGGTCCTCTTTGCGATTCGCATCGGGTTCGTAGACCCGTTACTCAGGCTTCACGAGTTTGGCCGGAGGCACGAACGCAGCGATCTTCTGGAACCCCGCGATCACTTCCTCTTCCATCTCGGCCACCGACTGATTCCCGGGAACGACGATCGTGATTCCCTTGCCCATATGAGCGATCGCTTTCATCAGGCTGGGGTCGGCTCCCAGACCGACGGTCATCGTATGGATCGTGTATCCCGCATCGACGCATTCCTTCGCCCGCATCAGTGCATAGAGCGCATCGCTGTCACTGGTGTAGTAGTCGCCACTGCCATCTCCATCGTAGTCGAACATGCCCCAGTTCCAGTCGGCCGGGAACGTCCAGCCTGAGTCCTGGGCCGTCGGCTGGCCGTCCGTCATGATCAGGAGCGTGGGCTGCGTACCCAGTCGCTTGGAAGCGTCCAGCATCTGCTTACCGCAGACGATGCCGCCCCCGATGTTGGTATTGCTGCTGTAGTGAGCCGCCTGTCGATGGCGGACGATCTGCCGAACCGACTCATAGTTGGCGCTGATCGGGTTTCCGGACTCATCGATGTTGTAGCCGTCATAGTTCAGCGACTGCTCTCGGCGAGCGGTCACGTCATAGCTGACAGCACCGACTTCGTCACCGAATCCCAGATCCTGGATGAAGTCACAGAACAGCATGGCACCTTGCTTCACGGAGTGGAACGGATAGTGCGGGGTACGCCACAGATCGTTGCACTGTGAGTAGGTTGGCTTGCTCCTCAGAAGATAGTTCACCAGGCAGGCACCACCGTACTTGTGCTGATGCCCAGCGGAGATGATCTGGGAATCGCTCTGACAGTAGGTGATGAACTCGCTCCAGCTTCCGGAACCCCAAGGGTAGGCCACCGAGCTCAGCCCCAGAAAGGTCTGGACATTGGACGATGTTGGTTCGAAGACCAGACTGACCGGCGAGAAGGATGCCGGGGCGCTCGTACCAGCGGGATTGTTGACCGTAACCAGGGTTCCTCCGATGTTGACCCGCACGGAACTGACATAGAGTCCACTTCCCGTGACCGATCGACTTCGGGTTCCGGAGAATGTCGATGTCGCGTTGGTGCCCCCCTGGTAGTTCAGCCGAATCTCCGTCATGTTCGAACTCGTCGATACCGAAACGACATTGCTCGTATTGTTATTGAACGTCACCGTGGCGGTCCTTCCACTCACAGTCGCGGATGCGGTTCCCGGAGCCAGCGTGCCTCGGAAGTTCATCGTCACGCGGTTGATCGTCCTGGCGGTTCCCGTTCGGGCGTAGGTCCCCGATGTCGCCGTGGGTGACTTGGTCTCCGTCGAATTGTCCGTGAATCGCAGCTGAATCCCGCCCGTGGCAATCGCCGACGAGGTGAAATCGATCGATGTGTTCTTAAACGTGACCGTTCCGCTACGTGTCCCGGATGTGACCGACTGGTTGAACCACTGCGGGGTAAACACCATGTTGCCCAGGTTTCGTTCCGTGTCCAGGACATTAAAAATGTCCTGCATGTTCGCATCGAGCTGAGCCCGATTACGAGTGGCCAGCACATCGTAGCAGCTGTCGTCATTCATCGAGCCGGAGAAGTCGAGCACAAGGCCGATATCGCGTGATTCGATATACGCTGTCGCTTCGGCCTGAATTCCCACAGCAGCGGGACCAAAGACGCTGGCGAACATCGTCTTGAGCTTGCCGTCCGGTCGGGAAGTATCGGCATGGGTCCGGCGGGCCGTGACCTTCACCGCGTTCGCCGGGGTCACGTCCCAGTTGATGACATAATTTCCGGGACTGGTCATCGTCCGGCGTCCGAACCGCACATCGACCGCGGGGTCGATGTAGATGTCGTTCAGCGTTCCCAGTTGCTGGGCCTTCAGACGCGCCTGATCCATCGCATAGACCGTCACATCGCCGACGTTCGAACCCGCGTTCTGCACGGCGTAGGTGATTTCACTGGCAGCCGCCAGGGCTGCGGCGTCGACGGTGTTCTGCATCCGTGTCTGCGTGAGCACCACCAGACCGGTGTCGACCGAGAAGGCGACAAAGCCCAGAATCGCGGAAAGCGACACCGCCATCACGACGATAAAGACTCCGCGCCGCTGAGTTCTCAGCTCGGACAGCCACTGCCGATAGGATTTCATGGAAGCTCTCATGATGTTCGTCTCTGGGGAGGTCTCTGAGGAACTCGCTAGTTGTTCAGCGTGGAGCGACCGCGACTCTGGACAAGAGTCGCACCGATCGTGTTACCGGGGCTCATCCCGAGCGGAAACATGCTGATTGCGGAGTACGGAATGCTGGCCGAAATCCGCATCAGCTTGTATTGGTTCGTCGTCAGTGACAGGTCAAAGGTCTGACCTGCAGTGGGGCCATCGGCATGGGTGATCGTGACCGTCACCGAAGCGACGGGAAAACCGTCGGCCTTCAGCATGTTCTTGATGTCGGTGACGACCTTCTCGTTGGCCGTTTGAGACCCCAACAGAGCCGTGTCGACGTCCTTGGCCGCCAGGCGGCCCCCGGAACGCACGGCGGTCTCCAGCTTCTGAGCCATGTTGAGCGAGTGCCCCGACTCAATCGCCAGAAACGTAATCCCGACAAACACGGGCATGACCACGGCCAGTTCGACCGCAGCGGCCGCGCGGCGGCGAAAGGTCGAAGGAGTGGATGGACGTCGGAACATGGTCGTGTCTGCGGAAGGTTCTCAGTGGGGCTCGGATTACTCGTGACGCATCACAGCCTGGCCAGTGAGGGTGACCCCTTTGATCCAGAACGGAGGCAAAATGGCGGCGCTGTCGTAAGGCACCGAAAGTCGCACGATGAAGAGCTTGTCGCTCTTGGTGGTGTTGAGTTCGATGTTCGGCAGCGTCGTGTAGTCGATGCTCTCCGGGCTCACGTTCGTGGTGTCGAAGATCGATCCATCTTTGACCAGAACGGTGGGAGCGACCCCCACCGTGTTCTGAATGATTGACGTGGCCCGCGATGTGGTCTGAGCAGTCGTGATCGCTTCGGTCGAACCGTAACGAGCCGCCTGTCGGGCCGCAGAGTTCAACGTATGCACCACCATCATCGCATGACCGCATTCCATCAGCCCCACCATGATCAGCCCAAACACCGGGAGCGTCACGGCGACTTCGACGACTGTCGTGCCGAGACGTGACTTCGCGGGTTTCAGGGATCGGAAGAGTGAACGCATGACTCAACTCGGAACTCGGTCAAGTCGCGGGATCGGTCGACTTGAAGGCCCAATGCCTCGAATGACAAGGGCACCTGCATTCAACCTAGCATCGCAAAATCGATGAAATGAAAAAAAATCACGCGGAGGTCAGAAATCACTGCAAGGTGGCAATTTCGCAGCACCGGACGTTGCTTTCACGAAACATCAATGGACGAAGCAGGATCGTATTTCCGCAAAATCTCTGAGCCTGGATCGCCTGAAGAGATTCATGAGCTATCTTGAGACTTTTGCGTCGTTGAGACCTTTGCGTCGTTCTACGGAGTCAGCCGCGCCCGGTACTTCTCATACAGCCGGGTCTGCCGCGACTCGGGAGCGAATGCCTGGCCACCGACGATCGTGGCCTTCAGCTGGGTCGTCGTTTGCAGCGGCGAGCCATCGGTGATGATCAGGTCCGCTCGCTTGCCGGCGGTGATCGAACCGCATTCCTTTTCGATTCCCAAGAGTCTGGCGGCGTTGAGGGTGACCGACTTGAGTGCCTCAGCTTCTGGCAGTCCGAAGGCCACAGCGCGGGCGGCTTCCAGCGGGGCGTTGCGGCTGTTGCTGGCGTTGTCGGAGCGGATGCAGAACTGCACACCGGCTTCGAACAGGCGACCGGGATTGGCGTACGAGGAGTCGTACGGGTCCCAGTTCTCGACCGGCGACCGCATCACCGGGCCGACAATGACCGGGACCTTGCGGGCCTTCAGCTCAGGGGCCAGCTTCCAGGCATCGGCCCCGCCCGTGATCACGATCTTCAGCTTCTCTTCCTCAGCCCAGAGCAGGGCTTCCGCGATCTGCTGGCGCGTGTGAGCCTCGATGAAGATCCGCTTCTTGCCGTTGATGTACGGCCGCATCGCCTCGTGCCGCGGGTCGCGCAGCGTTGCGTTGGCGGTCTCTTTCGCCGAGCGAGCGGCATCGTAAAGGCGACACTCCTTGACGAATCTCTGCAGCCGCTGCTGGTCCTTTTCATCGCTCGGCCAGTTGAGTGACAGGGCCGCTGTGTAGTTGCGAACCATCTCTTCCGGAGTCCAGCCCGCCGTCTGAATCAGCGAACACTGCCCGGCGATGATCCCTCCCTGCGGCCGCAGGAACGCCGATGTAATCCCCCCGGCTCGGGCGACTTCGACCAGTTCGCTCTCCACGTTCACGGCGATACCGGCCCGCAGATCAGGCTGGAAATGCCCGATTTCCGAGGCATCCTGAGTGACCTCGACGAGTTCGATCTCTGCGATCCCCAGCGTCGTGCCCGCGTCGATGAGTCCGGGGTAAACATGCATCCCGGTCGCGTCGAGGACCTGCACATCGGCGGGAATCCCCGGGCCTTCCATGACTGCTTCGATCTTCCCCTTGCGGACGACGACTGCCCCATTGAGGATATCAGGCTTGTCGACCGGATGAATCGTCGCGCCGATGATGGCGAATCCCATGACATCTGAGTTTACCGAAAGCTCCAGCTTCCTGGCCCGCACTTCATCGGGAGCAAGTACGAGCGCCGGAGCCTTCGCGGTGCGATCCTGGCCGACCTTGGTCATCGCGGTCGGCTGTTTGTCACGCTGGAAGCGGATCTCGCCCTCAATGATCGTCGCCTCGACACGCGAGAACGGGCTGAATGGGTGCCCGTTGTAGATCGCGACATCGCCATCCTTGCCGACCTCCAGCGATCCGATGCGAGCCTCCAGCCCCAGCTCGCGAGCGGAATTCAGCGTGACCATCTGCAAGGCCGCCTGCATCGGCATATTGCCGTACTTCAGCGACTTCGCAGCCTCCAGATTCATCTGACGGATCAGCTCCTCGTCGTCGCTCTTCACGACCGTGTTGACCCCGGCATCGCGGAGCATCGAGGTATTGAACGGAGTCGCGTCATAGGCCTCGATCTTGTAGGCCCACCAGTCGGCAAACGTGCTGCAGCTGGCCCCGTGTTTGGCGATCTCGGGTGCGATCTTGTACCCCTCCAGAACATGCTGCAGCGACTGAACCCGCATCCCCAGCCCTTCGGCGGTCCGCAGCAGCATCAGGATCTCGTCCGCGCGGTAGCAGTGGCTGTGAATGCGGGAACGCCCTTCAATCAGGTCAACCAGCTCTTCGAGCCGCAGGTCGCGGCGCGGCGGCAACAGCCCGGCTTGGTCTCCCTGAGCCTGCTTCGCGCGGTTGTAGTCCATCCAGCGACGGCGATAGTCAAGGGCCTCAAAGAAGGCCCGCTGCAGAACGGCTTCAACTCCGAGTCGCGTGTTGGGGAACCGACCATCTCTCCGTTTGACGTTTTCCCCCAAAGCAAACTTCACGCCCTGATGTCCCGCTTCAAACAGGTGGTCCCGCGCGGTGTCGCCGACCTTAAGCTTCACCACGGCATCTTGCCCGCCAATCGTGTTGGCCGAACCGTGCAGCAGCCGCGCAGTGGTGAGTCCCCCTGCCAAGGCACGGTACTCGTGAATGTCGTTGCTGCGGATGGTGTCCTTGATCCGCACTTCGCACACGACCGATTGCGAGTGCTCGTTCACGCCCCCCTCAATCATGATGTGGCTGTGCGTGTCGATCATCCCAGGGATCAGGAACCGGCCCGCAGCTTCGATGATTCGCACCCCCTCGGGAGCTGCGATGTCGGGACCAATCGCCTTGATCTTGCCGTTCTCAATCAGCAGCGAGGCCTTTTCCAGGACTTCACCGGTCCCGGTGAAGATCGTGCCGCCGCGAATCAACAGGTTGCCCCCGGTCAGGTCGACGCGCCGCAATCGGTCCGATTCGAGTTCCGTCGGGTAGTCGGGAGCGATCTGAGCGAGATCGGCCTGCGGATCGGTCTTGTTGGAATCGCCCGCCGGTGCCTTCTTCTCAGACTCGGGGGCTGGCTCCGAGTCGTCCAGCTTCAGAGTGACCGGCCCGTCGGGCTTCTTCGGTTCGTTCGCTGCACCGGCCTCTTTGGATTCCGGTTTGTCTGTGGGCTTCGCGGGCTCAGCTGTTCCTGAGCGTGTGGCCGTCCAGGGAGCGGGGGCTCCGAACGCCGACTCCAGCGTCCCCTTGAGCGAGCTGTCTTCCTCGACAGTTCCGACGAATTTCAGCTCGATCGACTTGTCGCCAGCCCCGATCTCGACCGTGAACTTCACGTCTTTGGCACTGATCTTTCCGCTGGCGATCCGGCCCTCACCTGACTCGCTCGACAATGATCCGGTCAGCCGGTTGCCGTCCTGAGCCAGGTCGAGTTTGGCTTCGGTCGGACTCTTGCCTGACTCGATCTTGAGCGCCCACTGCCCCGACAGCTGGGCGGCGGGCGGTGCCGACTCCTTGTCATCGCTGGGTTTGGGAGAGTTGAACTCATACGTCAGCCCATCGATCAGCACATACCGCACCTTCGAGCCCTTGTCCGCCAGCGAGCCGCTCAGGATCACGACATGCCCGCGTTTGCCACTCTCCAGCGTTCCCAGCTGGGACTGCAGCCCCAGGATCTCGGCGGGGCTGCGAGTCATGGCAGCCAGCGCCTGGTCTTCGGTCAGCCCGTGTTCGATGAACGTCCGAATCTCGCTCAGCCAGTCGCCTGGCTGCTTCAGTCCATGCGAGGAGAACGCGAACCGGACCTGCGCTTTAGCGAGCTGGGCGGGCAACCCAGCTCGCTTCTTCCAATGTTCCAGTCGGTCGTCCTGATGCCGCTGCGGTGGCTCCACCTCGCCCCGCAGTCCGTCCAGCTTGGAGACCTGGGGCTCCTTGTCCTTCTGCTTTTCCTTGAGCGAGAACTTCGGCTTCTCCCCCAGATCGAGCGACACGATCACGTCCGACCGGCTGGCCGCGATGCGCTCGATTGCCATGTACGGCTCGGTACCGATCGAGAGGGCGGGAGTGAGGTTGAACTCCTTCGCAAAGTCGAGAGCCCGGTCCAGCTCGTCCCGGCCGGGTTGCTGCGGAACCAGGAACAGCGGAGACGCCGACTTGTCGATCAGGCTCCCTAAGCTCCGCAGGACCGGATCTTCATGCGGGGGAGTGATCTGTACCGGGAATTTCGCGGACAGGTCGCGGTGCTGAAGATAATTCTCCGCATCGAGCAGGGCCTGTCGCAGATGAGCTGTGGCCCCCATCAGGGTCAGCGGGTACGACTGGTGCGGCTCGCCGCGCACCGGCGGGGCGGCCAGCATCAGCGAGATCATCGCGCGCGACTGCAGGACCGACTCCCGCCGTGGCAGTCCCGACAGACTCACGACGCCCGTGGTGCCCCCCGCGACGGGAGCGAAGTGAACCAGATGCAGATCCGTGATGCCTGCCTTACGGCGTGCGGACTGGAACTCGGCATCCAGCACAGCGTGCTCCGCCAGCTGGAGTTCGGGCATCATTCCGCGACGATTGTCGGGGCGAGTCGCCGCCAGCAGGTTCTCTTCAAACTTCACCGTCCGTCCGGCATCGGGGCCGGGTGCATTCGGCGCCAGCTTGGCCTCGGCGGCGGCATCGATGAACCCGGGGTAGACCACCAGTCCTTCGCCGCTGATCGTCTCCGCTCCGGGAGGCGAAACAACGTCCTTTCCCACGGCGATGATCACGCCGTCGCGGATCACCAGCGTTCCGCCGTCAATTACCTGACCGGGAGCCACGACAAGCTTGGCCTTCTCCACGACGACGACTCGCGGACGAAATCCAGTCGGATGAGCCGTCTCCGGAGGCAGTTCCTCGGCGGCGCTCAGGCGAAACGCACCGACGATGAGGGCAATGAGCCCCGCCAGTGTCGTGGCCAGGGCAATACGTGGCTGTGCTGTCATCGGAGTCCGCCAACTGCCGCTGGGCCCAGAGAGATCACAAGATCCCCCCTCCCCAAGGCTGAGGTTCGTCCCCCAAGGTTAAGTCCCCCCCGGACGGCACGCCAGCAGAAACATGGCAATCGGCCTACTTGGACCAGACCGACTTCAAGTTCACGCCGTGCCCCTTCAGAGAGACCGTTCCGTCGCCGCTTCTCAGCTTGAGGATCTGAGCCCGATGGGAGAGATCGCTCCCGACCGATACAGCTGTGGCTCCACCGTTGAGGAACAGTTCGACCGAGCCGCGATCCACGAACGCTTCCAGTTTCAGTTCGTTGTTCTTGATCTCAGCAGGGACGGTGACCTTTCCGCAGGTGAGTGTCGACTTCTCGATATCCACCTGCAGTGGGAGAGTTCCGAGGCTCAGCTGCGCGGACTTGGCCCCGTCGAACTTCAGCGCGATTGACCAGTGATAGCCCGTCGAGTTGTCGAACACCGACTCGCTGGGTGCCCCGTTCGTGCTCTGCAGGGCCACGTGGTTATTGACGATCCCTCGCAGGGTCTTGACCTCTTCCACGGGGGCGGCGTGCATCTCGATCCGGTCACCGGACTTGTGCAGCGTCAACTCGACCGGCAGAACCATCTGCTGGTTGAACGGCATGCCGCGAAATTCGATCCCCTGGCCCCAGCCGATCTGCACGATCCGCCCCTGGGGATCGTTGCTGTAAGTCTGGGCCGCGTAGAAGTTGCCGTGCCAGAGCTGTTGCTTCGGCCCATCGGGGGTGAAGGTCTTTCCGTCGAACATCCCGGTGGCGTACCTGCCATCGGCTCCGTACAGCACCCAGCGGGTTTCGTCGGTGCCCTGGACCTTGGCTTCGAACAGGTCGGGGCACTCGTAGTAGCCCTCGATGCAGCTGGAAAACTCCCACTTCCGCATGTCACTGGACGTGTGGAAGGTGATCCACTGCTTCCCCTCGAATTCGTTGTAGAGCGCCATCACCCACTTCTTCGTCGGTGCATGCCAGAGCAGGCGCGGGTCGCGGCCCTGGTGCTTGACGACCGGGTTCTCGGGCAGCTCCGTCCAGGTCAGTCCGTTGTCGCGGCTGGTCAGAATGCACTCGCCCCGGCCGGTGCTGGTGAAGGCGGCGATGATCGTCTCCATGCCGTCCGTCTTCTCGCCAAACCCCGTCGTATTGAGCGGGTCAACCACCGCACTGCCGGAGAAGGCCCAGTCCCCGAACTTCGCGGGGTAGACCGACTCGGGCAGTTCTTCCCAGTGCAGCAGGTCGCTGCTGACTGCATGGCCCCAGTGCATGTTGCCCCAGCCCCAGCCATACGGGTTGTGCTGGTAGAACAAGTGGTACTTGCCATTGGCATAGACCAGCCCGTTCGGGTCGTTCAGCCAGCCCCGCTGCGAGGTGAAGTGAAACTGCGGCCGCAGCTTCTCGTGATAGATCTGCGAGGCGGCGGGCTTGGAGTCAGTGTTCTTGATTGAAGTCAGGGCATCCGGCCCGCCCGGCAGGCGGTCGACACGCACGGTCAGTTCCTGGCCCTCGAACGCCGAGACATCCGCCAGCGTGAGATAATCATGCTCCGCTTCGGCGTATTCGATTTCGAATTCGCGCACCGTCTGGTTGCTGAGCTGGAAGCTCATCTTCCGCTTGGGAGCCCCGTTCTTCACGGGCAGGTGCAGGTACCGCTTCTCAATCGCAATGGTCCGCACAGCGGGCAGGCTGCCACGGCGCTTGTCGCTCTGAACGATCTGGTCGACATTGAGATGCCCCCAGCCGCCGGTGGCCTGGTCAATGATCTCGATCGTGGCATTCTTCCCGACGAACGGAGCCACATCCCAGCTGTCCCAGTCAAGGGCTTCGCTTCCGCCCGCTGCGCTGTTGGGGCCCGAAGAGGTTCGCACCGACTCGCCGTTGACCAGCAGCTTGATCACCAGCTGATCCTGATGCTGACCACCGCCGATCAGGAAGTTGATCCAGGGACGCTCGATCGTGAACTCGGGCGAGGTCAGCTTGCCGACCGTCTTATCGCCCTGAAAGAACGTGTTGACGAGCCGCTGCCCCTCAAACCCGCTGACCGGCATCTGACCGGATAGAGTCCCCTTCGCCGGACCGGGACCGAACGCCTCGCCCTCGACCTTCCACTCGCCATAGGTCTCGGCCTCGAAATCGGCGATCAGCAGATCATCGGCGGACCGGGCGGAGCTGCAGAGACCGAGAACAACGATAAGTGCAATGAGCTGACGCAGCATGGGGGCACGATCTCTGGGCGCAATGAGTCGGAGACATGGAGTTGAACCAGCATCGTCGCTGGTCAATCGCCGACGAGAATTCTGATCACGAGACCTGAAATGCACAATCAGGGCTCGGTTCGCCGTCGGGCTCGCCCGACGTGCCTCGCGCAGCCCACCCCGTCGCCGCTGAAGAGGGCCGCCCACCCCACGTTTCCCTCCTGCTCCCCTCTCCCCCCGGGAGAGGGGTTGGGGTGAGGGGTCTTGAGCTTCAATGCGACGGGGTGGCTGGGGCTTGATGCAACGAGACCTGCGTGAACGCGACATTTTCCATCAGACATCTCGCCAAAACAGAAGCGTTCGGGCCCCAGATACTCAGCTCACATGCAGAGCTGGGGCCGCGTGGCTGCTAGTGTAGTGCCTCACACAGATGGTGTCTTATCCAGTGCTTTTCGGGCGCGGGAGACTTTTTCCAGGATGTCTTCGGCTTTCTTGGTCCAGACAAAGGCTTTCGGGTTT
>JBIIOI010000089.1:0-17784 GCA_044337025.1 Planctomycetaceae bacterium
AATGGGTGCCGGGGTCAGCAGCGAAGCGGATGGCCCCGCGAGAGGCCACGGGCCGTGACCTCAGCCCTGCTGTGACCGAAGTTGCCGAACGGACCGAGGCGTTGATCACGATCCGCCCGCGCTCGACGGGGCCTTTCGCTTCGCTACAGACCCGGGCACCCCCGAGAGTGCTTCGTGGACTCACGCCAGCGAAACCGGGCACACCCTTTGCTTCAGAGTGCGAGACGCACATGGCAAAGTCGCTGGACTCTCCGAGGCCAGTGGTCCGAGTGACAGCTCACTGCGCCGCGGAATCGAATGCAGGAGTTGCTGGTCAGGTGAATTCGCTGCAAGAACACCTGAGTGGCGAGCCCCCTCACCCCCAGCCCCTCTCCCGGGAGGAGAGGGGAGCCAGCGGGGAGTTTGCGAGTCGACAATCTCGTGTGTCTCTTCATCTTCGATTCAGGATGTGTCGTTTAGAATCCGCAGTCGCGGAATCCCCTCTCTCTGAGCTATCAGAACTGACGAACGATGATTTCACTGTCACGCCTCACTCGCCCCTGGCTCTGGTTGTTGTTGGTTCTGTGCGGTTCGGGACTCGTGCTGGCTGAAGAGGTTCCGCCGAATTTGAAGCCGCTTGGCGGGTTCTGGTATCTGCAGGACGGGGCGACTCCGACCTATTACTACAAAGACGGGGATCGGTATCTGGACCTGTTCACGTACCACGCCAAGGATTCCAACAAGGACGGCATCCCGAACTTGAAGCTCAGCCACGACGCTGACTGTTTGATCATGGAGAGCCAGGGGTATCCGAATCACCCGACGGCGGTCTATCCCAACAGCGGCAACCCGAACTCGATCCGCGTGCAGCAGTTCACGTTTCGCCTGCCGCTGAAGCCGCGTAAGGCCAACGTGATCACTCGGCTGCCGATGGGGCCGACCGGGACGGCGATCAACGGGGTCGTGTTCTTCAACCCGTTCGAGATGGAGGGGATGAACGCCGTTGAGGGGTACAACGAGGTCTGGCTCGACTCGTGCTGTGGGCACCCGCAGCAGTCGGGGGTCTACCACTACCACAAGTATCCGAGCTGTGTGAAATCGCCGTTTGCAGATGACGGACAGCAGCACTCGCCGGTGATCGGGATCGCCTGGGACGGGTACCCGGTCTATGGACCGTACGACGACGGAGGGAAGATGGCCAAGGACCTGAGCGGCGACCAGGCGCTCGATGTCTGCAATGGGCACGCCGACCCGGTGCGAGGCTACCACTACCACGTCACGCCGGGTCGATTCCCTTATATCATCGGTGGGTATGCCGGAGTGGTGGAATCGTCGAACAACCGTGGCCTGCGGCGAGCTGGGACGGGGCCGATCGAGAACAACGCCGAGCCGGGAACGCGGATCGATGCCGTCATCGCAGCTGTCCGTCCGGGAACTTTGTCTCGTGGAAAGTCACATACCGTGCAGATCGAACTGGCCCCCGGCGAAGCGAAACGTCGTCGCTTGCCGGACGGGGATCCTTCCTGGGTGCAGGTCGGCCCCTATGAAGCGACGAAGATCGCCCGAGCCGGCAACATCCTGACCGCGCAGCTGGAGATTCCCGAAGACGCCACCGTGGGCGTGCTGCTGGATATGCACATCGAGTTCGGGAGCGACCGTGACCCAACGGTCTTCAAGAAGAACGATGTCCTGCGCGTGGGGGAATAGAAGCTCGCGGGGGAACTTCTCTGGCCCCTGCCTGTCGCCCCTCAGTCGATAATCTTGGAGATCGGGTACTCGACAATCCCACGGGCCCCAGCGGCTCGCAAGGCCGGAATGATCCGGCGGACGGTCGATTCCTTGATGATCGTATTCACTGCTACCCAATCCGGGTCCGACAGGGCCGAGACGGTCGGCCCCTTGAGGCACTCCAGCATCGGGACGACCTTGGGCAGGTCGGACCGCAACACGTTCATCATCAGCCCGACCATCCCTTCTGCGGTCAGGCAGGCCTGCAGCATCATGGCGATGTTGTCGAGCTTGGTCTTCTTCCAGTTGTCCTGGAGCGCTGTCCGATTGGCGATCAGGCGCGTCGTACTCTGCAGCACTTCAGCGATGATCCGCAGATTGTTCGCTCGCAGCGACGAGCCAGTCTCGGTGACTTCTACGATGGCATCGGCCAGTCGCGGCGGCTTGACTTCGGTCGCACCCCAGCTGAATTCGACTTCAGCGGTCACTCCGTGAGCTGCCAGATACTTCTTGGTCAGGCCGACCGCTTCCGTTGCGATCCGTTTTCCCTGCAGGTCCTGAACCGACTGGATCGGCGAGTCATTCGGCACGCACAGCACCCAGCGAACTGGTCTGCGGCTGACTTTCGAAAAGACCAGTTCACAGACTTCATGGACGTCAGCGTCCGTCTCTTTGACCCAGTCGTGTCCCGTGATTCCGGCATCGAGAATCCCGTTCTCGACATATCGAGCCATCTCCTGAGCCCGGATGAGCAGGCACTCGATCTCGGGGTCGTCAATCGACGGGTAATACGAGCGCGATGCGAAGGTGATGTTGTACCCCGCCTTGCGGAACAACTCGGCGGTGGCCTCCTGAAGGCTGCCCGCAGGGATGCCGAGCTTGAGGCGATTTTCTGACATGGGAGTGTGCGGAGTCGAAGAACAAGCCCCCCCCTCCCTACCCACGGCGGAACTGAGAGAACTTCGTGAGATACAGAATGAGGGAACACAGCCCCGGACGCAAGCGATTGACTCATATGTAGTTGCTCGAATGGATTTGGGCACGCGGCCGGCTCGTTTCTGATCCAGGCCCATGGATCAGTCGCAAATTCCGAAGGTTTCATCAAGTTTTGGGACTCTCCGACAATTTCGGCCAGCATGATTGGCAAACTCTCCGGGCGTCGATACACTTCTCCGCTTCCCCGCGGCGGGAATAGTGCAGCCATCGGAAGTCAACCATGCCACAGCCTGGAAAAACACACAAGGGCCTTGCCAAGCGGTTCAAAGTCACCGCTAGTGGTAAGGTCAAGCACCGTAACGCCAATCGCGGTCACTTGATGGGGAAGAAGAGCGGCAATCGCAAGCGTCGTCTCCGCAAGGACGGCGTGCGAACCGGCTTCAACGCGGTTTACATTGTCGAAGCTCTGCGTCCTTCCAGCTAGTGAGCTGGACGGCGTGGGTTTGGGCATCGGTGCGAACAGTCGGCAACACACGAGCGAATTCGCTCTAATAACGTGACGGAAGGTCTGAGATGCGTATCTCTTACGGCAAAGCGACTCGCAAGAAGAAGAAGCGGATTTTCCGTGAAGCGCGCGGAATGCGCGGAGGCCGCAGCAAGCTGTGGCGCTCAGTGCAGGAACTGGTTCGCCGGAACCGCTGCTATGCGTTCCGCGATCGTCGCGTGCGTAAACGTGATTTCCGCCAACTGTGGATCACCCGTTTGACGGCTGCCTGCCGGATGCGTGGGCTGCGTTACTCGCTGTTCATTCACGGTCTGGAACTGGCGAACATTACGCTGAACCGCAAGGTGCTCAGCGAAATGGCGATCCATAATCCGGAGGTGTTTGACGAGATCGTTGTTCTCGTCAAGAAGGCACTCAGCACCAAGGTCCCGGCGGTCGTCTAACTGACGGTCCTACTGAATCATGAAGGGCGAGCCATTGGCTCGCCCTTTTTCGTTGGGCGAGTGAATCTGGGAGGGCGAAGCACCGGTTGAGGCGCTACTTTGAGAACTCCTCGCATCCGCGCATGCGGCTCGGCAGGAGCCTCGCCCTCCCGACCCGACAGATTCAGCCTCGACTCCAAAGCGGTGTTCGCTCGAACTTGCCAATCTGGTCCGCTATATATCAACGTTCCTCAATCTCTGCTGGGAGTTGTTTCATGCCGCGTTGGATTCTGAGTTTGTGTCTGGCTCTGTCCTGGGCCACTGTGGGTCTCGCTCAAGACCCTGCTGCCCCGGCTCCGGCGGTCCCGAAGGCTCCGGTCGCCAAGCTGGATCTAGCTGATGGAGACTCGATTGTGTTCCTGGGTGACAGCATCACGCATCAGCGGCTGTACACACAGTATGTCGAGGACTACCTCTACACCCGTTTTCCGAAGATGCGGCTGAAGCTGCACAACGCCGGGGTGGGTGGGGCTCGGGCGTGGGACGCGCTGGCCCGGTTTGACAAGGACGTGGCGGACTACAAGCCGAAGTATGTGACGATTCTGCTGGGGATGAACGACGGTACCTATCGCCCGTTCGATCAGCCGACGTTCGATACCTACAAGAAGGATATGACGGAGCTGCTGGGCAGGATTCAGGGGATCGGGGCGACTCCGATTCTGATGACGCCGACAATGTTCGATTCCCGAGCCGACCGGGCTCGTCCCAACAACAAACGCGACCCGAACTCCCAGGCCGAATACAACTCGACCCTCGCTTACTACGGAACGTGGCTGCGAGAGATCGCAGTCGAGAATGGCCATGGGTTCGTCGACATGTGGGGCTTGCTGAACAATCTGACGCTCGAGCAGCGCAAGGCCGATCCCGCCTTTACGCTGATCCGGGATGCCGTGCATCCGGATGCTCCCGGTCAGCTGGTGATGGCTGTCGCGATCATCACCGACATGAACCTGCCCAAGCAGGTCTCGGGGATCACGATCAATCTCAACGCCAAGAACGAAAAGCAGCGGGCCAAGGCTGCGGGAGGGACATTGGAGGGTCTGACTCAGTCGGACGAAGGGATCGAGTTCACCTTTGCCGCCGATGCCCTGCCGTGGGTGTTGCCTGAGGAAGCTCAACTCGGTGCCAAGCTCACCAAGCTCGGCCATCGCCTGAGCAGTGAACGCCTGGTGGTGCATGGTCTGCCCGCGGGGCAATATGAGCTGGCCATCGATGGACAGGTCGTCGGGACCTATGCCCATACTGCTCTGGCAGGGCATATCGAACTGCAGGAGAACGCCAAGACTCCGCAGTACCAGCAGGCTCTCGAAGTCGCCATGCTCAACAAGAAACGCAACGAAGGCCCGATCGGGGCCTTGCGGGGCGAGTGGGGCCGGTTCCAGGGTTACGCACGCACCAAACGCGACGCCGAAGCCAACCCGAACGACGCCGCCAAGCAGGAGCAGCTGAAGAAGCTGACCGAGCAGGTGGCCGGGATGGACGAGCGCGTGGCCAAGGCCAACGCTGAAGCGAAGGCGATCGAGGATGAAATCTTCACGAAGAACCAGCCGCCAGTGCGGAAGTACACGCTGAAGAAGAAGTAGGCGAACAGCCGCTTTTGAAGTACTTCTATCGCCCCGGTCGGCCTCTGATCGGGGTGATCGCTTTTGCGGGGATCAGCAGTATGTATTCGAAACGTACGGTATCTGGAATCGAGCCGACTGCCGCAGCACGAGACAGAGTCAGCTGTGCAGTTCAGAGCGTCTCACATTTCCACCTTCGACATCGGCCAGGGACTGGACCACGACAAACGACTTAGGGTCGATCGACCGCGCTAGGGATTTGACTCGGCCGATTTCCAGGCGGGTCACGACGCAGTACAGGATGTGCTGGTCGTTCCCCGTCATGCCGCCGTATCCACGATAGACGGTGACACCGCGTCCCAGTGTGCCGGTGATCGCTTCTCGAATGGCGGAACTCTGCTCAGAGATGATTGTGATCGCCGTGTACTGTTCCAGACCGTACAGCACGAAATCCAGAGTCTTGGCCGCAGCGACGTAAGTCAGGATCGAATAGAGAGCTTCTTCGACCTTGAGAACGGTCATCGCGATCAGAAACAGCACGATGTTGAATCCCAGGATCAGGTCACCGACCTTGAACAAATTGCTGCGTTTGCTCAGCAGGAGAGCTGCGATTTCTGTTCCATCCAGGACAGCTCCGCCGCGGACCGCGAAACCGATGCCCGCTCCGATAAAGAAGCCCCCGAACACAGCTGTCAGTGTCAGGTCTCGAGTGACGTCCGGAAAAGGAACGACGACCAAAGCCAGCGCCAGTCCTGAGATCGCTGCCACACTCCGAAATGCAAACGCGGCTCCAATCTGCCGGTACCCCAGCGCGATGAATGGCAAATTGACCAGCGGCAGCCAGACAGGCAGCGGTATGTTGGTCAGCTTTGCGAGCAGCATCGAAACGCCGGTCACTCCGCCATCGATGAAGTTACTGGACATCAGGAAGCCGCGTATCCCCATCCCCGCCGCCAGGATGCCGACCAGGATCAGCAGGGCGTTGATCAGTTCGCGAGTGAATCGCTTCATCGGGGGCCTCTCCTTGGAACATGTGCCCCCGTAGTGTAGTGCCATGGGCGAGCGATACAGCAGGCTAGAGCTAACGATTGTCAATCAAACATGAAACCGGGACTTCAGTTTCAAAAACGGTCTCTCAACCAGCATGTACGATGCCATTCCGACAGTCACAACAATGAGACCTGACCCGATGACCCGGATCACACCGTGCTTGGGCAAGAACTTCATGGCCTGAAACAGAACGAGATTGTGATACAGGTAGATTGAATACGACAGCTGCCCGACAAGCACCACGGGGCGCCAGGAAAGCCAACTCCAGGCCCGATGCTGAGACAGTGCAATCAGCTGGACCAGCAAGATGGCAACGAGCCAGGGGTCGACGAAGGCTCCGACCGAGTCTCGCCAGTCGACCCCCCGAGCCTGAAGTCGATCCGAGGCGACGAGCAGGACGATCGGAATCAACGGGAGCCAGGCGGAAGCTGTGATGGCCCGAAGGCACGGAGTCACAAGTTCTCTCTTGAGTGCGACTGCCAGCCAGCAGCCGATCAGCAGGTCATCCGCTCGCATATCCAGGGTTTCGTATGCCCGGACTTCGGGAAGGTGCAGCACAAATCGTCCGATGCAGCGCCAGAGCACGACGCCAGCGATGAGCCAGAGCAGGCGTTGTGACATGCGCTGCGGCGACTTCAACAGACAGACCGCCGTCACTGGCCAAAGCAGATAGAACTGCTCTTCGACCGAAAGCGACCACGTGTGAGCGACCAGAGAGGTCTGGTGACCGACGACCGCATGGTAGTAATTGGTGAGATAGGCGGCCGATGCGATGAATTGGGGCCAGAGAATCGTCTTCCCGAAACCCCACAGCAGAGCGACACTGATGAGCCAATAGGCGTAGAACGCGGGAAAGATTCGGAGTCCGCGCCGCACATAGAACCGCCAGATATCGATTCTTTCGGTACGTTCCTGTTCTCGCAGCAGCAACCAGGTAATCAAGAATCCACTGAGTACAAAGAAGGCTGTCACCCCCCAGCGAACCGGGACTGTTCTCGAATCCCATGTGGTAAGCGACCACCGCACCGACGGCCAGGGCTCGAATCCCATCGAGACCGGGAATCATTGGCGAAGCCAGCCCCTGCCGCAGGGCCTGGTAGTGTCCCGTGCCCCCGGGGGTTGAACTGTCATCATCCATCGAACTCAGTCGCTTACTTCGAGGTGCGGGGGCATCCCCGCGAGCATGAATAGTTCAGCATACCTCAGGAAACCGGGGCGTGACTGTTCAATTCGGTTTAGCGAACCATCCAGGTCTGGGCGCTGGTGACCTTCACACCGCCTTGCGACGAGGCGGCTTCGAACTGCGTTCGTTGCTGGCGAATTCTCTCGAGCCCCGCCTCGTAGCAATCGCTGTGACGCAGCCGGATCGCCTCCATGGCCAGTTCCTCGGCCTCGTCATAATTGTTCTGGCTGGCTGCGGCGATCGCGAGGTTAAAAATGGCGGAGTCGCTGTCGGGGTTGATGCGGCGGGCATTCTCCCAGTGGGCGATCGCCTGTTCCCACTTTCCCTCCTCGGCTGCTCGGATTCCTCGGCGCGTGGAGATCGACCCGCGCTCTGTCCAGCCCGGTGTCGCCAGCTTGATTGAGCAGGCTCCGCACTGGGGCGTCAGCTGGGACACCAGTTCGTAGCCGCAGCGCTGGATCAACGATTGCTGTGCCTCAGCGGCGGGGGCTTTTGACTCGCGCTCGTTGATGAGGCAATGAACCTCGTTCCGACACAGCGACTCGCCGGTCCTGGTATCGATGAGCTGGTACTGGACCGTGAGTGAGTTGGAATCTCCCGGCGTCTCGACGATTTCGCCGATCAAAACGGCGTCGAGCCCCATATCACCCATTTCGCGAGCTTGGGCCAAGACACCGTCCAGAGTCACGTCCTCGCCGTCGGCATCGATCCCGATCGGTTGAATCTCGTAGGTCCCGGTTTTGGAGAAAGCGACCAGAACCTCCTCGGTGACCTGTTTTCCCCATTCCCCCTCGAAGGGGACAACTCCCACCATCTTCACATCGGAAACGGGGGCAGCTGCGGCTCGCCACATCGGAATTTTTGCAACGTGGGCGCAGCCTTGCGACGCAAGCACAACGACTGTCAGGAGATATGGCATCCAGCCGCGCATTTCCCAGCCACGGTCCATCGAGGGAATCGGGAGACGCTGTGCGTCGCATCCTGCGACAGGTCCTCCCTATAATTCATTTCATCGGAAACGAGCAAGATGAAACCGGACGGCAAGATGCCGAACCGGCTCGAATTCCGGCATTCTCTGGGAGATCTCCGTGCTGCAACGGCTCATCGCCCAGCGTCGCATGATCGGGTGGCTGGGCGTCGTGGGACTGATCCTGGGGACCATTCTGTGTGCCATGGACGCACGCCAGCAAGGATCAATCGGGGGGAATCTGTTTCGAGCCGGTCTGGTCCTGGGGACCCTCTGGCTGGCGATTCCGGAGCGCTGGGATCCGAATGCGAAGAGATTTACACCCTGGCAAGCACTGTCGGTTTTGATGACTGTTGTCGTTCTGGTCAACCGCCCGTGGTCGATCGTTCCGATTCTCGTGATTCTGGGAGTTATCGGCTTGTTCAAGCGACGCCAGACCTGAAGAATGAACTCCGCAGGCAGACTGGCATCGGAGCAGCGACTTGGCCCTGGCGACGCAACTTTCACAACCTGAATCGCTGACCGACTCAGGCGGAGTGCGGGGCTGGATCAATTCGCCCGGCTTTCCCCTGTGGATGGGCACGCTGGGCTGCCTGCCGCTGTTGATTGTCCATTTTCAGCAGATGTGGGCCCGCCCTCACTACCAGTTCTTTCCGCTGGTTCTGCTGGCGGTTGCCGCTTTGTATCACCTGCGACGCAGCGACCCTCTGGCACAAGTGAACCCGGATCGAAAGTGGTTCGCGGGCTTGGCACTGCTGGCGGGCCTGATTCTGGCCGGGTTTGCGGTGTTGCGGATCTCTCCCCTGCTCGGCTGTGGTGCCTGGCTGATTGTGGCACTGGCGACAGTGTTTCGGTCGCGGTTCAACCTGTGGGCGGGCTGGGGCCTGATGTGCCTGTTGCTGCGGTTGCCTCATGGCAAAGATGTGTGGCTGATCCAGTCGCTGCAACGGATGACAACGGGGATTGCCAGCAATGTTCTCGACCAACTCAACATGAATCACAATCAGGAAGGGAACGTCCTGGCGTTTCCGAACCGAAAGATTCTGGTCGAAGAGGCCTGCAGCGGAGTGGTATCGTTGTTCACGATTATCGCCACAGCTGCAATCTTGGGGGCGCTGCTGCGGCGGTCGTTTCTGCACACGTTATTCCTCGTCTGTGCCGGAGCGTTCTGGGCCGCCGCTGCCAACATCCTGCGAGTCGTGGCGATCGCTTTCGGGATCGAAAGGCTGGGGATCGATCTGATGGTCGGCTGGCGGCATGATGCCCTGGGGCTGGCGATCTTCTGCGTGACTCTCGTGGCCCTGTTCAGCACGGATGCCCTGCTGCGATTCGCCTTTGGACCGATCGAACTGGACGACACCGGGGGGCCCGAACCGATTCACGAGAACTGGCTGGTGATGGCCTGGAATCGTGTCTTCTGGCCGAAACACGAGCGCCCCGACAGACCGTCGCGGATCGACGTCGTTCGGCCTCAGCCGGGTGTGTTCTGGACTCGATTTGTTCTGCTGATATCCGCCGGATTCCTGGGGCTCGGGGCTCTGCAGGCCTGGGGAGGAATTGGCCCGTTCTCACGCCGCTTGGGGATCGATAACCGCATTGCACAGCTCTCCCAGGCGAGTCTGCCAACGCAGCTGGCAGGTTGGACTCGGGTCGACTTCCAGGAGGTGAAACGCAGTGCCTCCAGCGAATTCGGCGAGCGATCCAAGCAGTGGACCTTCAACCGCGACGGAACGATCGCGATTGTGTCCGTCGACTTTCCCTTCCCCGAGTGGCACGATCTCGACAGCTGCTATCGGGGTGTCGGCTGGCGGACCAGCCCCCGGCTGCGGCTTCCCGGCCAGACCACAGCCGTGCAGCATGCCCTCGCGAATGACCAGCAAGCGGGCTGGTTAATCTTCGACATGTTCGATCAGTTCGGAGAGCGTTACGTGCCACCGCTGGGGGCAGCCATCCATCCGCGCTGGCGGCGTCTGCTGTCGGGTGAGTCCAGCCCCTGGACATTGCCGACCTACTATCGGATCCAAGTGCTCTCTTCGCGGGCCTCGTTGACGCTGTACGAGAAATCCCGACAGGAGGAGTTACAGTCTCTGTTTGAAGCCGCGCGGACGACGATCGTCGAAGGCCCCTCGCCGCCCGAATCTCCATCGACAGAGGAGACGCCATGATCTCCTGGGAAAACCCCTGGGGCTCGTCGCCGAGTTTCGGGCACCGGCTGCGGACACTGCCAGTGTACCTGGTCTGGATCATCTTGGGATTCGTTTCCGGGTGGGTCCAGACGCGGCGGACCAAGGTGCTGATTCTCGGTTGTCCGGCGCTCCTGGCGGGGTTCGTGGTGACGACTCTGGCGATCCGAACGCGCGAGGGACTGACGTCTGAGAAGGTGCGCCACTACACCGAATTGGCCGAAGAGCGACTGCGCCGAAATCAGATCGACGAGGCCGAATTCTTCATCAACCGGCTCAGGCCACTGGGTTCTCCCAGCGATTCGATTCTGGCGATCCACGCAGCGATCGCCGTGCAGCGACAGCGTCCCGATCTGGCCGAGAAAGCGTTTGAGGCGATGCTCGGAAACTCGGACCGCAGCCGCGATCCATTCGCGCACCGGCAGATCGCCTTGCTCAAACTGGCGACCACGAAAAGCCCGATCAGTTCTCGGGCGAATGAGGCGATCGTTCATCTCGAAGCCGCTCTGTCTGCCCTTCCGACCGATATCGAAGGGCAGCAGATTCTCGCCAAGCTGTATCTGGATCGCGGCGAACTGGAGGAGTCGGCTCGCCATTTAGAGCTGATTGTCACCGCTCATCCAGTCGCCGCCATCGACCTGGCTCGAATCTTTGAGCGGCTGGACCGAAACGCCCGCAAGCTGGAGTTTGCGGCACAGGCCGCCGGATTCTTCACCAAAGCCTTCGCACCCACAGCCACCCCCAAAGTGGATCGCCTCGAAGATCGCACGATCGGATACCTGCAATGGACCGAGGCGCTCATCATGCTCGGTCGACTGGATCAGGTGGTGGAACTCCTGACTGCCGAACTCGATCGAAACAAGAGTCCGGAACTGCGGAAGCGACTCGCAGCCACCTATGTACGCATCGAGGCCCAACTGCCGCGAGGTGAAAACTGGGAGCGCCGCATGGAGCTGTGCAACCTGTGTCGCAACTATGACCCGGATTCGCCACAAAGTCTTGTCATGCTGGCGAATATCGCCGCACATGCTCCGCCCGATCTGGCCGCTCAGGCCGAGCGTGATTTGCAGCCCTATATGGAGGCCGACACGGCCCCCGCAGCTGCGTATTTCCTGATGGGGACCGCCGCTTCACAGCGGAAGGACTGGCCGAAGGCCCTGAGATTTCTGCGAAAGTCGGTCCAGATGGAGCCAAGGGCGGACATCTCGTGGAACAACCTGGCTCAGACCCTGGCCACGATGACGCCTCCCGACCTCACGGAAGCGGAACGCTGCGTCAATGAAGCACTTACGATCAACTCGGCGCCAGCCGCTTACCACGAAACACGCGGGCAGATCATGGTGCAGCTGGAGCGCTGGCCGGAAGCCGTTCGCGAGCTGGAGACCGCGTTGCAGCAGATTCCGGCCGACTCTCAGATTCATCGGGGTCTGGCCATGGCTTATGAGCAGCTCGGAGATCAGGACCTGGCCGATTTCCACTCCACCCGACATCGAGCTTTGGGGCAGTAAGGGTGTGGGGGCAGTGGGCAGTGAAAAACCGAGGAGTCGAATCCTATCCTCTTCGAATCATCGTCTCGGCTCGCCAAACGCGCGCGGAATCCGGGCGTCCGTCCCGTCTGCCGCGATTTACCACTTTCCCTTGCCCCTTTTCCGCTGCCCTCGGGCAGAAACTGCCCCATTGCAGTCGTTACACTCTCGGTAGACGATACCACACAAACGAACTGCCATTCGGAGTTGAGTTTTCGCAACAGACCCTCAGATTCGACAGCTGTGGGCGCCGAAGATAGTTGAATTACCGTGTGAGGATGGGTAAGATGGCGTCGGTCATTGACCGTCGGTCGACATGGCTAGGGAGCATCTCGTGAAGAACACTTGGTTGAACATTGCTGCAGGTCTGGCCCTGCTTTCCGGGCAACCTTTGTTTGCTCAGAATGAGGCGCCGGCTGCTCCAGCAGCTGACCCGACACCGGCCGTTCAGCCTCAAGGCTTGAAGCCGATTCCCGACGTGATCGAGTCGTCGGCCATGGGGTTTCGTCGCGTGAACGAAGCTCGCTCGTTCGAAAATGCTGAGCGGACGACGGTGCGGCTGGTCCGCGACGGTCGGATCGTGCAGTCCCGCCGGGTCGGTGTCGGTGGCGTGGCCCAGATCTCGGAAGTCACTCCCGGGGCTTACTCTGTCTTTGCAACGGGCAGCGAAGGCTTCGCCGCTTATGGGGTTTACCTCGGCGATGGAGCATTCAGCGCCAGCAGCAGCGTCGGACTGGTCCCTCGTCAGGACATGGGACCCGTGCTGGAGGCCATCCAGAATTTCACTCGCAATTCCAGCCCGACCCCAGCTGATGCAGCCAATGCCGGTGGCGCGAATGTCGCCAAGGATCTGGACCGGGTCACCGAGCACGGTGACTTTGAACTGCACGGAGACGGATCTGTGAAAGGCCAGGTCGTGAAGGCCGGTCCTCGCAGCGAACCCAAGCAGGCTCTGCCGGGAATGCAGGTTTCGTTCATTCGTGACGGTGTCGTCGTCGCGAACGGGACCACGGATCAAGAAGGCCAGTTCTCGATCCCGGGGCTTGAGCCAGGAATCTACTCATTCGTAGTCGCTGGTAGCGAAGGCTTCGCAGCCTTTGCTGTCGGAGCGGTTCGCCCCGTCGAGCAGGCTCAGGCCCGCACTCGCCGGTTCGAGTTCGTCGCAGCGGCTGTTCAGACTCCGACCGTGACCGTGTGTACGGTTCCTCCCGGCGATTTCGCTCTGCTGAATTCGCTGGCCAACGCCAATGCCAATCCAGCCAACCAGAACGCAGCTCCGATGGCTGCGAACGGTGCTCCTGGTGGTGGGGCAGGTGGAGCAGCCGGCGGCGGTGGTGCAGCGGGCGGAGGCGGTGGATTCGGCGGACTCTTGGGAGCTGCTGCTGCAGTCGGTGCAGGATTCGGGATCGCCGAAGCGATCGATGACGATCCTTCCTCTCCGTAATTGACCCTGATCCTGCTACATTGTCGGGATCATGGTGAACATCTTGTGCCTGTTGCTCTGCGGTCTTGTGGTTGCAGCCCCTTGGTTACTCGGGGCTCAAACCCCAGGGCCGCAACTGTTTTTGGTGTGGCCGCTGGTCGCACTGGCGACGGTTCAATTGATCTTATCACTGTTTCGCGCGACCGAGGCGCGGTCCACCCGCTTTCCCGTGCTCCTGGTGCCGCTGCTCGCGCTGATCGCCATCGGTGTTGCTCAGCTGCTGCCGATCGGGAACAGTTCCCCATTCGACTCGATACGGTCGCTGGGCCTGCATGAACTGGAACTGACTCCCAATGAGGTTCCGGAGATCGCGGCTCATCCGCGCGGCGTCCACGCGCTCGTCCCGGCGGCCACTCGGGTTTGCGTATCGCAAATCGCGCTGGTGGTGCTGGCCTTCTGGCTGGCTTACCAACTGTTTGAGACTGCCGGATCGCGTCGGCTGCTGCTGGGGGCGTTGACTCTCAACGGCGTCGCGATCACGGCTTTCGCCATTGCTCAGAAGTTGACCTGGAACGGGATGCTGTTCTGGAAGTACCCGCTGCGGTACGGAGGCAGCCCGTTCGGTCCCTTCTCCAGCCGGAACAACTGCGCAGCGTATCTGCTTCTCTGTCTGGCCTGTGCGATCGCCAGCCTGATTGCCGCCGTCTTTCCATTCGGAATGGGGCGGACGAACGACGCCCCGTCCTCCTTCCGGCAGGTCTTCCAAACCTGGTTCAATCGTATTCTTGGCAGCACCACTCCGGCCGTGTTGCTGTCCCTGTCCGGGCTCCTGGTGATCGCAGTTGGAGTCACAGTCTCGATGTCCCGAATCGGGCAGGTCGGGCTGATCGTCTCACTGCTGGTCCTGATGCCCGCGCTCAGCCGCTGGTCGACACAGTGGCTGCTGCTGACGGTGATATTCGCTGCGGGAATCTACGGCGCGGTCCTGTGGCTGGGGCAGTCGACACAGGTCACGCAGCGACTTGAAACTCTCTCTGACCCGCTGGAAGCGATGCAGGGCCGCTTCGATCACTGGCGCGAGGTCGAGGGCCTGATTCGGGACTTTCCGCTGCTGGGGTGCGGCTGGGGGGGCTACCGCTGGGCGAATCCGTTGTACCTGTCCAAAGACCCCGATGTCTGGTTCCACCACGCCGAGAACCAGTACCTGGAGGTTCTGGCCGAAGCCGGATTGCTGGGGCTGATTGCCTTTGTGGCTGCATTTCTGCTGGCCACCTTCGCCTCGGCACGAGCGATCCGCTCCGACAGTGACGGGACTCTGCTGCCAATCGGGTTGTGCGGTCTGCTGGCAACGACCGCCATGGCCACGAACTCGATGACCAACTTCGCGCTGTCGATGGGGAGTGTCTCCCTCACCTTTGCGGTTCTGCTGGGGGCGGGGCTCGCCGCCTACTCTCGATCACCGAGTGTCTCTCCCTGGATTCACTGGGAGACTCAACGGCGTTCTGGAAAAGCGTGGCAGCTCGCGATCAGTTGTACTCTGTTGATTGCAGGCGGGCTGGCTGGGTTTCAATTGACCCAAGTGGGCGCGGCGGAGTGGGATACCGAGAGCGTTCCGCGCGATGAGATCTTCCCCAAGACCGAAAAGCCTGAACTCGATGCTCTGCTGAGCCGACTGACTCGTTGGAGTGAGCGATTTCCTGACAGCGCAGAGATCTGGGCCGCTATCGGCGATCTGCGGATCTACCGCATGCGCCGCGCGATGTACGACGAGACGATCGGACTGCCAGCATCCAAAAAGTTCGGACCGCGCGGAGTCTGGGAAAGCACTCATCTGGAACGGTTGGACGCACTCGTCACACATAGCCGCAACATTGGCGATGCGGCCACCGAGCAGAACCTGTTGAACCTGCCCAGCGTCACCGAGAATGCCCAGGCCGCACTCACCGCCTATGATCAGTCCGCCACCCTGCAGCCCTTAAACAAGCGCGTGGCCCTGTCACGGGCCTGGCTCAGGCACTGGCTGAATACACCGGGGCAAGAATCGGCCCGTGATCTGGCGCTGCTGGCTGGAGTCAGCCAATCCGACGTGCTGTTCCAGGTCGGTCAAATCTCCCAGCGTATGGCAAACACCGACGTCCAGATTCGAAGCTGGCGGCGCAGCCTGATGATCTCCAGCCACTGGGCCCCCCGGATCTGGGACGAAATGACGCTGACAGACCCGGAGGAAGAGGTGCTGAAGGTCTTTCCGGATCAGCTGGAGTCCTTACTGGCCGTCATGAACCTGCCGAACGACATGAGTGTTCGACGGCAGATCGCCAGGCGGTGTGAAGCGATCATATCGAATACGCCGGATGTACCGCCTGTGATGATTGCGCGGCTGCATGCCGCCGAAGGGAAATTGCAGGCTGCAGTGGATGGCTATCTGCGAGCCATTCGGAAGTCGCCGCGAGATATCGAGTTACGTCTCGAAGCATCGGTCGTGATCGAAAACTCCGGGCAGATCGTCAAGGCTCGCGAGATCGTGGCCACCGCTTATGGGCTCGCCCCCCGAGACCCTAAGGTCAAAGCCCGACTTGAACAGCTGCTGGCGCGTGAACGAGAAACCCGGTGACCGTTCCGGTTTCGATGACTTTTCCGTTAACCGTCCGGAAACTCGTTGAATCCGCTCCCGCCGTTTGTCATCCTTGGGTTCGGGCCAACGGTTTTGCCGATTGTGAGGATCGGCCAAGACGAAACACCGGTATCGCCAATGCGTTCTCCCGCGACCGGAGAGCGAACCGTCTTGCACCTGGCGATCAGGAACCGAGGTCACCTTGGAATTGAGTCCCCTGCTGATCACATTACTGGTTGCAATCGGCGTTGCTGCGGCAGCTGCCCCGATCGTCATCAGCCTGATGTGGCAATTCAAGATTCTGGATGCCCCTGATGGCGTCCGAAAGCTCCACGGACGCACAGTTCCTCTAGCCGGCGGCCTGGCGGTCCTGTTGGGGGTGCTGGTCGGTTCGATCACCGGCGGCTTGTCGTACGGTCCGGACATCCTGGAGACCATTGGCGATCGCTATTTTCTCGTGTCGCTGGTGATTGCCTCGATCTGGATCTGCGCCCTCGGAGTCCTCGACGATATGGGCCGACTGCGAGGTCGGCAGAAGTTCCTGGGCCAGATCGTCGCGGCTTTGATTCTGGCCACGGGCGGCTGTGTTGTGGATCGTCTGGCTGTGATGAACACGCGTCTCGAACTGGGGATGCTCAAGGTCCCGTTCACGGTCTTCTGGATCGTCGGTGCCATCAACGCGGTCAACCTGATCGACGGTATTGACGGGCTCGCGACGTCACTGGGTGCGATTCTGGGCGGTGCCTTCGCCTTGATGGCCATGATGACCAACCATGATGCCGAGTCGATCATCTCGGTCGCCCTCTGCGGTGCTCTGATTGGCTTTCTGCCTTTCAACTTTCCACGAGCCAAGATCTTTCTGGGAGACACCGGAAGCATGCTGATCGGCATGTTGCTGGGGACTCTCGCACTGCGTTCCTCCGTGAAATCCCAGGCCTCACTGGCTCTGGTGGCTCCGGTCGCGATCCTCTCGATCCTGATCTTCGACGTCGGAATGGCCATTCTGCGCAGAAAACTGACCGGTCGCAGCCTCTACTCCACCGACCGAGGACACCTGCACCACCGTTTGACCCAGCTGGGCTTCTCCTCGCAGGGCGTGGTACTGTTTGTTTCGCTCGCTTGTGCCCTGTGCAGTGCGGGAGCCCTCGCGGGACTGGCCTATCGCAATGAATGGATCGCTGTCACGACTTCGGGACTCGTTCTAATCGGCTGCATGAGCGCCAAGATCTTCGGGCACAATGAGTGCCGGCTGCTCTTCAACCGGGTCAGTGGATTCACCCGATCTCTGTTCCGCCTGCCAAATCCCTGCGGAGCCAAAGGCCAGCTGTCGGTAACCCAGATTCAAGGCCATCTGGACTGGACGCCCGTCTGGGACAGCCTCAAAGATTACGCCACCGAACGCGACCTCGTGCGGGCCGAACTGCATATCAGTGCGCCCCGCGTTCACGAGCACTATCACGCCGACTGGTCCCGCCGCGGCATCGAGACGGACCGCCAGTGGGTATCGGTCCTGCCGTTGGTGTTTCAGGGAATGGTCGTCGGGCAGATTCGCCTGGCGGGAGAATGCGACGGCAACTGGCAGCTCGCCTCTTCCGACCAGTTGGCCGAAGTCCTGCTTGGATTGAAGCCGATCGAAATCCGGATCGAAG
>JBIIOI010000025.1:0-74105 GCA_044337025.1 Planctomycetaceae bacterium
GCCACGGTCCAGAATATCAACGCCCGATTCTTTCTCCGCCGCCTTCAGTCAGGCCGCATTCTCCTCGTCAAGAATGGAGCACCGAACGAACGACTGCCGGCTCGCACGCATCTGAGTGCCTGGTTGTCTGATGACGAGGGCCAGACCTGGAAAGGAGGGTTGTTGCTCGATGAGCGTCAAGCCGTTTCCTATCCGGACGGATTCGAATCACCCGATGGCGCCATTCACATTCTATACGATTGGAATCGTCACACCGATGCAGAGATTCTGCTGGCCACTTTCCGCGAAGAGGATGTACTCGCAGGACAGATTGTGGCGCGCGACGGGAAACTCCGCAGGCTGGCGAACAAGGCTCGTATGCCCGCATCGATCCGCCCGAGTGACAAGTGGGCCAAACAAGCGATCGAAGATGCCCGGCAGGATCGCACCAGCATTCCGTACGACGGCGTCACTCCCGACAAGATGGTGTGCGATACAACGCTGCGACTCATGCCGGATAATTCGTGGATCATTTCGATGCTCGCCGGAGACGACTTTGAACCTTCTCCCAGGAACTACATTGGGATCACACGCAGTACCGATCAAGGCCGGACCTGGTCTCCGTTGTCGCCCGTGGAGACGACGTTTCCACGCAGTGGGGTAACAAGCGGTCAAGGAGCCACCGAGATCATGACGATCGGCCCGCGAACAACCATGTTCTTCAGTACCCATTCGCAGACATGGGGCCGCGATTGGCAGTCTTGGCAAATGCACAGTGAAGACAGCGGTCGTACCTGGAGCCAGCCGGAGTCCATGCCGGGACGCTTGTCCAAGTTCACGTTCATTCGCGGTCACATCGTCACGGATGCAGGACATATTCTGATCCCGTTTCAGCATTACGTCGGTCCCCCCGAGGGAACACCGGAACCTCCGCCGGAAGAAAAACCTTGGCATAAGTCGCTCGCACACTATGTCAGCAATCCCCGCAACGGCGTTCTGATCAGCCGTGATGGCGGAAAGACATTCACCGAACACGGCAACATTCGAATCACCGATGACGACCGCTACCACGGTTGGGCGGAAAACAGTCTTGTGGAACTGGCCGACAAGCGAATCGCCATGATCATTCGAGCGGACCGGTTGGGGGGAGTGTTGTACTACGCGGAATCCCAGGATGGCGGTCAGACCTGGCCAGACTTTGCGACGAAAACAACAATTCCCAATCCGGGTTCAAAGGCCACGCTCTATGGCCTGGGCGGAGATGTCGTGGCATTGCTCCACAATCCCAACTCGAAGCATCGCAGCCCCATGGCCCTCTGGGTCAGCTTCGATGGGATGAAGACCTGGCCTTACCAGCGTGTCCTGCAAGCCGAATCTTGCGACGGACCGAAAGGCCGGATCAATTACCCCGACGGTTTCGTGAGCGCAGATCAGCAATGGCTTCACTTTGCGTTCGACGATAACCGACACCGCTGCGTCCACTACAGCGCCAAACTTCCGCCGCTTCCCGTCAACGCCCCCTGATCCAAGACAACTCGACTACCTCGAATAGGTCGACCACATGACACCAAACATTGCACTGAGTCGCCGACGCATTCTTCAAACCGCCTCCATCGGTTTCGGTGGACTGGCTCTCACGGACATCCTTCAGGCCGCGAGCAGTTCACAGGCTGTTCGCAGTCCGGGATTCGTCCCCCAGGCGAAGCGCGTGATCTTCTTGTTCATGGCTGGCGGACCATCTCAGCACGATCTGTTCGATCCCAAGGAGTTCATCCGACAGAAGCACGGACAGAAGGTCGATTCACCGCTGCGGAAAGAAGTGATCCAGATCGGCACCGAGCGCTATCTGGCCCTCGCGGAAGCTGCACCCGTGAAGCCGCGCGGCGAGTCAGGGATGATGATCTCGGACCTCATGCCGCATCTCTCAAGCGTGGCCGATGACATCTGCCTGCTGCGTGGGATGAATGCCGACAACCCGCAACATGCCAGCGCCACAAACCAGTTTCACACCGGAGTCTTCACCGAGGTGCGACCATCGATGGGGGCCTGGATCAGCTACGGACTCGGGACCGAGAACCAGAACCTGCCGAGTTTCGTCAGCATTCATGCTCCGAGCGTGCGAACCTACGGCTCAGGCTTCCTCCCGGCGCAGCATCAAGGGACGCCGCTGACTGTGCCGCTCAATGACCAGACGCTGCCGATCGAGAACTTGCGAAACGCCTCTGGCAATGATGCCGTTCAGCGGCAACGTCTCGATCTCACCAAAAGGCTCAATCAGCGGCTGATCGACGATCTGCATGGCGATGCGAACATGGAAGGGATGATCCAGAACATGGAGCTGGCCTTCCGCATGCAGACCACCACGCCGCAGCTGGTCGACCTCTCGAAGGAGACGCAGGGGACGCTCGACCTTTACGGCATCGGCAGCGGGAAAGAGAGCGACAAACACGGCCGCGCCTGCCTGCTGGCTCGCAAGCTGAGTGAGTCCGGCGTCCGCTTCGTTCAGGTGACGATGGACGGTTGGGATCATCACGGCGACATCCGTGGCAACCTGCCGAGACTCTGCCAGCAGACCGATCAACCCGTCGCAGGGCTGCTCAAGGACTTGAAGCAGCGTGGGCTGCTGGAAGACACACTGGTCCTCTGGAGCGGCGAATTCGGTCGTACCCCGTGGAGCCAGGACCTCAGCGGCACAGCCCCGATCGAAAGGCACGGCCGCGAACATCAGCCGGAAAGCTTCTGTGCCTGGATGGCCGGCGGCGGCGTGAAGGGCGGGTTCACCTGGGGCGAGACCGACCACATGGGCTACAACGTCACGAGCGGCAAGGTCCACATCCACGACCTGCACGCCACCATGCTGCACCTGCTCGGCATCGATCATACGCGGCTCACCTTCAACCAAGTCGGCCGCGACTTCCGCCTGACCGATGTGCATGGCTCGGTGGTGAAGGAGATCCTGGCCTGACGTGACAGCCGCGGGTCAATCTCAGGTCGGGGTTGCCAAGGCTCACAAGCTCGTACATCATCGGTTCGGATTCATCGTCTCGGCTCATCCAGCTTGAGTCTTTCCAGCCCAGGGGATTGATCGATCGCCATGTTTCGACTCCGCGGAATCACTTGGCCACACACCGTACTGGCCGCTTTCTTGGGAATGGCTGGCACAACGAGCGGTGCGGAGCCGTTTGAAGACTTTCTGACAAAGCATTGCGCCCGGTGTCACGGTCCGGAGAAAGAGGAAGGAGATATCCGCTTCGACCAGCTGTCGCGAGATTTCCGGGCGGGCACCGATACGCATCATTGGGCTGAGGCTCTCGATAAGGTCAACAGCGGAGAGATGCCGCCGAAGAAGGAGCCGCAGCCGACTCAGGCGGAGATCTCCGAGTTCGTGACGAGTCTCGACGCGCGGCTCAAAGAGGGACGCGCAGCCCGGATGGCGGCCCGCCCAGCTGTGGCTCATTACCGGCTGAGTCGCAAGGAGTACCAGAACACCGTCTACGACCTGCTGGGCGTGCGCTACGATCCCACCAAGCCCGGTGAGTTGAGCGAAGACACGCTCTGGCACGGGTTCGAGCGGATCGGGTCGGAGCTGTCGCTCTCACCTTCGCACGTTGATCGCTACTACCGCGCGGCGGGACTCGTTCTCGAACGTGCGTTTCCTCTCACTTCGGAAGAGGCCCGCAAGGTTCGCAAGACAGCTGCGGAGCTGCGTTACAACGGCGGAAAGGATCAGCAGGCGGTGCTCGACCGTTTCGGAATCAAACGTCCGCTGCGTCATCTGCTCTATCCCGGCAACGTTCATCAGGCGCTCTCACCGAACTGGTTCGGGAAGACCGGGCCCGAGCACAGCGGACTTTACAAGGTCCGCATTCAAGCCAGCGGAATTCGCCCGCTTGGCGGTCAGACAGCTCACTTGAGCATCGGTAAACGAACCGGCGAGGAATCGGTCGACGGCCTCATCGAGTTTGACCTCACCGCCCCGGAGGATCAGCCACAGGTCTATGAGTTCGAGGTGTTTCTTGAGATGCCGATCACGCTCGACTTCTGCGTCGTGGCGACCGATGTGATTGATCGCCGAGGCGGGGCCGCTTTTCGCAACGCGCTCAACAGCGGCAACTACATCTTTACACACAGCAGCGAGACGCGGCTCCTGGAGCCGAACGCCCCGCAGATGTTCGATGACAAAGGGAATGGTCTGTTCTCAACCGTGCTCCTCGACTGGATTGAGTGGGAAGGCCCGCTGGTTTCAGAGGCCGAGAAGTCCCACCGGAACGGTCTGCTGCCACCCGAGAACGCCTCGATCGAAGTGGTCACTGAGCACCTGCTCCGATTCGCCGAGCGAGCGTGGCGACGCCCCGTCAAGCTGGACGAACTCGCGAATTATCTGCAGGCGTATCGCACGGAGCTGGAAGCGGATGAGAAGCCCGCGGACGCGTATCGTCTGGCGATGCAGGGGGTGCTGACATCCAGGCACTTTATCTATCTCGTCGAGGGAGCCCCGGTCGCACGCGACCGCCTCAACGAATCCGAACTCGCCTCGCGACTCTCGTATTTCATCTGGAGTTCGATGCCAGATGAGGCGCTCTTCACTGCGGCCCGAGCCGGCACTTTGAATGGCGAAGGACTGCAGCAGCAGGTGAATCGGATGCTGGCCGACAGCAAGGCGAGCCGCTTCATCGACGACTTCGTACGGCAGTGGCTCCAACTGCATCGTCTGGGGATGTTTCCGCCCGACAAGAAGCTCTATCCGACTTATGATGCCTGGCTGGAGACCAGCCTCCGTGCAGAGCCCGTCGAGTACTTCCGCGAAATCTTCTCGAAGAACCTGCCGATTGACAGCCTGATCGATTCGGATTGGACGATCGCCAATGCGCGGCTGTGTGACTTCTACGGACTCCCCGCGCCGGACTCGGAGGGGTTTCAGCGTGTCGCGCTCAAGCCGGAGGATCACCGCGGGGGCCTGCTGACGATGGGAGCGATACTGGGACTGACATCGGACGGGACGCGGCATCGCCCCGTGCATCGCGGTGTGTGGGTCAGCGAAGCGATCTTTGGCAAGACACCACCACCGCCTCCGGCGAACGTCGATCCAATTGAGCCGATTCCTCCCACGGGAACCAAGATCACGATCCGCCAGAGAATCGAAGCCCACGCCAAGAACGCGAGCTGTGCAGCCTGCCATCGCAACATCGACCCGCTGGGGCTCGCGTTCGATCAGTACGATGCCATCGGCCAGTGGCGAACCCACGAGGTCGTCCCGACAGGCATGGGAGACAATCCGATCGTCGACGCTTCCGGCGTCATGCCCAACGGGCGACCATTCCAAGATTCCGTGCAATTCAAGCAGTTGCTGATCGAAGACCGTGACCAAATCGCCCGAGCGTTCATCGAACAACTCTGCACGTATGCTCTACGCCGAGTGCTGACGGTCGATGATCAGGACGACCTGAAGCTGATCGAAGCTGAGGCCCGGAAGAACCAATTCCGTGTCCAGGACATCGTGCGAGCGGTGGCGCAGTCGGAGTTGATGAGGAAGAGATGAGTTCGTCGTTCTTGGTTCCTGGTTCTTCGTTCTTCGTTGTGCGAAGTCAAGAGCCAGGACGAAGAACAAAGAACGAAGAACTTCCTCCCCCGAAGAACTAAGAACCAGGAACCAAGAACAATGAACTTCCTCTCCCAATCGTGGTTGATCGACCGCCGGCACGCCCTGCGTGCGATGGGGGCGTGCATCTCGCTGCCGTTCCTGGAGTGCATGGTGCCGCTTCGAGCCGCCGAGCGGCAGATCGCCACGCCGAAACGCAGTGCCTTCATCTACCTGGCCAACGGCGTGCATTCGCTGAACTACCAGATCACGTCGCCGGGCAAGGACTACCAGTTCTCGCGCTCGCTGAAGCCCCTTGAAAAGCATCGGGACGTGATCACGCCGATCAGCGGGCTGCATCACCCAGGAGCTCTCAGCCACCACCACAACTGCATCTCGGTCTGGCTGACCGGAGGGAAGCTGGGACCATCCGATAAGAATTCGATCTCGGTCGACCAGAAGATGGCCGAGATCACAGCCCAGCACACGCGGTACCCTTCGATGGAGATCGCCCTCACCGGGGATGCCCTCGGCTGGACAGCTGACGGTGTCCGACTGCCAGCGATGCGGCGCTGCAGCGAGATCTTTGCCTCGCTGTTCGAGGAACCCAAAGGGGGCAAAGCGGCACAGCGGAGGGTGCTGCGTCACAAGGCAAGCGTACTTGACGCCAATCTGGCCGAGGTGCGGCGACTTGAGCAGGCGATGGGATCAGCCGACAAGGGTCGCCTCGATCAATACCTCACGTCCGTTCGCGAAGCGGAGATCCGCACGCGGCGCGCGGATGCCTGGCTCGACACGCCGCTGCCCACGCTCACGGACGACGACCGGAAACGTACCAATCGCGACATCCCGGCGACGATGGCAGGCGACTACTTTCGCACGGTCTATGACCTGATGGTCCTCGCCTTCCAGACCGATCTGACACGGGTAGCCACGTTCAGCCTCGGCGGTGAGGGGGACGCCTTCTCAATTCCCGAGATTGGCATTACCGAGTCGCGCCACCAGCTCAGCCACCATGGCGGCGACGCCGGTTACATGGAGAAGCTGACCAACTACGACACGTTCGCCATCGAGCAGTTCAGCTACTTCCTCACCCGGCTGGCCGAGACCAAAGACCTCAACGGCAAACCGCTGCTCAGCACGACCATGTCGCTCTTTGGCAGCGGCATGTGCTACGGCCACAGCCACGGGAATGCCAATCTTCCGCTGGTGCTGGCGGGAGGCTCTGACCTTGGACTGAAACACGGCAGCCACGTCGACTTTAACCAGGGTCACTTCGCGGGCTACCAGCTCGACAAACCGGGCGAGCACTATTCGCTCTGCAGCCGCCCGGCGAACCCGGATGCCCATATGAGCAACCTGTTGCTCCTGATGGCACAGCGGATGGGCGTCGAGACCGACAAGTTTGGCGACAGCAATAGGGTGATCGAGCTATGAGGGCTATGATTCAGGTTCTTGGTTGTTGGTTCTTGGTTCTTGGTTTGTGTGCCGTAAGCGCCGCCGATGAGCCGTATCGGCCGGAGGCGGGAAAGTTTCCGGCTCTGGAGAAGGCCTACTCCTACCGGGGCGAACTTGTCCACGTGGATCATGCCAACCGCCGCGGTAGTCTGCGCGTGCAAGGTTCGGGGATGTTCTTCCGGAACGCCCCTCAGCCTTTTGCTCTGCTGCCTTACGGAATGGTGCGTTATCACGGCGCTCCTGCCGACCTGCGGGACATTCCGATCGGGACTGTCATGCATGCGCGGGCCTATCTCCCGCCTGACCCGAAACTCTCCGCGGTCCCCGTGTTGCCAGTCGATAACAAGGACAAGGACGGCGGGTCAGCTCCCGCCGAGAACCATATCCTGCTCCTGGAAGATGAGCCCAGCCGATGCCTGCGAGAAGGGAAGGTCTGGAAGCTCAAGGAAGTCGAACTTCAAAACGAAGCTGGGATGATCATCGCCAGTTGCGAACCGAACGACGGCGGAACTGGCCAGTCCCCGGACGAGAAGCTGACCTTCGATGCTGCGACCCGCATTTGGCGCGGCCGCGAACGCGTCACGATCTCAGAGCTGATCACCGACGGAGTCTGGCCCGCCAGCGGCAAGAAGTCGCTCGATGGCCAGGTTGTGTGGCTGGGCCTCACTTGGAGGCCGACGCCGGATGGGGTCTTCGCCCGATTTCACATCTCGGACATGTGGCTGGACGAGGTCGCCATTCAACGCGCAGCTCAGAATCAGACCCAGACGCATAAAACCTTCATTCGCAGCCGCTGGATGCCCGCGCATGTGGATGCCGTCGAGTACGGCAAGTTTGGCCGCGCGAAGGTGACCGCAACCTTGTTCGGCGGCATGGACCCATCGCTGTACGCCGACTTCAAGAAAGACTCCGCCGCAATGATGAACGCCGCCGACGACACCTTGAAGCACACTCACGGTGCCTACGGTCCCGCCCACATGGCGTCGCGGGGCAGCATCCTCGACGTCATCCCCAGCGAAGGCGAAGCCCCCCTGGGGAGCAGCGGCATTCAGATCCGATTCGAAACGGACCTCATCATTGAAGGTCTCCGCCCCGGTCGAGTTGTCCGCGTCCGTCCCACCAACTGGCCTCAAGTCGACGTGCCGCGCGAGGAGTATCTCGACTGAAGCAATCTCAGCGATCCGGCGACAAACGGGATTCCTCTTTCAGAAGTTCACTCTGCCGGAATCCCCTTTTTCATCGAAGTTCACAAATATTTCGGAAGACCTCCCTTGCCAAAACACCAGGTGTGTACAAACAATCTGTATACAGAAAGGGTGCCGTGAATGGCCGGTCGCCGACTGATCCTGGGACTGATGCTCCTGCTTCACACAGCGTTTTCGCTGCTGGGGAGTGCGGGTACGCACGTGGTTCTGGGATGTCAGCACGACCACGGACTCGGTCAGACGTGTGCGTCTCACGCGGATCACTCACACTCGCACACGTGTTGCAGACATGCTCATCAGCATGTTCACGAGCACGCCCCGCAGCCTGAAGAACGCGCTCCAGCGCCGCTAACAGACGACGATTGTGCGATCTGTCAGCTGTTCACTTGCCCATCCCAGGCAGCCGTGGTCTTCCACTGGGAGAGCGCCGAGGTTCAGGCCGAATGTCTGGTCGCCCCGCCGGAATCCCAGCACTGTTTCAGTTTTGAATCGGGATACGAAGTCCGCGGTCCGCCGGTCGAGGCGTAACGCGGCGTTGCTGGGGTCACTGTTCCTCCGTTTTTTGGGAGGAACGAAGTCGGCCCCGTACGTCGTGTTTGACGTCCGTTTTTCGCCGTGATCAGCAGCGATGTTGCCTGCGCGATTCGGTCAGCTTCCCTCCAAGCGAAGCGGCTCGCGAGCGGATTCTCGATGACTGATTCCATTCTTCAGGCCAGCTGCAGTGCGCGTTCTTAGCGCCGACGGCTCTGGCTGTTGATTCCGTCCATTCGTATTGACTGGTGGCATTCGATGAATGCACTTTTGCGCAATCGCTGGCTGTCACGCGTCAGCGACATCTTGAACTACGACTTTTGTCCGCAGACGAACCGGTTCGTCTATTGGCTCAAGAACCCGATGTGGACACTCCTGCTGGCAGTGATCGGCTCCGCCCTGTGCGGAGCGATGATTAATCCGCAGATCTTTGCGGTGACTGGAATCCTGCTGGGGGTGTTTCTGCTGGGAGTCGTCTGGCCCTGGATCGTCGTTCGCGGGCTGGAGTGCCGTGTCCGCTTCGCAGGTTCTCGGACCTCGGAAACTCAGCCTGTCTCGGTGCAGATTCGAATCACCAACCGCTGGCCCTGGCCGGTTTGGGGGTTGGCGCTCGAGCAAGGTTTTGCGGTCTTCGCCGACATCACGCGGCAGGAGATCGGCGAGAGCGTGGCCCTGGCGCGCGTCCCGGGCTGGTCGACCAGCGAGTTCGCCTGGTCGTTCATTCCCCAGCGGCGCGGCGTTTACCCCCTGGAGACACCGGCAGTCGAAACCGGCTTTCCGTTCGGCATGGTCAAGGCCCGCAAGGAGTGCGTCGCCGACAACGAACTCCTGGTCTGGCCTCGAACCGTCTCGTTGGAGTCGCTGCCGGACACCTTTGACCAAGCCCCGCGCGAGGATCAATTGACCGACCGCAAGGCGGGCGACTGCGGCGACATGCTGGGGACACGCCCGTTCCGCCAGGGCGACTCGCTCCGGCGGGTCCACTGGGCTCAGACAGCCCGGCAGGGACGGATGATCGTCTGCGAGCGGCAATCGCCAGCTGCCTGCGCGGTGCGGGTGATCGTCGATCTGAGACCAGCGATCCATGCGGGGGAGGGTCCGACATCGACCCTGGAGCAGGCGTTACGAGTCACAGCCAGCGTCTGCCAATCGCTGCGTGCCCAGCGGGCCTCTGTCGAGTGTGTGATCGGTCGCGAGGTCGTGACGCTCGGGAACGCGGAGTCGGATTGGAGACGGCTGCTCGACCTGCTGGCTCGAGTTCCCGCCACAGGGCTGGATCACGCTCCGCGCACCGCGCGCGGCGGACGCTCGGTGTCGCAGATTCTGGTGACGACCGACTCCGCCTGGGATGGTGCCCACACGATTCACTCCGCCGAGTCGCGATCAATCGTCGTGACCGACGAAAATCGCGCACCGGTCCACAGTTCACGCCCATGGATTCAGATTGCCTCGCGCACGACCGCACTGGAGTCACTACGAGACCTCTGGGGGAGGGCTTGCCATGCGGCTTGATGCATCGCACTCGACCAGCCGTGGGAGCCAGCAGGTCCCCCGATCGATCCATCTGATGACGCTGCTCCTGGCACTCATCACCGCCCTGGCCTTGGCAGTCGCGCAGGCCGACTATGGGATGACTCTCGCGAGCTGGCTGGTTCTGCTGGGTCAATTCGTCGTGACCGGGCTGGCCGCTTACGGATTCCGGCGGATCGCGCGCGAGTGGTCCGACCCACCAGCGGTGACGCCGATTCTGGTCGCGCTGGCATTGCTCAGCTACATCCGCGAACCGATTCAACGCCTGCTGTTTGAGACCGGCCGTCCATTTGAAATGATCGCCATGCACAGCTTGCGCGATCTGGTGCTCGGGCTCGCAGCTGCGGCCTGCTGGCGGCAGTTCCAGCGAATCACGGTGCTGATGAGCCTGTTCCTCGTCTTGTTCTCCGCCGCCATCGCGCGGGACCGGTTCGTGGCTGTACTGTGTGCGACGTATGGCATTCTTTGCCTGGCAACACTGGGGACGACGTACTGGGAGACATTGCGCCCCCGGCTCCTGGCCCAGGATCAGGCCCGCAGCTCACGGCGGTGGATTCTGATCGGAGCCTCGCTGGCGATCTTGACGGCTTTGACTCAGACCCAGGCAGGGAAGCCGCTGATGCGGGTCATGCAGGGGCTCGTCCCTAGTTCGGGAGGCGATGGGGCCTCGTCCGCCTATGCACGCGATGGCGTTGGCGATGGCGAGACCCTGGTCGCGGGAATGGACGACATCCGCACCTTCGGCCCAATCGAGGATGCCCCATTCATCAGTGATCACAAGCCGTCGCTGTATGACGTGTTCGATGACCGATACGACGAACCGGTCAAGCTGCCCAAGAACCAGGACCGCGCGATCGCCTTGTCGGCAGAACAGGCTGCGAAGATTCAGGAGCGACATCTCAAAGACAATCAGACCGTCTCGCGAGACTTCTCGGTGCTGCGGCAGCCTCGGAAAGGTCAGACACAGAAGAAGTCCGCAGGTGTCCGGTCGAATGCACTGCTGTACGTCTCCGGTCGAACACCCCTGCACCTCCGGATGGAACTGTACGACCAGTTCGACGGGGTCGACTGGCAGCCCGAAGAGCTGCCACTGGCAACGCAATTCCCGCAGCTGCAGATGCAGACCGTCGACGACCGTCCGTGGGTGATGTGCGACCTGCATACGAATCGCTTTGAGGTGCTGGCCGAGCCGGAGACGCATGCCCTGAAGATCATTCGGCTGGATTCGGCTCGCATTCCGTCGCCCCTCAATCTCAAAGGGGTCCACATCGATCAGGTCAACACGGAGACGATGTACGCCCGGTCACAGTTCGGCCTGCTGCAGATGGATCGCAAGGCGCTGCCAGAGATGGTCCCGATTCACCTCTGCTCATCGCCGCTTGATCGACGCAGAGTCCCTGAGGAGTTCGGGGTGCTGACAGGAGGAACGCCCCATCACAAGCTCGTTCCCGCGATCGAAGGGATGGGGCGGATCAAGGAGCTGGCCACGCAGTGGACCACGGGGGTACCGCGCGGCTGGCAGCAGGTCGAGACGATCGCCCGGCGACTGCGCGAGGAGTACCAAGTCGATGATGAGTGGCGGCCCGAGGAGGGTTGCCCGTCGCCCGTGGCCCACTTCCTGTTCATCTCTCGTCGAGGTCCCGACTATCTGTTTGCCAGCAGTGCGGCACTGATGCTGCGTTCGCTGGGGTACTCGACTCGTCTTGTCACGGGGTTCTATGCCGACCCACAGCAGTTCGATCGCAAGTCGGGGCACACACCCGTCACGAAGGAAGATGCACACACCTGGGTCGAGTGCAGCCTCGGAGCAAACTACTGGGCCACGGTCGAAGCGACGCCCGGATACGAAGTACTCGATCCTGTGCCCAGTCTGATTGCTCGCCTCTTTGCAGCTACGCAACACCTGGGCCTGTGGGTCTGGGATCATCGGCTACCCGCGAGTGCCGTCCTCAGCTGCGTCTTGCTGGCGGTGGCCTTTCGCAAGTCGCTGGCCGACCTGTATCGCACTGCGTTGTGGCGCTGGCGAGTCGAGTACGACCCGCGACAACGGGTCCTGGCCACGGTTCAGCTGATCGAGAAACGCCTCGCGGGCTGCGGCGAAAAGCGTCCCGCAGCTGCCACACTGACGGCCTGGCTCAACCGGACGAAGCTGCAAAACACCAGCGTGGGAACGGCACTGCGACAACTCAGCCCGTTGGCTGAGTGGGCCCGCTATGGCGGCAGCAGCCCTCCCCCCGCTTCCGAACAGATTCACACCCTCTGCCGAAATGTCGAGCGTTCGGTCAACCGCTCGGCAATTCGCAGGTCCCTGCGACCTGCCCCTGGGGCAGGTCGTCCCCAACTGTCTGCTGGAGTTCCAATATGAGCGGCGAGACCGACACCGCCCTGTCCCAACTGCCTGTCACCGTGCTGTCTGGTTTTCTCGGGGCCGGAAAGACCACGTTGCTGAACCATGTTCTCGCTAATCGCGAGGGACTGCGCGTCGCCGTGATCGTCAACGACATGAGCGAAGTGAACATCGATGCCCGCTTCGTCAGCGGGGGGGAAGCGGCCTTGAGCCGCGCTGACGAGAAACTGGTGGAGATGTCGAACGGCTGCATCTGCTGCACACTGCGAGAGGACCTGTTGATCGAGGTCGGCAAACTCGCCCGCGAGGGACGGTTTGATTACCTGCTGATCGAGTCGACCGGGATCTCGGAACCGATGCCGGTGGCTGAGACCTTCTCGTTCACGGACGACGAAGGGAGAACGCTGGGGGACATTGCCCGGCTCGACACGATGGTCACAGTCGTCGACGGAGCCCAGCTGATGGAGAACCTGCAGTCGATCGAAGAGCTGCGGGACCGTGGGATCGGAATTGATGAGACGGATGACCGCGACATCTCGAAGCTGATCGTCGATCAGATCGAGTTCGCCAACGTTCTGATCCTGAACAAGACCGACCTGCTGAGCGATTCGGATCGCCAGACAATTCGAGCGTTCCTGCAGAAGCTGAATCCCTCGGCCCGTGTTGTCGAAAGCAGCTTCAGTCGCGTACCGCTGCGCGAAATTCTCAACACCAGTCGGTTCGGCGAGGAATGGGCCTCGGGGATGAACGACTGGATGGCCGTGCCCCGTGGTCAGGAATCGAAGGAGACCGAAGAGTTCGGCATCTCAAGCTTCGTCTACGAATCGCGGCGACCGTTCCATCCGGGCCGGCTCTGGAACCGCTTGATGGAGGACGGTGAGTTCTACGCGAACCTGCTGCGATCCAAGGGATATATGTGGCTGGCCAGCCGGCATGACATCTGTGGCCAGTGGTCACAGGCCGGTCAGGTCGTGACGCTCGACCCACTGGGACGCTGGTGGGCGGCGCTGCCTCGCGAGGAGTGGCCCGCCGATGATCCCGAGACGCTGCAGGAACTCGAATCGCAATGGGTCGAGCCATTCGGAGATCGGCGGCAGGAGCTGGTGATCATCGGGCAGGATCTGGACGAGGCTCTCGTGCGTTCCGTCTTGGATGAGTGCCTGCTCACCGACGACGAGATGCAGCTCTCCGTCGAGGAGTGGATCCAGCTGGACGATCCATTTCCTGACTGGTTGGTCGAAGAGGCCGACGATGAGGCTGAGGAGCCAACGCAGTTCGTAGTCCCGCGCCAGGGAGGGACCGATGTTTGAACTCTCCAGCATCACCGAGAGCGTAGGGCAGTGGTGGAGCGGTGCTTCACACCCGTCGACCTCAACAGCCCGGTCGAGCGATCCGTGGTTGCCCGCTCACTGGCGGCAGACGCCGTCGCGTCTGCTGGACCAACAGTTCTGGTGCTTTGGGCAGGACATCATCCAGGCCCCCCGCAACACACTGCTCGAACTGGGATTCACACGGCATCGCTCGTCCGTGCCACGCAAGGATGGCAGCTATTACTCCGTGACCACTCGCGGGGGAGTCAGCATCCTGCTCTGGGGGTTCGGGGTGTTCTACTGTGATCGCTCTCTGGGCGGCGCGATTCTGCTGGTCCGAGACAACATCTGCCCACTCAGCGTGGAGCAACTGCAGTTGCCGATCAATGTGTGGGACCCGCACGACCTGCCCAAGCATCCGGTTCGGGAGTCCGAAGTCCCGGTTGTGCGTCAGCTGCTGTCCGATCTGCTGCACTGGTTCTCGCAGTACGAGAGCTGGATCGCCGCTCATCGAGACCCCGGACATCGCGAGAGAATCCTTCAGGACTGGCGACGAGTGGCGGTCCCCGCTGAGACAATGTCAGCCACCTGGCAGAGCCTCTCGGTAGAGTTGCAGCTCCCTCAACCCGAGAGGCTGGCCACAGCGTGACCGTCAAGCTGCGACAACTCCTGATGACGGGACTGGCCGCCTGCGTGGCGTGGCTAGGGCTGTGTCTGTTCACACAGGCATACGCCGAGCCGGCGCGGAAGCCATCGGGGTTTCGCGATATCGACTACTCGATGACGCCGGAAGAGGCCCGGACTGTCCGGACCCTGGAAGCTGTGACCGCGCTGTGGTTCCTTTCCATCGGATGCTGCGTGGGCAGCTTCCTCAACGTTGTCGTCTACCGGGAGCCGCTGGGACTGGACATCGTCCTGCCCAAGTCGCGCTGTCCGAAGTGCCAGAGTGCGATTGTTCCGGGGGATAACATCCCCGTCTTTGGCTGGCTGCGCCTGAGAGGAAAATGCCGCAGCTGTCAGTTGCCAATCTCCGCGCGGTATCCGCTGGTGGAGCTGGCAGTTGGCATTCTGTTTCTGGCGTTCATGTACCGCACGCTGCTGTCGGGCGGAGCAAATCTGCCCGTACGAGAGATCAATACCTACAAGGGAGTGGTCTGGATTCTGTGGTACACGAAGTGGGATCTGGTGCGGGTGTTTCTGTTCCACATGGTCCTGCTGGTGTCGCTCTGGACAGCCGCGCTGATGGAGTACGACGGACATGGCTGGCCGCGCCGTATGCAGTGGTTCGCAGTGGCGGTGGGAGTTGTCGGGCTGGCAATCTGGCCTCAGCTGCACTCGTTGCCACTCGGGAAACTGGAGCCGTATCGAAATCCCCCGCTGTGGACCGGACCAATCGCGGCACTGGCGGGAATCGCCGTTGCGACGATCGGCTGGGGGATCGCCGCACTGCTGCGGTGGCGACCGATGCCGCCGAGTCCACTGGAAACACCCGAGGACGGTTCCGCCCCGGAACCATCAGCAGTTCCTCATCCCGGTCGACAGTTCGCGATTGCGTCAGGCTTGATCGGGCTGTTCCTCGGCTGGCAGACCGGTCTGGTGATCACTCTAGCAACGGGTCTGTTTCTGGCGATTCATCCCTGGCTGCGGCGTCATGCATTGGCCTGGACTGCGGCGTTCACGACATCCGTTCTCTGGTTCTGGCGACCGCTGTATCAGCTGTCGCTTGGGCTGTTCTCATCCTGAGCGATTCGCTCCCGAAGGTTCTTCATGTCTGCTGTTGATTCTGGCTCAGCCACATCGCTCCTGCTTGGACTGCGACAGGCCTTGAATGCCGTGCTGCGCGGGAAGGCGGATGTGGTCGAGAATGTTCTTGTCTGTCTGCTGGCTCGCGGGCATCTTCTTCTGGAAGACCGGCCCGGGCTCGGAAAGACGACGCTCGCGAAGGCCCTCGCTCATGCGGTCGGAGGCCGGTTTACGCGCGTGCAATGTACTCCGGACCTGCTGCCCAGCGATGTGACGGGGTTCAACATCTTCAATCAGAAGACTCACGAGTTCGAGTTCCGACCGGGGCCAGTCTTCTCGGATGTGCTGCTGGCGGATGAGATCAACCGCGCGACTCCGAGAGCCCAGAGCGCCCTGCTCGAAGCCATGGCCGAGCGGCAGGTGACCGTCGATGCCGAGCGTTACCCGCTCTCGCATGAGTTCTTCGTCATCGCGACCCAGAACCCGATCGATCAGCACGGCACCTACCCGCTGCCGGAAGCCCAGCTTGACCGGTTCGCCATGAAGCTGACGGTGGGGTATCCCGACTCCCAGGACGAAGTTCAGATGCTGAGCGACGCAGTTCAGGGCGGTGACGAACCGGTCGCGGTTCCGCAACTGCTTCAGTCAGGCCAGCTGCGAGCCCTGCAGCAGCATGTGGCCCGACTGCGAGTCGATCCATCCCTGCAGCAATACTTGGTTCAGCTGGGCTCAGCCACTCGCAATCATCCGCAGATCACACTTGGAACCAGCCCGCGTGGGCTGTTGCAATGGCAACGTGCGGCCCAGGCAAAAGCCATGTTGTCGGGCCGAGATTTCGTGACGCCCGATGACATCCAGCAGATTGCAATCCCGGTGCTGTCGGTGCGGCTGGGTGTCGATCAAGACAACCCGATCCCCGTCATCGAACAGATTCTGTCGAGCGTGGCGATTCCGGAGTACAGGCTATGAGAGAGTCCTTGGTTCCTGGTTCTTGGTTCTTGGAGCGGAGCAGGGGGGCGATGACGCTTCTGTGTGCGAGCCTGCTGCTGGTGCTTCTCGTTGGGTGTACGGGGAGTAAACCGGCGGCGACCGAACATGAACATGGACATGAACACGGTCACGAGCACGGCCTGACTCACGAAGAGGAACACGGCATTCTCCCCCACAAGCCGCGCACCTTTGCCGCAGCCATCGAGCAGATCGACAAGCGTGGCCACGAGCTGCTGGCGCATCGGCACGATCATGATGTCGCCGAGTGGTTCGACATCCTGGGCTGGTTGCCGGAACTGGCAGGCGACACGGAACTCAAGAAACCCGAGTGGGACGAGGTCGCTCGGATCGCTCGCGAGCTGGAGCAGTGGTCCTCGCCCTGGCGCTCCTCGGAGAAGAGTTCGATCGATGTGGCTGTGCTGGAGCGGCACGTCTCCGCTCTGAAGGGCCTCGTTCCGCAGCCGATGCTGCCGCAGTGATCGAGCAGCTCGCGACTCACTCATTCCGGTTAACGTCTTCATTCATCGCAGGTGTCTCATGTCCGAAGCCCTCCTCTGGGGAGTTGTCCTGCGTCTGGCTCAAGCCACATTACAGGCAGCCCCGTTCATCCTGACCGGCCTGATCATCACCGGGATGCTGCATCGCCTGATGGGGCACAAAGAGACCAAATGGATGTTCGGGTCGAACACCGTCAAGTCTCTGTTCCAGTCGTGGATCATCGGGATGCTGCTGCCCGGCTGCTCGCTGGGAGTCATTCCGATCGTGAAACAGCTGCGGCGAAGCGGGATCGCCATCGGGACCATCTTTGCCTTCGCGCTGTCCTCTCCGCTGTTTGATCCGATGTCGCTGCTGTACGGGCTGACGCTGTCCAAGCCGATCACGATCCTGGCGTTTGCCACCTTCTCACTGGTGGTGGTCACCATCGCGGGCGGACTGTTCGACAAGTGGTTCCCGGATACCGAGATCACGATTGAGGAACCGCCCGCGACTCCCTACGGTTACAAACGGATCATCGCGGTCTTCGTGGTCATGGCTCGCGAGACGGTCAGCAGCTCCATGCTGTTCATCCTGGCCGGGCTCGTGGGGGTGGCCTCCTTGAGTCTGGCCCTCCCGGCAGGCAGCCTGCAGTCCACCATGGCGCACGACAACCCGTGGTCGCCGCTCCTGATGACAGCCATCGCGATTCCCGCTTATGCCACTCCGATGACAGCCATGGGGCAACTCGGCTCAATGTTCCAGCACGGGAACTCGGTCGGCGCGGCGTTCATCCTGCTCACTCTGGGGGCGGGCATGAATCTGGGGCTGCTGGTCTGGATGCTGAAGTACTACGGCGGGAGAAAGACGCTGGCCTGGATGGGGCTGATGCTCGGTGTGATTATCGTGATCTCGTATGGGATCGAGCGCCCGTTGTACCCGCACGATATCGAGCCCGCTCATCACACCCACGCCTTTGACGTCTACTGCGCTCCATTTCGCCCCATGGATGCACCGCCGGGAGGATTCTCGGGCACGGTCATGCAGAAGCTCCGGATGGAGACCCAGATTCATGAGAAGTACGGAGCGATGGCGATCGCGTTTCTGATGCTCGTCGGTCTGGGGCTGAAGCTGCTGGACCGCCGCTGGGTGATCGAAAGCTGGCTGACGAGGGCTCCGGAGAAGATGCTCGATGTCGTGCTGCCGGGCTGGGTGCTGGCGGGGGCGGGGTTCCTGGTGATTATCGCAGCCAGCATCACGGGCTGTTTCGTGTACTACCCTGAGCCCAGGGAAACCCTCGATGAGATGAGTCAGGTCGCCACAGTCGAAGCCTTCTCCGCAGCAATGTCGGGCGACAAGGAACACGCACTCCATTGGATTCCGATCTGCGAAGGCTGGACGCGCCGCCTGCAGGTCGGGACCTACATGCGGCATTGGCAACTGAGCGATTACCACCGCATGAAGGCCCGTGTCTTCCGGGACAAGCTGGAACTGCTGGAGCACATGATCGAGGACAACGACCCCCAGGAGGAGATCCGACAGCAGGCCCTGGACGCCCGACAAGCCTACGCCCGGATGGCGAATGCCTTTCGGGAAGAGTTGTGAAGGCCAGGGTGGTCAGTTCCCCCGCGGTGTCGACGACGCGGTCTGCGGCGGTGACGTATTTGCCGTGGTTCCAGGCTGGCTCGATCGGGTTGAGTTCCGGGGCATAGGGTGGCGGGTATTCTCGATGTACAGATCGATCTCGACATTGATCGCTGGTGCAGGAGTTAGAGGGAAGAGTTCATTAAGGAACGCTACCCACACGAGCCACAGGTCCCGCAGCTGACGCATCTCTTCCGCATCTGCCCCGATCATCGGTCAAATGTTCAACTTGGAGTCCCGATTGACAACGGGATCGAGCCTGCTGAAGATTTTCTACGCCCTACGTGCCTCAGCTCAATATGTCACAACTCCAGTAGACTGTAACTACCGTAAAGGAATCGTTCATGTTTTTCGTCATCTTCGTCTGTTGAAAGTATGCAACCACTGAAGAACATGGATCCATACCGGTCCCACATCTCCGAGAACTGAGTATCAAGGCTCGGGGTACGAAGGACATATTTCTTGAACTCACTGATGCTTGCCTCGAACTCTGTATGAAGCAGCACGATATCCACCACATACAACTCGTCCTTCTTGAGTTCGACGACAAGATCGTCAGGTCGGAGCATGTCGGCCTTTATGCCGTAACATAGTTCTCCAACAGCTTTTTTTCGATCTCGCATCCCGAATGAATGCATCAGAGAATTACGCAATCCATACACGTGCGCCGAGACATCAGCAGAAACGGACCCGGACGGAAAAAACTTCTGAACGTAGTTCTTGAATCGATCGCCCACTTTTCCGGCAGAATCCGACTCGTAGAATTTTGCAAGCAAATCGATTCCGCAAAAAACAGTCATTGCGCCAGGGAACAGTACTCTTGTCGTTTCACTGCAGTCGTGAGGATCACAGCCATAGCACTTCCACGCATCTTTCCGCAGCAAGTACAGAGTACTGAAATCGCCTGGCACGTCGTTTGGGCAATGGGGGTCTTTGAAAAACCGTTCAATCTTGTCAAAGACGTCAAGTGGCTTTGGGCTCATGATGCTTCCGGTGATACAGAAAGGCACGCTTCCAGACAGGATTATCGATCTTACCAAAAGAACATGTTCGGAAAAATGTTGCACGAAATATGATGATCAGCCATGAGGTGGGTGGGTGAGGAAAAAATTCAAATGGATGCTGCCAGACGGCTAGGTGACACAGGTTGGCTGGCTTGGCAGCCTACCTGTGTGCTCTTGGCACAGGAGGCACGATAGAGAGCACCCCAGCGTGCAAGAACCCCTTCCAGCTCCGCTGCCCCGGTTGAGTCCAAAGCGACTCAACCGGGGCCACCCCGCCCGCCAAGTGTCAGTTACTCGGAAATGCTCGCCAAGCCAGATACGCGAAAAGCAGGATTAAGGGAAGAAAAAAGACACTGCGGACAAGAGTGTTCTGACCGGCGGAAATTACTCCTGAACCACTGCATGCACCGCAAGTCGAAGTCGATGGATTTCCGTTTATGTCCGTAAACCGCACGAGTCCAGTGCCACCGCAGTTGCTGCACCTGCTGCTGTCAGTTCCAATTCCTAGTGTCAACCACATAATTGCGATTGCTGACGAAACCATCGCGTAAACCGTACTTCGATAATAGCTGTCGGATAGCAGTCCGAATCTCATCAAGAGGATTGCCGCCCCCCCGATTGCGGACAGCCCGATCCACAAGTGGAGTCTCAGAAACATCAATCGAAGCGAGACGGAAACGACGCAAACGCTCAAGACCCATGAGAATATGAAGTTTCCCATGGCGATTTGCGTCGACGGAACTCCAAAGCAGTCGGTCCATGAGAGTGTCGATGTGGCAGCCAAGTACAGCGGTCGAATGCAAAAGAACCCGATCGCGCCGAGAAATGCCAGTGACCAGGGAAGGACGCGAGGCCGGGTCAAACGCTGATAGAGACTCATTGATGACATGCGACTCGCTCCTGGATGTACCACATGAACCGAGTGGCGCGAACTCATGCACTGAGTTCTTGTGACAGTAGTTTAGTTTCTCCTCCAGCCTCATACGACTGAAGGTGACAATGGAACTCTGCTTCAATTGCCAGGCGGGGAGGCCATCGCTTTGGATGCCTGGGTTGCAGGGCAACAAGAGGACTCACTGGCTGGGTGGCACAGGTTGGCTGGCTTTGCAGCCTACCTGTGTGCCATTGGCACAGGAGGTACTACAGAGAACGCCCCAGCGTGCAAGAACCGCTTCCGGCTCCGCCGCCCCGGTAGAGTCCAAAGCGACTCAACCGGGGCTACCACGCGGTTCTCGGGAGGAAACCGAACGCTAGCGCGTTCCGGCTGATCTCGACGTTTCCGTGAAGATGCAGCACTAAGACGCCAGACCCCATCGCCACTCGGGGTTTTCACCCTCGGCTGGCGTGGCGTCGCCCCTCGCGGGGCTTTGAGGCAGCATTACGCGTCACGGGCAAGCTTGCGAGCAGTCGCTCTCACAAACCGGAGCGGAATCTCCTGCACAGGCCCGCCGAGGAAGTCGGCGGACTGGCTCTGACGGGCGGCGCGGATGGCGTTTCGCACCGTCTGGTTCAGTTTCAGCGTGATCGAGCCGGTGGCACCTTGATAGCCATCAACGGCGATCTGGTACGTGGTACCGGCCACCGCGTTGAAGGTCACCTTGCTCGTGTAAACGCCAGTGCGTGCGTTCTCGTCATCGTTGGCAGCCACTTGCGTCAGGGCATTGACCGCCGTGCCGCGATAGACACCCAGCGCGGTGTCAAACGAGCTGCCCGCAGTCGTCAGCGTGACCGGGCCGCTGCTGGCGGCAGTCCAGGTCCACCAGACGGTCTTTCCGCCGCCCACACCGGCGACGGTGGGTTCACCAGTTTCCTTGGTGGCTCCCACGTTACTGCCGGTCACCGTGGCTGAGGTGCCGGTGATCGGGCGGCGGTTGGCGAAGTTGTTGTTCGTGGTCACGACCTCGTTATCGGCAATCGAGACCGTGGCTGTGTTGCCAGCGGTGTTGATGGCATAGCCCGTTCCGGCAGCCAGAGTCAGCGCCACCGTCTCGGAGCCTTCCGCAGCTGTGTCATCACGGACTGTCACGTCGATGTTGGCCGAAGTGGCTCCGGCGGGAATCGTGACGGTTCGTGCGATCGTGTTGAAGTCAGTGCCGTTGGTGGCTGTCCCGGCGATCGTCAGATTGACGGTCAGTGACGCGGTCGTCGGCCCCGTGCGGCTGATTATGAATCGGCCGGGATTGGCGGCCTGGCTCGTCGTCGTCTCGGCAGCTGCAGCATCGCTGGCGGAGATGCTGACCGTGGTCGTGTTGGTGGGAGCTCCCACGATCGAGTCGATCCAGGCCGCGTAAGCATCGACGCGGGTGTCGAACGAGCGATCGCCGATTCCGGCGTTGGCCTGATCACCGCCCGAGGTCACCCCCGCGACGTAGCGCACGCCTCCGATCGTGACGAAGGCCGGGCCTCCCGAATCGCCGGGAGCTGTGTTGCTCTCGCTGTTGTTGTCAAAGTTCCAGAAAATCGTCTGAGCGGTGACTCGATCAATCGGAGTGGTCCCGACGCGCTTGGTTCCGTAGTCACCGGTATGCCCGGTCGTTCCCGTCCCACCTCCGCCGAAGCCCACCAGCGTCAGGAGCTGGCCGACTGCAGGAGCTGTCCGATTGATCGGAGTCGGCGTCACGTTGGTGACCGGACGATCCAGCTTGTAGATCGCGATATCGTTGGCACCGTCCTGTCCCAGGCGGTTCGGGTTATAGTTGGGATGCACGTAGACCTTGGTCGTTCGGTACTCCTGGCCCCCCACGAAGAACCGACCGCCGGTATCGCTGACCCCTTCGGCGCAGTGAGCTGCGGTCAGAACGTATTGAGGAGCGATCAACGTTCCGGAGCATCCGTACCCGCCCGTGTCTCCAATCTTGCCGACCGACGGGTAGTCATTGGTTGCGGTGCCGTTGACGATCCGGATCGAGACATTCTCCGACGGGTCAGCTGCGACCGTCGAGGCGTCAGCCGCGACCGGGCGGGTGCCTGAGCAGGAACAGAGCAGAGCCCGTGTTTCCAAATTGCCCCCGGAATACGACCGGGTGCGTGACTGGCGCCGCTGGGAAGTCTGCAGGGACAGCATTTGCAACAGGCGTGACAGGAACTGCATGATTGTCTCGAAGGGGGAGTGTGTCGCACGCTACCAGGACATGGCGACAGCCCGTGATGGGTCCGTCAGAAGCCGTGCCGTCTGTGACACACGCGATACGCTAATCTACCGCGTCCCCAACTGTCGAGCGGCCCGAATCTGGCGAGTTTCCGCTCTGAAAGTCGACGTTGAGATTTGGCAACAGACTCGATTGCATTTTTGGGGTCGAAAGTATCCGTAACTTGTGAAAAATACAGGCGATTGACTCGCCGAATCGGCCGCCGTCCCGTCCATCCGGGGCTCTCTGACGAACGGGTCCTCCCGGATCAGGACGCCAGAGAATTTCACGCAGCCAGACTTTCCGAGTGGGGTGTTTCCCCGACAATACCGAAACGGGGAGATCTGCGGTCTCATCGAACTGGAAAGCGTAGCATGGGCGTCTCGCCCATGTTTGGAACTTTTCGCATAGCACGTTTCGGGGCAATGACCCGAGTACTCCAAGCACGTCGGGCAAGCCCGACGGCCAAAGAGGCTTAAACGTGAAGGGCGCTTGGCGCTACAGCGCCGCGTCCACCGAGGTCGGCGACGCAAAGACCATGCACGCTCCGTCGTCGCCCATCATCGGGCACAATGTCTTATCTGCCACGACGCGAGCATGACTCTGCGTCCAGTTGCGAATTCTTTCGACTTCCGCCCGAGGCAACGACCTCTGGACCAAGGCGGCAATCGCCAGGGCTTCTTTCGTCGTTCGCTGGCTGCAACCGCCGCAGCCCGTACAACCGCATTTCGCCTTCTGAGCCGGCCCGGCTCCCGCGAAAGCCACATCGTAAAACGCCACCCCCGCCAGGACGGTCCCCGCGACGAGCGTCGCACCCAAGCCAACCAGGATCACAATCAGCATTATCAGCACTCCTGCGGACCACGATGTCGGAGTCTCAAGCCGCAAACGGTATACCAGCGGATTTCCCCTCCATTGTTCCACACGTTAGCCGTCGGGCTCGCCCGACGTGCCTTCGCTCCAAGGTGTGCAGTCGTGACATTTCGCGCGCCACATGTGTCTGGCAGGCACGCTTTCGCCGAAGTGTGCACCGATTCCCGACCGGCACATCATTTGCCAACTTGGATGAGTGAGAGCGTGCTGACCACCCGCAGGCGGGAACAGGCTGCGCGTGGAGCAAGTCTATGTCACTTCGAGAGTTCGTTCGCGACAGTGCCCACCTGTGGTTGCTGCTGGTTCTGATTGTCGCCGGGGGCGTCGGGTTCCTGTTCGTCCGGGCGCGGCTCGTCCCGGCATCGTACGGAACAACCGGCTCGTACCGGGCCACCGCCTTGGACGATCTCGCCGCCAAGCCCAGCCGCTGGCACTCTGACCAGACCTGTCTGGAGTGCCATCAGAACGTCGCGGAAGAACGCAAGGATTCGCTCCACGAGGCGGTCCGTTGTTTCCACTGTCACGGCGTCGGTACCGAGCACGTCAAACTCGCCAATCTCGCGAAGAAGACACCCGGCACCGAGATCCCCAAAGCTCAGAAGTGGGACGGCGATTTTCTGACGAAGATCGATCTGTTTATCACCAAAGACAAGGCCACATGCCTCGCCTGCCATCAGGCAGCTGTCGGCATGCCGGCCGACTTCAAGAAGATCGACCCGGCCCAGCATCTGGAAGAGCAAGGGGCCACGGAACCCCACTCCCCGGAAGTCTGCTCCGAGTGTCACGCCGGTCACAACACTGCTCCCTGACGTCCAGTCGAGCAACCGAATCGAAAGCCTGCCCATGCACGCGGATCGCAGTCAACTCATGAACATCCTGAATCCGTCCGGTTCAGCCTCGAACTGCAAAGGCGGTTGTCAGGGCGGCGGATGTTCCAGCCCCAGTGGTTCCAGTCGTGGCAGCTGCGGAGGCGGTGACGAGCAATCCCGCCGTCAGTTCCTGAACGGGGCTGTCACCTTCGCGATCGGAACGGTCCAGCTGACCATCCTCAGCAGCCCCGGTCACGAAGCGCTGGCTGCCGAGACGACTCAAGCTGCGGGTGCCGCCAGCCCACCTGCTTATGCGTTCCTGGTCGACACCCAGAAGTGCATCGGTTCCGGCAAGTGCCTGATCGCCTGCCGGGTCGAAAACGATGTGCCCGAGGGGTACCACCGCACCTGGCTCGAACGCTACGTCCACTTCAAGGATGGGACCGTCCGCGTCGACAATGTTCCCGAAACGGGAGCTGTCGACCTCCCCGCTGTGGATCCTGCGACGGTCGATCGTTCGTACTTTGTCCCCAAGCTCTGCAATCACTGCGAAGATCCCCCCTGCAATCAGGTCTGCCCGGTTCACGCAGCCTTCTCGTCTCCCGAAGGTTTCACACTGGTCGACGCCCAGCGCTGCATCGGCTGTGCATACTGTGTTCAGGCCTGCCCGTACGGAGCCCGCTTCATCAATCCGGACACCGGGACAGCCGACAAATGCACCTGGTGCTATCACCGCGTGAAGCGTGACGAGCAGCCCGCCTGCGTCGAGGCCTGTCCCGTGGGAGCCCGGCTGTTCGGACGCGTCGATGATCCCACCACTGAGATCAGCCAGCGTATTCGCCAGATCCCCACTCATGTGCTCAAAGAGTCGATGGGAACGCATCCCAAGACCCGCTACGTCGGACTCTCCCAGGAGGTCATCTAATGTCTGAGGCCTCGTTCATCTTCCCCAACGATGCTCACGTCGCCTGGAGCATCATGATCGTGCTGTACCCGTATATCACGGGGCTCGTGGCCGGGGCGTTCGTCGTCTCTGCTCTCTACCACGTGTTTCATCGTGAAGCTCTCAAGCCCGTCGCCCGGCTGGCCCTCGTGACTTCGTTGTGCTTCTGCTCGTTTGCCACGGTGCCGCTGCTGCTGCATCTGCATCGCCCCGAGCGCGCCTTCAATGTGATGATCACTCCCAGCGGTACATCCGCCATGGCTGGGTTCGGGTTCATCTACTCGCTCTACATGCTGGTCCTGATCGTTGAGGTCTGGCTGGTCTTTCGCCCCGAGATCGCCCAACGGGGCCAAACGACCGGCGGACTGCTGGGTTTGATCTACCGCACGCTCGCCTTGGGGGTCAAAGAAGTCCGTCCCGAGTCGAAACGGCTCGACGACAAAGTCATCCACTTCCTCGCTCTGGCAGGAATTCCAATCGCCTGCATCTTGCATGGCTATGTCGGCTTCCTGTTCGGAGCCATCAAAGCCAATCCCTGGTGGTCGACAGCCCTGATGCCCGTGATCTTTCTGATCTCGGCCATCGTCTCCGGCATCGGCGGTCTGATCGTCCTGTACCTGCTCGCCTCCTGGTGGCGGAAAGTTCCCGCCGATCAGGACTGCGTTCGAGCCCTGGCGAAGTACCTGTGGATGTTCCTCGTCGGAGCCGTCACGCTTGAACTGCTGGAGGTCGTTCATATGGCCTACGAATCCAGCGGAGAGTGGCACGTCATCTCGACGCTGCTCCAGACCCGTCTGGCTGTCACTTACGGCGTGATCCAGCTCGCCATCGGATCGCTGATCCCCCTCGCGCTGCTCCCACTCGCCTTCTGGTCCAAATTGGGCCGCCGCAGCCTGTTCGCCGTGAGCAGCCTCTCGTCCGTGCTCGTCCTGATCCAGGTCTTCGCGATGCGCTGGAACGTCGTAGTCGGCGGCCAGTTGTTCTCGAAGAGTTTTCGCGGCTTCACGACCTACCAGATCGAGTGGCTGGGCCGTGAAGGCCTGCTCGCCGCCATCATCGTCCTGACGCTGCCCGTGATCGCCTTGGGAATCGCCAGCCGCCTGCTGCCGCTCTGGGAACCGGAACCGGCCCATTCATAGCGACGCGAGTCCTCTTTCTGGCTCCCCTCTCCCCCCGGAGAGGGGCTGGGGGTGAGGGTACTTGGCATCAAGGAAAGTTCGCCAGCCGATCAAGCCGGTCCGCTGAACTCGAAGAGCAGCGGCTTTTATCTACTCCCACCCACCATCATTAATCTCATCCACCTCAAACCCAAGCGACCGCAGCGCCTCGCCAGCCGACTTCTGAACCCCGGCGTCGTCATCCGTCTCCAGCGCAGTCCGCAGCAGCGTCTCCGCGTCCGCAGGCCGCAGCTTGCCGATCGCCTCGGCGGCTGCCGCTCGCACTCGATTCTTGGGGTCCGTGGTAAGCAGCCGCCTGAGCAACACCTGCGATGCCGCACTCCCATGGTCTCCAAGAGCTCGAACAGCCGCCATTCGCGGCAACCACTCGGGGTCCGATTCCGCCATCTTTAGGAGTGGCTCCACCGCCCGCGGATCTTGTGTCAGCCCCAATATCCGCGCTGCGGGCGATCGCGACAGCGGAATCGGATTCGCCAGCAGCTTGAGCAGTTCCGGAATCCCGTACTCCCGCACTCCCGCCACCTGCCCCAGCAGCGACCGCTCCGCCCAGTTGCGAACGGTATTCACCGCATCCGTCAGACTCCGCACCAGCCCCACGATCACCGCCGAACTCGACTGACCGCCCAAACCGATCGCAGCCAGCGTGCGAACAATCGCCTGGTCCGATCCGAGCAGCGGCACGAGACTCGTCGCGATCTCCGCCTGGGAGCACTTGCCCAGGCACTCCGCCGCAAACTGCCTCTCCGAATCCGAGACAGCAGTGTTCATCACGTGAGCCAGCACAGCCCGCACGACCTCGCTATCGGTCGTCCCCGCGGTCTCCTCCAGAGCCGCCCGCCGTGCCTCTTCAGTTTCCGATTGCAATCGCGACAGCAGTTCGGACATCCAGCCCCCCTGACACTTCATTCGCACCGGAACGGAGTCGCGGTCGATACCTGCTACTCCGCTGCTTCCTGTACCAGCCCCAGCTTGACCAGCTTCTCGCGGCACTCATCCCGCTCTCGCGAACGAGCCAGCACGCGCCACTGCTCATCCTGGGCCTGCATGAACAGCTCCTCACTCGCCGGGAACGACGCCCCCTGAGTCGCCGCCAGCTTCGTCAGCCGCTGCATCACACCCACGTCCAGCCGCGATAGAGCCATCGCATCCCGTCGGTAGTCAATAAACGCATCCCAGACTGTCGGGAACAGCTTCGCCACGATCTGCTCACCGAGAGTCGTCGCATACTCGCGAATCTCCAGCTGGGCGTGAGAGTCCATCCGCAGCGCCAGGAAGTGCAGCAGGTTATGCAGGTCGATCTTCCAGTACGCCTCGGTGTAGGTACACAGCGGTAGGTCTTTGCGTGCCTGCTCGCGAGCCACTCCCACTTCCAGCCGTTCGCGATAGAGCCGCTCCGCCGCCTTCTGGTACTCGTGCTCGGCCAGAGTCAGCTTCTGCCCCATCTCCAGCGAGAGCCGTCCCTCGCTCCCCTGCCGGTTCACGGTCGATTGCGTCCGCCACTCTTCAGGCAGCGTCGTCTGCATCGAGTCGATCGCCACCGAGTACCGCGTGCTGTACTCGTTCACGCTGGCTGTCCGGTGCCGAATCCACTGCCGCCAGCAATCCATCGGCACCCGGATCAGGAACTTGATCTCCGCCATCTCCAGCGGAGTCGTATGCCGATGCCGCATCAAATACCGAATCAGCGTCCGGTCGTCCGAGACTTTCTTTGTCCCCTCGCCGTAGCTCACACGGGCCGCCTGTACGACTGCGGAGTCATCCCCCATGCAGTCCACCAAGCACACAAACCCATCGTTGAGGACTGGAAATTTCTTCCAGCGCAGTGCTTCGACAGCTTCAGAATTGGCAGCCATGACAGAATCCTGTTCCAGGGGACGGCCCCGGATTCTGGCGTCTCGACCGGCGGGATGCCAGCGCTCGAATCCATCGAGCACTCTGCTCGACCATGTGCGGGCGGATGGAGGCAGAACTTGGGCAGAGTCCTCGCGACCGCCAGCGAGGATACTCAGACTCATTCGGGCGTTTTTCTAATCGGCCAGGACCCGCACCAGCGACTCATGCAGCCCCGTTCCATTGCTCGCCAGTAAGTCAGGCACCTCCAGGCAAAACGCCCCGCCCCCGGTCTGTGTCACCTTCCCCCCGGCCTCCTCCACGAGCAGCACTCCGGCAGCCATATCCCAGGGCTTGAGGCTGGTCGACCAGAACCCGTCGACTCGACCGCTGGCGACGTAACACAGATTCAAGGCGGCTGATCCGCTGCGCTGCACCGACTGCGCCTCCGTCAACACCCGAAGGAATCGCTTGACCGCAGCACTCTCCGCGGAAGTCTTGATCGGCAGGCTGGCCATGCACATCGCCTCGGACAGCGGCACGACGCTGGAACACCGCAGCGGTTGTCCATTAAGCAGAGCCCCCGCCCCTTTCATCGCCGAGAACATCTCATCGCGGGTGGGGTCGTAGATCACCCCGACCACCAGCTGTCCTTGATACTCCAACCCGATCGAGACCGCGTAAAAGGGAAATCGATGCACATAGTTCCCCGTCCCGTCCAGCGGATCGATCACCCAGCGGTATTCGCTGTTCCCAGCCTGCTGATCCAGCCCTTCTTCCCCCAGGAACTTGTGGTCGGGAAAACGCGTCTGAATGAACTCGAAGATTGCCTCCTGCGAAGCCAGATCCGCCTCCGTCACCAGATTCGCCGGACTCTTCTCCCGCGCTGTGAACTTGGTCTGCCACTGCTGCAGAATCCGACCGCCAATCCGCGCAGCTTCTTGAGCTGTCTGTAGAAACGTGAGCATCGAACCTCCCGGCCGCTTCGCTCACAACCTCGAATCAAGAAGTCAGAGCCACTGGCTCGCCAAGTCTTATTGCACGGAGTCACTCTGGGTCAACAGGTTTCTCGGGAACATCACAGTTTCTGTTGCCTCTCTTCCGAAGGGAGAGAGGAGCCGAGCCGGTGAAGGAGTGTGACGTGGGCGGCGTGGAGCGTGGCTGGCCATCCACAGAAGCGCAGGAGATCCGCAGATTTCACAGATTTACGCAGATTTGGGGACCTTTCTCTGACTGAAGCCTCGTTTGATTCTCAGGCACGGGCAACACGTGATGCATCGCCTCTGCCAATCTGCGTGAATCTGCGAAATCTGTGGATCATTTCAGCAGGAGTTCTCCGACGACCATCATTCGACGAATGCCCCCTCACCTCCAAAACTCACCAAACCGCTGAAGACAACTTCGCGGGTTTCCCCTAGACTACCCGGCCCGACTTTTGGCCCGTCTCAGGAACCCAACACACAGTGGCACGGAAAGCAGCGAAATCCGCCTCGCCCTCGCTCGACGAGGAGATCCTCCGCCTCGGCAAAGAGCTGTGGGCGGAACTGGATGACCGCCGACCGACGATCTTTGATCGGCGGTGGTGGCTCGATCATTTGCTCGAATGGGCGATGCAGGACCCATCGGTCAAAGTTCAGATGTTCCGGTTCGTCGACGTGCTGCCGACACTCAAGTCGAGCGAATCGATCGCCCGGCATCTGCAGGAATACTTCGACGAGGTCAACACCCAGCTGCCGATGGCAGCTCGGCTGGCCCTTGAAGTGGCCGACCCGAATTCGCTGCTGGGCAAGGCCCTGGCTGTCAACGCCCGCAACCGGGTTCGCCAGATGGCCGAGCGGTTCATCGCGGGGACCACACCCGAAGAGGTCTACAGCAGTGCCAACCGGCTGCGGCGGCAGGGGCTGGCGTTTACGCTCGACCTGCTCGGCGAAGCGGTGATCAGCGAGCCCGAGGCGGAAGCCTATCAGCAGCAGTACCTCGATCTGATCCAGACTCTGGCTCCGCAAGTCGAGAAATGGCCGGACAATGACACTCTCGATCATGACGAGTCGGGTTTCATCCCCCGCTGTCAGGTCTCGCTGAAGCTCTCAGCTCTCTACAGCCAGTTCAAACCGATCGACCCGGTCCGCAGCTCCGAAGCGGTCAAAGCCCGGCTGCGACCGATCCTGCTGGCCGCTCGCGAGCACGATGCCTATGTCCATATCGATATGGAGCAGTCGTCGTACAAGGACCTGACGCAGCAGATCTTCCGCGAAGTTCTGATGGAGGACGAGTTCCGCGACTGGTCCGATTGCGGGATCGTGATCCAAGCCTACCTGCAGGACAGCGAAGCCGATCTGCTGAAGTTCCGCGAGTGGGTCGACGAGCGCGAAACGCCGATCTCGATCCGCCTCGTCAAAGGGGCATACTGGGATTACGAGACGATTCACGCGGGGTATCACGGCTGGAAAGCCCCCGTCTTCTCCGACAAGTGGCAGTCCGACGCCAACTTCGAGAAGCTGACCCGCAAACTGCTGGACGAGCGAACCTGGCTGCGGCCGCAGATTGCCAGCCACAACCTGCGCAGCCTCGCGCACGCCGCGACCTATGCCAGGCACAAGGAGATTCCGAACTCAGCCTGGGAAATCCAGATGCTGTACGGGATGGCGGAGGAGCAGGCCGCCAGCTTCGCCGAACGCAACTACCGCGTGCGGATCTACACACCGTTCGGTCAACTGCTGCCGGGAATGGCCTATCTGGTGCGCAGACTGCTGGAGAACACGTCGAACGACTCGTTCCTCAAGCATGCGTACGACCGCGATCTCCCGATTGATGAACTGCTGAAGAATCCGGAAGACACGGGTGTCCGGATCACTGCTGAGCGAAAGGCTGCTTCTGTGACTGAAGAGACGATGACTGCGCCGCTGCCGGCGTTCCAGAACGAGCCACCGACCGATTTCAGCATCGCCGAGAATCGCGAGCTGATGCAGGCCGCCCTCGATGCGGTCGCCGAAGAACTGGGCGGAGAGTATCCGCTGGTGATCGGCGGCAAGGCCGTCGACACGCGGGCGCGGATTACCTCCAAGAACCCCTCGCACAAGAAGCAGATTGTCGGGACCAGTGCCGCAGCCAGTGCGGACCACGCCGATCAGGCGATCCAGTCGGCTCGACGAGCCTGGCGTCAGTGGTCGCGAACTCCGGCCGCCCAGCGGGCCGATTACCTCGAAGTCATCGCCGCCGAGATGCGGAACCAGAAGCACGGTCTGGCCGCCTGGGAAGTCTACGAGTGCGGCAAGTCGTGGGCCGAAGCTGACGGCGATGTGGCTGAGGCGATCGACTTCTGCATGTACTACGCTCACTTGATGCGAGAGCTCGACTCTCCGCTGCCGACCGATGTCCCCGGCGAAGAGAACGCTTACTTCTACCGCCCCCGCGGGGTCTGCGTGGTGATCGCTCCCTGGAACTTCCCGCTGGCGATCCTGTGCGGGATGACGGTGGCTGCGCTGGTCAGCGGCAACACAGTCGTGATGAAGCCTGCTGAGCAGTCGGTCGTTGTGGCTGCGAAGTTCATGGAGATCCTGCGCGATGCGGGAATTCCAGACGGCGTTGTGAACTACCTGCCGGGGATCGGCGAAGAAGTCGGCCCTGCGCTGGTCTCGCACCCGGAAGTCGACATCGTGGCCTTCACGGGCTCACAGAAGGTCGGCCTCGCGATCAACAAGCTCGCCGCAGAGACCGACCCCAAGCAGCAGCAGGGGGTCCGCCGGGTCATCGCCGAGATGGGTGGCAAGAACACCATTATCGTCGACGAAGACGCCGACCTGGATGAAGCAGTGACGGGCATCCTGCAGAGTGCCTTTGGCTACAGCGGCCAGAAGTGCAGTGCCTGCTCCCGCGTGATCGTTCACGGAACGGTCTATGACGCATTCCTGGAACGGCTTCGGCCCGCAGTGGAAGCTCTGATCGTGGGCCCGGCGGAAGACCCCGGAACCGTCATCGGCCCGTTGATCGACGAAGAAGCTTTCAAACGCGTCAACGACTTTGTGGCCCTGGGACTGGAAGAGCATCGTCTGATCGCGAACTGCGATGTGAAGACGCTCGCCAAGGAAGGTTACTTCGTCGCTCCGCATGTCTTTGCGGATGTCCCGGCGGATGCCCGGATCGCTCTGCAGGAGATCTTCGGGCCGGTCCTGTGCGTGATCCGCGCCAAAAACTTTGACGAGGCAATCGACTTCGCCAATCAAACCGACTACGCTCTCACTGCCGGAGTCTACAGCCGCAGCCCGAGAAACCTCGATATCGCGAGGCGCGAACTCGAGGCGGGTAACCTGTACCTGAATCGTCCGATCACTGGGGCCCTGGTCCAGCGGCAACCGTTCGGGGGCTTCAAGATGTCTGGCATCGGCTCCAAGGCTGGCGGCCGCGATTACCTGTTGCAGTTCCTGATCCCGGTGAACATCACCGAAAACACCCTCCGCCGCGGCTTTGCTCCCCCCGCCAAAGGCAAGAAAAAGGCGTAGCAGAATTCCGGCCGGGTGAGTCTTCTCCTCATGGAGCGCGAACCATGCGAATTCTCGTCACCCTGCTGGCCTTCCTGGCCTTCGCTGTTCCCTCACTGGCCGAGGATCGGACGCTGCACGTCATCGTCATGGACCCGCTGTCGGCTCCGCTTTCGTGCGACTGCGTGAAGGGCTACGCCCAGCGGAAGTACGAAAAGCTCGGCGAGTTCCTGGCTAAGCAGCTCGGACGACCTGTGAAGGTCACCTGGTCCGAGTCGCTGGTCAAAGCCACGAAGGAAACGGATGGGGCGGCGCAGCTGGTGATCGGTAAACACTCCGTTGTCCTGCATGATGCGAACAAGCTCTCACGAAAGTTCGAGCCGATTGCCGCTCTGACCGGCAGCGATGGAGAGACCACGCAGACCGGGCTCCTCGTGGTGCGGACTCCTGACGCCGCTCAGAAGGTCACTGACCTCAAGGGCTACCGGGTCTTTTTCGGCCCGGAAGACTGTGACGAGAAGTGCGCTGTCGTGATCGACATGTTGAAAGAGGCCAAGCTGCCCGTTCCGGCAGAGCGAGAGACTTACCCCTCGTGCAGCAATGCTGCTTCCAAGCTGATGGAACTCAAGACGGACGAGAAGGCCGTGGCTGTGATCTCCAGCTACGCCGAACCGCTGCTGGCGGGGTGCGGAGCGGTCAAGAAAGGCGACCTGCGGGTGATTGCCCGCTCCAAGCCGATTCCGTTCATCACGGCTTTTGCCGACGGAGCTTTGTCGACCGCCGAGCAGGAGTCGATCAAGACGGCTCTGCTGGCCGTCGCTGAAGAAGTGGAATTGCTGGAGGCTCTGGAGACGGAGGCCGGGTTCGTTCCGTTCGAGCCCGTGGAGCAGGCTCAGGCGACAACGACGAAGGCCGTTGACGGAAAAAAATAGAGGCGGCGAACAGCGCCGCAGCGGGGAACCCCGATTGGTCCGACTGGCGTGGAGCCCAGCGGGATGGTGTCTTGTCTTGGCTTCCCGAGTCCTTGCCCGATGAGGTCGCACCCGTCTGGACCGCCAAGTTGCCTAACACGGGACATGGCGGCGTGGCTGTGGCGGAAGGGGTCTGTGTCGTTGGCATGCGTGATCTGGCCGATGAAGAAGATCTATTCGATGCCTTCGATGCCGAGACAGGCGAACGCCTGTGGCGACATAGTTATGCGGCTCCCGGTTCACTCGATTACGGCAACGCGTCCCGCGCAACGCCACTGATCCGCGAGGGTGTGGTCTATCTGTTCGGGGCTCTTGGTCAGCTGACGGCGCTCGATGTGACGACCGGTGATGTGCTGTGGGAGAAAGACCTCGCTCAGGAGTACGACACGCCTGAACTACCCTGGGGATTGGCGGGAACGCCTTTACTGGTCGGCGATCTGCTGGTCGTGCAGCCCGGCGGCCGCAAGGCGTGTCTGGTAGGACTCGATCCAACGACCGGCGATGAACGCTGGAAGACGGCAGGCGGCAAACCGAGCCACTCTTCGTTCATCCATTGGCAGGCGAAGGGGGCTGGATTCGTAATTGGATTCGATGCCAAGGACCTGGCAGCCTACGATGTGGCATCAGGACGGCAGGTCTGGAAGCTATCGCCCGAATTCAGCGGCGATTTCAACGTTCCTACCCCGGTCCGGGTCAGCGACCAACTGCTGTTCGTGGCTACGGAGAACAACGGAGCCCAGCTGATCGAGCTGCATGCCGATTGCGAATCGCCGAAGACGAGCCCGGACGGCCACGATGAGGAGTTCGCTCCGGACTCACATACTCCCGTCGCGATGGGGAATCGCATCTACGGAGTCCACCACGGTCTGTGGGCCTTCGATGCCGCCGTCGGGCCCAAGCTCTCACGGGCCTGGCACCACAAAGACCCTCGGCTGGACGAGTACGGCTTTTTGGCAGCCTGCGGGCGGCGACTGGTGGTTCTGACCGACAAGTGCGAGCTGCTGCTGTTCGAGGACCAGGGGACCTCAGTTCGCGAACTCGACAGCCTCGATCTCCGGACGGAAACCACCGAGACGTTGTCGGCACCGGCCTTTGTGGGGACACGCTGTTATGTGCGGATCGGCAAGGAACTGAAGTGCCTGGAACTGGGCACCGCCAAGTAGCAGAAGTCGCTCGATTTCCAAGACTTCGGTGGGAACTCTTGCGAGTTCCGCCACAACGGTTAACTTCCCGGTCCAGAGCCAAATCCGCTCAGACCTTTCCACGGACTCGATCGATGCTGACACTCAGTCACCTGCGCGGTGCCGCCGATGCACTCCATCTGGAGTGGTCCGATGGCGTGCAGCATCGCCTGACCTGGCGCGTGCTGCGGGATCGCTGTCCGTGCGCCACCTGTGCAAACCCACCTGAGCCGCAGCCGCAGTCCGGCGGGTTCAATCTCTTGCCAGTTCTCAGCCCCGCTGAAACACGACCGCTCAAGGTCACCGCGATGCGGCCGATGGGGAACTACGCTTACTCCGTCCAGTTCAGCGACGGCCACAACACTGGAATCTACTCGCTCGAGTACCTGCGCCAGCTGGGTGAAGAAGCAGGGACAACTCCATGAGTGCCGCCCCTGCTCCGAGCCGCTCGGCGACCTGGCTGGAGATCGTCTCGGGGCGCCGGGCGGGGATCGGAGCGTCAGCCTGTCGAGCAGGCTTAGCCGCACTAACGCCGTTTTACGCAGGCGTTATCTCGCTTCGAAACCGGCTGTACGACTGGCAACTGCTCCGCAGCCACCGCATGCCAGCCCGGGTGATCAGTGTGGGAAACCTGACAGCGGGTGGCACTGGTAAGACCCCCACGGTCGCCTGGATCGTGCGCTCGCTTCAAGCGGCCGGACATCGTCCGGCAATCATCAGTCGGGGGTATGCCGGGCAAGGCGGGGCCAATGACGAGAAGCTGGTCCTCGACCAGTTGCTCCCGGGAGTGCCGCATCGATTAAATCCAGACCGCGTGGCTGCGGCACGTGAGCTGTTGGGTGCGGCTCGGCAGGAGCCTCGCCCTCCCGATTCGCGGCCCTTGCATCTGGTGCTGGACGACGCCTTTCAGCATCGGCGTATCGCGCGGGATGTCGATCTGGTCCTGATCGATGCTCTGAATCCCTGGGGATACGACGCGCTGCTTCCGCGCGGACTGTTGCGAGAGCCGGTGCATGCTTTGCATCGCGCCAGTGCGATCCTCGTCACTCGCTCTGACCTGATCGACGAAGCCACTCGGCAGACCTTGGCCCGGAGAATTCGCGCCGCGACTGAGGCCCCGATCCTGTGGAGCCGCTTCGAGCCGACCCGCCTTCGCAACGCAACTGGCCAGACGCTGAGTCTCCTCGAAGCCCGCGAGCAGCGTTGGGCGGCCTTCTGCGGCATCGGCAACCCGCACGGATTTTGCCGGACGCTGACCAGCTGCGGGCTGGCGGTTTCGGACGACCGGTTTCGAGCCTTTCCGGATCACCATTTGTACCAGCTCGGTGATCTCGAAGAGCTGGGCCGCTGGGGACAGAAGCTGGGCGCGACAGGGCTATTGGCGACCCACAAGGACCTCGTCAAGATTCCGCAGCCCGCACTCGGTGGTCTTCCTCTGTGGGCACTGGAGATCGAATTGCAGCTGGAGCGGGATCAAGCCGAGCATCTGGCGGAGCTGGTTGGGGGGAACCCTCGACCAGTAACGGGTTCTCTGTAACTGATTCCTGTCGCGAAGATTACGAGAATCTCGGCTCCTTCCGTTGAACCCAGCTCGCGCATCGAAGACGATACCGGCCCAGTTCAGGCCATTCTCGATGGTGAGGGTGCGCCCGTCCCAGACATTCGCGGAGGGCGAATGTGTCTCGTGGTGACCGACTGCTGGTCCTTTCGACAGGTGATTGACTGATGTCACGATTCATTTTCACGAGCGAGTCGGTGAGCCAGGGGCACCCGGACAAGGTGTCCGATCAGGTCTCCGACGGCGTTGTGGATGCGATCTTCGCACAAGACCCCATGGCCCGCGTGGCCTGCGAAACGCTCTGCACGACCGACTTTGTCTGTCTGGCCGGGGAAATCACCTCGACCGCCAAGGTCGACTTCGAGCAGGTCGCCCGCAAGGTGATCCGCGATATCGGCTACACCAACAACGACATCGGCTTCAACGCCGACACCTGCCACGTGCTGGTCAAGCTGCACTCGCAGAGCCCGGACATCGCCATGGGCGTCGACCGGGACGGAGCTGGCGACCAGGGGTTGATGTTCGGTTACGCCTGTGACCAGACGCCGGAGCTGATGCCGCTGCCGATCGCCCTGTCGCACCGCATTCTGAATAAGCTGACCGAGATGCGGCACTCAAAGGCGGTCGACTGGCTGCTGCCCGACAGCAAGAGCCAGGTCTCGGTCGAGTATGTGAACGGCAAGGCCGTCGGAATCTCCGCGATCGTCGTCTCGACTCAGCACGCCGAACACGTCGAACAGCCCCAGATCGAGGAGTACATCCGCAAGCACGTGATTCCGGTCACCGTGCCCGCCGAACTGCTCTCCGACAAGATCAAGTACCACATCAACCCGACCGGTCGGTTCGTGGTCGGTGGACCTCACGGGGATTGCGGTCTGACGGGTCGCAAGATCATCGTCGACACCTACGGCGGCTGGGGCCGTCACGGTGGAGGGGCCTTCAGCGGTAAGGACCCGACCAAGGTCGACCGCTCCGCAGCTTACATGGCCCGCTATGTCGCCAAGAACATCGTCGCCGCCGGTCTGGCCAAGGAATGCGAAGTCCAGCTGGCCTACGCGATTGGCGTGGCCGACCCGGTTTCGATCCGCATCGACACCCGCGGTTCTTCGACCGTCAGTGAAGAGAGCCTGGAAAAGGCTGTCCGCGATGTCTTCCCACTGACTCCGCGCGGGATCATCAACCACCTCCAGCTGCGTCGTCCGGTGTTCCTGCCGACCGCGTCTGGTGGTCACTTCGGTCGTACTGGAGACGGGTTCACTTGGGAAAAGACCGACAAGGTCAACGACCTGAAAGCGGCTGCGAAGTAGTTTTTCCGTCGCTGGATTCATGAGTCCACGAAGCCCAGGGGTTGCAACCCCTGGGCTTTTTTCGTGTTCTCTCTGATGCTGATCTGCGACGAATCGAACACTTACCCGAAATGACAGCGAGCCATTTCACGCACTGAAACTCCACTTGGCTGGAGATGAAACGCCCGCTCCTGCTGGCGTCTGGCCACGACATCGCATACACCGGTATCTGTCCCCCGGAGGTGCAGTCATGTCCGAAGCCGTTTCGTTCCCCAAGAATCGACTGACATCGGTCGATGCCTATCGTGGGATGGTGATGTTCCTGATGCTGGCCGAGGTGCTGCATCTGGGTGGCATTGCCAAGGCACTTCCCGACAGCAAAGTCTGGAAGTTTCTGGCGTGGCATCAACATCACGTCGAATGGGTCGGCTGTACGCTGCATGACCTCATCCAGCCCTCGTTCTCGCTGCTGGTCGGGCTGGTGCTGCCGTTCTCGCTCGCCAGTCGCGTGAAACGCGGTGACTCTTCGCGCAGCCAGATTCTGCATGCACTGCTGCGGTCGGTACTGCTCGTGTTCCTGGGGATCTTCCTGCGGTCGCTCGGTAAGCCGCAGACCAACTTTACATTCGACGACACCCTGACGCAGATTGGGCTCGGGTACTTCTGGTTGTTTCTGCTCGGACGCACCAGTTGGAAGGTCCAGCTGGCGGCCCTGGTCGTGATCGTCGCGGGATACTGGGGCTGGTTCGCGATGCGACCGCTCCCAGCTGCGGACTTTGACTGGGGTGCGGTGGGCGTCACTGAGGAGTGGCGGCAAACTCATGCTCTGAGCGGGTTCTCGGCGCACTGGAACAAGAACTCGAACCCAGCCTGGGCCTTCGACGTCTGGTGGATGAATCTGTTTCCTCGAGAGGCTCCGTTTACGCATAGCGGAGGAGGGTACTGCACACTGAGCTTTATCCCGACACTCGGCACAATGCTGATCGGACTTCTGGCCGGGGGCTGGCTGCAGTCGTCAGCCACGAGTGGCAAGAAGCTGCTGGGGCTGGTGCTGGCCAGCGGGGTCTGCTTTGGGATCGCATTTGCCGCCCACAAGTACGATGTCTGTCCGATCGTAAAACGAATCTGGACGCCGAGCTGGGTCTTCTACAGCGGAGGCTGGTGTCTGGCGATCTTGGCTGCGTTCTATCTGGTTGTGGAGATCGGTGGCTGGAAGAAGTGGGCCTTCCCGCTGATTGTGATCGGGAGCAACTCGATCGTGGCCTATTGCTCGGAATGGATTCTGGTCGGGCCGATTCGTGATGCCCTTGTCCGACATCTGGGCGAGAAGCCATTCCTGCTCCTCGGGGAGATTTATCAACCTCTGATTCAGGGCGGCGCGGTGCTGCTGGTGATCTGGCTGATTCTGCTCTGGATGAACCGCCGCGGAATCTTTGTGCGGATCTGAGGTTCGAATCGATCAGCCGTCGGGCGCTCGCCCACGGTTTTCGCAAAGGAACCGGACGATAGCGCGTTCCGGCTGATCCCGTCGCATGGACAGGCCAGAGGCTACTTCACCCCTTCGGCGGGGGCCTCGGCACTCGTCTGTTGAATTTCCGGTTCCGGCTTCTTCTGGTTGGCTGACTCGAAGATCATCTTCTGGCGATAGGCGGAGATCGGACCATTCGAGTTGGGCTGCTCGCTGCTCGCAAACGGGATGTCAACCGTCTTCCCAGCCAGCTGGACTCCCTCGTGAATGTCGCCGCGCTGGAACGGGCCAGCTCCAAACAACCAGTAGTTGTGGGCTGACGACTTGCCGAGTGCAATTCCCGATTGCCAGGCCCGCTGGCGTGTTTCACGATGGTAGGCAAAGGCCGCGACCTTGACCGCAGCCACATGATCCTTGCGCTTGGCGAAGGCCAGCTCCGGCAGATTGGGTAGCAGGGGCACGCTCGTCGTGGCGGCCACAGCGGTGGAAGCCGCGGAGCCGATCCCTGATCCGGACGGAATTCCATACACAAGTTCGTGGCTGTCACCACCGAGGACACCCAGGCGGGCCTCGACGATGAAGTCGGCCTGATCGCGGGTCTCCATCAGTTCGAGCCCGGCCGCCATCATCTGCTGGCGAATGCCGCTGATCACGTACTCAGGGTTTACGAAGCCGATGCCGACCGGCGTCTTTGGAGACTGAATATAGGACGTGTCGAGGTAGACCTTCTGCCCAGTCAACGGCGTGAAGTCGATCTGCGAGATCGAACGATCGACCGCATCCGAGGCCACCATCTGATCGGTGGCTGTCGCCTGAATCGTTGTTCCACAGCCCGACAGCAGCCCCAATGAGGTGACCAGCAGTCCAGCGCCCAGGCACTGGCTGATGATCGATTTCGATCTGTCTTGAGACGGGGGCATGAGTTCGTTCCGAGCCTGACGCAGGCCACACCGCACCCTAACACAGGGAGCTCTTCACGAGAACGGGCATTCCCGTCCCAGCTCGGTCACCGGCAACTCTCGCCAGTCGCTCAGGAGAATTCCTGAAAAGCTACACAAGGTGGATCGACTTTGCCGATGGAGTGGACTGTGCGTACCACGCTGCGCGGACTTTCTGACACTGGGGGGCAACCGGTCAGAAAGGCTCAAGAGCGAGGTGCGCACTGAGAGGCGCGGATCTCCTCTCCCTTCCCACCGGAAAGTCACCCAACCCATGTCAGGTCGCCCCCACACTTTGCGCCGCCACGTCTGGTCGTTGGCCGGAGCATTGGCTGCGGCCTTGCTGGCTCCAGCGGCCGATTGGCCGGCTTGGGCCGCGCCGCCGAAGAATTCAGAAACTGAGCCGTCCGCTCGCACCAAGCCAGCCTCCGCTGTCCCCGCTGAAAAGAAAATCTCGCTCAATCATCTGTCTGCGACCTGGCCCGAAGTGTTGCAGAAGCTGGCCGATGACACCGACTCCACACTTGAAATGGAGCAGGAGCCGCCCGGCAAGTTCAGCCGTCACGATTGGCGACGGCACACTCGCCGCGAAGCCGTCCGAATACTGAACCTCGACCTGGAGAAGACCGGGTTCCGAATCGTCGAGAAAGATCAATTTCTTAAGGTCGTCAAACTTCAGAAGCTGCACGTCGATTACGAACGCCCCGTCCTCGGTGAGCGGCGAGCCCCTGTGGTCGTCAAAGAGATCATCGGAGAAGAGCCCGCCGACTCCGAAGGCGACGACATCCGCGTCGTTAGTCACGAGCCCGCGCCGCGGCCCAAACCCAAACAACCACCGCAGCCGCTCACTCCCGCCAGTACTCTGCAGCCGATCAAGAACCGTCGCGACTCGCGCGTCCAACAGGTCCAGCTGGAGACCACGGACGACCAGCCTCAAGCCGCAGTCGCTCCTCCTGAGTCACTAAGCTCAATCACCTACAAGCCGACACGGCGCAAAGCGAACGACATCGCCCGTCAGATTCATGCGGCCTTTGGCGAACGTTCAACGATTGCCAACGCTGGTCCGCATGACCTGCCCGCGTTCATTGTCGCGTCCTCACGCGAAGCGGACTCTGCCCCCAACTTTACGATTGAGATCGACTCAGATCGCAATGAGCTGATCGTCACGAGCAGTGAGCAGACCATCGCACAGGTCGAGACGCTGATGCGGATGCTCGACAAGGTGCAGACCCAGCGCGGCCAGAAGCAGGAGATCGTCGCCGGTCACTCTGCCGCCGTTGCGGAGAAGCTGCAGCCGCAGCTGTCCCAGCTCGTCTCGGAACGTCAGACCGCTCCAGCCAAGCGGCGCTCCGCCGAGCTGGCTCAGGCCGACGAAGGCATTCCCGAAGTTGGAGAGCCCGGCAGTCTGTTCGGCAATGAAAACTCAGAAAGCGAGTCCACGATGGAGGCCGAGGGGCCTCAACCGGGGGCGATGGACGAGGCAGAGGCTGGCAATCGAACCCCCGAGGATCGATTGCCAGCCCTCCTCGATACTCTCAAAGGGGATGTGACTCTCGAGTCAATGCCCGATCTCGACCTCTTGATCCTGCGCGGGAACGAGAAGGACATCGAGGCGGTCATGCGGGTCATCCGCACGATTGAGCAGATGGCCGAGGGCAGCACGCCGGAGATTCATCTGCGGACGCTCGAGCATGTCGATTCGCAGTCGCTGGCGACGCTGCTGACGCAGGTCTACGAGCGGATGGCCACGTTGCGTGGTACGACCGCCAACAAGGCCGATGCTCAGGTCTCGGTCATTCCGGTCGTCACGCCGAACTCGGTTCTGATCCTGGCACCGGCCAATGCTCTCGACTCGGTCCTCAAGCTGGTCACGGAGCTCGACAAGCAGGTCGATCCGTTGCATCAGGTCGAGGTCTTCCCGCTGGAGAATGCGATCTCGTCGCAGGTCGTGACGACGCTCACCGAGTTCTATCCGAACGACGCGACCCAGCGACCGGGGCTGTCCACCCGGATTCGAGTCTCGGCCGACGCCCGCACGAACTCGGTCATCGTGCAGGCCCAGCCCCGCGACATGGAGGAAGTTCGCAGAGTCATCGAGCAGATTGATAAAGACACTGCGGGCTCTGTCGCTCAGGCGCGCATCGTCAAACTCAAGAGCGCCAACGCCACGGAATTGTCGCAGTTCCTGACTCAGGCCCTGCAGAGCATCCTGACCGGGCAGACCGCCACGGGGCTCGGTCAAACTGGAGGCGGTGGAGCCACCGGCCAGAACGCCCAGCAACTGCGCGAGACTAAGTCGGTCGTCCTGGAGTTCATGGCTCAGGACGAGATGGCCCAGGAGCTCGTCCGCTCCGGCCTGCTGACCGATGTGCGAGTCAACGCGGACCCCCGCACCAACAGCCTGATGATCTCAGCTCCCAAGCAGAGCATGGAGTTCATGATCGAGTTGGTGCGCGTTCTCGATCAGCCCAGCTCTGCCGTCGCGGAGATCAAGGTCTTTACGCTGACGAACGCCGATGCGGCCGATGCGGTCGAGCTCCTTGAAACGCTTTTCGAGGAAGAAACGACCGGGCAGAACACCAGTGCCATCGGCGTTCAGCTCGCTGGAGCGACTGATGCCGGCAGCAATCTGGTCCCGATCAAGTTCTCGACCGATGGCCGCACCAACAGCGTTGTGGCGATCGGCGGAGCGGATGCCCTGCGAATCGTCGAAGCGGTCCTGCTCCGGCTGGACGACAACGATGCCCGCAACCGCACCTCCGAAGTCATCAAGCTGCGGAACAACCCCGCTGCGGATCTGGCGACCTCGGTGAATCAATACCTGCAGTCGCAGCGCGACATCGCCCAGATCGACCCCGATCGCGTCAGCAGTTCCCAGCTGATCGAGCAGGAAGTCATCGTCACCGCCGAACCTCTGAGCAACAGCCTGATCATCAGTGCCACGCCGCGCTACAGAGCGCAGATCATGCAGCTGATTGAAGATCTGGACCGTGAGCCGCAGCAGGTCGCGATTCAGGCCCTGCTAGTTGAAGTGACGCTGCAGGACAACGACGAGTTCGGCGTCGAACTCGGGTTCCAGGATTCGATCCTGTTCGATCGCAGCCTGCTCGATACACCGCAGACGATCACGACGACGACCACGCAGAACAACGTCACGACCACCGCTCAGCAGATCATCTCGCAGTCGGCAACGCCGGGATTCCCATTCAACAACCTGCCGCTGGGCAACAACATCGCGACCCATCCGAGCAAGGTCGGAACCCAGGGGCTGAGCAGCTTCTCGCTCGGTCGCACGAATCAGGATCTGGGGTATGGGGGGCTGGTCCTCTCTGCCAGTTCTGAGTCGGTCAACGTGCTGATTCGGGCACTGTCCGCCCGCCGCAACGTGCGGGTCTTGAGCCGTCCGTCAGTGACAGTCCTCGACAACCAGATCGCGGAGATCCAGGTCGGCCAGATCGTCCCGGTCACCAACGGAGTCACGATCAACAACAACAACGTGATCCCGACCATCCTGCGAGACAACGCGGGGATCATCCTGACCGTGACGCCCCGCATCAGCCAGGATGGCCAGGTCGTGATGGTCGTGGCTGCGGAAAAGAGCCTGTACTCGGGAGCTGGAGTCACACTGCTGACCGACACCAACGGCCGCGATGTCACCGCTCCGATCAAGGACATCACCACAGCCAGCACCACGGTCAAGGTGCCCGATGGCCAGACGATCGTCATGGGCGGGATGATCACCAACTCCGAAGACACGAGCGAACGCAAGGTCCCCTGGTTGGGCGATATCCCTGTGATCGGTCAGGCATTCCGCTTCGACTCGTTCGAGCATCGCCGGACGGAACTGCTGATCTTCCTGACCCCACGCGTCATCCGCTGTGACGAGGACGCTGAACAACTCAAGCAGATCGAGGCCCAGCGCATCCACTGGTTCGAGGACGAGGCCGAGCAGATGCACGGACCGATCTTTGCCGTGCCGGGAGAAAACTCGCACTGGGAAGCGCCCGCCACTCTGACTCCCCGGCCGGAACTCGGGTCCGAGATCGAGATCGGGACTCCCACCCCGCTGGATGAGACACAACCGATTCAGCAGATGAAGGCCGAGCAGCCTGCTCGCCGCACGACCACCAAGCCGCGCGGGTTGTTTCAGAAGAGTCGGTAGCAATCCGAAGTCGCAGAATTCGTAAGAATTCTGCCGTCCCAGCTGAGTGCCCAGGAGATGACAATGTTCCGGTCGCTGATTCTGCTGAGCCTGCTGGCGTGTGGCTGTTCGTCGGTTCCGCTGTTCTCTCGGCACAAGTTCCAGGAAGCCGACGCCCGGCACCCCGTCATGGAAGTCATGTGCGTCTGGGAAGCTGCGGAAGGCCGCGGTCTCGACAATCTCCCCAGCCGCGGATTCGGCGGACAGGTTCTGTTCTTTGCCTCCGGACACAAAGAGCCGGTCAAGGTCCACGGCGATGTCCGGATCTATGTCTTTGATGAAGAGGGAGTCGATGGCGACTCTGCCAAGCCGATTCACCAGTTTGATTTCCCTGCCGAGGTCTGGAACACCTATCTGCGTCCTTCCAACCTGGGAGCGACCTACCAGATCTTCATTCCCTACACCCGTAAGGGCCTCAACGCCGCCAAGTGTACTTTGAGAGTCCGGTTCACCCCGGAAGGGGGACTGCCGCTGTACTCCCGCATGGCTACGATTCCGCTGGCGGGGATCGAAGAACCCCTGCCCAAACGAGAGAGAGCCGGCATCGTGACGGCCTCTGCCGAGGGCGAGTCGGAGGGCTCCGGGGTCCGTACCGCTGACTGGAACGAGCTGAGCTCACAAAGAATCGTCCCCAAGCCGATCCGCCCGCAGACTCCGGGAATCCCCGTCCAGGCGGCTTACGATCACACCAGTGACCTCAGTCGCCTGCGGCAGGCGGCAGCTTCTGCCACTCGAGATGAGGAATCGGCGACCGGTGATACCGACAATTCCCAAATCGAGGGCGACGAATTCGCGAACTGAACGAATTCCCTCATCGCTGGCGGACGCCTTGATCCCGCTCCCGGCACGCACCTGATACCATAAGATGCAGGTGTGGATTCGCCATCACTCTTCCCGTACTGGAGAAGTGAACGCGAACCAGAGAGCGTCCCATGTCCCGGTCCTTTTCATTTCTGATCGTCTTGGGCCTGCTCGGGGTCGCTTCGAGTTCGGCATTCGCCCAAGGGCGAACCGGCACGACGGGAACTACCGGAAGCTCCACGGGCAGCTCCGGCAATACCAGCGCCGCCAACAGTGCCAGCAGTGCGACTTCAGCCCTCTCCAGTGCCGCTTCGACCGGTGGTGGCGGCGGCAGCAGTGGCGGAACTGGAGCCCAGACTGCAGCTCCCGTCGGGAATGAGCCGACCTTCAATGCCGGTGACGGCTCCTTGGGGGCCCAGGTCGGCCAGGGATTCACGGGACGTCAGAACACCGGCTTCGTCGGGAACCGAAACGCGGGAGCCTCGAATCAGGCGTCCCTGATGCAGCAGTTCAATCAATTCGCGAATCAGAGCCAGTCGAACCGCAACAGCTCATCGAGCCGGTCCAGCGTCCCCCAGCCGCGCCCCCAGCTGAAGATCGCTTTCACCAGCCCCCAGGTCAACCTGGCCAAGACACAGGTCGATCTAGGTGACCGGCTCGGGCGATTGGCCAAGATTCAGGGTGTCGGCACAGCGATCTCGGAGCAGGGAGTCGTCACGCTGACCGGAATCGTCGGATCAGAAGACTCCAGAAAGCTCGCCGAGGCCCTCGCCCGCCTGGAGCCGGGGGTCCGCTCCGTGAAGAACGAGCTCGTTGTGACGCCCGCTCCGTAGCGCGGACTTTCCCGGCAATGATTCGCAGGGGCATGGGCGGGACGCCCATGCTACGGGTGGACTGGCGGCCTACGGCACGAACGGCATGGCGCTCGATGTGCTTCCCGAAGCAGGGATGTACGACTTCGAGACGTAGTCCATGACCATCCGGTCTGCATTGAAACGCCAGCCGAGGGTCTTCATCGACCGCTTCATCCGCTGGATCCAGTCGTACGGCAAGCCGTCCGAGTTCCGCGAATAGTAGAGGGGAATGACCTCGTCCCGCACGACCCGCAGCAGGTCGTCGCCGTCGCGACCGTCCTGGATCCCCTGATCGGCGTGGATCAGACCGTTGCCGATCGTGAAGCCGTTGCGACCGTCGTAGGCCTCGGCCCACCAGCCATCGGAAATCGACAGATTCAGGCCGCCGTTGAGCACGACCTTCTGTCCGCTGGTCCCGGACGCCTCCAGCGGGCGTCGCGGATTGTTCAGCCACACGTCGACCCCCTGCACCAGGTGCCGGGCCAGATTGATGTCGTAATCCTCCAGAAACACGATCCGCCCCAGGAATCGCTTGTCGTGCGCAATGCGGTGAATCCGCTGCAGTATGTGCTTGCCGGGATCGTCCGCCGGGTGCGCCTTACCCGCATAGATGAACTGCACGGGACGGTCGGAGCTGTTGATGATCTGATCGAGGAGATCCAGATCGCGCAGAATCAAATCCGCTCGCTTGTAGGGAGCAAACCGTCGCGCGAATCCGATCAGCAGCGCCGAAGGATCCAGCAGCGTCTGGATGCGTTCCATCTCGGCATCGCTGACCTTGTGCCGCTCTCCCTGCCGCGTCAGCCGGTATCGGGCATAGCCGATCAGCCGGTTCTTCAGCGACTCGTGCGTCTCCCACAGCTCTCCTTCGGTGATGTCGGCGATCCCCTTCCAGACTTCGGGCTCGCCGGACTTCACATGCCAGTCGAGCGGCAGCACGCGGTCGTATAGGAAACGCATCTGCGGCGCGAGCCACGTGCTGACGTGGACTCCGTTGGTGATGTGCCCGATCGGCACTTCCTCTTCCTTCCGCCACGGCCACAGGCACTGCCACATGCGGCGGCTGACGACTCCATGCAGGTTCGACACCGCATTCGCCCGACGGCTGCAGTTGAATGCCAGGACCGTCATGCAGAACGTTTCGTTGTGGTCCGACGGGTTGACGCGCCCCAGGGCCATCATGCCGTGATGATCGAGCCCCAGTTCCTCGCGGAGAGGTCCCAGATGTTCGTCCATCATGCCGTTGTCAAATCGGTCATGCCCCGCAGCCACCGGCGTGTGCGTCGTAAAGACTCCCATCGCCGCTGTTTCGCGCAGGGCCTCGTCGAAGCTGAGCCCATGCTCTTTCATCCGGCGGCGGATCATCTCCAGCGGGGCAAAGGCCGAGTGCCCTTCGTTCATATGAATCACGCGCGGCCAGATCCCCATCGCGATCAAGGCCTTGACGCCGCCAACGCCCAGGACCAGCTCCTGACGGATACGGATCTTCTGGTCACCGCCATACAGGCGGAACGTCAGCTTGCGGTTGGCGTCGCTGTTTTCCGGCACATCGGTATCGAGCATGTAGAGCTTGATGCGCCCCACATCGGCTCGCCAGACCCGAGCGTAAATCGTCTCGCCACGGGTCTGTACGCTGACGATGACCGGCTTCCCGTCGGTGCCGATCGCCTCATGCAGGGGCAAGTCCTTCGGGTCGGCATGCGGATAGGTCTCTTCCTGCCAGCCTTCCGGGTTGATCGTCTGGCTGAAGTAACCTTCCTGGTAGAACAGTCCGACAGCCACCAGCGGGATCCCCAGGTCCGAGGCACTCTTCAGATGATCTCCCGCCAGAACGCCCAGGCCACCGGAGTAGACCCGCAGCGATTCGTGAATCCCGAACTCGGCGGAGAAGTACGCAGCCGGGCGATGCCCCAGGACGGCCGCATGGGTATCTCCCCACGTCTGGTCCGAGCCCATGTACTCCTGCCAGCGGCGGTAAGCCCCATGGATGCGCGCATGGAGAACGGCCTCGCGAGCACGCCCCTCCAGCTTCTCGGGATGGTACTCCCGCAGCAGCAGGATTGGATTGTGCGACAGCTCGGTCCAGCGCTGCGAATCGATCTCGCGAAAGATGGCGGTGACTTCGGGCTGCCAGGACCACCAGAGGTTGCCAGCCAATTCAGACAGCTTCTGGTGGATCGTACGTTCAGGTGTCATGGTGCATCGCTGGGTATGGGCCAGAGGCTGAGGAACGAACGTCGCCCAGCCTGACACGGCCTGCGTGACTATAGAAGGTTCGAAATTGACCGGTCTATGGCCTGAGGCACCGCTCTGGGGCAGTTTGGAAAAAAGTTGTTTTGACCTCTAAAGAGTGATGACAACCGTCCCGTGGTTTTGTTAAGCGATCTGCGGGGTTTCTCTGTTGCAGAGTCTCCTGAAACCCGGAATCATGCACAGTCTCCGAGCGACTGACACCGAAGAAAGTGTGGACTGATGAACGGGTTTCCTCTCAAGGGTGTGATCCCTCCGCTGGTGACTCCTCTGGCGGGGCGGGATCAGATCGATCTGCCGGCACTCGAACGGGTCATCGAGCATATCCTGGCGGGTGGCGTCCACGGGCTGTTCCTGCTCGGGACAACGGGTGAAGGGCCGAGTCTGTCTCCGCAGGCTCAGAGGTCACTCGTGACCGAAGCCACGCGGCTGATTCGGCAGCGAGTCCCGGTGCTGGTTGGGATCACCGACTCGTCATTCAGCGAATCGGTCGCTATGGCCCGTCATGCCGCTGATGTCGGCGCAGACGCCGTGGTGCTGGCCCCGCCGTATTACTTTCCCATGCACCAGACCGACCTGCGGCACTATTGCACCGCGATGGCCCGCGAGGTCCCGCTGCCGCTCTACCTGTACAACATGCCCAGCCATTGCAAGGTCACCTTCGAACTCGAAACGGTCAAGCACCTGCTCGATGAGTCGAACATCGTGGGCTTCAAGGACAGCTCGGCCCAGATGCTGTTCTTCAATCAGCTGCTGATGCTGGCGCGAGGGCGTGCCGACTTCAGCGTCCTGATGGGGCCCGAGGAACTGATGGCGGAAGGGGTCTTGATGGGAGGGCACGGCGGCGTCTGTGGCGGGGCCAACCTGGCTCCCCGGCTTTATGTCGATATGTACGAAGCTGCGGTGACCGGCGATCTGAGGCAGGTCAGTGTCCTGCAGCAGCGGATTCTCCGGCTCTCGTCGAAGATCTACTCGGTCGGCATCTCGCCCAGCGGTTACCTGACCGGTTTGAAGGCCGCGATGTCGATCCTGGGGCTATGCGACTCCCGGCTATCCGAGCCGCTCTCACCGCTGCCACCGGACCGAGTCGCGGTCATCGAACGGCACCTGCGTGATCTGGGGCTGGTCGACGCCAGGGTCTAAGTCCGAACTTGAGCATCGAGACAACTGGTCCTTTGCAGCCGTCGGGTTGTGTGTCAGAATCGAACCCGAGATGTCGAATCACTCCCACCCCGCAACTTCGACTCCTCGGCCTGGGGCCTTGGCCCGGGTGGCTTGCGTGCTTGGACTGGCGGGGCTGTTTCTGGGCTTCTCGCTGATTCGCTCGCCGATTCCAGGCGTGAATGAGTCGCACTATCTGTGCAAGGCCCGGCACTTCTGGCAACCGGACTGGTGCCGTGGGGATCTCTTTCTCGAGTCGGCCAATCCTCATGCCGTGTTCTATGCCGTCTTCGGATGGCTGACGACCAGACTGTCGTTTGAGCAAACCGCGCTGCTGATCCGCGCGGGGCAATCGTTGCTCTTAGCTTCTGGCTGGTTGGCAGTGTCGGCGAGATGCCTGGGCAACCAGCGGCGAGGGGGTGTCTCCGCCGTGCTGTTTCTGCTGCTGCATGCCACTGGGACATGGTCCGGCGAGTGGATCATCGGCGGAGCGGAGTCGAAGGTCTGGGCCTACGGTTTCCTGATGCTCGGCATGGCGTCAGCCATCGACGGTCGCTGGCCGCTGGCGGGAATGCTGAGCGGCTTAGCAGTGAGTTTTCATCCCGTCGTCGGTTGCTGGGGAGTGGTGATTGCCGGAACGGGATGGGTTCTGAATCGAGTGATCGTTGGCCGCCTCGGAGGTTCGCCGACACTCACGACTGCTCTGAAAGACAAACAGCGATCGCCGCTCCCCACGATCCTCCTGTCCGGGGCCATTGCCCTCGCAGCTGCGCTTCCCGGACTGATCCCGGCCGTGCGTTCGCTCGAGGCCCCCAGCCCCGAAGTGGCGAGTCAGGCCGACTTTCTGCAGGTTTCGGAGCGACTGCCACACCATCTCGACCCGCTGACGTTCTCCGTCCGAGCGTGGCGCGACTATGCACTGTTGCTGCTGATCTGGGGCCTGGCGCGGTCGCGAATTCGAGATCGTCAAGCCGCCCTGCAGTGGATGGAACTGGCGATGGGAGCCTCGCTCCTGATTGCAGTTGCGGGAGTCGCTGCCGCCTGGGGGCCGCGACCGATCAAAGAGATGCCTCTGTGGGTCTGGCGGGTCAAGATCATGAAGCTCTACCCGTTTCGCCTGACCGATATGCTGATCCCGATGACTCTGGCGATGACACTCGCAGCGGTCATCGGGGAGTGGCTCGCGACGTTTCGCTCGCCACAGACCCGAGCCTGCGTCGCTGCAACGGGCGCACTGCTCATCCTGCTGGTCGCGTTTCGAGTCCCCAGCCTGGACCGCACGCTCAGCCAGCAGTCCGCGGCGGTTCAACGCGACTGGCTGGCGGCCTGCCGCTGGATTCGGGAACGAACTCCTGCGGACGCAAATCTGTACGCCGCCAACGACAACTGGTCACTTCGCTGGTACGCCGAGCGTCCTGAGTATTTTCACTTCAAAGACTGCCCGCAGGACGCCGTTTCGATTTTGGAATGGCACCGTCGAAACTGGCAGATCTACAATTGGAAGTCGGCAGCCTTTGCTGATGGTCGCGCCAGTCGCAAAGAGTTGCGGGAACTCCGAGACGCCACCGGTATCACCCACTTGGTAAGCGGTCGATTCGGCCCGTTAGAGCTCACGCCTGCGTTCGATTCTCCGAATGTCAAGGTTTTCGAACTCCCGAAAGATTAGATTTCGGCGCCGCGCAGGTGCGCCTGATCGAATCGGAAAACTTGTTACGACTGCTGAATTCACTGTGTGTCAGCTGTCGCGCGCTCGGCTCTGTTGAAAAATGGCGACATCGCCCCATCATCCCGAGTTCTTGGCGTACGGTTGTGTGCGGACCCCTCTCCGACCCCAGCTGTACTCATGCGCAAACCCCGCTTCCTGCTGATGCTGCTCGTTGCCCAGGCTGCCTGCCTGGCGGCCGGCCTCGTCGCACATACGCGGCAGCAGATGATCCTGGGACAAAATGGTCCTGGAAGTGCCGTCTCCACGTTAGAGACGATTCTGCTGGGAGTCAACGTGTTCGTCTGGACCTTCGGGTTGCAGGCCACCGTCGCCTGGATCCTGATTGGGCGACTGTTCGGTCGACACGAAGCTCAGGAAGGCGTCTCGCGAGAAGAGTCGTACTTCAAGACTCAGGAACTGATCCGAACCCGGGATGCCGTCATCTTCGGTTTGGCGAAGCTGGCCGAATCCCGCGATCCCGACACCGGTCAACACCTGGAACGCATTGCCGCATACTCGACGAAGCTGGCCCTGGCTGCACGTCGGCACCCGAAGCTGCACGATCTGGTGTCGATGACATTTGCCCAGTCGATCGGAGTCAGCTCCGCTCTGCACGACATCGGCAAGGTCGGGATCCCCGATCATGTGTTGCTGAAGGCCGGTCCGCTGAACGAGGAAGAAACCGCCATCATGCGTCAGCACCCGCGGATCGGGGCCGACTGCATCGAACAGATTCAGCGACGTCTGGGGGAATCGAACTTCCTGCACCAGGCTCGCGAGATTGCCCTCTATCACCATGAACGCTGGGACGGCAAAGGCTACCCCTGTGGCATCCACAGCGAAGAGATTCCCCTGTCCGCTCGCATCGTGATGATCGCGGACGTGTACGACGCACTGACCAGCCGCCGGGTCTACAAGGATCCTTATCCCCACGCGGTGTCGGTCGAGAAAATCCGCCAGGGAGCCGGTCTGCATTTTGACCCGCTGCTGGTGGAAGTGTTCCTCTCGATTGAGGCACAGTTCGAACAGATTGCTCGCTCCATGCGGGCTCCGGACGAGAGTCGCATTGAGTCCGAAGCGGCGACCGTCGAACGATCCGCACAACTCATCCCCGAAGTCGCTGGTGATCTGATCGAGTCGCTGACCGGTGTCGGCAAGGCTCGACAGGACACCCTCAACAAGGCCCACGCACTATGAAATCCAGTCGGCTCGAAAGCTTCAAAGAAGCCTGCCGAGAACACTTCCTTGAGGTCTTCCTGACCTTGATTGTTCTGGCCTGTTGCAGCCTGATCACGGCTCTGCCCACCGCCAAGGTGGCTGTGCTGAATCTGTTCTTCCTGCCGATCGTGCTGGCCGGGTTCTTCCTCGGTCGATATCGAGCTGGGGCACTGGCTCTGCTGTCGGCGATCACCGCCGGTGTTCTGGTCTCAGGCGATTACCAGGGTTTTGCAAACGCCGGTTCGCCGCTGGTGGTCAGCCTGACCATGACGATCTGGGCCGCTGTTCTGGGCCTGACCGCGATCGTGGTCGGCACTCTCAAAGACGATCTGGTCGACAAAGCTGCCGAAGCGCGTGACGCTCAAGTGGGCGTAGTCGACATCCTGGCTCGCTATCTGCAGAGCGTGAATCCTCAACTGGAGCACCGGGCTCAGCGTGTGGCTCGCCTGTGCGAGAGCGTCGCGACCCGGATGCACCTGGAACCGCGAGAGATCGATAACATCCGCGTCGCAGCTGTATTGGCCGACATGGAGAACGTCGAGATCACCGCTCGAATCGTTCAGCGGGCTGTGGGCGAACTCAACAGCAACGAGCAGCAGCGTACAGTTTCGGGACCGGAACTGGTTCGTTCGTTGGGCGAAGTCCTCTCGGGAGCCTTCCCGCTGGTGGCTCCTTCGATCTCGCAGTTCCAGCCCACTGACAACATGCCGTTCGGCAGCCGTGTCATCCACACCGTTCGGGCCTACTGCCGGCTCAGCGATGAAACGGGTGATGCTCCCGAGTATGTCGTCGCAGAAATGATGACCGATGTGGGGTCGACCTATCATCCGGCCGTGCTGCACGCGCTGTCCGATGTCGTGGGCGTCATCCGTCCCCGCGTGGATCACTCCAAACCCGTGGCGATCGGGGCTGGTCACTAAGCGGCATTGCAAGTTCGTTCTCGGTCGGTCAATCTGACTCGCATGATCCCCGTCTTCGGATGGGGATTTTGCTTTGATGTTGCTACTGCAGATCCCGCTCGCAGCTCTGTCCGGGTGGCTCGTTGATCGCGGGCATGATCGAATGGTGATGGTTCTGGGGCTCATGGGGCTGAGTCTGGCGATGGCCTGCTGGACCCTGGCGGGATGGTATGGGCCCGGCTGGCTGTGGGCCGCCTACTTCATCTGGGGCGGATTCGGTCTCGTGAACGTGGCTCAGCCCAGCCTGGCACTCAAGCTGTCTCCGCGGGAGGACAATGCTCTCCAGCTATCGCTCTATCGCCCGATCGGTGGGTTGCTGGCCGCCATCGCGGGTCTCATCGGAGGGGGTGTCCTGAATCAATGTGCTACGGGCCAGCAACTGGCCCCGCTGATTGTGTTTCAGTCACTCTTTATATTCTCTGGGCTCGGACGTTCGCTGGCGGCCCTCTGGTTCTTGCCCGACCGAAACACGTCGACGTCTTAGAGTCGCTCCCCCTCCCACTGGGGCTCTTCATCATCCGAACAATAGTCTTTTAATATCTCGTGCGGTCGGAACGAAGCCTTATAGTTCATCGAACGATTCTCCGAGATCCAATAGCCCAGATACAAGTACTGTTTACAGTACTGGCGGGCATAGGAAAGCTCCTGCAGAAGCGAGTATGTTCCCGGGCTGTCAGGGCGCCATTCCGGCAGGTGATAAAAATAGATGCTGGATATCGCCGCAGGGACTACGTCGACGAGCCCGACTCCAATCAGATCACGGCCACGGAAATACCGGACCTCGTGAGCAAACGGCCAGTCCCCTGCCAGGAAGGACTGGAAATAGTCAGAACGGTCGGTCGTCCGTTCCTGCCACCCTTTCTCCGAGTGCATCTCGCGATGATAAGCGTTGTAAATGTCCAAGTGGGCTTGGGTCACCTGCGGTCTACCGATCTCGCACCGCAGATTCGCGTTTCGCTTCTCGCAGCGGCGCTGGCTCTTGCTGGGGATAAACGCCGGAATAAGAACTCGCAGGCTGCGGCACTTGCGACATCTCGGGCAGGCCGGACGGAAGAAATGCGTCCCGAAGCGGCGCCATCCTCGGCGGAGTAGCTGTTCATACTGCTGATCGGTGACCCCGTGTAAGATGCGATATTCGAGCGAGGCCGTCTCCAGCGGAAGGTAGGAGCACTCGCGCGGTGGCTCGATGATTCGCAGCAGTTCGCTCTCTTCGGGGATCAGCATTGTCTGGCTCGGAACTGGGTCCGGTCACTGTATCGATTACCTGTAGAGGAGTATATTCACGCGATTCCATGCGAACTCGTTCCTGAGGTTCCACATGCGTCGCCGTTCATTTCTCGCCTCGTCGGCTGCCGGAGCCCTGGCTCTGACGTCCGACCGTTACGCAGCGGCGTTCGCTGACAAGCCGCAGCGGGTCGGCCTCATCGGGTGCGGCTGGTACGGCAAGATCGACCTGCTGCGACTGATTCAGGTTGCTCCCGTCGAGGTGGTGTCGCTGTGCGACGTCGATTCCGTGATGCTGAAGCAAGCCGGGGAACTGGTCGCCAGCCGGCAGGTCTCGAAGAAGGTCCCGCGGCTCTACAGCGACTATCGCGAGATGCTCAAGGAGAAGGATCTCGATATCTGCTTGATCGCGACACCCGACCATTGGCATGCCCTGCCCATGATCGCGGCTTGCGAAGCCGGTGCCGACATCTACGTTCAGAAGCCGATCAGCGTCGACATTGCCGAGGGGCAGGCGATGCTGGCAGCGGCCCGCAAGCACCAACGCGTCGTGCAGGTCGGGACCCAGCGCCGCAGCACTCCGCATCTGATCAGTGCGCGGGACAAGGTCATTCGCGAAGGCAAACTCGGCAAGGTCGGACTGGTCGAGATCTACTGCTACTATCACATGCGCACCCGCGAAGACATCAAGGCCGCTCCGGACGAGGCGCCGCCCGCGAATCTCGACTATGAAATGTGGACCGGTCCAGCTCCACTGCGGCCGTATAACAAGCTTGTCCATCCGCGCCGCTGGCGGGCCTTTATGGAGTATGGAAATGGGATCGTCGGAGACATGTGCATCCACATGCTGGACATGGTCCGCTGGATGCTCGATCTGGGTTGGCCGAAGACGGTCTCTTCGACCGGAGGAATCCTCATCGACAAGGCCAGTCGCGCGAACATTACAGACACGCAGACAGCCACGTTCGACTTCGGCGACCTGCAGGTGGTCTGGCAGCATCGCAGCTACGGAGATGCCCCCGATCCGAAGTATCCCTGGGGAGCCACGTTCTACGGCGAGAAGGGTACGCTCAAGGCCAGCGTCAACAGCTGGGACTTTATGCCACGCGGCGGAGCGGCCCAGCATGAGGACGTGGTTATGGAACTTGAAAAGTACCCCGAGGATCGCGATGAGAAAGACCTCGAACGTCACGTGGCCCCAGCAGTACGCGGCCACATGACTGACTTGCTGCACAATATCCAGACGCGCGGCAAGTGCGTTGCGGACATTGAGCAAGGGTACATTTCCACCACCAGCTGCATTCTGGCCAATCTGTCTCAGCAGCTGGGGCGATCACTGACGTGGAACCCCGAGAGCGGTCAGATTGTCGGCGACGAAGCGGCCCAGAAGCTGGCCCGCCGGGAGTATCGCGGGCCGTGGGGCCATCCGGCAGGGTGATATTGGCTCACTGGGGAGTCGACATCGGTATTTCCTCCGCAGCAGCTTTCGGACTCAATGCACTCCTGGCCGCTTCCTCGTTGAAGATGAGCTGAGCAAAGTAGAACAGATTGTTCCGCCAGTGAGTCGGGTCGTGACCGTGTGAGTCGACGTTCCACAGGTGCGGAACGCCCTTGTCCTTCAGGTAACGCTGAGTCCGCTGACTGATATTGATCAGTCCATCCTTGTTACCGCACGACAGCCACAGCAGCTTCAGTTGTTCTTTCGCCTTCGCGGCATCGGGGACCAGTTCTTCAGGCTGCCGTGTGTTGGGAGCGGATGAGAACCCTCCGATCCAGGCGAACGTGTCGAGGTGTCCGAGTCCGAAGTTGAGCGACTGCCCTCCGCCCATCGACAGACCTGCGAGAGCCCGATGTTCACGATCGGCCTGGACCGAGTAGCGAGCTTCAATCGCGGGAATCAGATCGTCCAGCAGGTCTCGCTCGAACACTCCAAAGGCCGGTGCCGATTCAAAGACGTTGCCTCCTGCTCGGTCATTCTTCTGAGCACGTCCATTCGGCATTACGACAATCATGGGAACGGCCTTTCCGTCCGCGATCAGGTTATCGAACAGCCTGTCAGGGGTCGCAAAACGCTGCCACTCCGTTTCATCGCCGCCAATTCCATGAAGCAGGTACAGCACCGGATACTTCTTCTCCGCCGAGTAACCCGGAGGTGTGTAGACATTCGCCTTGCGACGTGTGCCGACCGTCTTCGATTCGTATTCGATCATCTCCAGCTGGCCGTGAGCGATGCCGTCTCGTTTGGCCACGATCTGGTCGTCCGGATCGGGATAGATCTGCTTGTCATCGGGCCCCAGTTCGATCGGTCCACCAAAGCCGCCGCGGCCGCGTCGTCCCTCGGGGCGATTCGAAGTCGGTGCAGTATTGGGACGAGGTGACTCCTCTGCTGCCTTCTCGGCTTCGGAGGGGGCTGCATTCTGAGCCGGGAGGATCGACGCTGTGAACAGCAGTGCTGCCAGAACAACCATGCCTCGCATAATACGCTCCTTGAGAAGGGGGCAGAGCCCGTGGGACTCTGCGAAAGTGGACAAGTGGACGGAATGAGAGCTCGCAGGCCGTCACGATATGACTGGACTTCACTCCGAAACGTGAGTGGCAGCTGCAGCCACTTCGCGGGCAGGATCTCCCAGCGATTCCGTCATACGTTGCAGCAGTGACAGGAGCGTTCGAGTCTCACTGGCACTGAGTGACTCGGCCAACTGATCTCGAACTTCCTGCCCGGCCTCGAATGCCTGCTGAAACGTTCGCACGCCCGCTTTCGTGAGAGTCACGGTGCGTGCGCGGGCATCCGTCGGATGAGCCGCACGCGACACCAGCCTCTGCTTCTCCAGCAGGACCAGCATCGCCCGCACGGTGCTGGGATCTGAAGGCATCCGAGTTGCCAGTTCCCGCTGAGTCATCGCCTGCCCCCGCGCGAGAGTCGCCAGCAGGACAAATTGGTCGGCCGTAATTCCATACTCTGCAAACACCGCATCGGATCGACGATGCAGAGTCAGGTAGGCCGACCGCAGTGCCAGCGGCAGTTCGTCTTTCGGAGCCATCGTTCCTCCCTGTGACGGAAACGTGCGCATACGCACGATGTTAGCGAGGCAGAGGAATTCTCGCCATTCATGGGGCCGGAGCTGTGCGCGAATTCACGATTGCGTGTGCTTCTGGGCCAAGAGGTTGACGATCGTGGACGGTAGAATTGAAACCGCTGGGCTCGCGCCCTGTTCCTTTCGAACTGAGGATGCCCCATGAATCGTCGAAGTCGAATCGGTTGGCTGCTGTGTGCATGGGTGGGTCTGGGCTCACTGGCAGCCGCATGGTGGTCGTGTGAAACGTTCGCGGCGGAGCGGCCGAGTATCGTTTTGATTCTGGCGGACGATCTCGGGTACGGTGATCCGGGGTGCTACAACAAAGACTCAAAGATCCCGACGCCGCACATCGATCAACTGGCCCGAGATGGGATGCGGTTCACCGATGCCCATTCCCCGTCAGGAGTCTGCTCTCCGACGCGGTATGCACTGCTCACGGGGCGGTATGCCTGGCGGACACGGCTGCAGCGAAACGTGCTCGGGCCGTGGGACCGCCCGCTCATTGCAGCGGATCGGCTGACTGTCGGCCAGCTGCTGCAGCAGCATGGATATGTGACGGCCTGCATCGGGAAATGGCACCTCGGCCAGAACTACTCCACAACGGATGGGAAGCCCCCAACCGGTGGCGCGAACAATGCCCAGTGCAACGTCGATTTCACCCAGCCCATCACCGAGGGGCCCACCACTCGTGGCTTTGATCACTACTTTGGAACGATTGTCCCAAACTACCCGCCCTATTGCTTCATTGAGAACGACCGGACTGTGGGCCAACCCACGGAGCGTGCTTCCAAAGGCCTCTTCAATATCCCAGGACCCATGGTTCCCGGTTGGAAGCTCGTGAATATCCTGCCCGAGATGACTCGCCATGCTGTGCAGTGGGTCGAAGACTCTGCTCAGACCAAGCGACCATTCTTCCTGTATCTTCCGCTCACATCGCCGCACTATCCCGTGGTCCCCGCACCGGAGTTCGCCGGTCGGTCGCATGCCGGTGAGTACGGGGCCTTCGTCAGCCAGACCGACTGGGTCGTGGGGCAAGTCCTGGATGCGTTGGACCGTAGCCACGTCGCGGAGAACACACTCGTCATCTTCACAAGCGATAACGGGCCCGAGGTCACCGGCGAAGTGAAGCCCGGTGCGTATGATCGAGTTCCACAGTTCGGCCATCGTAGCTCGGGAGAGCTGCGAGGCGCCAAACGCGATGTCTGGGAGGGTGGCCACCGCGTTCCATTCCTGGCCCGCTGGCCGTGTCGAGTCCCCTCGGGAGCTGTCAGTGACGAGACGATGTGTCATGTGGACTTCCTGGCCACGGTCGCCGCTCTGCTGGAAGCCAAGCTCCCGGACCATGCCGCCGAGGACAGCGTGAATGTGTTGCCTGTGCTGATGGGGCAGACGCTCTCTGCCTCCGCGCGCGAGGCGACCGTGCATCACAGCGCGCGGGGGAAGTTCGCGATTCGCAAGGGCGATTGGGTGCTGATCGATGCCCCGACGGGCGACGACAATGGGGCCCGCGGCGAGCCGCAGTGGCTGAAAGATGAACGCGGGTATGTACCGCATGACCAGCCCGGTGAGCTGTACAATCTTCGCGATGATCTCGGACAGCGTCACAACCGCTTTGCGGAGAAGCCTGAGCTTGTCGGCGAACTGAAGGGGCTCCTGGAGAAGTACAAACGTGACGGCCGCAGCACACCCGGGGAGCCGCAGCAGAACGATGTCGAGATCCGGGGGATCTCGCTGCGATCGTCCTCCCCCTAGGAATCGGCGAACGGGCGGGTGCATCCGTCAATTGGTGGGGAGCAGATAACCACGGAGCACACGGAGACACGGAGAAGAACCATTGGAGCGATCGCATCAGTTTCAGAGAGGTCAAATCCACCCTGCGTCATCGATCGGTGATCAGGCGGTCTTTCTTGCGAAAGCTCGCCTCCCGGAGCCCCGGAGGACCGGAATCTTTGACTGGTTTGGCTTCCTCCGTGCCTCCGTGGACTCCGTGGTTTATCCCTCTTTTGTGAAAGTGGGGATGAGGCCCCTCCAGACAACGGATGCACCCGCAGGACCTCGTAGCGTCCGCAGACCATTTCGATTCGCGGCTCGAACTGCTACCGTTAGGCACCTTTCCCTCCCCGTCTGGGTGTGTGCATGCTCGTCGCTGGAACTGCTGCGCAGGCGTTGGACTCTCTGGCCGGTCTGCGGAAGAACCTTTCGACCGTCATTCGCGGTCGCAGCGAACCGATCGATCTGCTGATCATCGCACTGCTGGCCAACGGTTCCGTGCTGATGGAAGACGTTCCCGGTGTGGGAAAGACCACGCTGGCCAAGGCCTTGGCGAAGTCACTGGCTGCGGAGTTCGGACGGATTCAGTTCACTCCGGACCTGCTCCCCTCCGACATTCTGGGAGCCTCGATCTACAACCCGAAAGACGGGACGTTTGCCTTTCGCAAGGGACCAATCTTCTGCAGTGTGCTTCTGGCCGATGAGATCAACCGGGCCAGTCCGCGGACGCAGTCGTCCCTGCTCGAAGCGATGAGCGAGGGGCAAGCGACCATCGATGGGGTGCGGTATCCGCTGCCCGCTCCGTTTCTGGTCCTGGCGACGCAGAACCCGGTCGATTTCCAGGGCACCTACCCGTTGCCGGAGGCTCAGCTGGACCGGTTCCTGATCCAGATGAGTCTGGGTTACCCCGATCGCGACATGGAGGTCGAGATTCTGTTCGACCAGGCTGTCGATGTCCCGATCGACCACATTAGCCCGGTGCTGTCGCTGGCTCAGGTGCTCGATCTGCAGGCCAAGGTCCGCGAAGTCCGCGTCGAGCGCAGCGTCGCGGAATACGTGACCGACCTGACCCGCAAGACCCGGCAACACCCACACTTGAAGCTGGGCGTCAGCCCGCGCGGCACTCTGATGCTGTTCCGCGCTGCTCAGGCGGCTGCCTTCATGGCCGGTCGCGAGTTCGTGATGCCCGACGACGTCCAGCGCGTTGCGGGAGCCGTCCTGGCCCACCGAACAGTGCTGACATCGAAGGCCAAGTTCGGCTCGATGTCGAAGGACCAGGTGATCCGCGAGATTGTGGCCGAGGTTCGCGTGCCGGTGTAAGGCTCTTCGCGAATTCGCACCGATCCGGAAAACGTCTCGCCCTGTTGTGGATTGTTGCTGGTTGTTCCGTAAGAATTCTGACTTCACGCCGCCAGAATTCCTTCCCGTGAACTCGTGTGTCCCGGATCGCATTGCTCCTTGGTGAGATCGCTCTGGCTGCCGTGATCTGGCAGGCGATTCGCCTGCGCCTGGGAGTTCGCAGGACCACACTGACGACCTCAGCCTCCTGGGGGATCGTTGTGGCCCTCAGCTGGTTCGTCTCAGCCACTCTCTCGGGCTTTCTCTTTGAGAATCACGCGGCAGGTCAGGATCAGCTGTGGTACTGGACCGCAGTACTCTCGCTGGTCCCTCCGATTGCCGTGCTGGGTGCGAAGCGTCCCGGCAGTGAGGCCTGGAACTTTTTCGTCCTGCTGCCGCTGGTCTGCGTACTGGGATGGCCCGCGCTCACGGTTTGGTCAATCTCCGGTCCAGGGGCCTTGCGTGTCGAATCGCCCGTCCTGATCGGGTTTGTCCTGGTGCTGGTGATGGGCTGCGGGAACTACATCGCGACCCGCCTGGCGTTCCCGGCGTTACTTTACGCGCTGGCGGTGGTTCTGGTCCTCGCTCCCTGTTCAACAGCCACGACCCAGCTGGCATCGCCCGCTACGCTGCGAACCGCCGGGGTGGTTGCGATGACGCTGTGTGTCTGCATGGCGCGAAGCGCGATTACGCGGGGCTGGGTTCAGCAGACTGGTCCCGAGCGGGTCTGGCGGGATTTTCAGGAGCTGTTCGGGATCGTCTGGATGAAAAGGGCGATGGACCGGATCAACATCGAGTTCGCCGAACGCGAACAGTGGCCCGCCCGCCTGGGGCCCGATGGCCTGGAGTGGAGTTCGCCCCCCACGGACGAACAGCGAGCCGCTATTGAAGCCCGGCTGATCTATGCGCTGCACTGGCTCCTGCGGAGATTTGTGGATCCAGAGTGGATCGAATCGCGGCTGACTCGCACCAGTGTCGATCGCGCGTCGCCAGGGACTAATTGAGCGGTCGATCGACTCGCGGGTGGCCGGCTTTGCAGTCTGCGCCTCGCACTCCCGGTCACTGCTCGTGAGGAATTTGGCTGGATCAGTCTTGTCACTCGGCGTAAGCTGCTGAGCGTCCCTTTCAGAGGTCCTGGCGGACTCAGCATGTCGATCGAATTTCCCTGCCCGAACTGTCAAAAGAAGTACCGCGTCGAGCCCGACAAGGCTGGGAAGAAGTTTCGCTGCAAGAAGTGCGAACAGATGATCCGGGTCCCCGATGACCCGATGGCCGATGATGTCGAGTACACAACGGGCGGGTCCCAGCTGCTCAGACACAAGGAGCGCTCGATCCCCTTCGAAATGGCGATGGGAGACAGTGAATCGATCGAAGCAATTTCCAATCATATCGAAGAGCATATTGGCGAGGTCGAATCGGTCTTTCACGAGTTGATTTCCGACCTGGTCCACATCGATGTCCACATGGTGCTCCCGACCCAGAAGCAGCCGTTCTACACGCTGGTCACCAGCGGGATGAGTGATGTCCCGATGACGGTCCCGGACGGACTGGAAGAGTATCAGTACGCGGAACTGGCGATCCGGTTGCCAGCCGATTGGCAGCTGAATCAGGAAGCCTTCAAGGACGAAAGCAACTACTGGCCGATACGCCTGCTCAAGATGCTGGCCCGTTTGCCCCACGAATATGACACGTGGCTCGGATTCGGTCACACCGTGCCCAATGGCGATCCGGCCGAGCCGTATGCACCCAAAACCAAATTCAGCTGTGGGTTGATCCTGCCACTGCTGAATGTCCCGGATGGGTTCAACAAGCTGCAGATCCACGAAGACAAGGTGATCAACTTCTGGGGCGTCTACCCGCTCTACCCGGAGGAGACCGACCATAAACTGAAAAAGGGAACCGACGCGTTGCTCGATCTGTTTGAGAAAAATTCCATCAGCGAAGTGGTCGACGTTCGGCGTAAGAATGTCTGTAAACGCGGCTGGTGGCCGTTCTAGCTGCGTTTGATTTCCCGGAGACCGGCGGATGTCGCCCCGAGCCACTCAGCGAATCGCGGTCGTCATGCGGGGGCTCGTGACTTTGCTGGTTCTCAAGATCGTAGTGATCACCTGGATCAGCTACCGCGACTACATGCCTCCGAACTTTCGTTCAGATTTCCTGGCAGGGCGGGAAGGGCACTTTTTCGGGACCTATCAGTGGACCTTCTTTCCCCACATCGTCGCGGGACCGGTCTCACTGCTGCTGGGTCTGGTGCTGATGAGCGACCGATTGCGGGCGAAGTCTCCTCTGTGGCACCGCCGACTGGGGATGATTCAGGTCGCGAATGTGTTGCTGGTCGTGGCTCCCAGCGGATTCTGGATGGCCTGGTACGCGGCGATGGGGCCGATTGCAGCTGTGGGGTTTGCCTGTCTGGCAATTGCGACCGGAGCCACGGTAGCGCTGGGGTGGCGAACCGCGATGCAGCGGCGGTTTGATGCCCACCGCCGCTGGATGGGTAGGTGCTTCGTCCTGCTGAGTTCGGCGGTCGTGATCCGGGTCAACGGCGGGATTGGACTGGCTGCGGGGATCGACGCCGACTGGTTCTACGTGCAGATTGCCTGGACGAGTTGGCTGGTCCCGCTGGGGATCTACGAGCTGAATCAACTCTGGCGGTTTCGACAGTTTCTCAAGTGAGCGGTACGGCGCTAGCCGCCGACACGAGAAACCGTGACTCTCAACAAACCGGCTTACGGCTTTTCTTCGACGCCACAGGCACAGACCATTTGGCCACAGCCCGGGCAGCCCTGGCCGTACTTCAACTGAACGGCGGCGTCGAGATCAATTTTGGCGACGTTGGCAATTGTCGCCAGCCAGGCCAGTACGTCCGCGAACTCGAGAGCCAGCTCTTCCTTGGTTCCCGAACGTAGAGCAGTCGCCAGTTCGCCGACCTCTTCCATCAGCCACATAAAGGTCCCTTCGATGCCGCGCTCCTCGTCCTTGCGGGAGTACATGCGGTCGATCAGGGTTTGCAGCTCGGTGAGTGTCATTTCGATCCGGTCTTGTGCAGAGTCAACGTAGCATGGGCGTCCCGCCCATGAATCATGGGCGGGACGCCCATGCTACGGGGCATTCATGCCAGTTTGCGACCGGAGGTCCCGTATGGGGCCCCCCAGTGCTGAGCCATCTTGCGACGCAGGAACGCGACGCTTCCTTTGAGCTGTTCGAACCCCTCGACGCCATCTTCGATGCTGATCCAGCTGTCGAAGCCGACGCTCTTCAGTGTGGAGAAGATCGCGTCGTAATCGTTCATTCCTTTGCCGATCTCGCCGTGCCGCAGCCGCTTGGCGTAGCCGATCGAATCCTCTTCCTTCCGCAGGTCCTCAATCGTTCCGCTGATGAGCGTGCGGTCGCTGGCGTGCATCGTGACCACGCGGTGCTTGACCTTCTCCAGCAGCTCCAGCGGGTCTTCACCGGCCAGGATCGTGTTGCTGGGGTCGTAGTTGACGCCGAAGTTCTTGACCTTGATCCGTTCGACCAAGTCGCTGAAGACATCCATCTTCTGCGCGAACTCGGGATAGGTCCAGTAGTTGTCTTTGTAGTGGTTCTCGATGATCAGTGTGACGCCGTGTTGAGCCGCGAACGGGGCACAGGCCTCGATCGACTGTGCGGCGAACTCGATCCCATCGGCCCGATTAACTTCCGGACGACGCTGACCGGAGAGGACTCGGCAGTAGGTCCCGCCCAGCGCAGCTGTCATCTCGATCCAGAACTTCTGCTTCTCGATCTGATCGGCCCGGAACTGTGGGTCCGGATGCGTGAAGTCCGGCGAGGCACACATCATCGGGATCGTCATCCCGTGATCCTCGGTGGCCTTTCGGGCTTCGGCCCAGTTCTTTCGGTCCTGCAGATCGAGCAGCCCCGTGTAGAACTCCAGCCCATCGATATCGAGCGTGGCTGCCAGGTCGATCCACTCGCGCAGCTTCATCGTCCCATGAACGCACAGGTCGTCCATGTAGGCTTTGGGAAAGGCGGCAAGTTTCGGCATAGCGGTACGATCGCAAGGGGAGAGACGCACAGGAGTGGCCAGCCCGAACAGCTGCCACTCCACGGATCGAGAAGGTGTTACTGCATCGCCTTCCGCAGGTTCTCGTCCACCTTGTCCAGGAACCCGGTCGTCGACAGCCACTTCTGGTCGGGACCGACGAGGACCGCCAGGTCTTTGGTCATGTAACCGGCTTCCACGGTCTCGACGCAGACCTTCTCGAGCGTGTTGGAGAACTTGTCGAGAGCCGCGTTGTTGTCGAGCTTGGCCCGGTGAGCCAATCCGCGGGTCCAGGCGAAAATCGACGCGATCGAGTTCGTCGAGGTCTCTTTCCCCTTCTGGTGTTCGCGGTAGTGACGCGTCACTGTTCCGTGGGCCGCTTCAGCTTCGACGGTCTTGCCATCGGGAGTCATCAGCACACTGGTCATCAAACCGAGCGAGCCGAACCCCTGTGCGACGGTGTCGGACTGCACGTCGCCGTCGTAGTTCTTGCAGGCCCAGACGTAGCCGCCGGACCACTTCATGGCGCTGGCGACCATATCGTCGATCAGCCGGTGTTCGTAGGTCAGTCCGCGCTTGTCGAACTCAGCCTTGAACTCGGTGTCGAAGATCTGCTGGAACAGCTCCTTGAACCGCCCGTCGTACTGCTTGAGGATCGTGTTCTTCGTCGACAGGTAGACCGGATAGTTCCGGTTCAGGCCGTAGTTCAGCGAGGCCCGAGCGAACTCGCGGATCGAGTCATCCAGGTTGTACATCGCCATGGCGACACCCGAGCCGGGAGCCTTGAAGACTTCCTTCTCGATGACCTGACCGTCCTCGCCGACGAACTTGATCGTCAGGGTTCCCTTGCCGGGGAACTTGAAGTCGGTGGCGCGATACTGATCGCCAAAGGCATGTCGCCCGACAATGATCGGCTGGGTCCAGCCGGGGACGAGTCGCGGCACGTTCTGGCAGATGATTGGTTCGCGGAAGATCACGCCGCCCAGGATGTTGCGGATCGTCCCGTTGGGAGACTTCCACATCTCCTTGAGATTGAACTCCTTGACGCGGGCCTCGTCCGGAGTAATCGTCGCGCACTTCACGCCGACGCCGTGCTTCTTGATGGCGTTGGCCGCATCGACCGTGACCTTGTCATTGGTCGCGTCGCGGTTTTCCATTCCCAGGTCGTAGTACTCGATATTGATATCGAGGTACGGGTGGACGAGTTTGTCCTTGATGAATTGCCAGATGATCCTGGTCATTTCGTCGCCATCGAGATCCACAACGGTTCCGGCGACCTTGATCTTCTGCATCTTGACGGGCCTTGGCGAAGGTTCCTGGGGGCTGTTTCGAGGCCCGCACGATACCGCGCCGGATTGGCGTTTGCGAGTTTGCCGAGGCCGGGAATCGGCTTCCCAGACTCTGGTACCAGCCGATTCTGCCGGTCCCGATTGACCAGGCACCGCTTCGGTCTAGCAGCACCAGTGCCAGTGCTATTAGAACTGCAGTTCCAGGGAGGGAGCCCGTGGCGGCGTTTCGTGAACATGTGATCTTCAGCAGCCTGCTCGGTGCCGCTTATGGAACCGCAGCCTCGCTGGGGTTCGGATTCACGCCCGTGCAGGGGGGGCTTGCAGCCTGCATGACAGCTGTGGCGGGGATGCTGCCGGACCTGGACCTCGATCATGGTCGTCCCGCACAGGAGCTGTTCGGGCTGCTGGCGGCAGTGGCACCGCTCTTGATGGTGGGACGCGTGCTGTCGTTTCTGGGGCTGCCCAGCGACCGCGAAATGGTGATGCTGGGGATTGTGATTCTGTATTTGACGATCCGCTACGGAGTGGCCTGGGTCGTGTCTCGCTGGAGCGTTCACCGGGGGATGTTCCACAGCATCCCCGCCATGCTGATCGCTGCGGAACTGGCTTACCTGAGCTATCCGAGTGATTCCTCGCGGGTCAAATTCCTGGTCGGAGCTGGAGTGGCCCTGGGGTTTTTCTCGCACCTGCTGCTGGACGAGATCTACAGCGTCGAGATCAACGGGATCAAAGTCGGCCTGAAGAAGTCCTCGGGCACGGCCATCAAGATGTTTGGAGAGGCGTTCCTGCCGAACGTCTTGACGAGTGCTGTGGCGGGCACATTGACCTACGCCACATTGATGGACGCCGGGCTCTTGCGAGAAGCCCCGCAGATCGCTCCGAAGGTTGAGCAGCGATCCGGCCTTGAGCGGGCCGAGGATCCCGAGATTCAGTGGCGGTAGCCAAAGTCGCGGGTCGCTCGGCGTCCCGTGGATCGGCGAACTGGTTCGAGCGGCTACTCGCGCTCAAACAGAATCACATGCTGCCGAGGCAGCTTGTTGTAGGTCTTGAGCCAGGTCAGCTTCAGTTCTGGGGTTGCTGCTTCTTTTCGGACCTGGGCCACCGACATCTTGTGGACTTCCTTGATCGGAACCAGAGGGTCTTCCTTGCGGTACTCGACGAAGGCGATTCGTCCACCGGGTTTGAGGGACTTTGCGATGTCGGACAGCATCTCAAATGGCATGTCGAATTCGTGATAGACGTCGACCATCACGACCAGATCGACCGTACCGGGCTTCAGTCGCGGTGAGGTCGTCGTCCCCAGCACCGGCTCGATGTTGGTGATCCCCTTCTGCTTGCACTTCACCGCCAGCGCATCGAGCATCTCCTGCTGGATATCGACGGCGAGAACGGTCCCTTTAGGGCCCACTCGCTCGGACATCAGCAGGCTGATCACACCCGATCCCGCCCCGATATCGGCGACAACCTGCCCGGGCTTCAGCTCCAGGCCATCCAGCAGCAGCGTCAGCCCTTCCTCTTCTTCACGCTCGGGACGTTCCAGCCAGGCGATTCCCTGATGCCCCATCACGTGGGCGATTTCCCGCCCGAGGTAGAACTTTCCGATTCCGTTGGGATCATGCTTCTCACGGAACTCGTAACGTCCGCCACCGGTCGGATCGACCGGTTTGTCCTCAGCCGATGACGGGACGCTGGCCAGAAATGAGGCGAACATTGCCAAAGTGAACCAGAGGGCTTGGCTGATTCGCATGGGGATCTCCTACGCGTGAGGAATGCCTTTGATCTTCTCCATCCTACGCCAACTCCATTTCGTTGGCGAGACGGTCCAGCATCGGAAGTGAGTCCAACACCATGACAAAAACGGGTTAAACTTCGGAATTCCTGCGTTTTTCAAGCATTTTTGGCTCTCGTGCTGATTGACAATCGGTTTTTCGAGCGTTTTACTTAGCTCCGTGCACGATGCAGCGTGAAATCCTTGTGTGCAAGCACAAGGCAGCGTGCAATTCCCCCACGCCATACCAAGGAGCAATGATGGCAAAGGCAGCAACTGACAAGCCGAAACCGATGTCGAAGTCCGAGATCGTCGCCAGCTTGGCCGAGTCGACCGGACTGGGCAAGAAGGAAGTCGTTTCGGTTCTCGACGGTCTGGAAGGCCTGATCGGCACCAGCCTGGGCAAGAAGGGTTCGGGCGTCTTCGCACTGCCAGGTCTCCTGAAGATCCAGGTTCAGGTGAAGAAGCCGACCCCCGCGAAGGAAGGGATTAATCCTCGCACCGGCGAGAAGATCACCATCAAGGCCAAGCCGGCTCGCAAGGTCGTCAAGGTTCGCGCGCTCAAGAAGCTGAAGGAAATGATCTAGTCCGGAATGCGTCCTCGGGGAATTCCCCGCAGGCCGCAGATTGGATCTCAATCATGTGAAACTCCCCGGAGAACCTCCGGGGAGTTTTTCGTTTCCGCAGGGTCCGAACTGCTTTCGAATTACGTATTCAGCATCTGGCGGATCATCATGATTGCCGCTGGACCGACCAGCACCACGAAGATCCCCGGGAAGATGAACAGTACCAGCGGGAAGATGATCTTCACCGCAGTCTTCTGGGCCTGTTCTTCGGCCATCTGACGACGCTTGGTTCGCATGCTGTCCGACTGAACACGCAGGGCCGTCGCAATCGATGATCCGAACTTCTCGGCCTGAATCATGATCGCCACCAGCGTCTTCACGTCGTCGACGCCGGTTCGAATTCCCAGGTCGTGCAACACTTCGCGGCGAGGCCGACCCATCTGCATCTGCATGTTGCAGGCGGCCAACTCCTGACACAGTTCCGGAGCACTTTCGGTCAACTCTTCGGTCACGCGACGCATTGCGGCATCCAGCCCCAGACCCGCTTCGACGCAAACCACCAGCAGGTCCAGTGCGTCGGGCATCGACAGGAAGATCGCTTCCTGGCGGAACGAGATCATAACACGCAGAACCAGGACCGGCAGGTAGAACCCGACGCCGGCGGCTCCAATCGTCATGTAAGCGGCATCCGTCGTGAACCCCTTCAGAACCACGCCGACTCCACCTCCAATGAGGAAGAACACCCCCATCGACAGCATCTTCAGCGACAGGTAGATCGAAGGCGCAAACGGAGACGAGAAGCCGGCGTTCGCCAGATCGACCTTCAGTTGGTTCTCTTCAAGCTCGTTCTTCGGCTGAATCGCCTTCGAGATCGCAGGAGCAGCTGCCTTGAGCATGCCGCCCACGGTCGCGTTCTCGTCCTTGGCGTCTTTGCGTCGACGCGGATCGCGCAGCTCCTTGAGACGCTCGGCGGTCCGGTTTTCCTTGTCACCGAAGAACATCGAAGCCAGTGCCCAGACGCCGGCGGTAATGGCACCAGCGATGGCAAACGGAATCAGGTAGGTGGTATCCATGGATCTGTCCAAACACCCCGCAGGGCGATCTCAGGAGTCGTGAAGGGAACGAGAAGCTGCGCCTCGAACACCGCGAACAATCAGACCTTGATCTGGATGATCTTCTTGATCGAGTAGGCTCCGACGATCTGCAGCCCAATGGCCACGCTGCTCATCTTGCGGCCCAGTTCATCCGTGAACAGCAGCAGGACATAGTCCGGGTTGATCTTCCAGACGCAGATGAACAGTGCCACGGGCAGGCACATCAGCACGATACCGCTGATACGGCCTTCCCCGGTCAGGGCCTGGACCTGACCGAGCAGCTTCTGTCGCTCACGCGTCACGTGGGCGATCTTGTCCAGGATTTCGGCCAGGTCACCACCGGCCTGACGCTGGATGGCCACTGCGGTCGTAAAGAACCGGAAGTCCAGGTTCGGAACACGCTTGCACATGTTGCGCAGGGCCTGATCCAGAGGCACTCCCAAGTTCTGCTCTTCGTAGGCTGCGGTGAACTCTTTCGAAACCGGAGGCTGCATTTCGTCGCAGACCACTTTGAGTCCCGACGCCAGCGAGTGGCCGGAACGCAGGGCACGGGCGATCAGTGACATCGCCTCGGGCAGTTGCTCGCTGAACTTCTTGAGCCGCCGGGCACGCCGAAACATCATCCACAACAGCGGCAGCGAAGATCCGCCCAGCGCCACCAGTGGAACGAAGGCAAAGGTCGACACGAAGAAACAGACGACCCCGCCCACCCCGCCCAGAGCGGCGGAGATCAGAATGAACGTCTCCGGCGAGATCGGCGAATCGGCCTGCTGAAACATCAGCTTGAGGTCAAATCGCTCGGCGATCGACTTCATGAAACCGTTCAGGCCTTCCAGGCCTTCTTTCATGAGCGTTTCGCGATTGAGCTGTTCTTCGTTGGCCTGCTTCTTGCCAGCCAGCACCTGCAGACGGTTTTCGACTGCGCTGGAGTCCTGTTTGTCGTTGAACATGAAGGCCACGGCCCCAACCAGCCCGGTCACACCGAGGAAGGCCAGTCCGGAAATCATCAGGGGGTCCACAATCGATCTCCCGTATCAGAACTGCAGTGAGAGTCATCCCATCCCCGGGCTCGTTGGAACCCGGTGACGCGCTTCCATCCGACGAAATTAGTGACCGAGGGTTCGGGCCTGGAACAGGTTCGGAGGCAACCGGACACCCGATGACTCCAGCCGAGCCATCGAGGCTGGCCGGACGCCGGTCGCTTCGAAGTGACCGAACGCCTTGCCGTTGGCATCCACACCATCCGTGATGAACTTGAAGATGTCCTGCATGATGATCGTGTCCTGCTCCATGCTGAGGACTTCCGTGATGTAGGTGATCTTTCGCGGACCACCCTGCAGGCGGCTGGCCTGGATGATGATGTCCACGGCGGCAGCGAGCTGCTGCCGGATCGCCTTGAGGGGCAGTTCCGTTCCGCCCATCGTCACCATCGTCTCAATACGAGCCACGGCATCGCGCGGATTGTTGGAGTGCACCGTGGTCAGCGATCCGTCGTGACCGGTGTTCATGGCCTGGAGCATGTCGAGGGTTTCCGGTCCGCGACACTCTCCGATGATCACGCGGTCGGGCCGCATACGCAGGGCGTTCTTGACGAGGTCCGTCGCCGTCACGCGGCCCTTGCCTTCGATGTTGGCCGGGCGGGTTTCCAGACGCAGCACGTGATCCTGCTGCAGCTGAAGTTCCGCGGCGTCCTCGATCGTGATCACGCGGTGGTCGGGCTGAATGAAGCTCGACAGCGTGTTGAGCAGCGTCGTCTTTCCGGAACCGGTACCACCGCTGATGATGATGTTCAGGCGAGCCTTGATGGCCCCTTCCAGGAACATGACCATCTCAGGCGTAAAGGCTCCGAAGTTCAGCAGGTCTTCCAGGGCCAGCGGCTTGGAACCGAACTTACGAATCGTCAGCGACGGACCATCCAGAGCCAGCGGCGGGATGATCGCGTTCAGGCGGGACCCATCGGGCAGACGGGCGTCGCACATCGGCGAGGTTTCGTCGATTCGGCGACCCACACGCGACACGATCCGGTCGAGAATCTGCAGCAGGTGGTCGTTGTCGCGGAACGTCACATCGTGCTTGATGATCTTTCCGTTCTTTTCGACGAACACCTTCTTGGGTCCGTTGATCATGATGTCTGCGATCCCCTCTTCCTTCATCAGGATTTCGAGGGGACCAAAGCCGAACGTTTCATCGAGGATTTCCTCGATCAGACGTTCACGCTCGGACCGGTTGAGCAGCGGGTTTTCGGTATCGCACAAGTGCTCCACCACCAGCCGGATTTCGCGGCGGAGGGTGTCGCCCTGCAGTTCGCCCAGCCGATTCATGTCGAGCTTGTCGACCAGCTTGCCGTGGATCATCCGCTTGAGTTTTTCAAACTCTTCGGCGGAGCTTTCCTGACGGCTCATCATCCGGTTGGGAGCACCGGGACGGCCTGGAACAGTACTACGGGGAGGTGGGGTCGGAGGCATGGCTTCAGACTTCCGGTTCTGGAACACGTGCGAGTGGATCACATTGGCGAAGGACAATTTCCCCGCCCGAAGGAGCACAACCTGTACTCCTCCGTCCAAACGTAGGTCACAAACCGGAATGATGCGTCCGGGAACCGGAAACTGTTGCCGAATTACAACAGACTTCCACAGCGCTGCAGATCGGAGAACCCGCACAAACGGAACGTCTGCTACCTCCTCAATTCTGCCCCCCGTCCACCGAAAGAACCAAGAAGTGCCTACGAACACGAATTCTCAAAGCTGGTGATGAGGATCGTTGACTACGCTTCTGGAAGAGGGCCGTCTTCGGGGCCGTCTAAGGAGGTGAGATTCTATGTCAATGCTGATGGTTCTCCTGGGTCAGTCACCGATCATCACCATGCGATTGTGGCGACAGTAGGGGGCAGCAGGTCGTATGAACAAGTCAAAAAGGATCTCCAGATTCCGTCTCCGGATGAGGTAAAGCTTGCACAGCTCAAGCAATTGAAAAAGAAAGTCGAAAGCCTAGATGAGAACAGATATCAGTTGCAATCTAATGCACTCAAGGTTCAGGGTTTCGAGTCTGCACCACCAAGCAGGGATGAGGCAATAGAACTCTTGAGCAAGGAAATTCAACAGATTGAGGGGCAAGTGGAGCGTCCTGGTCTTGAAGAACCTGTAATCAACTTCGGGCGTCCTGCCCAAGAGAACGGGCTAGGGGGTGGATTGCTTGAGCTGCAGCAGCGATTGAATTCGCTCGGAAACGAGTGAAACTCTTGAAGCTGCGGGGAAGTGCATCAACTCACAACAACAAGGCCGGGATTGCTCCCGGCCTTGGACTTTGAACTGGAGTTTCTTCATGCCTTACGCAAACGGCGTCACGCCAGGCATGGCAACTTCGGGGAACGGGATCGTGCCGAACTCGTACTTCTCAGGGCCCAGCTTCTCCTTGGAGTTCAGGGCATCTTCCCACGTGATCCGCTTGCCGGTGTAAGCAGCCATGCGGCCCAGGATCGCCAGCATCGTCGAGCGGGTCATGTATTCGCCGTTGTTGATCGGCTCGCCCTTGCGGATGCTCGCGAACAGGGCGTCATGCTCCAGCTGATACATGTCGTGCCGTCCGCCGTCCTTGTACTGCCAGGAGTCGGCCGCGTCGTGACCGACGATGCTGGTGTTGTCCCCCTTCACGTGGCAGACACCCTTGGTGCCCCAGAAGTGATCCGAGACATCGTTCGCACAGCCACCCTGCTGACGGCAGCGGCTGAACCCCTTGACCCCGTCTGCGTATTCGTACTGAATCGCGAAGTGGTCATAGATGTGGCCAAACGCTGGCTCGATGCGGACCTGCCGTCCACCCGTTCCAGTGGCTGCGACGGGCGGCTGATCGCCCATCGCCCAGCCGAGCTTGTCGAGGCTGTGAATATGCTGCTCGACGATGTGGTCTCCCGAGAGCCACGTGTAGTAGAGCCAGTTCCGCATCTGGTATTCCATGTCGCTCCAGTGTTCCTTGCGACCATGGTTCCAGAGGAAGCCGGTGTTGTAAGACGCCTCCATGACCATGATCTTGCCGATCTGGCCATCCTTCATCCGCTGGAAGGCCTCGGTCACGGCGGGGTGGTACCGCCAGCACAGACCGGACACGACCGACAGCTTCTTCTCTGCGGCGACTTTGCAGGCTTCGATCACTTCGCGAACACCGGGAGCATCCACGGCCACGGGCTTCTCGCAGAAGACGTGAACCCCCTTGGCGACGGCGGCCTTCATTTGAGCCGGGCGGAAGTGCGGAGGAGAGCAGAGCAGGATCACATCGACGCCCGCCTCCAGCAGCTTCTCGTGGCAGTCGAAGCCCACGAACTTGTGATCGTCATCGACGGCGATCTTGTCGGCGATGTCCTTCTGGCCCTTCAGGTTCT
>JBIIOI010000090.1:0-17476 GCA_044337025.1 Planctomycetaceae bacterium
CCCGGCTGTTAAACGCGCTCAGCCGGAAGTATCCCTCGCCGCAGCTGCCGAAGCCGCTGCCGGGGGTGCCGACCAGGTGGGCTTCGCTCAGCAGCTTGTCGAAGAAGTCCCAGCTCTTGAGGCCCTTGGGGGTCTTCAGCCAGATGTACGGGGCGTTCACGCCGCCGAAGACCTCGACGCCGGCTTTCTGGATCCCTTCGCGGAGCAGTCGGGCGTTCTCGAGATAGAAGGCGACGATCGACTTGACCTGCTGAGCCCCCTCGGCCGAGTAGATCGCCTCAGCCGCGCGCTGGATCGGGTAGGAGACGCCGTTGAACTTGGTGCAGTGGCGGCGGTTCCAGAGGCTGTGAACGTCTTTCTGCGAGCCGTCAGTGGTGCGGCCCATCAGCGATTGCGGCACGACGGTGAAGGCACACCGCAGCCCGGTGAAGCCCGCGGTCTTGCTGAAGCTGCGGAACTCGATGGCGCATTCGCGAGCCCCGGGGATCTCGTAGATCGAGTGCGGGATGGCGGGGTCGGTGATGTACGACTCGTACGCGGCGTCGAACAGGATGATCGCTTCGTTCGCCCGAGCATACTCGACCCACTTGGTCAGCGTGTCGCGGCTCATCACCGTGCCGGTCGGGTTGTTCGGCGAGCACAAGTAAATCAGATCGACCTTCTGCGAGGGCAGGGCGGGGGTGAATCCGTTGTCAGCGGTGCAGGGGCGGGCGTGGCCCGGCTGATTTGCTAACTGTCGGGTGCCACGGGCGGCCATGGCCCGGTTGATTGTTGATTGTACGGGTGCCACGGCTCTGTGAGCCGTGTCGAATTACGTTGGAGTTCCGCCAATCGAAGCCACTGCTCACAGAACAGTGGCAGGCTAAGGCGAGAGTGGCTGGTGCATGGCGAGAACCCTCACCCCCAACCCCTCTCCCGGGGGGAGAGGGGAGCCAGAGCATTGCGAGAGCGGCACGGCGTGACTCGCTCGCGACCCAACCGACAAGTCGGTCGGGCCACAAGGAAACCCAGCGAGCGGGCGGACGTCAGTCCCCCGTGCCAGGCCGAATGTGGCCTGACACAGCCGGTGACTCTGCAGAGAGAGCGGGGCTGTGGTGAGTTCTCCCGCGTGGCACCCCCGACTTACGTCGGGGGCTCGCTGAACGCCAGATCTTAAGCCAGCTTTTGGAACCGGGCGACTGCTTCCAGCGTATTCTCCCGGCTGTTAAACGCGCTCAGCCGGAAGTATCCCTCGCCGCAGCTGCCGAAGCCGCTGCCGGGGGTGCCGACCAGGTGGGCTTCGCTCAGCAGCTTGTCGAAGAAGTCCCAGCTCTTGAGGCCCTTCGGCGTCTTCAGCCAGATGTACGGGGCGTTCACGCCGCCGAAGACCTCGACGCCGGCTTTCTGGATGCCTTCGCGGAGCAGTCGGGCGTTCTCGAGATAGAAGGCGACGATCGACTTGACCTGCTGAGCCCCCTCGGCCGAGTAGATCGCCTCAGCGGCCCGCTGGATCGGGTAGGAGACGCCGTTGAACTTGGTGCAGTGGCGGCGGTTCCAGAGGCTGTGAACGTCTTTCTGCGAGCCGTCAGCGGTGCGGCCCATCAGCGATTGCGGCACGACGGTGAAGGCACATCGCAACCCGGTGAACCCAGCGGTCTTGCTGAAGCTGCGGAACTCGATGGCGCATTCGCGAGCACCGGGGATCTCGTAGATCGAGTGCGGAATCGCGGGGTCGGTGATATACGACTCGTATGCGGCGTCGAACAGGATGATTGCTTCGTTCGTCCGAGCATACTCGACCCACTTGGTCAGCGTGTCGCGGCTCATCACCGTGCCGGTCGGGTTATTCGGCGAGCACAAGTAAATCAGATCGACCTTCTGCGAGGGCAGGGCGGGGGTGAATCCGTTGTCAGCGGTGCAGGGCAGGTAGACCAGCCCCGGATACCGCCCGCTGGCATCGGCGGAACCGGTCCGGCCGACCATCACGTTCGTGTCGACATAGACCGGGTAAACCGGGTCCTGGACCGCGATCGTGTTGTCAGCTCCAAAGACGTCGAGGATGTTGCCGACGTCGCACTTCGAACCGTCCGAGACGAAGATCTCGTTGGCCGAGACGTTCGCGCCGCGAGACTGGAAGTCGTGCTTGGCGATTGCCTCGCGCAGGAAGTCGTACCCCTGCTCCGGGCCGTAACCGCGGAATGAGCTGCGGACAGCCATCTCGTCGGTCGCCTTGTGCAGAGCGGCGATGCAGGCTCCCGGCAGCGGCTCGGTCACGTCGCCGATCCCCATTCGAATCACTTTGGCACTGGGATTCGCCTCGCAGAAGGCTTTGACCCGCCGACCGATCTCGGGGAACAGGTAACCAGCTGCCAGCTTGAGGTAGTTGTCGTTGATCCGGGCCATGGGTGGATGAATGTTCGAGGACGGAGAATGTGCGTCTGTGACCGGAGAAACAGCGGGGCGTTATTCCGGGCAGCGGATCGTATCGCACCTGCCAGGAGAGTTCACCCGTTCGCCGCCGAGTTGGATTGGCGTGGTGCGTTCGCACAATGGTGGTACAGTCGAACCTCCTCATCAGATGAGATTCCCATGTGACTACGGCGGTGCAAGAGATCCGCAGATTTCACAGATTCACACAGATTTTCGGGCCGCTCAAGGATGCGAAGCCCCGTCGCCCGTCGTGCCCGAACTTCTTCGGACTCACCGTCTCTGCCAATCTGTGTGAATCTGTGAAATCTGTGGATGATCCTCTCCCTATCAACAAAACCACGACAGGCCGAAGCACGGCTGGTCAGAAGTTCCATCTGGGAGTTTGTGCGGTTGGGAGAGCGAAGCTCCGGCTGAGCCGCAACTTAGAGAAGACTTCCTTCCGCGCATGCGGCTCGGCAGGAGCCTCGCGCTCCCGAACTTGCAGATTCACAAACTGGCCAGCCTCTCACTGGCTTGAAACTCACTCACGCATCAACGCCGGCTTCGGTATACTCGCAAGAGAGTTTCGTATCCTGGGAGAAATCGCCATGTCCACGTTGTCGCGTCGTGAGTTTCCGCAGCACGCCTTGGGGGCGCTGCTGACTTGGTCTTTGCTTGACACGGTCTTTTCTCGTCAGGCGTTTTCCGATGAGATCAAGCTGGTCGCCCAGCAGTGGCTCACAGAGCTGAACTCGATGAGCCAGGATCTGCGAGGGCAGAAGCTCGACCCGCTGACGTGGCAGAAGCAGGTGGAAACACTGTTCGCCCGCGTCGATCTGCCAGAGATGCTGAAGTTCATCGACTTCGACAAGCTGGCCAAGAACGCCAAGCCGAAGGACCGCGGCGAGCTGAGCGTGCGGGCGACGCTGCCAAAGGTCGACGGGTTGCCCACGGATCTGATCTTTGGACATCAGGTGTTTGTGCTGAACAAAGACCGCTCGGTGGTCCCGCACGGGCATGACAACATGGCCACCGCGTTTCTGGTCTTGAAGGGGGACTTTCACGGACGGCATTACGACCGCATCGAGGATGTGGGCAAGACGCACATGATCATCCAGCCCACGCTCGACTCCCAGTTCGGCCCCGGCAGCTACTCGACGGTCTCAGACCTGAAGGACAACGTCCACTGGTTCAAGGCCACGAGCGATGTCGGATACATCTTCAATATCCATGTTCTCAGCGTGAAACCGGGACGAGCTGGACGGGTCTATGTCGACCCGGCGGGTGAGAAGCTGGCAGGTGAAAAGCTGAAGTGCCGAGTCATCAACCACGAAGAAGCGAACAAGCTGTACGGCTGAGAATCGTTCGATACGAGCAGTTCCACAACAACAAGGCCGAAGCAGTATTGCTTCGGCCTTGTTGTTGTAATGCATTGCGATGAGGCTCAAGCTACTTCTTCTTCGCCAGCTTGGTGAGTTCGAAGTCCAGCTTGTTGGGACCAGGTTGCAATTCCAGCACGATGGGAGTGGTCCCGAGTGCCTGAAACTCTTCGGGAATTTTCGAAGCGGCAACTGCGGCGCCCTTCGAATTCGCACGAGCGGGGGTCGCGGGTTTCCCCATCATCTTCATGTAGTCCGGCGATTCGGCAGTGACATTCCCCATCGTGGACGTGACCGGAGACGGGGGACGAATGGAAACCTTATAACGTCCAACTGGAATCCCGATTCGAGGATCCCCGGCCTTGATGTTGTAGTTCCCCATGGAATCGATCACACCACCGGCATTGGCGCCCTCGTTATCGGAGAAGAACGTCACAGTGCTGTCCAGCTCGATCGGTTTCCCGTCGATGGTGACACTGCCGCTCACCGTCGCCTGCTGAGTCGTCGGCCCCTTCTCTCCGCATCCTGACAAACCGATTGCCGCGAGTCCGATTGCCCAAGTTGAGGCTGACATCAAACGAGACATCATGATTGCAGTCATCCAGGTGAAATCAGAATCGGGGGCACGTGCATTAGCACCTGCCCCCGGATTGAAACGATCGACAGCTCCAAGTTCGACTAGAACTCACCCACGACCTGTCCGTCAGCACGGGTCATCAGCCGACGAAGAGTGAGCATATCGATGTTGTCCCCAAGGAACCTCACCGAACCGTCGGTCAGCAAAGCATGAACCCCACCGGTATGTGCTGAGTTCAGCGGGTTGTTGCTACCGTAGTTGTCACCCACACCTGGCCAAGCCGCATCGTTATCAATCGCTCGAGCGTTGGGAGCGTAGCGGACAGTCGTCAGATTGAACTGCCGCTCGAACATGCAGCCCGGACAAGCGGAAGGCGTATTCAGGTTCGGGCCACCCATCATGATTCCATGGATCCCGTTGACCTGCACGTTTCCTCCCGTGCTGTTCCGGATGAAGTTCGAGTGTTCAGCAACCATGACAACGTTGCTGGACCCGTCCGTGCAGTCCTTGATTCCCACAGACCGCAATGGAATCAACATACCGGTACCGGCCAGAATTCCCGTCGCCTGCTGCCCGCCGCAGCATCCGCAGCACAGGGCCATCTGGTTCGCCGGATTCACGAATCCATTCCCATCAGTTGCTCCCGAGATGCCCTGGTAGGACGCATTCGGAATCACAGCGGCGCCAGCATCACGCTTCTTCTCCATCGGGCTGGAGGGGCAGAAGGTCCAAGGCAAATCGGCTTGGCGGAGGACAGCTCCGTTAATCGGTCCCTCAGGTCCCCCAGCTGGGTGTGTCCAACCGCAGTGCGCCCCGGAGAAGGTCATTTGGTTAAACACCGGTGCTGCGTCTGCGTAAGGCAGAATTCGCATGTACCAGGACAACCCCCAGCCGCCCACGCTGCTGGAAATGTTTCCGTTCGCAAAGGTGTTGAATACGTCGTGGTAATTGTGAAGAGCCAGACCGATCTGCTTCAGGTTGTTCTTGCACTGCGATCGGCGGGCGGCTTCTCGTGCTTGTTGCACGGCGGGTAGAAGAAGAGCAATCAAAACTGCGATGATGGCGATCACCACCAGCAGTTCGATCAGAGTAAAACCTCGACGACGCATGGGAGACTCCTGCTATTGGGGACTTGCGATGGCTGGTCAGAACGACCCCATCAGATAAGTTCGCGCTGCTGTGTATGATCGGATAGAATCGTTCGAAAGTCAATCATGAATTCTTCGATTCTTCGTGCTCCACGGGGAGCGAGTGGACGAAGCGGCCAATGTCCCCCCGATCCCAAGGCATGGGAATCGAATCTTCCCAGATGCGAAACTTTCCCAGGAGTGACTCTGGGCAGGCGTCCCTCGAAGGCGCTGCCGATCTATCCGATGGGGCAGGACATTTCCTGGTAGTCGGGCCGGTCCGCTGCGGACTTGTAGGGGTACGACCGCAGGATCTTTCCGTTCTCGATCAGGAAGGTCCCCGGCATCTGGAACATGCTTTCTCGCACTCCGCCGAACCCGTGTCCGCCCAGGATCGCAGCCCGGAACCCACGCCACCAGACCTTCCAACCCAGGACCTGAGAGATGCTGCCCGGTGCCAGCTCGAACTCCTGGTAGAGCTGTCGCTGCGGGTCGGCGAATCGCGGAAGATCGGCGAGGTGGTACTTCTCGGCAAACGGGCGGAAGTCGTCATCGGTTGTCATATGGACCAGGGCGATGCGAGCTCCTGCCCCCTCGATCTGCGACCGAACCTGCTGCAGATCGGCCAGAGCCTCGCGGCAGAACGTACACCCCGAATGCCTGAGAAACACGACCAGCAGCCGCTGATTGCTGGACAGTTGGGCCAGCGTCTGTCCGGTTGTCCCCGACAAGGTCTGCATCGCCGAGCTCTCAGCTGCGATGGCGGTCTGGGAATCGTGCCAGATCGCCGCCCGCCACAGAATCGTCCCCAGCGGAATCCACCAGATCAGGTCGTTCGGAACAACCATTCGTGCCGCCGTCCACGGGACGTCACCCAGCAGCATGGCTCCCAGCAGCCCCAGCGGGGCCAGCACTTTCCCGAGGAATCCCATCAAGATCGCCAGCCAGTGCTGATAGGGATCGCGGGCCGAAAGCCAATACCCGCCCCCCAACAGCCCGATCAGCAGGGCCGTCCCCTTCCAGATCGGCCACACCACCGGATCATCCGGGAAACCGGCAAGCCGCAGAGAGGCTCCGGGGGCGATGATCGCGAACGCGGCCCAGCTGAGGTTGTAAATCCCAGCTGTGCGCAGGACGAGCCCCATCCAGGGAGCCGGTGGTTGTTGAATTTGCGACATACGACACCCGTGAATCTGGTGAAACCGAAGAGACCTATCCTACCCACTGGAAGTCGAAACCGTGCGATCGGTTCGCCGCAGGCCAGAAGTCCCTTCCTTTTGAGAACCGCATTCCCAGTGTCGAAATTCACCGGGCCGAGCGAAGTTCACACTCTCGGGCATCTGCAAGGCGAGGTTCGCGAGGGGGGAGCCGCGTTGGCGGCGCATTGTTTTCACGGGTTCGCCGATTCTGTTATCTTCAACTTGTCGCGATGGTGGTCACTCTCTCCATCGGCGGTCTCGCTCACTCGCTTCGATTCAGAGGATTTCTCCGTGTCCACACCTCGCAATTCTTCACGTCGTCAATTCCTGCAAGGCCTCGCAGCTGCGGGCACAGCTGGGATTCTGCTGCCATCATCGAATCGGGCGTTCGGGTTCCAGGCGGCCAGCGAACGGCCGGTCTTTGCGACGATCGGGCTGCGGAACCAGGGCTGGTCGATCACCAGCAAGTCGTTCGGGTTCGCCGATTTTGCGGCTCTGGCTGATGTCGACTCCAATGTCTTGGGCGCGAACATCGAGAAGGTCGAGAAGGGACAGGGGAAGAAGCCCGAGGGGTATAAGGACTACCGCAAGATTCTGGACCGTAAAGATATCGATGCGGTGATGATCGCCACTCCGGATCACTGGCACACCAAGATCGCGGTCGAAGCGATGCTGGCCGGGAAAGATGTCTACTGCGAAAAGCCGCTGACCCTGACGATCGATGAAGGGAAGCTGATCGAGAAGATCGTCACGCAGACCGGTCGAGTCTTCCAGGTCGGCACGATGCAGCGGACCGAGATCGACAAGCGGTTCCTGACCGCGATTGCGATGATTCGGGAAGGCCGTATTGGGACCGTCAAGAAGGTGACCTGCGGCATCGAGGCCTTTGAGTCCTCGCCGGTGATTCCCGAGGCTCAGGTGCCGGAAGGTCTCGACTGGGACATGTGGCTCGGGCCAGCTCCCGCTGTGGCGTACCGCGCCCTGCCCAAGCTGCGCGAGGGGTACGGCGGCGGCGTGCCGCTGTTCAGCAACTGTCACTATGCGTTCCGGATGTGGCACGAGTACTCCGGGGGCAAGTTGACCGACTGGGGGGCTCACCACGTCGATATCGCCTGCTGGGCGTTGGGCGCGACTGAAACCGGTCCCAGCCTGGTGACTCCCGTCGAGTACAAGCTGCCGGTGGAGTACAAGGACGGCCATCCTGTTCCGAACGATCAGTACAACGTCGCGACCAAGTTCACGATCCGCGTGGCGATGCCGAACAACGTGGAGATGATCATCACTAGCGAAGGCGACAACGGCATCCTGTTCGAAGGCACCGAAGGCCGCATCTTCGTGAACCGCGGTAAATTGACCGGCAAGCCGGTCGATGACCTCAAGGAGAAGCCGCTGCCGGAAGGGGCGATCGAGAAGGTCTACGGCGGCCCGGTCAGTGCGAACCACACAGCCAACTTCATCGAGGGAATGAAGGACCGCAAGCAGCCGATCTCCGATGTCTGGTCGCACAACCGGATGCTGGAAATCTGCCACCTTTCAAACATCGCGATGCGTCTGGGCCGCGAACTCAAGTGGGATCCCACCCAGCGTGAGATCATCGGCGACGCTCAGGCCAGCACGTTCCTCTCGCGAGAAAGCCGCAAGGGGTACGAGATCAACATGTAGTCCTGGTGTGGGGAGGGGCAAGACTTGAGTTGACCCCAGTGGTCGACTCAGCGCCGCTGCGGAAAGGGTCAGTCATCTCCTTATCAGCATCCCGGAGGGACCCGGAGGGATGGGAGAAAATAGCCGGTGGTTGAGCGAGAGCGATACCACCGGTTACTGCCAGACCATGATACCGATCCCGGCAGGGATCGCAGAGTCGCCAACTGGACCTCGCTCGGTTCTGGCATCCCTACCGGGATGCGGCCTGACTCTGCCTCCTGACCGGTGGCGTCGCTTCGCTCAGCCACCGGCTAATCTCTTTGACCCCTCCGGGGTCGTCCCCAATTCAAGACTCGACTACGCCATGCTCCGGCTTCGGAACGAATCAATGCGGATTGCAGTTCAGGCGATGATCCCGTCGACCACCTTGCCATGCACATCCGTCAGGCGGAAATCCCGTCCGGCGAACCGGTACGTCAGCTTCAGGTGGTCCAGCCCCAGCAGGTGCAGCATCGTCGCGTGCAGGTCGTGCAGATGGACTTTGTTCTCGACCGCAAAGTAGCCGTACTCATCGGTCGCTCCATAACGAATGCCGGGCTTCACACCGCCACCCGCCAGCCACATGGTGTAGCCTTGCGGGTTGTGGTCGCGGCCATCGTCTCCCTGCGCGACTGGAGTACGACCGAACTCGCCGCCCCACAGGATCAGCGTCTCTTCCAGCAGCCCGCGGGCCTTTAAGTCGGCGAGCAGAGCCGCGATCGGCTGATCGACCTCCATCGCGTTGCGGGCATGGTCGGCCTTCAGTCCGCCGTGCTGATCCCACTTGTAGCTGTGCGTACACTGCACGAAGCGGACCCCCTGCTCAATAAAGCGGCGGGCCATCAGGCATTGCCGTCCGAAGTTCTTCGTCTGCGGCTGATCGAGCCCGTACGCCTTCTGAGTCGCCTCGGTCTCGTCGCTGATCTCCTGCAGCTGGGGCGCGGTTGTCTGCAGCCGGTAGGCGAGCTCATAGGAGTTGATCCGCGCCTCCAGCACGGAGTCTGGTCCCGCCTGAGCTAAGTTTTGACGATTCAGCAGTTGGGCAAAGTCGAGTTCTTGTCGCTGGAGACCTAGGTCGAGATGGTCCGCGTTCTCAATGAACGGGATCTTCGCCTGATCCGAGGCGATCCCGGCGTTGCCGATCGCTGTCCCCTGAAAGTCAGCGGGCAGGAACGAAGAGCCCCACGAGGTCGCTCCGCCATGGGTTAGCGTCGGGCAAATCGTGATGAACCCCGGCAGGTTCTGGTTCTCGGTCCCTAAGCCATATGTAATCCAGGCTCCCATGCTGGGCCGCACGAACGTATCGCTGCCCGTGTGCAGTTCCAGCAGCGCTGCTCCATGCCGGGAATTCGAACCGTGCATCCCGTTGATGATGCACAGATCGTCCACATGCCGAGCGACATGCGGGAACAGGTCACTGACCCAGGCCCCGCTCTCGCCGTATTGCCGGAACTCCCAGGGGGACTTCAGCAGGTTGCCGGTCTGCGAAGAAAAGACCCGAGGCTTATTGAACGGCAGGGGCTTCCCATCGTCCTTGGTCAGCTGGGGCTTGTAGTCGAACGTGTCGACCTGCGACGGGCCGCCGTGCATGAACAGAAAGATGACCTGCTTGGCCCGCGCGGGAAAGTGCGTCAACTTCGGAGCCAGCGGTAACGCCCCGTAAGCCGGGGAATTCATCAGTGCCGACAGGGCCAGAACCCCAAACCCGCACCCCGACTGCACCAGCATCTGCCGACGGCTGAGAGGAGCGAATCCAGGAGTTGAAGCGGATCGGGCCACACGAGGTCTCCGGCTCGGAAGGTCGCAACGCATCAGTTGTATCGGATGTTTGGACCGGCGACCAGAACAGGCTGCCGCAGATTCGATCTCGTCGGATAGTTGTTGCATGGCTCATTGTGGCTCCATAATCTGAATTTGGTCAGGGATTGAGACAATTCGAAGCGCCTCTTGAGGGTCTACAATGCGGACAGGCATTCTTACGGTCATGTTGTTGGGTCTGGGAACAGGAGTGTTGTGGGCTCAGGCTCCGGATGAAGCTCAACCGGCGACCGCTCCCAGCCTGATGATCACGATTCCGGACGACCCCAAAGCAGTCGATCCGGCCACCGTCATGCCCGAGGCGCTCTCGCGCAAGGTCACCAGAGACTTCAACAAGACCTCGCTCAAGGAATTGACACAATGGGCCCGCGACGAGCTGAAGATGCCGGTCATTCTGGACTCCAAAGGGCTGAGCGATCTGCGACTGCTCTCCAGTGAACAGATCAGCGACCAGCTGAAAGATGAACCGATCTATCTGATTCTGAACCGCCTCGGTCTGATTGGACTGGGCTGGTACATCGACGACGGCACGCTACGGATTACGTCGCGTGATCAGGCGGATGAGCATTACTCGACCGTTCAATATGTCGTGAGTGATCTGCTCGACGCCAAGTACTCTGAGTACGCATTGATCAGCGCGATCGAACAATGCACTTCCGGCCCCTGGGACGCGGATGAGCCGGGCACCGGAACGATCGTCTTGCTCGGAGACGTGTTGTTTGTCCGGCAGATCGACCGGGTGCACTGGGAGGTGGCCAGCCTGCTGTCCGCATTACGAAAGCACGGACGCCGCACCATTCTGCTCGATCTGCCCGTCCATGAACCGCTGCGGGCCAAGCTGGATCAGTTGATCAGTGTCGAACTGGACGAGACTCCTCTCGACGAGGCCATTCGTCAGCTGGGCGCGGCTGTCGACGTCAACCTCAGAATTCATCCTTCGGTCATCGGGGAGGGTGCCAAAGTCCGTCAGCCGGTGACTCTCAAGATCGAAGGTCAGCGTCTTCGCACGGCGATCCAGGAGATTGGGTCTCGGATGGGGTATGAGCTGCGCGGGATGGTGGCGGATGGGTCGCTCTGGATCGTGTCTGCGGGAGAGTTGCAGCAGCACTACTCCACGGCCGTCTTTGATGTCCGAGATTTGTGCCGGGACGACGGGGAGGCCGACGCATTGGCCGATGCGATTTACAGCCAGACGGAGGGTCCCTGGGATATCGACGAACCCGGAACCGGCGTACTGGATTTTCCAGTCCCAGGCACGATGGTCTGTCGCCAGAATCCGCCCCAGCTGGATCAAGTCCTGGCGCTGCTTGAGAATTACCGGACAGCCCTGCGCGCATCCAAGCCGCGACCGCGTGTCGATCTGGAAGAGGAAGCTCGCAAGGTCACCACCCACTTTTACCGCATGCCCCGAGAAATGGCGGATGACCTGCTGAAGCTGATTCCCGAACTGATCGCCCCAGAGTCATGGAAAGGGGACAAGCCCGCCGGAACGATCCGACTGGCAGCATCGCGATCCGAAGTCGAGCAGATCTCCAGACCTGCAGAGGCAGCAGCCGATGGCAAGAAGGGAGCGACATCTCCAGCAGCTGTCACGACGGTCGTTTCGCCTCGTTCTGTGTTGATCATTCGTCAGACAAACGCCATTCACCGCGAGATTCTGAAGCTGATTTCGAACATTCAACATGGCCACGAGCCGCTGCCCGATTACCCGACGAAAATGGGCGGGGGCATGGGTGGCGGTAGCCAACAAGGCGGTGGCGGCGGGGGCTTTGGCGGCGGTTTCTTCCAGCTGCCTGTCCAGAAGAAGTAGCTGCTGGCGGAGTCTCGTCGCAGGATTCGGACGAGTTCTCGGCATCGTCGCACAAGGCAATTTGGATTTGACGCCTGACGGCGGGTCTGGGAGACTTGCATCAGTCGATGTCGATTCCAGTTCCCGGGGACCGCATGTTCTCATTGCTCCACCAACGCCAGAAGCTGTGCGACGGTCTCGACCGTCGCGAGTGGTTGCGGTGCGGATCGATCGGTCTGGGCTCGCTGACTCTGTCGCAGCTGCTGCACCGGCCCGCTCGAGCGAGTGCCGGGGTCGTGCATGGGCCGAAGTTTGGCCGCGCCAAGTCCGTCATCGCCGTCTGCCTGCTCGGCGGCCCCGGGCAGCACGAGACTTGGGACCCGAAGCCGCAGGCTCCCGCAGAAGTCAAAGGGCCGTTCAGTCCGATCGACACAGCCACTCCCGGACTGCGCGTCAGCGAGCTGATGCCGCTGACAGCTCGTCACACCGATGTCTGTGCCGTGCTGCGGGCGACCGTCACCGACGACAACGCCCACTCGTCGAGCGGCTATCAGATGCTGACGGGGGTGCCGCATATCCCGATGAACATCGAGAATGCCACGCCGAAGTTTCCCAACCGGCACCCCAGCTTTGCCTCGATCGTTCGCCACCAGCAGCCGATCATCAACGGCCTCCCCAGTGCGATCCAGCTGCCGCAGCACATTGCCAATGACGGGGATATTCATTGGCCTGGGCAGGACGCCGGGTGGCTGGGCCGTCCGGCGGACCCTTGGCTGATCGAATGCGACACATCGATCCCGAACTTCAAGATCCCCGATCTGCAGCTGCAGAGCGAGGTGGCCGGGGGGCGTCTAGAGCGGCGGCGATCCCTGCGCGAGCAGATCGACTCGCATCTGGCTGCGGTTGATGGCTCGGAACGGATCGGCAGCTACGGGCGGCAGTTCGAGACGGCCTACGGGATGCTGGCCTCGCCACAGGCTCGCGCGGCGTTTGATCTTTCCAGCGAGAGGGCCGAACTGCGAGATCGCTACGGTCGCGGAAAGTTTGGCCAGGCGCTGCTGCTCTCGCGACGACTGGTCGAGGCTGGCGTGCGGCTGGTCCAGGTGAACTGGTCCCAGCTGAAGGGGGATGCTCCGAACGGTGGTTCGTGGGACACCCATGGCCAGCACGCGCGATCGATGAAGGACTTCCTGATGCCGGTGATGGATCAGGGGTTCTCGTGCTTGCTGGATGACCTGCGGACGCGGGGACTGCTCGACGAGACACTGGTCTTGTGGCTGGGCGAGTTCGGTCGCACGCCGCGTTTCAACGGCAATGGCGGCCGCGACCACTGGGGACGCTGTTTCTCAATCGCCATGGCCGGCGGGGGGATCAACGGCGGAATCGTTCACGGTCAGTCCGACGGTGACGCTGCCTACCCGATGTCAGACATTGTGCGGCCTCACGATGTGACAGCGACCATGTTCCATCTGTTGGGGATCGATCCCACGCTGGAACTGCGAGATCCTCTCAACCGCCCAATCCCGATCAGTCGGGGGCGCGTGATTGACGAGTTGCTGTAACAACGCCGTTGCCGGTGCTACTCGGGGACTCCGAACCGCTCCTCGGTCCAGGGATCTCCGTGGTTGTGATAGCCGCAACGTTCCCAGTAGCCGGGAGCATCATTCGCCACGAATTCGATCTTGCGCAGCCACTTGGCACTTTTCCAGGCGTATAGCAGCGGGATCATGAGCCGAGCCGGAGCTCCGTGGTCGGCGTCAAGCGGCTCGCCATCGTGCTTGTCGGCGATCAGTGCATCGGGAGCCAGGAAGTCGGCCAGCGGCAAGTTGGTCGTCCAGCCCCAATCGTATCCGGTGGCGATCACGTATCTGGCTTCGGGGCGAATGCCGACACGCCTGGCAATCTCATGGACCGAAACGCCCTCCCACACATTGCCCAGGCGGGACCAGCGGGTGACGCAGTGGAAGTCCGCAAAGACCTGCACGCGGGGCAGGGCGGTGTACTCGTTCCAGTTCAGCGACAGCGGACGCTCGACCAGGCCGCCAATCTGCAGCTTCCAGGTCGCCAGATCCACATCCGGAACATCCCCGTAATGCAGCACCGGCCACTTGCGGGTCTGAGACTGTCCCGGAGGAATCCGCTGAGCCCGGTGCGTGTCGGAGCTGACGATGGCTCCTGGCGGAGCGGCAGCCGGACCGAGTGTGGGACCGGCTTGGTACTTGGGGTCTGGGTTCGTGAACATCGGCGCCTCCTCGGGAATACCGATATCGTAGCAGCTTGGCAGACAGCGGCCCAAAACAGGGGTTTCAGAGACGGCAGAATTCTTACGAATTCTGCTACGATCTGGCGACCAGACTCCGCTCCTCGTTGCTTCGGAATCGGCCATGCCACCTGTCCCGAAAGTCGTTGTTCTCACCGGTGCCACGCGCGGTCTGGGCCGGGCGCTGGTTGATCGATTTCACGAGGCCGATTGGAAGATCGTGAGCTGCGGCACCAAGCCTGAAGCGGTCGCGGACCTTGCGGCGACTTATCCTCAGCATCGTTTCGACCTGGTCGATGTCGGCGATCGCGACCAGGTCAGTGCCTGGGCGGAATCGGTGATTGGCCAGAGCCTGATCCCGGACCTGCTGATCAACAACGCAGCTGTCATGAACAGCACCGCTCCCTTGTGGGAGATTGAACCCAGCGAATTTGAGCGGCTGATGCAGATCAACGTATCCGGGGTTTACTACGTGACTCGGGCATTCGTTCCCGCGATGATCCAGCGCCGACAGGGAGTGATCGTCAACCTCAGTTCAGGCTGGGGGCGTTCGACCTCGGCCAAGGTCGCTCCCTACTGTGCTTCGAAGTATGCAATTGAAGGGCTGACCCTGGCGCTGGCTCAGGAACTGCCGCGGGGGATGGCGGCGATTCCGCTCAATCCCGGGGTGATCGATACCGACATGCTTCGCAGCTGTTTCGGCGGGGGAGCCGGGGCGTATCCGGGTGCAGATGAATGGAGCCGCGTGGCAGCTCCGTACTTGATGAGCCTGGGTGCCCGGCACAACGGTCAGTCACTCACCGTGCCGGGGCAGTAGGGGTACCTTCTCGTTGTGGCAAGTCGGGCTAGCCCGACGGCTAACACGTTTGATTACTGCGTCACGGTCTCGATATCGATGATGCGAGCGGTCGGCTTGACCAGATCGATTTGCAGCGGCTGTTCCAGGTCCGCCCGCCCGATGTTGCCCGCCAGATCGCGGGCTTCCAGGCGGACATAAACTGGGCGGTCGATCGACTGATTCACGGTCCACTGGTAGCGTCCCGTGTTCTCGATCCAGCCACTGATCGGTTCCCAGGGACCACTCGGAGACTCGGACCGCAGGAGCATGACCGGCGCCTCGGCCAGATCCGAGTCGGTCAGGACCCACGAGAACTGAATCTGATTGTGAGCCAGCCCCTGCCCCTGTTGTACAAGGCCGAACTTGGGCTGCGGAACGACCTGGTCCACGATCACCACGATCTCGGGCACCTGGCCAGGCTGCGGCGGATTCTCGGAAAGGCCGATCCCGCTGGTCGCACGAATGGCGAATCCAAACTGACCGCTCTTCTCGACCCGCACCTGGAACGGACTGGTGCGATCCGGGTCGGTTCCGTACTCGTACCACATCCGGCCATTGTCTTCGGTGATGTACAGCTTCACGCTGCCGACTCCCGAGGGCCCGATCTGGTCCAGCGAGTACCCGATGTTGAAGCTCATCGAGTTGACGAGTTTGGCACCCTGCGGATAGGGGGAAACACGATTAGGAGTCGCTGCTCGCACGGCGACAGGGGCCGGCTGGGAGTGACTGACATTCAGGGGCCGTGGCTGCGCAGCCGGTGCCGGTAAGACATGGGGCAGAGTGGGCGGGAACGATTCGGGAACGAGCGACGGTGGTGGAGTTTCGGTGCTCTGAACGGTGACCGGCAAAGTCGGCTTGGGTGTAAACTGGCTGGTCGGTAGTGCCAACGTGGAGGGCCGACGCTCCTTCTCGGCAGCGCTGGGGAAAGGAGCGACTGCCACCGGCTTTGAGAAGTCCGGTTCGCGGCTTTCACGCTTGTTCGTCGTCGCTTTGGAGACCGTCGCCTGGCTATCGGCAGTGACCGAGTTCTTGGCCAGATCGGAGACGCGAGCCGCTGCGTAGACAGTCCCGGCGGACTCAATGTTCAGATCCAGACGCCCTGTGGGCTGGTTCTCGTGATCGACCGCCTGCCAATCGGCATCCTCTCCTTCGCGGTACATGATCTCCAGTGTCTCGGTGTCCAGAGCATCATCGTCGGCACGCCACGTCAGTTCGACACGCCCGGCGGACAGCTCTCGAATCTTGAGATCGAGTGTCGGAGCAGTGTCATCGACAAACACCTTCAGCCCCACCTGTGGGGCTCCGGGCTGAACGTTCTCCTTGAGCACGTTCACAAGACGCACAGAGAACCAGTACTCGCCATTGTCAGCTGCGTTGTAACGAAAGACTCGGTCCTGGGGTTTCGCCTTGGCGGCCGTCTTCCAGGTTCGGCCCCGGTCGAACGAGACGAGCAGCTGAACTTCGGTCGCCTTCACGGCCCGGACCTGGGCCTCTTCAAAGTCAAACGGAATCTTCAAAGCATGGCGACCGGTGTAGACCATGTCGCTGGCGAAAACGACTGCCTGATCCAGCGAGACCAGTAGCGACAGCCCCAGAACCAGATACAACCACAGTCCCCTCGCACGCCGAGGACGGGCATCGAAATTCTGCAGCTCGATGACTCTAGGCGTCATTGTGTCCATCCGTGGACGAGGGGCGGGATTCGGCGAGGCATCATTGCCTGCGCACACGATCTCGTCATCGACCGCCTGCTCGCCCCGATATGAGGGATTCCGAGGTCGGATCTGCGGAATTGAGAGATTTGCAAAATGCGTAAGCCACCTGCCAGAGAGTCGAATGACGACTCCCTCGAAGGTGGCTTGACGGATGATCGTTAGCAACGCCCGACTGGTTGCGTTTAGCGGCGCGTGGCAGGGGAGGGCGCGAGGTAATTCCGCAGTTCCTGACGCTGCACAGCAGTCTGCCCCGGGGTCGGGGTCGACCGAATCTGTGGCTGCGAGTACAGCGGGCCCACGGGGGCGGTCGGCACCGTGGCCTGGTAGGCGATCGGAGCGACTTCCTGCGTCAGGATCGCCTGACCGGCGGCTCCCTGCACGAAGCTGCCTCCATTGAACTGATTCACGCTTTGAATCTGCTGCTGAGCCTGCTGCTGCAGCTGGAGTTCCACGAGCTTGTGCTCAAGGTACTCACGTTCCGTCTGCGAGACCATGGGAGAGCCGGGGCTGGCCATGTTCTCGTATTTGTGCCAGAACTGTTGTGAGTACGGCGTGTTGGGGTTCATGCCCCAGCCCGACGCGGTCTGCGACTGGGAGAAGACATGGTGGTAGTTGTACGGCTTGAATGAGTGATATCCGTGGTAGTACGGCATTTCCTTCAGGTAGCCGTGCTTCCACTTCTCCTGATCGTCATACGGATACAGCT
>JBIIOI010000129.1:0-5459 GCA_044337025.1 Planctomycetaceae bacterium
GCGTGATGAGCATGACTGAGCACTCCTTTGCTCAACACTCATGCAAATGCCTTGCCAACTGAAAGTTGTTGTGGAAGGGTTTTGAAACCGGCTCTACGGGCCTACTGGATCAGGTAAGCCTGCCCGCGGAACGTGGCCAGTAGTTCCTCGTCGGCGGCCTGTTGAGCGATCAGCAGGTTCTCGTCGGCGGTGTTGGCGGCGACCAGATCGAAGTACTCCTTCGAGTACCGCTGGATCGTCACGATCTTGGCCTTGTCCTTCTCGGAGTCCAGATCAGCTGTTTCCGGGGTCACGATCCGTTTGCCCCGGCGGTAGGCGGTCTGGTTGCCGATCTGCTGGACGTTGGAGGTCACGACTTCACGATCGGTCTTGGAGTCGATGTACTTCTGGGCTCCCGGGGCGGATGCTGCCAGCGGGGCGGCAGTCGCTGGAGCAGCTGGCCCAGAAGCGGGGGCGGCTGGTGCAGCACCACCAGACGATCTGCTCAGATCCAGATTCGACTGGAACTTGAACATCTGCTTACTGGCCCGCTGCGCCACTCCGCTTTGCCCTTCGGCTTCTTCGAGGTCACCCAGGCGGGAACGAGAGATTCCCGAGTTCCGGCGGAACTCGTCGGACTCAAGAGCCAGAGTCGGCCGCGAAGTCTCGTCCGCCAGGAACGAAGTGTACGGCGTCAGGATCCCGTGCTTGGTCGACAGCAACACCAGTTCCTTCACCAGTTCATCGTTCTTCCCATTGAGATCCAGCTCATCGATGATCTCTCCGATCCGCCGCATCGCCCACAGCTTCTCGACGAAGCCGTAGGTCGAGTTGGTTGAGGGCTGGGCGAAGTCCACGGGAAAGTCAAAGTGCTGCGACTCGCGTCCGACGTTGCCTTCGATGACCACTTTGGCCACTCCCGAGTGCTTGTAACGCCCGAGCAACACGACCTGCTCTCCGGCGAACAGATCGAACTTGCCCGACGGATAGATCCGGTTGACCGGCGGACCCGCTTCAGTCGCCACATGATCGAACTCGAACTTCACGTTCACATTGGCCAGCACCGGGGCTGAGATCTTGCTGTAGACCTTGCTGACATGGACTTCGATATCGTCGTTGGGACGGACATATTCGCTGGCTCCTGAATGCTCACGAGCCAGACGATCCAGCAGGCGGCTGTTAACGTCGTAGCCCACGCCAAAGTTCAGGATGCGGGCTCCCGCCTTGTTGGCTTCCCGAGCGGCCTGGGCGATCTTCGATTCATTTCGTTCACCCACGGTCGGCAGCCCGTCTGTCATGAACAGCACAAACGTCGGTCGCGTGTTGTCCTTGATCTGTTCCAGGGCGGTCTTCAAGGCATCGTGAATGTTGGTTCCGCCCCCGGCGTAGACACCATTCACGAAGCCGGTTGCCGCTTTGCGGGTCTCGTCATTGAACTTCTCCAACTCGGGTCGAAAGGTCTCGACCGTCGTGTCATAGGCGATGATGTTGAAGGTATCCCCTTCTTTCAGATTGTTGAGGACGAACTTCAGCGCCCCTTTGGCCTGCTCGATCTTCTCGCCCTGCATGCTGCCGGACTTGTCGACGACAAACAGGACGGTCTTGGGGAGTTGGACGTTCTGCTTCGGAACCTGCGGAGTGGTCAGCAGCAGGAAGTAGCCATCTTCGCCGCCATTCGGCCGGTAGCTGAGCAGACTGGTCCCGAGCTTGTCAGGATTCACATCAAAGAACAGCCGGAAATCGCTGCCGGGCACTGTGTTCGTTGCGGTGTATTTGACGACTGCGTGATCCTCATCCGGTCGCTCCACAGAGACGGCGTGTGACGGGCTGTAGACGTTGCGAATCGAGACGGTCGAGTCGATCGAAACCTGCAGATCGAGCTTCTCCAGCGGCTTGGTCGTGTACTTGGCGGCTCCCAGCGGGAACAGAAAGTCCGTCGTTCCGCGGTCCTTCCGCAACAGCTGGTTGTAGTGCAGCGTGACCGTGCGAGTCTGTCCGGGCGGAACCGGGAAGACGCTGGTCTGGAACATCCCTTGTCCCATCCACTCCAGCAGGGCCGGGTCCTTCGAGGAGCGGACGATTGCCTCGTACCGGCCGCGGGCCTCTTCCTTTGAGAGAAGCTGGGCCGGGTACTCTTTCCCGTCGACCATCAGCGTCAGCCGGTCGATCGCCCCGTCGTACGGCAGCGGGTAGACGAACTGGGCCTCCAGCTGGGTCGACCCGGTGTTGAGGAAGGTCTGCGAGACCTGCACCTGAGCGACCTGGTCCTTGAGGCGGGCCTGAACCGACAGCTCCTTGACCTGACAATTCATCACCGACGGATCAGGAGTCGGCCGCGGCCAGGGGCGGGGCATCCGGTGCGCGTGGTCGTTACTGATCAGGAAACCCTGAGCCCACAGGGAGGGAGCGAAAGCAACAACCCAGAACGCGGCACATAAGGCCAGGACTCGACGCGTCATGATTCACTCCAGGAGATTCAGGAGGTTTAGGGGCTGCAACTCCGCGAATTGGACGACCGAGTGGGGCCTCCTCGGATATGACGTTCTGGTCGGGAAAAACGTTGCAGGGTTTTTCCGGGAATTGTCGAGACGGTGGCGAGGCATCAGAAGGGGGTTGCCGCTAATCACCCGGAGGAACAGGCACTACAGGTCATCACCCCGGCATCCCAAACGATCCACAGATTTCGCAGATTGACGCAAATTGGAAGAAGCACAAAGTCCGGCGACGATTGCCCCCCATATCGCGTCGAAAGTCGCGTCATAGAGACGCCAGAAAATCTGCGAAATCGGTGGATGATCTCTCTCAACGACCACTCGGGGAAGAATGCACCGGGAGATGCTCGCGGACGCGGGTCAGTGTCTTCCATCGCAGTCGTTAGGCTATGATTGCGTTGAGGTTACGTTCGGCGGACGAACAGTCCGTGTCTTCAGGAGTCTTGTTCATGTTGCGACTGTTCGTGGCGAGCCTGGCAATTGGTTGGGGAGTCTGTGCATCGGCCGACGACGAATGGCCGCAGTTCCGTGGTCCCGGCGGCCAGGGGCACTCCGCTGTCAAAGGGCTGCCCATCCGTTGGAGCGAAACAGAGAACATCGTCTGGAAGGCCGCCCTCCCCGGCGAGGGGCACTCGTCCCCGGTGATCTCCGGCAACCAGATCTGGGTCACGACCGCGATTACCCGCGAACTGACTCCCGAAGAGGAGAAGGAACGCCTCGCCAAACTCAAGAATCCGCAGGGGCTCAAACTCGCTGGAGAACTGACGCTGCAGGCGATTCAGATCGATCGCGAGTCGGGAAAACTCGTCCGCACTGTCGACCTGTTCAAGGTTCCGAACCCCGAGCCGAAGCACGCTCTCAACAGCTACGCATCCCCCACACCCGTCATCGCAGGGACGAAGCTATTCTGCCACTTTGGCTCGTACGGCACAGCTTGTGTCGACCGCAACTCGGGTGACGTCCTGTGGCGGAACGACTCGGTGCGAGTCGATCATCAGAACGGACCGGGGTCGTCGCCAGTGTTCGCCGATGGTCGGCTGGTCATTCATTTCGACGGAACCGACCGGCAGTTCATCGCCGCACTGAATCCCGACAACGGCGAGATCCTGTGGGAGACCAAACGCTCGGGCGAAATGGACGAGCGGCCGGATCTCAAGAAGGCCTACGGCACTCCGCTCGTGATCTCGACCGAAAGCGGTGCACAGGTGATCTCACCGGCTGCCAACTGGGTCTACGGATATGACCTCAAGAGCGGGCAAGAGCTGTGGAAGGCCGCCTACGGACAGCTCGGATTCAGCACGGTCCCCCGCCCCGTCGTGCTCGACAACAAGGTCTTCATCGCCACCAGCTACATGCAGTCGCGGCTGCTGGCTGTGAAGCTCGGCGGAACGGGTGATGTCACGGCGACTCATACCGCATGGGTTTCCGACCGCCAGATTCCCAACAAACCGTCTCTGATCGCCCTCAAGGGCCGGATTTACTTCGTCAGCGACAAGGGGATCGCCCGCTGCGTGAATGCCGAAACCGGCGAGGATGTCTGGTTCGAGCGTCTGGGGGGAGACTACTCCGCATCGCCTCTGGAAGCCGACGGGAAGCTCTACTTCTGCAATCAGGACGGACTCTGCACCGTCCTCGAAGCGGGCGATGCCTACCAGGAACTGGCCAAGAATACTCTGGATGCAGGCTGCATGGCGTCTCCCGCTGTGGCTGGGAAATCGCTGTTTCTGCGCACCTCCTCGCATCTCTATCGGATCGAAGCTCACGAATAGGTTGGGCTTTCGGTCTCGTCACCGGCTGCGAAATCCGCTAATAGTGGATTCCCCAGCTGCAACACGTTTCGAACCCTCGGGCCGGCGATCGTGTCGAGGTGATTGGATCACCACGCCTGACCTCAACCAGAGTTTGAAACGACTCGAAGGAGACCGATTGGAACTGATGGACGCGACCGAGCATTTCGCCACGCCGACCGTGACGTATGACCACGACTATGCCGAAGGGCTGCAGATGACGCAGCACTTCCGGGATCTGGTCACGCGCGATGATGTGGCCTGGGAGGTCAGCTACCGCCTGCTCCGGAAGCTCGGGGCCGGGGGACAGGGAATCGTGTTTCTGGCCGACCGCGACGGAGCGTTCGACGTTTCGTTCCGGCTGGCCCTCAAGTTCTTTCGACCGGATCGCTATCCGAACATTGCCGACTACCGCAAAGATATGTCGCGGCTGGCACGGCTGGCCATGAAGCTGTCGCGGCTGCAGCAGGATCACCTGCACGATGTCTACAACGTCGTGGAGAACAAGGGGATCATGATTCAGGCGATGGAGTGGGTCGACGGCTACGACCTGCGGCATCTGCTGACGCCCAAGACACTCGATCAAGTCCGCGAGACGGTCGACGATGACCGCTGGGACTACGTGAACGATGTCATCGTCACCCGCACCGCAGAACAGCTCAGGCTGAAGCCCGGGATCGCGATCGCCATTCTGCGAGAGTGCCTGACCGGGATCGCCGCCCTACACCGAGAAGGGCTGATTCACGCGGATCTGAAGCCCGCGAACATCATGGTCAAGCGGACGGGTAACTGCAAAATCATCGACTTCGGATCGTCATTCGCCATGGACGACCGACCGCCGCAAAGCACCTGGACTCCGCGGTACGCCGCGATTGAGGTCCAGCAGGGATTCCCGCCCAGCCCGGCCTCGGATCTGGCCAGCCTGGGGTATGTCCTGTTTGAGATGCTGTCCGGGCTCTATCCATTCTCAGGAGTTCACTCGGACGAAGAACTGATTGCCGCCAAAAAGCTGTTGCCCAACCAGCTGCCGTTTCTGCTCCCGGAAGATGTGGCGCGCAATGCCACGTTGATGAACCTGCTGTCGAAGCTGATCGCGATTCGCCCGGAAGACCGGTTCGCCAGCGCGGAAGATGCCGACATGTCCGAATTCGGTGCCTCGACCTTCGAGAGGGAACTGGTGAAGGGGAACCTGTCGAGCGAA
>JBIIOI010000091.1:0-17372 GCA_044337025.1 Planctomycetaceae bacterium
GCGATACCGCCCATAGGACGGAAACCACGACAGCGTGATGAGCATGACTGAGCACTCCTTTGCTCAACACTCATGCAAATGCCTTGCCAACTGAAAGTTGTTGTGGAAGGGTTTTGAAACCGGCTCTTGTCATTCAGTGGAGTCTGAACCTTCTTTGCGATCAGTCGAGTGTAAGGTCCCACGATGCAGTGGCAGTTGTCCATGAATCGCTTTACGAATCCCCCCTTAAATCGTTCCACGATCTCGTCGTCAGCGGCAGCTTGGATCTCCCGAATGAACATTTTCGCCCCCATGGAAAGAATGGCCAGGATGCCCCAGGTCGTTGCGGATTGGGAGGCCCCGACTCAGCTTTGATTGCCCGAGCCTCAGACCATCAAGAGGCTCTCTGCAGAAGTTTGCCGCGCGACTCTTTGAAAATGACTGACCAGAACTGTATGCCCCGTAGGTCGGGCTTTCCAGCCCGACCCGCCAGCGTCGAAAACTCCCGAGTGACCCACTGCGTTGTGACACCCGGCGGCTCCGAGCGGGACAGCCGGGACAGGCCATCCTGCCTCTTCGGACGCTCGATTCCCGTTCCGGGATCGCTGAGTGTCTCGCAACGAGATATAACTGCTGACTCGAATCCAGTGCGTTGTCGACGAGGTTCGCTGACTGCCGTACTGGAAACCGGGGAGTTGCTGCCTGATGTCGAGTCCGACCCTGCCACCGGAGATTGTCCGGGTCCTTGGTGACCTGCGGGGCCGCATTCGGCGGTACGTCCTGTGGGAGGGCCTGGCCTGGGTCGTGCTGTTTCTGGGGCTGGCTTTCTGGGGGCTGTACGCAGCGGATGAACTGCACTTTGCCGCTCGGAAGCTGGAGCTGCCGCTGTGGTTCCGTCGCGGGCTGGTGCTGGCGGGGATCGTCGGGTTTGCGTGGGTGATTCTGACCCGCGTCGTACTGCGTCTGGTGCGACCACTCGATCCAAGGTCGCTGGCCCTCCTATTGGAGCGGCGGTTCCCCGATCTCTCTGAGCGATTGATCACAGCTGTCGAACTGAGCGGCCAGCCTCTCGAACGTTCCGCTGAAGGGAACGCGATGCTGCAGCAGACGCTGGCCGACCTGGGGCGTCAGCTGGGCTCGCTCGATGTCGCTCCGGTGTTCGACTTCCGGCCGCTACGCCGTGGGCTGGTGGTGGCTGGGGTACTGCTGGCCTCGATCATCGGCTTCGGCGTCGTCAATGCGCAGGCGATGTCCCGCTGGTACGCCGCCTACATCGGTGGCCAGTCCGACTACTGGTCGCAGTACCGCAAGAACTCGCTCACCGTGAAAGTGGTCGCCCAGCCGGGAGACCGCGTGCGCGAGTTCGGCGAGAACCTGATCTACAAGCACCCGCGTGGCGGAGACCTGACGCTGCGGGTTGAAAGCGGCAAGCCCGAGACGGCTCCCGAGCAAGTGGTCCTCAGCTGGCGGTCCTTGACCGACACTGGTCGAACCCGCGGGAACGTGAATCTGGTCCCAGCGGCTCCCGGCCAGTACCGCCACACGATGAAGAATGTGACGAGCGAACAGCTCGTGTGGGTCCAGGGCGGCGACTTTGCGAATGCGGCTCCGTACCGGATCGTGATCGTCGACCCGCCGCGCGTCGAGAAGGTCGAACTGCAGTGCGACTATCCGAGTTATATGGGACAGGACTCGCTCGAAGATCGTCCGGTGGTTCCGACGGGGACGCAGATCACGATCCCGGCCGAGACCCATCTGGAGCTGCGGCTCACTTCGAACAAACCTCTGCTCGGCGCCGACATTCGGGCCGGAAGCTGGGAACTTTCTGTGGGGTACGATCGGTCTCAAGATGGGAAGCTCACGCCCCAGCCGGCCCGGCTGACACTGCGTGAGTCCCCAACCTCGGACCCCCGCACGATTGGACTGGAGCCCGCCGTGTCAGCCAGCTGCCTTTCCGGAGATCGCACGCGGATCACGATCCCCGCCTGGATTACGGCGAAGGCTCCGGAACTGCATAAGTCCCTCACCCCGCAGACCGCACTGCCGATCCCGATGGCGACGCAGTCGGAGCTGCAGGTCAATCTGTATGACGATGACGAGGTCTACAGCCCCGAACCGGCGACGCTGTCGATCGTCGGAACCCCCGACGAGCCCCCGGTCGTCGAGGTCCGCCGCCGGGGTGTTCGCAATGCGATTACCCGCACTGCCAGCATCCCGCTGACCGGCCTGATTCGCGATGACTACGGGGTCGTGGAAGCTCTGTTCGAATCGCGAGTCGATGCACTCGACGCCACGACGACGGCTCTGCTTAACCCACCGCGCGGACAGCGCGAGTACCCGCTCGCAGCCACTCCGCAGGAAGCTGCCGAGCGGTTTGCCGTGCTGCCGCTTGAGCTCAAGGAAGGTCAGAAGCTCTCGCTGACGCTCGTCGCCTCCGACGGTGACGACCAGACCGGCCCGCACAAGGTCCGCAGCGAGTCGTTCGACTTCTTGATCGTTTCGCCCGAGGAACTGCTCGGGCGGCTCTATGACCAGGAAGTGAATCTCCGAGCGCGACTGGAACAGATCCTGGAAGAGACGACCCGCGTGCAGAAGGACCTGTCCGAGCAGAAGAACCGGGCCGGGGAGCGGATCGCCTTGAAGGAGAAACCGCCCGAGGCTTCGGCCGACAAGGGGACCTGGGAGGCTCAGCTGCGACAGCTGGATGTCGCAATTTCGGCGGGAGCGGAACGAAACCTGCATCTGATCCGCAAGAACCACGCGGAGTGCCGGTCGATTGAAGCGGCCTTTCGCGACATTCGAGAGGAGATGGTCAACAACCGCGTCGACACCCAGACCCTGCTGGACCGGATCGACGGCGGAATCGTCGCCCCCCTGCAGCAGATCAACACCACGACCTATACCGATGTTGACCAGCGAATCGGCGTCTACCGGCTCCGCGAGGAGCAGCAGACCGACCCGCGGGACGCCATCAGCGACGCTCTCGCGAGCGTCAACACGCTGGTCGAGCAGCTCAAGAAGGTCCTGACCGAAATGCGGGAACGCGAATCGATCAACGACCTGAAGAAGCGGCTGCAGGAGATGATCGATCGGCTGGAGAAGCTGAACGAGGCGACGGAGCTGCGGAAGTTCGAAGAGCTGACGCAGTGAGAGATGAGAGACGAGAGAGTCGAGGCGAGAGCCAGAGGGAGTGCGAGAGATGAGAGCGATGCAATCTCCAATGTTCTGGCTCCCCTCTCCCCCCGGGAGAGGGGCTGGGGGTGAGGGTTCGCGACCCGTGGCGCCGACTTGCCCGCGGTCTCCGTGCCTCCGTGCCTCCGTGGTGAATCTGCTTCTGGCCGTACTCGTAATTTCCGCGCATGCCGTCCACGCGGATGAACCGAAGAAAGCCGATCTCAGCCTCGAACAGCAGCAGCTACGCCGCGATTATGAGCGGTTCGAACGCTCGCTGCTGGAAGCCTCGGAACACCTGCGGCGAAAAGAGCCGGAGCAGGCTGACATCCTGGACCGCGCCCGCGAGCGCAGCCAGGAGCAGGCCCTGCTCAACGAGATGGAGAAGATCGCTTCCGAACTGAAGTCGAACCAGACCGGCTCGGCCTCGGATCGGCAGCGCGACGTGCTCGAGCGGATGAAAGAGATCCTCCAGCTGCTCCAGAGCGAGGACGAGCGGGACCGCCTGCAACGTGAGATGGAGCGGATTCAAGACCTGCTCAAAGACACCAACCGCGTGATCGGCAAACAGCGCGACGCCAAGGCAGCCAACCAGAAGGGGGGCGACCTGCAGAAGGCTCAGGACGAGCAAAAGAAGGCCTCGGACGAGGCCAATAAGCTGGCTCAGAAGATCGACAAGCAGGACAAGTCTCGGCAGGGGGACTCGAAGCCGAGTGACAACAAGCCTCAGAAGTCGGGCGAGCCGAAAGAGGGCGAGAACGCCCCGATGCCGGAAGATTCGAAGCCCGGAGAGGAGAAACCGGGCGAAAAGAAGCCTGATGAGCACAAACCCGAGGACGGTGACAAGCCGAAAGACCCGATGAAGCCGGGCGACTCGAAGCCGATGCCTGGGCAGAAATCACCACCGATGGAAGGCCAGCCGTCCCCGCCCATGCCGGGCAGCCCGATGCCTCCGATGCCGGGACAACCGCAACAGCCGCAGCTTCCTCAGGACCAGCAGCCGCAGGAACAACAGCCTCAGCAGGAGCAGCAGACCGAGGGGCGTGAAGAGCTGAAAGAGGCCCAGGAATCGATGCAGAAGGCGATCGAGGAACTCGAGCAGAAGGCCCGCGATTCTGCCGGAAAAGAGCAGGAGCGGGCACTCGCGGAGCTCGAAAAACTCAAGGCCAAGCTCGAAGAAATCCTCCGACAGATGCGGGAAGAGGAAAAGGAGCTGTATCTGGCGATGCTGGAAGTCCGATTTCAGAAGATGTTGAAGCTCCAGCTGCAGATCAACGCGGAGACAGTGCGGCTGGACAAGATCCCGGAACCGGAGCGAAATCCAGCCCACTTCGGCAAGTGCAGTGAAGCGGGCCGGCAGCAGCGGGAAAACCTAGCTGATGCCGACAAGACGCTGGTCTTGCTCAAGGAGGAAGGTTCATCGGTCGCTTTCCCCGAGGCTGTCGAACAGATGCGGGGAAACATGGACACGGTCGCACAGCGACTGGCCAAGGCTGACACCGCCCAGACAACCCAGCTGCTGGAGCAGATCATCGTTGAGACGCTCGAAGAGGCGATTCTGGCGATGCAGAAGGAGATGGAAGCCCAGCGTCAGAAGAAACAGCAGCAACAGAAGAAACAGCAGCAGGGCTCGCCCCAGGACCAGAAGCTGGTCAACCAGATCGCCGAACTCAAGATGATTCGGTCGCTGCAGAACCAGATCAATCGGATCACCAAGCAGATCGGCCTGGAGATCGATGGAGAGCAGACCGCCGACGCCGACCAGCGCAAACTGGTCGAGGACCTGGCAAAACGCCAGCAGAAGATCCAGTCCGCCACGTATGATCTCTCGACGGGGCGCAATGAGTAGCGCGGTAGCAGAAGTCGTCAGACTTCTGGCGTCCACGTGAGTGTGCCCTACGAAACCGCCCTTCACGGATTGCCACTGTGAATCGAATCCTTGCTCTGACGCTCGTCCCACTGGGCCTGATCGCCTCCTCGGCCTCAGCGGCGAGCCAGGTTTACGCCCCGCCCAGTGTTCCGCACTGTCGCGAACAGGTTCACTCCTGGCTCCAGAAGCGGGCAGTGCCGACCGATCGCTCGGCGAACATCGTCCAGTCCACGATCGGCAGTTTGTCCGACGTTGCCCCCGTCGCCACCCGCTTCGAAGCTGTTATCGCCGCCTTCGCAGCCGCCGACAGTGAGAGCCGCGATGTCGTGGCAGCAATTACCTCGATCAACGACGTCTCGACAATCGACACGGTCGCCTTTGCCACGCACCTGGATGAACCGTTTTATCTCAACAACCTGCGGCTGCTGTATGCCCGCATGCTGTCCAGCTGGAGCCGGTATGACGAGGCTCTGGAGGTCTATTCCGAGATCGACCCGCAGCATGTCGTCGACCCGGCCGGAGCGCTGTTTCACCGGGCGGTCTGCGAAACGGCCCTCCTGCAGAAGGACGCCGCTCTGGCCACCTTGGATCGCCTGCTCCATGAGACCGAGCAGACTCCCGTTCGCTATGTGACTCTGGCGGAGCTGATGCAGGCTGATCTGGAGAAACTCGAAGAGAAGTCGCTCGATGAAGTGGCCCGGCAGATGGACGACGTCCGTCGGCGTCTGCGGCTGGGCCATGCGGGTCAAAAGGTTCAACGGGTCGAGGACCAGATCATCAGTACGCTCGACGAACTGATCAAGAAGATGGAACAGCAGCAAGGCGGTGGGGGAGGCGGCGGCGTCGCCCGGCCGCAGGGAGCTCCACCCCAGAAGAACGCCGACGATTCGTATCTCGGCGAGGGCAAGGAAGGCGAGGGCGAAGTCGATCCCAAGAACGCCGGTCACAAGGACGGCTGGGGCAATCTGCCGGAGAAGGCTCAGGCCGCCGCCAAGAACATGCTCGACCAGAAATACCCCGCTCACTACCGGCAGGCGATCGAGAAGTACCTGAAGAAGATCGCCGAACGCGAAGCCCCACCGATGCCGTAAGAGCGTAGTGAATTCCGAGACTGCCCTGAACTCAGCTTTCGGTCAGTTCAGCTGCAGCAGCCGGTTTCGCAGGTTCGTTTCGAACTCATCTCCCCGGTCCGCATACGGGCGGTTCCGCAGATACCACTCGCCCCACAGCCGCAGGGCTTGCCGCCGCCAGGTCTCCACAGCTGCGGATTTCTGGTCCTCGCTGGCGTCCGCGGGCAGTTCCGCCAGCGGGTCGAGGGCCAATTGAAACGCTCGAGGCTTGCGCGCCGTCCAGCAGAGTGCCAGGTGCGACTCGGTCATCACACCCCGGTCTGGGTCATCGAGTCCCAGCACCGCGAACCGGGCCAGCGAGAGGTCCCCCGTGCGACCAATCGCCCAGATCGCCGTCCGGCGAATATCGGGGTTCGGATTCTGCGCCAGTCCCAGCAGCTTGTCGGTCTTGCCGATCAACTCTTTCTTGTCCCCGAGTTGAATTTGCTGGACCAGTTCGTTCTGGGTGTCCTCCAGATCGAGTTTGTCGGGATCGGCGAGTGACGCGAGCAGGTCATCCAGCGAGGTCTTCTCTTTCTTCTTCTTGACGTTTCCGTTGGCGTCGACTTCCTTCAGATCATCCGGCAAGCCGCGTCCGCCGGAGAGCAGTCCACCGCCGACGGCTGGCTCTTCGGTCCGGCGCTTGATGACCTTGGCGGTGGAGCGGGTCAAAAACAGTACACAGAAACTGGTGTCGTTGTTGCTTCCGAACTGGGTACTCATCGCCCAACTGCCGTCGGCCTTCTGCTCGGCCAGCAGATAGTCTGCGCATTCGTTGTACCAGTCGCGGTCACCGATCTTCTGAATGTTGGCCAGGGAGGCCATACGTTCGAGTGAATAGTAGTAGTAAGCCTTCGACCCCGAGTTCTTGTTGATGGTGTCGAACCGGGGAATGATCCAGCGGTAGGCTCCCTGCATCGCTCCAAAGGCCCGGTCGGGAACTCGGCCTTTGGCGACTACGGCGGTTTTCTCCTTATCTGCCGCATCATCGAGGTTCACCGCCTCAAGAGCCCCTTCGGGCTTCTTGGGTGGCGCCTCGGCTTTGGGCTTCGGCCCTGTCGCTACCTGGACAATGTTGCCGCCATCGAATTTCGGCATCCGTTTCGGTTCCAGGTTCATGATCCCGATCAGGACTGTCCCGACGGTGTTGACGGTCATGTTCATCATCGACTGGCCGTCACCCTCGCCGATCCGGGTTCCCGGCCAATAGCTGAAACCCCCGTCGGGATTCGAACTGCCCCCGACCTTGTCGAGGGCTCGCTGCCAGACCTGCGGATCGACCTGGGCGCCGGCACGCTCGGCCGCCCACAGTCCCAGGCAGGCATAGTGCGTGATACTCATGTCCCCATTGGGAGAGCCGTCCCCCTTCGTTCCGGGATAGGTCCAGGTTCCATAGGACCTCTGTTCACTGATGAGGTAATTCGCGATCAGCTGAATCTGGGGCAGGTACTTTTCAGCATCCAGGTCCGCCAGCAGGGTGATCTCGATGGCGGCCTCGTAGACATGCTCAGGGGGTTCGTTGTATTTCCCGTCCTTAAAGTTCGCCATGATGTGAGCGACAGCTTCGGCCATGATCGGACCGTCAGCCGCTTCACCCGCTTTGAACAGCGCCAAGTACGCCAGCGTCTTGTCCGATCCCCTCAAATCCGCCAGACGAGAACGCAAATTGGCCGCCCCGCGGGCAATCCCCTGCTGAACAGCCGCTTTGTCCGCTGCCGAGGCCGGTAGAGTCAGGCACAGGCTGCTCCACGCCACGAGCAACCCCGCGAACACCGTGGTGAATGGACGTGCGAACATTCTCAACTCTCCGACCGATTCCGCGAGTGGGGGCCTGTGTCTCGATTATCCCGCGAAACGTCAGTTCCGCAAGACAGCTGTGTCTGCGAAACACGGCTGGCCGTGTTTGTGAACCTGTCAAGTCGGCAAGGCGAGGCTCCTCGCCCCCTCTGATTTTGGTTCCCCGGGGACGGTTCAGTCCGCGAGACTTTTTCCCCACACAGTCGCATCTGAGACGCTGAATGCGTCAGAATTCCGGCATCTGCTCGGAAGCGAAGCTGGGGAGTGTCTCATGCGGCTTGTTTTGTCGATTCTGTTCGTGTGGCTGGCGATGGGTGTCGGGCTGCTGCCAGCTGCCGATGCGCCCAGGAAGATCGTGCTGATCGCGGGAGTGAAAAGCCATGGACCCGTCGGGAATGGCATTCACGATTACCCGTGGAGCGTCAAGCTGCTGAAGGTGATGCTCGACCAGTCAAACATCACGGATCAGGTGCGAGTGGAGTACCATCTGGATGGTTGGCCACAAGACCCGGCCACGCTCGATGACGCTGATACGATCATGGTGATCTCGGACGGTCGGGACGGGGACCTGTACTCGGAGGCACCGCACTTCGCGTCGGATGAGCATCTGGCGCAGGTGCAGAAGCAGATCGACCGAGGATGCGGGTTCTGCACGTTCCACTTCTCGACATTTGCTCCGGATAAGTATGCCACACAGATCCTCGACTGGTCCGGCGGATATTTTGACTGGGAAGAGAACGGGCAGAAGAAGTGGTACTCGGCGATTCAGACCCACGATACACCGATCGAGCTCGCCTCACCCGAGCACCCGATCGCGCGCGGCGTGAAGCCGTTCTCGATGAAGGAGGAGTTCTACTTCAACCTGCGATTCCTCCCGGATGGAGCGGATCGAGCGACAGTGAAAACAGCGGCTCCTCTGCTGAGCGTGCCGGTGCTGCCCGGTCGCGAACCGGATGGAAAGATCGTCGCCTGGGCCAGGGAGCGGACCAACGGCGGTCGCGGGTTCGGCACCACCTGCGGACATTTCTACGCCAACTGGGAAGTCGCCGAGTTCCGCAAGCTGATTCTCAACGCGATCGCCTGGACCGCGCATGTCGATGTGCCCGAGGTCGGCGTGCAGGCTCGCTACTTCACACATCAGGAAATTACAGCTGCCCTCTCCGGGACCCAGGGGACTGAGAAAGCCCAGCTGGAGGACCAGCCGATCCGCGTGCTGCTGATCACGGGGAACGAGGCCCACAAGTGGCACAACTGGGAGAAGACAACTCCCGTGATCAAGGCCCAGCTCGAACTCGACCCGCGGGTCAAGGTCTCGGTCAGCACTGACCCCGAGACGGCGTTCTCGAAGCTGATCCAGGTCAACGATGTGGTACTGCTCAACAGCTATGCCAACTGGCACGACCCTAAGAGCCTGTCGCCAAAGGCCAAGCAGGAGTTCATGGACTTCCTGCAGGACGGCGGAGGGCTCGTGATCGTCCACTTCGCGAATGGAGCCTGGAACTTCTCGCTGCCAATGGCCGGTGAGTCCGACTGGCCCGAGTATCGCAAGATCGTCCGCCGCGTCTGGAATCACCACGGCAAGGACGAGGCCCAGAGCGGTCACGACGCGTACGGACCATTCGAGGTTGCACTGACCGAAGCGAAGCACGAGATCACCGCTGGTCTCAATGGATTCCCCATCGTCGATGAGCTGTATTTCAAGCAGGACGGAGCGGAGCCGATCGAACCGCTGATCAAGGCCCACTCCCAGGTCACCAAACGTGATGAGCCGCTGGCCTGGGTCTATCAGTATGGACAGGGACGCATCTTCCAGACGCTGCTCGGGCACAGCGAACGGACGTATGAGGCGTTCGAAGCGAGCGAAATGCTCCGCAGAGCTGTGGCGTGGGCCGCGAAACGCAAGGTGATCGCCTTCACCGCCGATGGAGCCCCACCTGCTCCAAAACCGGCAGAGGCCAAAGCTGCAGCAGCCCCGCCCGCTCCCAAGCCGACGGGCAAGCTCACTCTGGCCGATGGCAAGTTCGGCAAGGCTCTCGACGCAGCTCAGGGGGGTGCCTACTTCGCTGCTCATGCCGAGCATCGCAATGCCGCTGTCACCGTCGACTGCTGGACGAAGCTGACCTCGAAGGCCGGGTTCAACATCCTGGTCGCGAGCGAGCCGAAGTCCTCCGCGACACACTGGGAGATGTACTCGCACGCGGGGGCCGGACACTTTGCGGTCTATATGCCTGGCCGCGGTGGCGATTATCGGACCAATGTCGATATCGCCGATGGCCAGTGGCACCATGTCGCGATGGCGTTCGAACCCGGCAGACTCCGTCTGTATGTGGACGGGAAGTTGGCGCTCGACAAGGCACTGCCGGAGTCAAAGCCCGCTGAGGCGGGGCCGATTGCGATTGGTCAACTGGTCGAGGGCGGGATCGGCTGCGCGGGGCTGATTGACGAACTGCGGTTCACGCGCGGCGTGCGCGAGTTCACGGAACTGCCCGCAGAGGCCCCTGCTCTCGATGAACGCCAGCTGGCCACGACGCTCGGACTCTGGCACTTCGACAAGCTGAGCGGCGGGAAATCGCCGGATGAGTGCAAGCGGAAGCTCGATGCCTTCGCCGAGGCTCCACCCGTGGCATCGGCCCCTAAGTCCGAGCAGAACCACTGGGGCAAGGAGCAGGTCGGGTTCGATTGGACTGAGAAGAACTCGGTCGATGGCCGCTGGCAGGAGTCGGAGATCGGCCGCTGGCTGGCCAGTATCGTGTCGCTCCCGAATGGCCCGGTGAAGAAAGGGCTGTCGATCCGCGTCGGCGACGAGCAGCAGGCGACCCTGTGCTATGACACGCAGCATTGCGGGCTGCGGGCGATCTGGACCGGCGGTTTCCTGAAGTTCGACCCGGCTCGGTACGGGATCATTGCCTCACCACAGCCGAATGGGACGCTGCAGATGGCGATTCCCGAAGCTCCGATGTGGGGTGATGCCAAGGTCCAGTACCGCCGAATGGTCTCGCACCATCCGCGCGTGGTGTTGGAGTATGCCGTGAACGATATGCTCGTGCAGGAGTCTCCCTGGCGCGAAGCGGAGGGAGTTTTCTCGCGACAGTTTGAAGTCGCAGCGGGAGGACCGTTGACGTTGAGCCTGCTGCCGGCGGGGGCTGTGTTCGAGGTCATCGAACAGCGCGGCTCCTTGAAGCTCAAGGACGGAGCTCTCACACGCCGTGTGGTACTTGTGTCTGACCAAATGGCACATGAGTTGGCAGTCACAGACAAAGGCGGTCACCTGAAACTTCCGGCCCGCGGCAAGTCGGTGCGATTCAAGCTGCTCTATTCAATCAGCTTCGAAGACGATGCCCCCGCGCTCGCGAAACTCTTGCCCAGCCTGAAGTACGAGTCACTGGCTGACCTCACACAACCCGGCCCAGCCCGCTGGAACGAGAAGATCGTGACCAAAGGCTCGACCGGCTTCACGGGGCAGCACCCGTACGTCCTCGACACGATCTCGATCCCGTTCGACAACCCGTACAAGGCCCTGTTCTTCACGACCGGTGTCGACTTCCCGCCCGCAGGGCCGGTCGGCGGCGGGATCGATCCACTGCAGACTGCGTTCATCAGTACGGTGCATGGCGATGTCTGGCGCGTCTCGGGCATCGACGGGGCACTCAAGGAGCTGACCTGGAAACGCTTCGCCACCGGGCTGTTCCAGCCACTGGGGCTGAAGGTCTGGAACGGGGACGTCTATGTCCTCGGGCGTGACCAGATCACCCGCCTCAAGGACCTCAACGGCGACGGTGAGGCCGACAGCTACGACTGCTTCTCGAATCTGTACGACACCTCAGCCGGTGGGCATGACTATGTGACCTGCCTCGAAGCCGACAAGGATGGCTGGTTCTACTTCCTGCACGCCAAGCAGGGAGCCGTCCGCATTTCGCCCGATGGTCAGAAGTTGGAGGTCGTCGGCACCGGGCTGCGGAATCCGAACGGAATGGGCCTCGGTCCGAATGGGGAACTGTCGGCCTCTCCTCAGGAAGGGGAATGGACCCCCGCGACGGGGATCTTCGACATTCAAAAGGGCGACCACTTCGGTTACCCCGGTCCGCTGCCACCGCACAAACTCGAACAGCCACTGATTGCGCTGCATGACCCGCTGAAGACTGTGGGCGTCGAGGCTCCCTTCACCTACATCCCGCGTCGAACCGACAACAGCAGCGGCGGCGAAGTCTGGGTCGACAGCGACCGCTGGGGGTTGCCGCGTGGAACGATGCTGCACTTCTCGTATGGCCAGTGCACGATGATGCAGGTCATGCAGGAACGCGTCAGTGGCCCCGATGGTCAGTCGGTTCTGCAGGGAGGCACGATCCCGTTCCCGCTGCTGTTCGATTCGGGAGCCTGCCGAGGCAAGTTCAGCCCGCATGATGGTCAGCTCTACGTGACCGGCCTCCGCGGCTGGACGACCGCAGCCACTCAGGACGGCTGCCTGCACCGAGTGCGATTCACCGGCAAGCAACCGTACCTGCCAACAGCGGTGAAGACCTACAAGAACGGACTGGCGATTACCTTCCCCGGCTTCCTCGGAAACGATGTCGAAGACCAGGGGAACTACACCGTCGAGGCCTGGAACTACAAATACTCGCAGGTCTACGGCTCAGCGGACTATAAGCTGTCGAACCCGAACGAACAGGGCCGCGACGAGTGGAAGGTGAAGTCGGCGACCAAGCTGGATCGGCAGACGGTGTTCCTCGAAATCGATGAAATCCAGCCGTGCTGCCAGCTGCAGGTACGGTTCACGCTCAATCTCGCGAATCAGGAAGAGCCGGTTCGCAGCACGATCGCCTACACACTGCATCGCGTTCCGGAGGAACGGATCGCCGACGCCCAGATCGTCCGACGGGCCGCCCCCGGCGAGCTGCCACCCGGAGTCCTGGGGCGTCTGCGGCCCGGCCTGGAACAGCGGTTCATTCATGGCGAGGAACAGGACTCGACCGTCGCCCGCATGGCGGCCAGCTCGTTCCCGCCGAGCGTGCCTCACTCACCATGGGTCAAGCCGGGGCCCACACTGATCCTGTATCAGGGATTCCTCAAGGCCCCCGAACGCGGTAGCTACAAGTTCCGGATCACGGGCACCGGCGATGTGCGACTGCGTATCAACGATCATCGCGAACTGCGCAAGAAGCACGACCTGCCCGTCTCGGACGAGATCACGATCCAGCTGCATGCGGGGTACAACACGCTGGTGATCGAACAGAGCGATCCTCGGCCCTCGGATGAGAAGGAGGGGATCGGCCCGCAGATGCGCGTTCTCTGGTCAGGTCCGGGGTTTGGCGAAGAGGCGATCCCTCCGACCGTGCTGTTCCATGAGCACAACAAGGCCCTCGACGTGTCCCAGCTGCGGCGCGAGGGACGCGATCTGTTTGAGACGCTCAAGTGCGTGCGGTGCCACTCGTCCCCGAAGGGGGTTCATCCGCGTGACTCTGCCGAGTGGACCTCGGATCTGACGCAAGGACGGCTGCTGACGGATCTGGGGAATCGCCTCAGCAGCGATTGGGTGCGGGCGCATTTGCTGCGACCGGTGCCGAGCGAAGCGGCTCCTGCAGAACAGGAGGCACTGGCGAAGGTCTGGTCCGCGACCAAGCGGACGATGCCCCAACTGTTCGATGCCAAGAGCGCCGAGGATCAGCAAGCCGTCGAGGACATCCTCGCCTATCTGTTCCCGCCCACAGACGGGCGAGCCGGAGGCCGTGAGGCCCCGGACAGCTCACTCAGCGGCCAGACCCTCTTCGAGAACCTCGGCTGCATCGGCTGCCACACTCTGACAACCGACGCGCTCTGGAGCGGCCCTGAGGTCGGTCGCAGCCGCCGGTCCCTCGAGCATGTCTCCAAGAAGTATCACGCGGACGGCTTAGTCGAGTACCTGAAGTCCCCGCACAAGTATCACCGCACCGCCCGGATGCCGGACTTCAAGCTCTCCAGCGAGGAGGCCACGGCGCTCGCGAAGCTGCTGCTCGGCGAGGCCCAGCCAGCATCCGCGAAGCCGCTCGCTGGCGATGTCGCACGCGGAGCGAAGCTGTACGACGCCAAGGGCTGCACCACCTGCCACGGCAAACCGGGTGAAGCCGAATCGCCGCTCGCACTGCGATCCGCGCTGTCGTTCCGTGACCTCGACAAGGGATGTCTGGCGGAGGCTGTACCGGCGTCTGCCCCTCGGTATCTGCTCACGGCCCCACAGCGGAAGGCCCTCGCCGCCTTCCTGCAGGCTCCGGGCTTTGCGACCTCGCCCGAGTCACTCCCGGAGCGGGCCGAGGTGTTGCTCAAGCGGCTGAACTGCGCGGCTTGTCATGTGCGCGATTCCGTCAATAGTCCGCGGGCCGAACTCATCACCGAAGAGAGTGAGAGCGGCCTGGCTCCCGAGACGCTGCCTCAACTGACTTGGACGGGAGAGAAGCTGCACGAGGCGTGGGTAGCGAAGCTCTTGAAGGGGGAGGTCACCGTTCGCCCGCGACCGTGGCTGAAGGCACGGATGCCCGCGTTTCCGGCATATGCCGAGACGCTCGCCGCCGGGATCGCTGCGCAGCATGGAGTCCTCGACCGAGTTCCGATGGCTCCCGCTCCCCTCCATCAGGGGCTCGAACTGGGCGCCCGCCTGATCCAGAAGGATGCCCTCGATTGCCGCCAGTGTCACGCGCTGGGGAATCAGCCACCGACCGGTGACGAGAAGACGCTGCTCGCCCCCGGCATCAACTTCACGATGACCAAGGAGCGGATGCGGTACGACTTCTATCGCCGCTGGGTCCTCGATCCGCCGCGCTACGACATCGGGACGCGCATGCCCAAACTAGCTGCGGACGGGAAGACGACCAAGGTCACACAGATCCACGAAGGCGATGCCTCCAAGCAGTTCGACGCCGTGTGGGAGTACCTGCAACGCGTCGAGTAGCGACGTGCCGATGGACGGAGTTCGCGTTCCCCAGCCGCCCCTGGTCCCCGGCTTGCGAACACTCTGACGATAGTTAGAATGAGTTCGCACTCTCCACCAGGCATTCCATCATGCTGGCGTATACGCACCCTCTGGTCGTTCTCTGCCTGCTCACTTTGGCTGTCGCTTCAGCCGAGGCTGCAGAGCCGCTGGCTCCCTCTCAGCCGTACTCGGCTCGGCAGGTCAGCCCGGTGTCGCACTCCGTGGAACTGGTGGTCACAATCACAGCTCCGTACAAAACCAAGCTGCTGCGGGTCTGGGTTCCGGTGCCGCAGTCGGACTCGACTCAGACGGTGCAGCGGTCTGAGTTCTCGACTTTTCCAGAGACCATCGAGCCGCAGATCGCGACCGAGCCACTGTTCGGCAACAAGTTTGCCTACTTCGAGTTCCCGAACCCGCAAGGGGCCATGATCGTCCGGCACAAGCTGGATGTCCGGCTGGCCGAACTGCGCTGGGACCTCGATCCGCAGAAGGTGCAGTCAGTCGCTGAGTGGCCGGAGAGCTTCGCTCCGTACCTGCGGAACGAGAGCCAGGCGGTCGTTTCGGATGCCCGGTTCGACAAGCTACTGGCCGAGATCGTTCCGCAGCGCTCGAACCCGCTGCTCGATCTGTCGAAGGTGATCCGCTATGCCGATCAGAACTTTCAATACGATCACAAGCGTGCGTCGCTGAAGGCCAGTTCGCTCCATGCCCTCGACCAGAAGGCCGGGCACTGCAGTGACTACCACGGATTCTGTGCAGCCATGGGGCGGCTCCTGAAACAGCCGACGCGGGTCACGTATGGGATCAATACCTTTGCCAAGGCGTCTCCCTCGCACTGCAAGCTGGAGGCGTTCCTGCCTCCGTATGGTTGGGTCAGCTTCGATGTCTCGGAGACCCAGAAGCTGGCGGCAGCGATTCGAGCGGATGGTAAGTTGTCAGGGGCCGAGAAGTCCGAACTGGTGCAGACGGCTCACCAGCGACTGGTTAGCGGGTTCCGCGACAACACGTGGTTCAAGCAGACGCAGGGGACCGACTATGATCTGGTACCGAAAGCCTCGCGCAAGGTGGCTGTGGTCCGCACGATCTATGCCGAGGCGGACGGCGAGCCGCTCCCGGATCCCGATCCCTCCGATACCAGTGAGACGAAGTTTGCGTGGATGACCTCTCACAAGTTCGAATCGACTCCAGCGGTGAAGTCACCCTTCACCGATATCGATTCGCTCCGGCACCCGTAGCTCGGACAATCTCTGAACCTCAATTCAGTTCCGCAACGACGAGACACCATGACCCCACGTTACATCATGATTGGCGGCTTCCTGGGAGCGGGGAAGACGACGACGGTCGGACGCCTGGCGCGGCACTACATGAGTCAGGGGCTGCGAGTCGGGATCGTTACGAACGATCAGACGACCGACTTGGTCGACACGCATTCACTCCGCTCGCAGGGGTTTGATGTCGGCGAGGTGGCGGGCTCGTGCTTCTGCTGCAATTTCAACGCCCTGACGTCGACTGTCGAAGGTCTCGGTGCCGAGCAGTTGCCGAACATCATCCTGGCGGAGCCGGTCGGCAGCTGTACGGACCTCGTGGCCACGGTGATTCGCCCGCTGGTGCAGGTTTACGGGCAACCGCTGGATGTCGCTCCATATGGCGTGATCCTCAAGCCCAGCCACGGGCTCAAGATCCTGCGCGGGGAAGGGCAGAAGGGGTTCTCACCGAAAGCAGCCTACATCTTCCGCAAGCAGCTCGAGGAAGCGGACTTCATCATTATCAACCGGATCGATGAGATGTCTCCCGCTGAGATCGAAGAGCTGGAGACGCTGCTGCGGAAAGAGTTTCCCGAGCAACCGATCCTGCGTGTGTCAGCCCGTGAGGGAGCCGGGTTCGAGGCCCTGACCGAGATGCTCGACCAGCGCGGAGCCTTCGGCCAACGGGTCATGGAAGTCGACTATGACACCTATGCCGAAGGAGAAGCCGAGCTGGGCTGGCTCAACAGTCAGGTCGACGTGGAATCAGATCAGGCGTTCGATCTGGATGCCCTGCTCGTCGATCTCATCACTCGGCTGCATAAGCAGTTCGAGGAGTCGGGAGCGGAAGCGGCTCACCTGAAGACGATCGGCCTGTGCGATGGCAGCTACGCGGTGGCCAACCTGATCGCCAACGAAACCGGTCCCGAACTCTCACTGGCCTCGAAGACTCAAACGAAGTCGGCCAACGTGGTCGTCAATGCGCGTGTGGCCACCGATCCGCAGGCGTTAGAGACCTTTGTGCGAGCCGAAGTCGCCGCCGCCTGCGCCGCAGTGGGCGCCCGCCATACTGTCACGACACTACAAAGCTTTAAGCCCGGTCGACCGGTTCCGACGCACCGGATTAATCCGTAGCGACTAGAGCCGGTTTCAAAACCTGTTTGCAGGGCTTTCAAGCGGGTCGCCGCCGGATGGTCGTTTTCTACAACCGTCTGAGCACGATGACCATGCAGGCGGCATGAACGAGGCCTTGGAACAACGCG